>JAYVJR010000044.1:0-31775 GCA_043769085.1 Gammaproteobacteria bacterium
GGGCCCACTGATCAACTCGTTGGCGCTTGCAAAAGTTGAAAGCCATGTCGGCGATGCAGTTGCCAAGGGCGCAAAAATTGCGACCGGGGGTGCGCGACACCCGCTCGGCGGCAATTTCTATCAGCCTACGGTTCTGACCGGCGTCACCAGTGTCATGCATGTTGCGCGTGAGGAGACTTTTGGACCGGTCGCGCCTTTGTTCCGCTTCCGCGACGAGGCCGAGGCCATCAGACTTGCTAACGACACCGAGTTTGGACTGGCCGCTTACTTCTACACGCGCGATTTGTCGCGCAGCTGGCGCGTGCAGGAAGCCCTGGAATACGGCATCGTCGGAGTGAATACCGGAATCATCTCCACGGAAGTGGCGCCTTTTGGCGGCGTCAAACAATCCGGCCTGGGCCGGGAAGGTTCGCGTCACGGCATCGACGAGTACACTGAAATAAAATACGTTTGTGTCGGCATCTGAGAAACGGCACGAATTCGGGCTGATTGCGCTGATCGCCAGCTGCAGCGCGCTCGGGCCGATGGCTAACAATATGCTGATGCCGGCATTGCCGGAGATCCAGCGCGAATTCACCGCCAACCAGCCGGCCGCGCAAACTACCATCAGCTTTTTTCTTTGGTCATTTGCGATAGGAATTCTGTTTGCCGGCCCGCTGTCCGACCGTTATGGCCGTCGGCCTATCATTGCGGGCGGACTCGCCATATTCATTCTCGGATCCGTCCTGGCCGCGCTGGCTCCAACTCTCGAATGGCTGGTAGCCGGCCGCGTGGTGCAGGCAATTGGCGCCTCGGCCGGACTGACTGTCGCGCGTGCGGTTGCCGGCGACCGCTACCAGGGCGCGACGCTGGCGCAGGCACTGGCAATCGTCACCATGACCATGATGTTAGGCACCACGGTGTCGCCAGCCATCGGCGGCTACCTCGCCAAATGGTTCAGTTGGCACACCGGCATCTGGCTGATGGCCGCATTGGCGATTATCGTCTTGGGCTGCGTGCTGACGTTGCTGCCGGAGACTCGTCACGCAAGCGCGCGGTCCGGCTCCGCGACCAAACTCGCTCGCGAGGCAGGTCTGGTGCTGAAGAATCCGAAGTTTGTCGGCTATGCACTGCAGGTTGGCCTGATCTACTCGATCTTTTTGGCATTTATTTCGGTCACGCCATACGTCATGGCGGATGTCATGCACAGTAGCGCGACGGATTTTGGGCTCTATTACATGTTGCTGTCCGCTGGCTATTTCGTCGGCAATCTGTATGTCGCAACGCTTGGACGCGGTATTGCTGCAGAAAAATTGATGTTCGCGGGTATCGGCTTTCAGATGGCCGGTGCAGCGTTAGGACTTGCCTTGGCGATGGGACACGTTTGGACGCCGATGGCGTTATTTCTACCGCAACTGCCGCTTGCGTTTGGTCAGGGTCTGGCGTTGCCTCATCTGACGGCGCGCGCGGTACATCTCGCACCGGATCATCCAGGCGTCGCCTCGTCGGTTATAGGATTCAGTCAGCAGGCCATGGCCGGTTTGTCAGTTCAAGCAATGGGTCTCGCTGCCACCGACACGCCGCTGCCGATCACGACGTTCTGCCTCGTGGCATCGGCCGTTGCCATGGGCGCATTGCTGCTGCTAACGCCCCGCCAATCGCGTTAGCGCCGCTCGCTAGAACGACTTCATCTGCCGCCGCAGCGGCCGTCGGCCACTTGCCATGCTATACAGCGACTTGCATCCTGGCGGGCCAGGCGATGCCGGTGCGCTTTGTTGCGTTGCGGCTTATCATAGGAACGGAATGCTCGGCAGCTTTCACGAAATCAGTATTTCGACCGATGACATACGCGCGTCGGTGGAGTTTTACGAGCGGCTTGGCTTTCGTCATTGCGTCACCAACGATACCTGGCCTCATCCCTACGGCGTGCTAACAGACGGGCGGATTTTTATCGGTCTCCACCAGTATCGATTTCCATCGCCGTCTATCACTTGCGTGCGCGGCAACATTGCACGATTCATCCCCGAGTTTGAGTCGCTGGGTATCAAACTGGCATTTGCCAAAACTGGCGTCGACTGCTTTAACGAAATCGGCTTTCGCGACCCGTCTGGCCAGATGGTGACCATTCTCGAAGCGCGCACCTATTCGCCGCCCACCAGCGAAGCTGAGCGTGAATCGCGCTGCGGTTGGTTTGCGGAGTTCAGTTTTCCCGCCGCGGACTTCCCTGCCTGTATTGCACTCTGGGAGCAACTCGGATTTGTCGCACATGTGGAAATTGACTCGCCGTACATTTCGCAACCACTGATCAGCGACAAGCTGACCCTCGCACTGCATCGCCCTCGCACCTGCGATGAACCGATGCTGGTGTTTCGCGATCCCGACATGGCGCAACGGATTGCCGCGCTGCGCGCCGACGGGCTGGAATCTGACGGCGAACTGCCGCGCGGACTCAACCCATCGAATAATGCGCTGCTGCGCAGTCCGGAAGGAACGCCGCTGCTGTTGCTGCAGGACGATTAGCCGCGGCCGGACCTAACGCCGCTGGCGCATCAGATAGACGCCGAAACCCATGATGCAAAAGTTGATGGCGCCGATCAGAAAGAATGGCGCGCCATGCCCCGCGTGATCATAAAGCCATCCGCCCAGGCCATTGGTGAAGAGAATGCCCAGCGATGCCGCGACACTCGCCAGACCGAAGACGGCGCCGCGAACCGCAATCGGCGCTTCGCGGCCCAGCACGACCTGGCTGGAGACGATCGCCGCTACCTGCCCCAGACCTAACACGAGCGCCACCGGCATGATGGATGCGCTGCGTGGATCGCCAACGAATCCGCCCGCGAGGTAGCCAATCGAGGCTACCAGCATCGCAATCACGCCAGCGGTGATGCGATCCATGCGGCGCAGCATCAAACCAAACACGATCGCGAACACCAGCCCGGACGCGTTGGCGATCAAAATTGGCCTTCGTGCCTTGTCGAGAGCGTCCGTCGGGCTGACACCGCTGGCAACCAGCGACGCCTGCAGGCGATTGGAAAAAAACGTCCCGATGATGATGCGATCGGCAAACGCGGCGAAATTGAGCATGCAGCCGAACCAGATCACAGGGTTGCTTCTGGCCGCAGTGATGCCCTGCGCGATGATAGTGCGCAGCGGCATCTGCGCAGACAGTCTGCTGGGAGTGCCTTTCTTGAGTCCCACGAAGCATGCCAGCGCCGTCAAGACGCAGAGGCCGGCGGCGTAATACAGTGTCCTCTGCGCCGCTTGACTCGCATCCATTCCCTCGCTGACGAATTTTTTGGGCAGGCTGCCCAACCAAAGAATCGCTACAACCACCACACCGATTCCCTGCACAAAGCCCGTGATGCCGACAAAGGGGCCGCGCGAATCTTCGCGCGGTGTGTCCGCCAGGATGGTCGACATCATGCAGCCGACCGCCGCAACTCCCACCGAGAAGAACAATGCGCAGGCCAGCAGTTGGTTGAAATTTCGCGCCATCGGGTACAGGCAGAAACCGACTGCGAGCCAGAGGAAACCCAGCACGTACACGGGCCGCCGACCGAACTTGTCAGCCAGCGCGCCAATGGGCGTCACCAGCAGCAGCGCAACGATTTCGTTGTAGAAACCCAATTGACCGAGCGTCGTGCCCTGTTCGTCCTGCGGGATGCGCAAATTGGCGTTGAGCAGGAAAGTCATGATGAAGCTGACAAACGCCAGCAAGCCGACCGTGACAAAAGCGGCGAAAATGTAGGTGCCCGCGTTAGCAGGCGAAAAGCCCGGTTCAAGCACCACCGGTCCGAATTTCCGAGTCGCCGTTTCGCTCACTGAGCCGCCAGACCTTTTTTCTAATTCAAGGGATTGACTCGCATTGTAAAGGCGACGGCGTAGATATAGGTGATTATCGCAAGTGCCAACAGCCACGCACCGAAAATAAAACCACGTTGTCGTGCGCGCCTGACCGCAACGTGGCCTGCGACGATGTAACAAAGCAGCGCGACGAGCTTCGCCATCAACCAGGAATGCTCGAGCGGATTCTGCCGAATCATCACCGCCAACGCGAGTCCTGCGCCAAACAAAACCGTATCCACAACATGGGGCAACCAACGCAGCATGCCTCGCGCCGGATCGCGACCATTCCAGGAGCGCCAGGCACGCGCCGTGAAAAGCACGGGACTTATAAGCGCTGCCGCGATATGCACTGGCAGAACGATCGCAAACACTGTTATGTTTTCCATATGAAAAGTCTCGCCGTCGGTGACCTGCGAATCGACGCCATCGTCGAAGACCCATCTTGGCCTATGAGCTTCGAGCGCATGCTGCCCGAGGTTACGCCAACGATGCTAACACGCGAGCGCAGCTGGCTTGAACCACGATTCGCGCGTCTCGACGCCGATGCAACCACTGCCGGATCGCTGGCATTTCTGGCTTTTCACTCCTATCTGGTGCGCACGCCAAAACACATGATTCTGGTCGATACCTGCATTGGCAATGACAAGGACCGCGGCGGTTTCGACGGCTTCCACATGCGCCGCACGCCCTGGCTATGGAACCTTGCGCAGGCCGGCGTTACGCCCGAACAAATCGACTTTGTAATGTGCACGCACCTGCACGCCGATCACGTTGGCTGGAACACACGTCTGCTAGATGGTCGCTGGGTGCCGACTTTTCCCAACGCAAAATATGTGTTTGGAATAGTCGAATACGAACACCGGCGGCTCAACTTCGAGAAAAGCCCGTCGGGCAAAATGAGTGGCTTTGCCGACAGCGTGTTGCCGGTCGTTGAGTCGGGACAGGCAATGATGGTGACGAGTGATTACACACTCGACGACACCGCGTTTCTGGAGGCTGCGCCCGGCCACACGCCAGGGAACCTGTTGATCCATCTGAAGTCGCGTGGTGCCGCAGCGGTACTGTCCGGTGATGTCATTCATCACCCGATCCAGGTCGTTTACCCGGAGTGCTCCCCGGTTTTCTGTGAGGATCGCGCCGAATCGGCCCGCTACCGCCAATCATTTGTACAACGATTCGCCGACCGCCCGGAGTTGGTTCTGCCGGCACATTTTTCCGACCCGTCTGCAGGCCGCATTGTCACACGCGGCGCGCGCTGCGCATTTGAGTTTGTCGACGGCTAAGCCCCTTTAGTTGACAAGGACATGGGGCCAGACAGGAAGTTTGTGTAAAGTCCGGTCGATGCCTATCGAATATAGCAATGCTGGTGAGCTGGTCGAGGCGGCGCTGCGCCAGCTCGGCGAGACCATCGTACTGGGACTACCCCTCGGGGTCGGCAAACCGGTCGCGATTGCTAACGAGTTTTTTCGCCGGGCGGCGCGCGATCCACAGATATCGCTGACGATTGTCACAGCGCTAAGCTTGCGCAAGCCTGCACCAACCAACGACCTTGAACGCCGCCTGACCAATCCGCTGGTGGAACGGGTTTTCGGCGATTACCAGGATCTCGACTATGTTATCGCGCTGCGCAAGCAGGCGCTTCCCGCGAACATCCGGGTGATCGAGTTTTTTCTCGAACCAGGTGCCAGCCTCGATATCGCAGCTTCACAGCAGAATTTTCTCAGCACCAACTACACACATGCCGCGCGTGAATTGCTGGCGCGGGGCGTCAACTGTCTTGCGCATCTGATCGCACGGCGTGGCCCGGCCGCCGACCTGCAATATTCTTTGGGATCGAACCCGGACGTGACGCTGGACTTGCTGTCGGCACTACCGGCAGATGGTAGCCGCAAAGTGCTGATGATTGGCCAGGTGCATGAACAGATGCCGTTCATGTTAGGTCGCGCGCTGGTGCCCGCTGACATTTTCGATCTGGTACTCAATTCGCGCGCGGCGGATCAGGAGCTGTTTTGCCCGCCCAATCCAGCGTTGGCCTCGGTTGATCACGCGATCGGCCTGCATGCCAGTGCGCTGATCGCCGACGGTGGCACGTTGCAGATCGGCATTGGCGAACTCGGTGACAGCATTTGTTACGCTTTGCTGTTGCGACAACAGCAGAACGATGAGTATCGACAGGCGTTGCGCGATATCGGCAGCGAACACAGTGCGACGTTGATCGATTCCTGTGGCGGTCGGGAGCCGTTCGGTGCGGGTCTGTTCGCATCAACAGAGATGTTTGTTGATCAGATGCTGGACCTTTACCGTGGCGGCATTCTGCGACGTCGCGTGTACGAATCGCTGCCGATAACGCGCCTCATTGCGCGCGGCAATATCGTTGGTGGGCGTTTCGACGCCCGGATTCTCAGCGACCTGCCGACTGCCGGGATTGGCCCGCGTCTGAGCGAAGCCGATTTCGCTCATCTGCAGCACTTCGGTGTATTTCGCAGTGATACTCGCTGGGTAGATGGCCGGATTCGCAGTCCCGATGGCGAGTTACTCATGGCGGACCTGGCTAACGAACGCATTCGTGCGCGCCTGGCCGAAACCTGCATCGGCCGCGAACTGCAACGCGGTGCGGTATTGCATGCCGGTTTTTTCCTGGGGCCACGCAATTTCTATGCAAATCTGCGCGAACTCCCGGAAAGCGAGCGCGTGCTATTTGATATGCGTGGGGTTGGCTATATCAACCAGTTGTATGGACTCGATTACGAACAACGGGTCCTGCAACGCGCCCGGGCGCGCTTCATCAACACCACCATGATGGTGACTCTGTCGGGAGCAGTGGTGTCAGATGGTCTGGACGACGGCCGCGTGGTCAGCGGCGTCGGTGGCCAGTACAACTTTGTTGCGATGGCACATGCCCTGCCCGACGCCCGCTCAATTTTATGTGTGCGCGCCACGCGCACCAAAGCGGGCGTGGTCAGCAGCAACATCGTTTACAACTACGGACACACGACGATCCCACGGCACTTGCGGGATATCGTGATTACCGAGTATGGCATCGCCGATTTGCGGGGCCGCACCGATGCGGAGACCATAGCCGCGCTTCTTAACGTGACCGATTCGCGTTTCCAGGAAGGTCTGTTAGCGAAAGCGAAGGCCGCCGGCAAGATCGCGGCCGATCACAGTATTCCCCAAGTGCATCGACAGAATTTCCCGGATCAACTGGAACGTGCGCTGTCCGCTCATCGACGCGCTGGCCGATTCAGTGAATTCCCGTTCGGTACAGATCTGACTTCGCAGGAAATCGAACTCGCGCACACGCTTAGACGGCTGGCGACTATGACATTACGCACTGGCCCGAGGTTGTGGCTGGCGGCGCGCGCCTTCCTAACAAATCCGACTATGAACGAACAGGATGCGCTGCAGCGACTGCGGCTCGCACAACCCGCCAATCTGAACGAACGACTGTTGCGGGGTCTGGTCACGCTGGCGCTGCGCGCGCAACGAGCAGCGGGTTGACCTATCAGCGCGCGAATAACTGCGCCGCATCTCGGAATGACTTGAACTCCAGCGCATTGCCGCTCGGGTCGTAGACAAAGAAAGTCGCCTGCTCCCCGACCGCAGCGGCAAATCGAATGCCCGGCTCGATGACAAACTCAACGCCAGCGGCCCGCAGTCGATCGGCCAACGCAGACCAGTCCTGCCAGGCGAGCACGACACCGAAATGCGGCACGGGAACCGCCTGGCCATCCACTTCGTTGCTATGCGCCGGTCGCTGAAATGCGCTTCGCGTGCGATCCAGGTGCGCGACCAGCTGATGCCCGAAGAAATTGAAATCGACCCACTCCGTATCGCTGCGGCCTTCAGCGCATCCAAATACCGTGCCATAGAAAACACGCGCAGCGGCTAGATCATGCACCGGCACTGCCAGATGGAATGGCGCAAGACTCATGCTTATGAGTCGCGGCCGCGAGCCAGGAAACGCGGAAAGTAACGCTGGAAACTCTGCGGCGCCAGCCGCTTCCAGCGCCAAATCCAACGGTAATAAGACGAATAAACGATGTGCGTACGGCCTGCGCCGGCCGCTGTCAGTATGTATTCGGCGACTTCATTCGCATCGAGCCCGGATTTCTCCATCAATCTCTGCGCTCCGGCGAGCACCTTGGCCGGTCCGCGTGCCTCATCCATCAAGCGCGTCCTGAAAAACCCGGGCATCGCTGCGACAACCTGAATCCGCTGTCCGCCATACTCCTGCTGCAGGGACTCCGACAGAGCGACCACCGCTGCCTTGGTGGCGTTATAGCCGGACATGTTAGCTCCGGTGCAGAAAGCGGCCGCACTTGCGACATTCACGATCAGCCCGCCGCGGCGCTGCAGCATGTGCGGCAACAGCGCACGGCAACAATTGGCGACACCATGAACGTTGATATCGAACATCCACTGCCAGTCCGCCGGCTCACTGGCACCGAAGGGCCCCACCGCAGCAACACCCGCAGAATTCACCGCCAGATCCAAGCCGCCTAACGTTTCCGCGGCGTCATCGACGACTTTTTTCACCATCCCCGCGTCGCGAACATCACATGCTTCGGCGCCGACGCGTACCCCCTGCGCGGCAAGTCGCCCGGCAATGATCGACAGGCGCGGGGCATCGACGTCCGTCAACATCAGATTCCAGCCGTCCCGCGCCAAAAGCTCGGCGCAGGCCAGGCCGAAGCCGCTCGCAGCTCCGGTAATAAACGCGCGCCGTTTCGGGAATCGCTGCGCCAGATTGCGAGTCGCTGCTGTCATGCCGGCTAGTTTACGCTGCGGACCGCAGGCCAGTCGCACCTGCCCAGTGCCGCTTGTTACAAGGGGCTAAAGATGGCACCGTGAATCCTTTGGCGCTCCGCAAAGGTCAGCACTCATGAGCATCAGCCGTCGCACGTTCCTGGAAACCACAACCAGCATCTCCGCAGCTGCGTGGGCCGTAGCGGATCAGGCGTTAGCTCAGGCGCCAACGGGTGCCGCGGGCAAGGCACCTGCCGATCAAATGGCCCCTTTCGAGGATCTGCGCGGTTATGTTCGCGAACTGGAGCGCCGCGGACTGCTGCTCAAGGTGCGGGATATCGATCAGGAAAATTTCGAAGCGACGGCGCTGCTGTACCGACTGGTGGATCGTTTCGGCATGTATGAGGCCCCCTGCCTTTACATGGAGAACGTCAAAATCGACGGTCGCTGGCATAAAGGCCCGATAATCGCCAATCACTTTGGGCACTGGGACACGGAGTGCCTGACGTTTGGACTCGAGCCAGTGCCGGGCGACCATTTCGCAACCTACTACAAGGCCTGCGCGCGCGTCGATGAGTTCCTCAAGCTCGGCAAAGGCGGCGCGTTTCCAGAAGCCCCTTTTGCCGAAGTGGCACGTGATCAGGCCGCTTGCAAGCAGGTAGTACTAACAGGTGCTGACATCGACATCACGAAATATGCTTTCATCCAGTCAAATCCGATGGACGCCGGTCGTTACATCAACACCGGTTCTGTTTTTACCAATGACAAGGAACTGGGGAAAAACTTTGGCACGTATCGCTGCCAGATAAAAGGCCCCAACCTGTTAGGTGTTAACCCAGAGCCTGGCCAGGGCGCATGGCAGGCTTTCATGAAAGCCAAAGAACGCGGTGAGAAATCGGTACCAGTTTCCATCGTGTTAGGGCAGGACCCGATTACCTGGGTGGTGTCCAGCAGTAAATTGAATCGCGCCAAAGCCGATGAACTGACGGTGGTGTCGGCCATTCGTGGCCGCCCGCTGAAGGTCGTCAAATCCGAAACCAACGATCACCTGGTACCTGCCAGCGCCGAGATGGTCATCGAAGGCGAAGTGGTGCTTGATGAACCGATGAAACCCGAAGGCCCATTCGGCGAAATGTACGGTTATATGGGCAAGAAAAAGGCCGAAAACTTCTGGATGAACATTCGCTGCATCACGCACCGCAAGAATCCTTGGATCGTCAACTCCTTCACCGGACAGTCCCGCGGTTTTCCCACCGCGCCGCTCGAACAGCTCGCAGTAGCGACCATGAAGCGCTTCGTGCCGGCGGTCAAATTCCTGCACTCGCCAGTTGAAGCGACTGGCTTTACATTTGTCAGCATCAAGAAGACCAAACCGGGCCAGGCGCTGGAAGTCGGCAAGCGGATTGCTGAAATCGTCGGTATCGCCAAAGTGGTCGTGGTGGTCGATGACGATCTCGAAGTGCTCGATCGCGTACAGATGATGCATGCGATGGGGTCGCGCTGGCAGCCGCAGCCAGCGACCGCGATCATCGCAAAGTCGCGTGGCATGCCGCTCGATCCGTCACTGACTGACGCACCTTACACCTCCAAGATCGTCATAGATGCAACGCGTCAGTGGCCAGAGGAGGGGGGACCCAAGGAGTATCAATTGCTCAATCGCACCGCGTTGACGGACCTAGCGCCGCAGTCCTTTGCGATCGCTACGCGCAACTGGTCGAAGCACTTGGGCAAGTGGCGGCCGCCGGTGTAGCTGGCCGACTTTGAGCTAACAGATTCCTGGAGTACCCATGATTTCATCGACTAGCCTGACACGCAATATCCGCCTGCTTGCAATCGGTTTGGTGTTGCTGTTCGCATCCAACGTGCACGCGTCCAAGGGTACCCCACCGAAACCGGTGATGGTTTTGGCGGGTGCATCGGGCAAAACGGGTCGCGAAATCCTGGTGTTGGCTGCGAAGAACGGCTGGCGCGTGCGCGCACTGACCAGCGATCTTGCCCGCGCGAAACGCGAGCTTGGTTCGTTGTACAAATTTGGCGAGTGGCAGCAGGTCGATCTCACCGACACAGTCGCCGTTCAGCGGGTCATAAATGGTGCTGATTCCGTCGTCACCGCACTCGGCGCGCATTCGTTTAAGGACAAAGATGTGCCGGAGCGTGTCGATTTCCTGGCCAACAGCCGGCTGATCGAGGCCGCGGCAAGCGCCAAGATCCGGCATTTCGTATTCATATCATCCAGTACGTCCGGGACGCACAAGGATCAGACCAAAGCAACAGCGCTGATGAATGTCAGGTTTTGGAAGACACGTGCGGAAGAGCAGCTGCGCGCCAGCGGGCTGCAATACACCGTGATCGGACCTGGCGGCCTGACAACAGAACCTGCGCGGCGCATGGGTTTGAAGATACTGCTGCGCGAGCAGTACTCCTCCACCGATGTCAGCCGCGCGGATGTGGCACGTGTGGCGATCTTTGCTTTGTCTAATCCATCAGCTGCTAACAAGTCTTTCGCATTGATCAACGACAAGAACTCTGGCATCGATGCGTGGAAGGAGCAGTTGCTGTTGTTTCCCGGCGATCAGCCATCGGGCGGTGAGACTGCGGCAATTGATTCCTTGCGGTGGATGGCCGGTCACTGGACCGCAAAGTCCAAAGCGGACGGTATATTCGATGAGGTGTGGCTGTCCCCCGCGGGCGGTCTGATGCTGGGCATGAACAGATATGTGCCGGCGGGCAAACACGGTACCTATGAGAATATGCGAATCGAAACGCGGCCAGATGGCGCTACCTTTTTTGTCGCCTCGCCTCAAGGACAGGGTCCGACGGATTTCAAACTCACCGGCGCGTCGGAATCACGGGTCAGTTTTTTCAGCCTTGGTCATGACTACCCGCAGGGCATCAGCTATTGGCGCGAAGGCGATGAGTTGTTAGCCCGAATTGAGGGTCTCGAGCAAGGCCGCATCACTTCGGCGGAATATCGATTTCAACGGTTTGTACCCGGCCCCAGGAGCAATTCGCGATGAAGATTCCCAGACGTCACCTATTGATGAACGGCGTGGCGGCAGCATCGGTTGTCAGCCTTATTGGTGCACAACCAGCACTCAGCGCAACCAGCCCGAGCACACCGCAAAATCTGGACTGGAGCGGCACAGATCTGCTTCGAGCTTTTGTCAAAGCACGCTCCAGCCTCAATGAAGAATTCACCATTGGCTGGGTCGATGCCAGCACCTACGCGGTGATGGGCGCTGAGACTGCACCACTTTACCGTCTATTGGCGGCAACCTGGCAGAAGCATCGGCGCGTCGACGACCGCACCTACGAAGGCAAAGTGCTCGAAGTGGCGTTCTATCTTGATTTCAATACCGGCCAGCGACTTGAAAAACTGACCATGCCGCGAACCAACACGGCAGTCGAAGTTCCCAACTACCGCTCAGGCCCGTCTGCTAACAAGATCCTGCTGGAAGATTCAGGCCAGGAAGATTTCAAAATGGGCGCAGAAACCCAGGCGGGCGGTAGTTTCTTCCGGGCCGGAACCAGCTACCGCGAGCAAAGACTGTCGCAGCCGCAACACGACGGCGCGGACTTTCTGGTGCGTCAGACACTGGGCACACGGGTAATGATGCAAGGCTCGGACAAGCCCGGCTTTTTCTACCACGAGTG
The DNA here is from genome assembly GCA_043769085.1 of Gammaproteobacteria bacterium. Lineage (GTDB taxonomy): Bacteria > Pseudomonadota > Gammaproteobacteria > Steroidobacterales > Steroidobacteraceae > UBA964. Next base: position 12,229 of record JAYVJR010000044.1, read on the forward strand.
GACCATCAACCGCGCACCCTGGCGCGATATCGTCAACAACAAAGTCGCCAGCACTAACGTCGAAGTCCAGTATTCCTCAATCGCAGCATTTCGCCCGTGGATGAAGATGCAGAACGTGGAAGGCCATACACTGCAAAACGGGCGTGGCGGCAAAGTATGGAAGCCTGATCAGTTGCCGCGGCAGTTGTTGGCGCTGTGCAAACAGTTTCATCCAGATCTGCTTGCGGACCCCGCCAAAGTGTTCGTCTAACAGTCAGTAGAACCTCTAACTGATCAACGGGCTGCGTCGAGCAGGTCCTGGCCTTCATTGCGAGCGTTGTTGACCTTTTTGCTGACCTGCCGCACACGCATGCGTCCTTCCGGAGCCGCAACCAACAAAGACGTCACTGCAGCGGCATTGGCAACGCTGGCGGCCGGCGCCGAACAATCGAGCCACGTATCAAACGACTGCGGTTCCAACACCACCGGTGTGCGGTGATGAATCTCTGCAAGCGTTCCAACTGCCTCGGTCGTCACGATGGCGCAACTTTCGAGCGGCGGCTCGCCTGCCGTTTCCACCCAGCTCTCCCACAGCCCCGCCATGGCGAACGGTTCGCCATTGGCGGCGTGAATAAAATACGGCTGCTTGGCGCCACCCTCGGGTTTCCACTCATACCAACCTTCGGCCAATACCAAACAACGGCGGCGCCTGTAAGCCGTGCGAAACGAAGGTTTTTCCGCCAGCGTTTCGGCGCGTGCGTTAATCATGCGGGCGCCAATGGATTTTTCCTTTGCCCAATGGGGGACTAGCCCCCAGTAGAGCATGCTTAGGCGTCGAGCCCCCGCATCGTCAAGCCTAACAACGGGCACAAAAGTGGTTGGTGCAATGTTCCAACGCGGCTCGACCGCAGCTGCGCCCTGCACGCCGAAAAGACGCGTGATGGCTTCCGCTGGGGAGTAGAAAGCGAACCGGCCACACATACAGTGACTCGACTATTCCTTTAGGCCCGTTCCACGATTCATCAGGCCCACAGCGATCAGGAACAGAATGATCGCTGCTGCGATCATGATGGCGAACGCCAGTCGTACATCGACATCCGAGACGCCGAGAAATCCGTAACGGAAGGCATTGACCATGTGCAGGATGGGATTGGCATAAGATATTTTCTGTGCCAGTTCCGGCAACAACGAGATCGAATAGAAGACGCCGCCAAAATAGGTCAGCGGCGTCAACACGAAGGTTGGAATCCAGTTGACCTGGTCGAAGTTCTTGGCAAACACGGCGTTGATAAAACCACCCAGCGCAAAAACCGTTGCGGTCAGGAATACTGCCGCGACGATGATCAGGATGTGATGCACCGCCAAATCGGTGAAAAAAAGTGACACCACGGTCACGATCGCACCGACCAGCAGCCCACGGAGAATGCCGCCGCTCGCGAAACCTAACACGACAATCCAGTTCGGCAACGGCGACACAATCACCTCTTCCAGAAAACGCTGGAATTTGGCGCCGAAGAACGACGACACAACATTGCCGTAGGCATTCGTGATCACACTCATCATGATGAGTCCCGGCGCGATGTACTGCATATAGTCGAAGCCGTCCATCTGACCGACACGGCTGCCAATCAGGCTGCCGAAAATCACAAAGTACAGCGTCGCTGTCACAGCCGACGGCACCAGCGTCTGGCCCCAAATGCGCACGATGCGACCAAACTCCCGCCGCAGGATCGTCAGAAAACCGACCCATCGCGCACGTCCGACATGTCGTTGCGGATCAAAGTCGCTCATGTCGCGGATCCACCGACCGCCTGCTGACTCTTGTCAGTCAAGCGCATGAAAACTTCTTCAAGTCGATTGACCTTGTTGCGCATCGATAGCACCGGTATACCCGCATCAGTCAAGCGTGCAAACACCTCATTGAGGTTCTGGTCTTTGCTCAATTCCACTTCCAGCGTGTGATCGTCAATCAGTTTGAGCGGATAGCCAGTCAGTGTCGGTGCTGACGTCACCGTACTGCGCAGATTCAAAACGAAGGTTTCTGTCTGTAGACTGCGCAGCAAACCACCCATCTTGTCGCGCGCAATTATTCGCCCGCCGTCGATGATGGCGATGTTGCGGCACAGAGCTTCGGCTTCTTCGAGATAGTGAGTCGTTAGTATGATGGTGGTGCCACGCTCATTGAGCTCGCGCAGGAACTCCCACATCGAGCGGCGGATTTCGATATCGACGCCCGCCGTTGGCTCATCGAGAATCAGCAGTTTCGGTTCGTGCATCAGTGCGCGCGCAATCATCAGTCGGCGCTTCATGCCTCCGGACAACATCCGCGACATTTTGGTACGCCGGTCCCAAAGGCCGAGTTTGCCGAGATAAATTTCCGCTCGTTGCCGCGCGATCGCGCGCGGGATGCCATAGAAGCCCGCCTGATTGATGACAATGGTTTCAAGTGATTCAAAACCATTGAGATTGAGCTCTTGCGGGACGATCCCGATGCAGCTCTTTGCCACCTCGAGCTCGCGGTCAAGATCATGACCAAACACTTTGACTTCGCCACCGGTCTTGTTGACCAGCGACGTCAGAATTCCGATAAGCGTGGTCTTGCCAGCACCGTTAGGACCGAGCAATGCGAAGAAATCGCCTTGCTCCACGTCAAGATCGATCCCTTTAAGCGCCTGAGCACCATTTTGATAGGTCTTGACAAGACCCCGCACGGAAAGTGCATTCATATTCGGATCGACAGTCACTTCAATTCAAACAGCTCGACTATGTGCCCATTGGGATCGTACACCATGCAATTGCGCGACAGACCGGTCGGCGAGACGCGTGGCTCGAACAGAAACTCGAACCCGGCGGCTTTCAGACGCCGAACGATTCCGTCCAGATTGGCAACCCGGTGCGGCAGGATTACATCGCCATGCACGCCGCGATGGTTCTGCGTCTTCACGCTGCCGCGCGGATGTGCGGGGTCGTCAATTGCGATGAATGCAATGCGACCGCCGGCAATCGGGCCGCCTGGGTAATCCCCTTTGCCGCGCAGAACGACAAAACGGATCTTCGCCTCGGGCGACACATTCAGCCAGCTCATCGAACGGTCCGCATTCAAGGGATTATCTTCGACGACTTCCTGACCGAGGATGTCGCGATAGAAAAGCAGAGAACGTTCCAGATCATAGGTGACGCTGACGGCGCGCAGCAGGATCGACTGCGTCGGCTTCTCGAGGACGGCCGCTGGCGTTGGTGGTGCCGGGTCCGCGGCAAGGGCCCAGGATGCAGCTAACACACAACAAACGAACGGCAATGAGGATTTAGACATGCGCAAACCCTAGCACGTCCGATAGCGACCATGGTGTTAGGGTTTGCGGCCGGCTCCGCCCGGCGGACAACGGCTGGCATCACGATTGCGAGCGTCCGCCAGTTGCCGCGCTATCAACTGCATGGCGCCGACCCTTGCAGACTCGAGCCGCAAGGGCGCCGCGCTGCTGGCCGCCTCGAGCAGATGCGCCCAGACACGCGGCTCGCCATTCCAACGCGGCTTGACCAATTCCGGCAACCACTCGGGCAGCACATCGATGGATGCCAACCGCATGGCATGAAGATGTTGCGCAGTTGCCGGGCCCATTCCCAGAGTCAGCGTCGCGGCGATTGGCCTGTGCCGTGCCAGATGCCAGGCCAGGCTCACTGTCAGGCGCGCCAGTTGTCGCCCTTCGGGATCGTCCAGCAACACAGTGTTTGCGTCTTTTTGCCATGGACGCGCGGAGTCACGGACCGATGTCGAGGCGATGGATTGCCAGGTTGCACCATCGGCGAACTCCGCATCCAGCAACGCGCACGGGCAGGTGCTGAGCTGCTCTGCCGCCGTGTCGCTCAGACCGAGCCACAACAGTCGGTTTTCGGACAGCATGGGCGCGTTAGAGGCCATGAGCCTGTTTTCCAGCACCTGGGCCCGCAGCCAGCGAATCAGCTTGAGGTTCAGGACCTGCAACTCGGCCAGTAAATCGGACCCGAACCAGCCACCCGACGGATCGCCGGGAATTGAGTCGCCGGGCGCCGCTGCGCGCCCAAGTGCGGCGAATTTAGCCTCGAACATGGCATTCCTCCTGTTACACGGCACAAATACTGCGCTTGTCGCTCTTGGCAAGGGTTCTGAAATTTGGGATATTTTTACCAAATTTGGAAAACAACGCAAACAGGGGCAGGCAACATGAGAATCACCGACGACCGCTATAGCCGGGATACGGCCAGAATGAACCTCGCGATCCGCCTGATCAGGCTCGAGGCGCGCACCCGAACCATCCGCCACTGGACCGGTCTCAGCGACGATCGCATACGCAAGCTATATCGAAGCTACATGCGAGACGGCAAAAATTCTGTGCGCCGACATCGCGGCAAGTCACCGCAACGGTCCGGTGTTTTTCTGGGTACCAGCCGCATCGCCCGTCATGCCACGGCTTTAGCATCCTTGCTGTCGGCGGTAGGCGCCCTGCCTGCTGTTAGCAATACTTTGCCAGCTAACAAAGATCGCGGCGCAAGACCTGCGCTGCAGGGGGAGCTGATCTGCGACGCCTACGAGGCCTACTGTTCTTTGCTGCCATCGCGCGAGATCGGGTTTGAACATGCCATTCTGCTCGCCGCGGTGCTCAGCGTCGGGCGTGAATTGCGTCTGATGGCCTGTCGTCAATGCGGCAGCCCGGTGCTCAGCGACGCAATCAGCTTGCGGCTGCCGGCCTGCGAACGCTGCGACTCAGCTGTTCAGGACACACCACCGCGCCCATGCACTGCTAAACTCGGCGGCAATTCACAGCGCGCAACATGGACAAATACAGCAATCGCCCCAATCCGCTCGCCGGACCCTATCTCGACCGACGTGCCGAAGAACGTGAGTTCGACGATTGGTTCGACCGCGCACGGTCCGACCCGTCCACACGATTCCTGATCGCCCATCAGACCGCACAGCTGGTCAGCACAGGCGATACGCCGGGCGCATTGCTGTTAGGACATGAGCATTTCGATGTCAGCGCATTGGTGTCGGATGAGGTTGTATTGTTGGGTTGGTTCCGCGGTCAGCGTTGCGTGCTGGTCCAGGCCGGTGAACCAGACCGGTTTGCCGGTCTTGGCCGTTTCGAGGAATTGCGCCCACTGATGCAGGCGCTTGACGGCGACGAAGCAGGCCTGCTCGCCTATGCCCGCGCGATGAGCTACTGGCGGTATCGCCATCGCCACTGCGGCGTGTGCGGCGCAGCCACTCGTGGCGCGAAAGCGGGCCATACGCTGGTTTGCTCAGATAGCACCTGCGCGGCTGAGGTTTTTCCGCGGCTCGATCCCGCTATCATCGTACTGGTGACAAATTTCGCCAACGACAGCGCGTTGTTAGGTCGGCAGGCGAGCTGGCCACCGGGTCGTTATTCCACAATCGCCGGATTTGTCGAGCCCGGAGAAAGCTTGGAAGACGCAGTCGCGCGCGAGGTACTCGAAGAGACCACCGTGGTAGTCGATTCCGTCAGTTACGACTCTTCTCAGCCATGGCCGTTTCCTTCATCTTTAATGTTGGGTTTTCACGCCGTGGCACGCGCCGACGCCAGTCCACGTGGCGCCGCAGAAATTGAAGATGCGCGCTGGTTCACGCGCGCACAAGTCGCGGCTGGCACACCCGTGCTGCCGCCTTCGGCGTCGATTTCCTACCGACTGATCGAATCCTGGTTCAACGCCGGTTCAGCTACGCCGCTCGCGGAACTGCGCGCTGTCCAGCATTGGACCGCACGCCCCAACTCTTGACCTGGCGCCTGTCAATCCCCACAGTCACACCATGGATCTGACAAGCATTTTGCTGTCGCTTGCGCTCGGCGTCGGTCTCGCGGCAGCCGTGGGCCTGCGGGTTTTTTTGCCGCTGCTGCTGCTGGCGCTGGGCGCCTGGTCTGGCAAGATTCCAGTGACGGATTCATTTCAATGGTTGGCAACTTGGCCGGCGGTACTGACGCTGGGCATCGCCACGATTGCTGAAATCGCCGCATATTACCTTCCCGGTATCGACCATCTACTTGACGTCATCGCCGCGCCGGTCGCGGTGGTCGCCGGCACAGTGGCTGCAGCGGCGGTCATGACGGACCTGCCGCCGCTCATCAAATGGACGACCGCTATCATTGCAGGCGGCGGCGCAGCGGGACTGACTCAAGGGATGAGTTCGCTTATTCGAGTGAAATCGGCCGCGACCACCGGCGGCATCGGTAATCCAGTGGTCGCCACCGGCGAGCTAGGTGGCTCGCTGCTACTGTCTCTGCTGGCGATTTTCGTGCCAGTGTTAGCTCTGGCGGCGGTGGTACTTTTTTTGTGGATCGCCGTCCGCATGGTTCGCCGCCTGTTGCGCCGGGGCAAAACGGCGGGCGCTGCCGTCAGCTAACAACCCAGCATGTGTCTGCTAGTGGCTGCGTGGCGTGTGCACCCCCGGTATCGCCTGGTGGTGGCCGCGAATCGCGACGAGTTCCATGCGCGGCCGGCGGAACCGTTGAATTATTGGCGCACCCCAGGCCGCCTGCTAGCGGGCCGCGATGTACAGGCTGGCGGGACCTGGCTGGGCGCCAATCCCGCGCGTGGTTTTGGCGTTATCACCAATTATCGTGAGATGGCGCGGCCACGGCCTGGTGCGCCTTCACGCGGACAACTGATCGTCAATTACCTGACCAGCGGCGTCTCGGCCTGGGACTTTGCTAACAACATTGAAATCGACGCTCTGAGTTACGCGGGCTTCAGCCTGCTGCTGGCAGATGGCAATGACCTCGTGTACGCATGTAACCGCGCGGATCAGTTTGCCAGACGTTTGCCCCCTGGCGTCTATGGCCTGTCCAATCACCTGCTGGATACACCCTGGCCCAAACTGCTGCGAGTCCGACGGTCGCTGGAGGTCTGGTTGCAATCGGGCGACGACAACCTCGAACCGCTGTGGTCGGCACTCGCGGATCGCACAATTCCTAGCGAAAACCAAGGCATTGCGGAACTGACACAGGGACTGGATCCCAAATGGCTGAGCGTGCTTGCGGCGCCTTTTGTCAGCCACACTGAGTACGGCACCCGCTGCTCGACGTTGTCGCTGATTGCCGACAACGGCTCCCTGGAGGTGCATGAACGGTGCTTCGATGCCCAGGCAGTCGCGGTCGGCGAAACCAGTGTCCGGCTGCCGCCCGGACGATGGCAGATGACTGACGGCTGGTCTGAGAATTGAACCTCGGAGCGCCACAAAAGCTCTGAAGTAGAATGCCGACAATGAGTCTTCGTAGCCCGCGCGATATCGGAATTGGGTTGCTCGCGCTGGTGGCGATGCCCTGCGCACAGGCCGAACTCACAGTCAGCATCGTGGGCGTTGAGAACGAGCTGCGTCAGAATGTTCAGGTATTCCTCAGTCTCGAGCGCTACAAGACACGTGACGATCTGGACGCGGCGATGTTCGAGCGACTGATTGAACGCGCCGAGCAGGAAGTCGGCGGTGCGCTGCGACCTTTTGGCTACTACGAACCTACCGTCGACGTTACCGTGAGCAACACGAGCGCTAACAATCGCCGGGTGATCATCCGGGTCGAGCCTGGGCGGCCCATACTGATGTCGGACGTGGCAGTCAAAGTCCTTGGCGAAGGCGCAACCCTGAGTGAATTTCAGAAAATCGAGTCGACAAATCTACTGCGCCCGGGCCAGAGGTTGAACCATGCTGCCTATGACAGCATCAAACGCAATCTGCTTCGCACCGCCTCGACGTTAGGTTTTTTGGATGCAAAGCTGCTGAAGTCGGAACTGCGCGTCGACCCGCGCAATTACCTGGCGGTGGCGCAGTTGGAACTTGAAACCGGCACCCGCTACAAATTCGGCTCCACCAGTATTAAGCAGACCGCGATCGACGAGTCGCTGTTGCGGCGATTTCTGCGCTACCAGGAACAGGAACCCTACGACGGCACCGAGTTGCTGCGTACACAGTTTGCGCTCGACGATAGCCAATATTTCGCGAACGTCGAAGTCGCCACATTGCCGCCGGATCGCGACAACCACAGTGTTCCTGTCAGCATCACTGCGGAAAGCAATCGTCGCAATCGATACTCCTATGGAGCGGGTTTCGGCACTGACACCGGTGCTCGCGCCACCGCCACCTGGGACAAGAGGCTCGTCAATCGACGTGGCCATCGCATGCGTGTCGAAGGCAAGGCCGCTCAACGCAATCAGTCACTCGAAGCGCGTTACCTGATTCCGATCGGCGATCCGGCTGTCGAAAAGTTGACTTTTGAGGCCGGTGGACGCAACGAAGAACGCGCCGACCTGGACCTGCGAACGTTGGAAATCCAGCCGAGCGTGACCCATTTGCGCGGCCGCTGGCAACGAGTCACGTCGCTGAGTTTCAATCGCACGACCACAATTACGCCAGGCGTTGCGCCATTGCAGGGAACTCGCATCATCGACACACTGGCCATTCCCAGTATCAGTTATTCGGCAGTTCCACAGGGCTATCTGGGCGAAGGGCTCTACAACCGCGCCACTTATTTCGAACTGCGCGGTTCGTCAACGGCCTTTGGTTCGCCTGCCAACTATTTGCAGGCTCGCGCGGAGGCGGAGCGCGTCTACGATCTGGCCCCGCAATGGCATCTATTGTTACGGGGACAGCTAGGCACCAGCCTCATTGAAGGGTCCGAAGACCTGCCCGGTAACGAGCGCTTTTTCGCTGGCGGTGATCGCAGTGTGCGCGGCTTCGCGTACAACGACTTGTCGCCAGTGGTCAACGGAGTCAAGGTGGGTGGCAAGCATTTCATCGCCGGTACGGTTGAGATTGAGCGGGATTTGCCGCGCAATCTCGGCGTCGCGGCTTTCGTGGATGCGGGCAACTCATTCAATAGATTCAGCGGCTCGGTGGCAGTGTCAGTTGGCGTCGGCTTTCGCTGGCGCCTGCCGGTGCTGACACTCGGCATCGACGTCGCGCAGGCGATTTCACAACCGCAGGAGGGCGTCAGCGTGCGCCAGACCCTGCCTGGACCGCGGCTGCATCTCAATTTTTCGCCTAAGCTTTGATCGTGCTGCGCAAGCTTCCAAAATTTTCAACCTGGCTGCTAGCTCTGGTTTTGTTAGCATCAGTAGCCAGTTTTCTGTTGCTGGTCTACACGCAAAGCGGGCTGCGGTTCGCGCTGCGCATGTTGCCAGCCAAGATGGGCGAAACCAAACAGCTGACACGCAATGTTCAGGGCACGCTCGCTGGTGGCTTTACCGTCGAGTATGCCGAGGTCAAACATCCGCGCGCGACAATCAAGGTTGAAAGACTGTCGGCGCGTTTAGCAGTGTTACCCCTGCTGTGGCAGACCATCGATGCCCGCAACGTATCCATCGGACGAGCCTTTGTGCAGGTCTACACCCGTAGCAATCCACCAAAACGGCCGCCGCGATTTCTGCCGCCATTTCTGACCATCCGTGGCGAAGGCACACGTATCAGCGAAGCTACGCTAATCGCGACCAATGGCCGGCGATTTGATGGCACTGACGTTATCGGCTCAGGCACTGTGCACTCCAAAACGATCCGCCTGTACGAAGCTCGGGTGCGCATGCAGGACCTGCGTGGCGAGGGTCACGTGGAAATCGGCGCGGCCGATGTCATCCTGCTATCGGGCAAGACTAATTGGATTTTCGCGCCCCCGGACCAGCCTGTCTGGACAGCTAACATCGATATCGACGGTGATCTGAAGAAACTTGGGATCGTTGGCAACATCACTGCGCCGTTGCGCGCGCAGTTTGCCGGTAGCGCCGACGACCTGACAAAAGGCGAGTGGCACTGGAGCGGCAAAGGCGTGATCGACGAGCTCGATCTGCGCGCCTGGGGCGGCGCCGGTCCGTTAGGCAAGATCACCGGGCAGCTTGACCTCCTTGGCAATCGCGACGGCTTCACTGCAATAGGTCCGTTGCAGTCGGCGGGGCTGAACGCGGGCGATTTTAATCTGCAATTCGCTGGCTCGTATGCTAACAAAGTAATAACGGCACGCAACCTCACTCTGCGCCACCGCGGCTCCGGCGCGACGCTCGACGCGGCCGGCGATATCGGCATTGAGAGCGGTGGACCGCGGCTGACGCTGCAAGGTGGTTGGCGTGATTTTCGCTGGCCACTGAACTCTGGCGAACCGAGCGTGCGCAGCGCGCGCGGCGACTTTCGGCTTGGTGGCATTTGGCCATATGCCATTACAGCGTCAGGGCCGCTGCAAGTTGCGGATTTTCCGGCTATCGGCGCGCGCATCAACGGCCATCTTGGGCACGACAAGCTGCACATCGATTCGGGCTCGCTGGCGATGTTAGGTGGCATTGCCAGCCTTACAGGGGATGCGTACTGGTCACCAAGCGAGCGCTGGCAATTGTCGGGCACGATGCGCGATCTCGACACAGCAACCGTGCGGGCCGCCCTGCCCGGTCGGGTCAACTTCGACTTTCAGGGATCTGGCGCAGGCTATGGTGGTGCGCAGAATCTGGACGCCGAGTTTCGTAACGTCAGTGGCCGCATGCGCGGCGCGGCGGCACGTGGCGGTGGCAAGATTTCGCGCCGCGGCGCTGATTGGCGTTTCGATAATGTCCAGCTCTCGGCGGGCGGTTCGACGCTTGCGCTGGATGGGATTGTCACGCCAGCGGCGCGCGATCTGCGGTTCAACATTGTCGCCAGTGATCTCGCCATTCTCGCCCCGGGAGGTCGGGGCCAGCTGCGCGCCAACGGCACTTGGCGTGGACCCGATTCCGAACCACTGATTTCGCTGCAGGCCAGCGGTCGCAATGTGTCGTATCAGAATCTGCAACTTGCAGAGTTTACTGCGAAGGTCCAGCTGGACATGCGCGCCAAACAGCGCTCGACTATCGACGTCGACGCAAAGCAAGTATCACTCGGTGACCGAAAGCTGCAGCGCGTTTCATTTGATCTCAACGGCACTGCTGAAGCTAACACGGCGCGCTTCGAAGCGTTGATGGGTGACACCACACTGCGTTCCGTGGCCGAGGGAAGCTTTTCGCAGGGCGCTTGGCGCGGACGGTGGCGCAGCATGCAGGTCGATGATCGTAAGGATTTGCATTTGAAGTTGACTGAGGCGGCGGATCTCAGCGTGGCAACGGATACCGGCAAATTCGAGCGGTTTTGTCTGCGTGGAGCAGCTGCCCAGGTCTGCCCGGAGGGCCGCTGGGACGCTGCCGCCTGGAGCGCATCGCTTACCGCGAAAGATCTGCCACTCGAATCGCTGACAACGGGCGTCAGCGACAAGCTGACTTATGACGGCACTATCAGCGGCGAACTGGAATTGCGCGGCTCATCGGCAGGGACGATTACCGGCGACGTCCGCGCCCGCCTGCGCGACGCCCGCCTGCACCGCCTGCGATCACGCGGACGCGAAGATGTGTTGGCGTTAGGCAGCGGTGATCTAGCGATCGATGCGGACAATAGCAAACTGTACGCAACGCTCAAGCTGGACGCGGGTGATCTGGGCTTCGTTGATGGCGCTGTCAGCGCCAATCGCCGCAACGCCGGCGGCGGCGAACTGGACTTCGGCGCCTGGCCAATTCAGGCAAAACTTAAGGCGGAGTCCCGCACTTTGAGTTTTCTATCCATCCTGTCGCAGGACATCGATCGCGTAGGTGGAAAACTCGCCATCGATCTCGACTTTTCCGGGACGTTAGGTGCGCCACGCGCCGATGGCACGATGCTACTCAGCGATGGCGAACTGGATTTATACGCAATCAATCTTGCGATGCGACAGTTGTCTGCTGCCGCGAAGATCAGTGCCAATCGATTGGATTTCAGCTCCAATAGTAAAGTGGGAGCTGGCTCGTTGTCAGCGGCCGGCAAGCTCTATTGGGAACAAAATGAGTTGCATGGTCAGTTGCAGCTCAAAGGCACAGATTTGTTAGCTGTCAACGTACCGGAGGCCCGCATCCTGGCCTCACCGGATCTGCAGTTCAAACTGGACGGCAAGCGAATCGAAGTGTCAGGCGAAGTGAAATTGCCAGTGGCCAGGATTGCACCCGCGGACCTGGCGGGCGCGGTCTTGACCTCCGGCGATGAAGTTCTGGCTGATTCCCCCACGATTGCCAATGGGCCACGTACTCGGGTCATAGCTAACGTTCGAATGACCCTGGGCGATCAAGTCACGCTCGATACGTTTGGCCTGTCCGGGCGCCTTACAGGCAGCATCCTGACCCGCAATGCTGAAGATGGCACTACTCATGCGACCGGCGATCTGTACGTTGCCGAAGGCAAGTACGCCGCATTCGGCAGACGGCTGGACATTGAGCGTGGCAGATTGCAATTCAATGGCGGTCTCGTTAGTGATCCAGCAATCGACATCCGCGCGACCAAGCAATACCCGGAGGTCGTGGCGGGCGTCAACGTGCGCGGCACACTGCAGGCGCCGCGTATGACGTTTTTCTCAACACCATCGCTGCCGCAGTCGCAGATCGTCTCGTTAATACTTGCCGGTGGCAACATCGATCGTGCTCAGGACCCCAATCGCGCCGGCGCGGCACGCAGTGAGTTGCTGGCGCAAGGCGGCGCCATCCTGGCGCAGCAATTAGGCTCGCGCGTCGGCGTGGATGACGTAAGCATTGAGCAAAGTCTGGACAACTCTACCTCGCTGGTGCTGGGCAAGTATCTGTCGCCGCGACTTTACATGAGCTATGGAATCTCACTTGCGGAGTCGATAAATACCGTCAAGGTGCGGTACGCTCTGGATGATCGGTGGACCATCCGCACTGAAGCCGGCAAAGAGCGCAGTGCGGAGCTGGTCTACACAATAGAAAAATAACAACTTTCTCTGGGGGTTCAAATGACTTCTATTCAGAAACTCGGTGCCGAGTTCGTCGGTACGTTTTGGCTGGTGTTGGGCGGTTGCGGCAGCGCGGTACTGGCTGCGGCGTTCCCAGATGTGGGAATCGGTCTGGTCGGCGTATCGCTGGCGTTTGGTCTGACAGTGCTGACGATGGCTTATGCGCTTGGGCATATTTCCGGCTGTCACCTGAACCCCGCCGTTTCGTTAGGTCTGCTGATCGCGGGGCGATTTCCGGCCAAGGATTTGGTCCCCTATTGGATTGCCCAGGTACTGGGTGCAATCGCCGCAGCCGCCGTGCTGCTGTTTATCGCCAGCGGCAAGCCGGGTTACGACATCGCCGTCAATGGCCTGGCCGCCAATGGTTTTGCTGAACATTCACCAGGTGCCTACACCATGATGTCCGGTTTGGTGACAGAAATCGTGCTGACGGCAGGATTCCTGCTCGTCATCCTCGGCGCAACCGACCAGCGCGCACCGGCTGGATTTGCACCGATTGCTATTGGCCTGGCGCTGACGCTGATCCACCTGATCAGCATTCCCGTGACCAATACTTCGGTCAATCCGGCGCGCAGCACCGGTCCGGCGTTGCTGGTCGGCGGCTGGGCTTTGCAGCAGCTATGGCTGTTCTGGGTTGCGCCTCTGCTCGGTGCCTCGCTGGGCGCATTCATCTACAAGTTCATCGGTGGCCGCGACCCGCACTAAGCCTGCGTTTACCTGATCGAAGATTGCGACGTGGCGCACAAGCGCCACGTCGTTTTCGTTATTGACGCCTGCTGCATGAATATGCATAATTATTGCAAGTTTATGCACATAGAATTGCACCAGTCTGACCGTCGTTCTGCGATCCTGCGCCTGCTGCGCGGTTCGGCCGTGCGTGGCCAGGTCGATCTGGTGCGTTTGTTGAAACGTGAGGGCCACCGGGTCACACAGTCGTCAGTAAGCCGCGACCTGCGCGACCTTGGCGTGCTCAAGGTCAGTGGCCGCTACCTGCCACCGGGTGACGAGTCGAGCCGAACCAACCGTGATTTCGACACCCTGTCTCAATTCGTGCGCGCCATCGACACGGCCGGTCCGACTTTGACGGTTATCAAAACGACCCTCGGTGCGGCGCAAAGCGTGGCAATTGCCATTGATCGCAGCGACTGGCCCGAGATCGTTGGCACAATTTCGGGCGACGACACCATCTTCATCGCCACGCGGGATGCCCGCGCTCAAGCTGTCATTGGCGCGCGGCTGCGGCAACTGTTCGGCATCTGACCACACTTTTCTGGAGCATTCGTTAGTTTTATGACTCAGCCAATTTTGCTCGCCTATTCCGGTGGCCTGGATACTTCTTTTCTAGTCCCCTGGCTGCTCGAGAACTATAAGCGCCCGATCATTACCGTGACTGTCGACACCGGCGGCATCGACGCCGAAGGCGCTAAGATACTGCGCGAGCGCGCACTGGCGTTAGGTGCTGTCGAGCATCATCAAGTTGACGCCCGCGCCGACTATTTTGAACAGGTGCTGCGCTTTCTGATCATGGGAAACGTCAAACGCGGTCAGCTCTACCCACTGTCGGTCGGTGCCGAACGTGTCATGCAGGCCCAGACCATGGCCCATATGGCGCGCAAACTCGCCACCGGCAGCATCGCGCACGGTTGCACGGCCGCGGGTAACGATCAGGTACGGTTCGAAGTCGCGCTGCGGACGTTAGCTCCGGATCTCGAAGTGATCGCGCCCGTGCGTGACAAGGCTTTCAAACGCCAGGAGGAACTGGAATTCCTGCAGCAGCGCAAACTGCCAGTGCCGCCTTTCGGCGCTGCGTATTCCATTAACCGCGGGTTGTGGGGCGTCACCATCGGCGGCACTGAAACGCTAACGTCAGTGGGCAGCATTCCCGACAGCGCATGGGTGTTATCAAAAGATGCCTTCGCCAAGCCGGCCTATCCGCAGCACCATCAAATCGAATTTAAGCAGGGCCGACCCGTAGCGCTGGACGGCAAGCCGCTGTCTGCAGTCGAAATCATCGAACGCCTGGAAGTCATCGGTGGCCAATTTGCCATCGGCCGAGGCATTCACCTCGGCGACACCATCATTGGCACCAAGGGTCGGGTGGCGTTTGAAGCGCCCGCCGCCGAAACCCTGTTAGTCGCGCATCGCGAACTGGAAAAATTGGTGCTAACGGCGCGACAGCAACGCATGAAAGAAATGCTGTCGCTCTGGTACGGGGATTGGGTGCACGAGGGTCAGTTACTGGATCCAGCCTGTCGCGACATTGAGGCGCTGCTGTTGTCATCTCAGGCGCGGGTCACAGGCACGGTCAACTTGCTATTCAGGACCGGCTCGCTTTTTATCGAAGGCGTTGACTCACCGTTCTCTCTGATGGCCGCGTCCAAGGGGGTTTACGGTGAGGCAGCCGGCGAATGGACAGCAACGGATGCGCTCGGGTTCTCCCGTATCGTGTCTCTGCCTGGCGTGTTTCACCGGCGCGCCGGCGAGCGCGCCGACGGTCAGTAAACGAAAAATTCATGTTGATTGCTTTTTGTTAGCTCAGGACAGGCGGACACATCCAGATGAAAACAGTTGTCGTCGATAAGGTGGCTTCGGTCACGCAGGCCTGTGGCCTGGGTCGCGAATTGCGCGTTGCCACCGACAATCTGCCGTCCGAGGAAGGGGTGGTCGTGGTCGTTGAGGTGCTCAACAACAAGAGCACCTACAACACGCTCGAACTGACCAGTGGCCGTATGGCCAAGGTTGGCAAAGGCGACGTGGTCGTAGGCGCACTGGGCCACCGCAAAGCGCTGTTCGGTTATTCCGGCCATGTTCCGGAGTCAATCAAGACTGGTGACATCGTGCAGATGCTCAATATCGGTGGCGTGTTAGGCATCTGCGACTCGATCAATCCCGACAGGGGCAAGCCGTTCGACTGTCGCGTCATTGGTGTAGTTCTTACCTTTCCCTATCTGGGCGAACGCATTGGCGTGCCGGCGCGCGCCGGATATCGGCGGCTCGACATGGCGGCGACGCTTGATACCCACGGCGTTCCCGTGGTCGCTCTTGCCGGAACCTGCATGGAGGCGGGCAAAACCGCAGCCGCCTGCGCCATGGTTTCACGCATGCGTCACCGAGGTCTCACAGTCGATTGCTTCAAGGCCACGGGCGTTTCTCTGCGACGCGATATTCTTGCCATGGAAGACGCAGGGGCCCGCAATTCCATGATCTTTACGGATCTTGGCATCATTTCGACCACACGGGAAAACGGTCCGGCGTTGACACGTACAATGCTCACGGAATTATCGGCTAACAAGCCAGATGTCATCGTTTTCGAGTTGGGCGATGGCTTGCTCGGCACTTATGGTGTGGATTCAATTTTGGAATGCGAAGACATTCGACAAGGATTGACCTCTGTGGTGTTGTCGGCAAACGATCCTGTTGCAGCCTGGGGCGGCGTCAAATTGTTGCGTGACCGCTTCAAGGTCAATCCGACTGCTGTCACTGGCCCCGCGACCGACAACGCCGTGGGCGTCGACATCATCGAGAAAGCACTGGATGTGAAAGCCTATAACGCCATGAGCAACGGCGCGGCGCTCGGCGACTGGATCATCGAGTCCATCGGACTGGCCGACAAGTTCCCGGCATTGCCCAGCGGCTAAGCAAACTCATGACACAGAAAATTCCTGCTCTGGTGCTCGGCGGCACCGGCTATGTGGCCGGCGAGGTCATTCGCCTCATTCTTGGTCACCCGAATTTCCAACTAACCGGCGTAATGTCGGATTCGCAACCGGGCGAACAAGTCGGCAAGTCATTCCCGCACCTCGCTGCGGTGTTAGGTGGATTGACATTCAAGTCGCAGGCTGAAATCGAAAATCTGCTCGCCACGCTGCCTGGCTGTGCAGTGTTTTCGGCGGCACCGCACGGCGTCAGCGCGCAATTGATCGACAAACTCCTGACTGCTGCCGCCGCAGCGGGCACGAAACCGCGGTTTGTGGACATCTCGGCCGACTACCGTTTTCGCGACGCCGACGCTTATGCGGCTGTCTACAAGCACGCGCACGGCGCGCCAAAGCGACTCGCGGATTTCACCTGCGCGGTGCCTGAGCACCTGGATCGTGTGAGCACGCCGCATGTCGCGCATCCTGGATGCTTCGCGACCACTACTCTGTTAGCTGTGGTACCGCTTCTGGCTATGAAACTGGTGGAACCCACCTTGTTTGTGTCCGGCGTCACCGGCAGCACGGGCTCCGGCCGCAAGCCTGTCGAGGGCACACACCATCCGACACGCCATAGCGACCTCTACTCCTATAGCGCGCTGGCTCATCGCCACGCGCCGGAAATCCGTGCCTGCGCCAAGGCAGTCACCGGTTTCGACGCGGATATCGCGTTCGTGCCGCATTCGGGTCCTTTCGCACGTGGCATCCATGCCACGGTGCAAGCCCGGCTCGTGCAACCGCTCGACTCCGCCGCGATTATCGGCAAGCTGCGTGAATTTTACGCTGGCAAGCCGTTTGTGCGCGTGCTCGACAGTGCGCCGCGAATGAAAGACATCGTGGCGAGCAATTACGCGCATCTCTCTGCGGCTTCGAGCGGACGCACAGTTGCAGTGATGAGCGTCGCCGATAACCTCAACAAGGGTGCGGCAGGCGGCGCAATGCAATGGATGAATCGACTGTTCAATTTACCGGAAACCGCTGGCCTGACGGCACCAGCCGCAGGCTGGACCTGACAAAATCATGAACGCCAAACCACAAACCACTTTTGTTAGCCCGCCGGATCATCTGGCGCCAGTCTTTGCGAAATATCCAATCGAGGTAGTGCACGCCGAAGGCGTATGGCTGCACACTCGCGATGGCCGTCGTATTCTGGACCTTTATGGCGGGCACGCAGTTGCGGCACTGGGCTATGGCCATGCCGGCTGGACCAGGGCGCTGCAGAATCAAGCAGCGAGCTGCAATTTCCAGAGTAATGCCGTACCGATGGCCGTCAGAGCGAGGGCGGCCGAAAGCCTCACACGTTTCGCCGGAGGCGGTTTCGATAGTGTGTTCTTTGTGAATTCGGGCGCCGAAGCTAACGAAAATGCGCTGCGCATGGCGTTTAAGATGACGCGCCGCCCGCATGTGGCTGCCGTCACTGGTGCGTTTCACGGTCGCACCGCAGCCGCTGGTGCGCTCACCGATGGCGCTGCCACCAAGTGGTACGAATTTCCGCGCACGCCTTTCGATGTGAGCTTCATTCCGCGCCGCGACGTCGCCTCGATAGCAGCTCATGTCACTGACAAGACGGCCGCGGTCATCGTGGAACCCGTACAGGGTGTGGGCGGTGCCTTCGACATGGGCCGTGAATTTCTGGCTGCTTTGCGTCAGCGCTGCGACGAAACCGGCGCACTGCTGATCTTCGATGAAGTTCAGATCGGTATGGGCCGCAGCGGCTGGCCTTTTGCAGCCAACATGTATGACATTGCTCCAGACATGATTACGGCGGCCAAGGCGCTCGGCAACGGCTTTCCAGTGGGCGCGTTGTTGATGACGCCCAGAGTCACGGCTGCATTGAAGCTCGAGGGTCTTGGCACGACTTTCGGCGGCGGCCCCATGGCCTGCGCGGTAGTGGAGGCGGTGGTGGCTGCTATCGAGACGGAAAAACTCATGGCTAACGTGCAACGAGTATCGCAATACATCCGCACAACCTGCACTGTGGGTCCTGTCGCCGGACACCAGGGCGCCGGCTTCCTGCACGGCCTCATCTGCAATCGGCCGGCAAAGGAACTGCAACCCGAGCTACTGAAGCGCAATATTCTTTGCGGCACGAGCGGTGACCCCGCCGTGCTGCGGCTGTTACCGCCTTACACTCTGCAGGAAGCGCACGTCGAGCTGTTGCGAGAAGCGCTGCTGGCGCTCGGCTGACATGAAGCGTTTCCTTGATCTCGCTGATTTTTCACGCGACGAAATTGTCGATCTGCTGGCGCTGGCGGCACGCCTGGAACGCCAGCCTGAACCGAAGGCTCTGGCAGGCCGAATGCTCGGACTGCTGTTCATGAATCCCTCGTTGCGAACGCTGGCGTCGTTTCAAGCGGCGATGGCACGGCTGGGCGGCAATTCATTGGTAATAACGCCCGGTCAGGGCACCTGGCTGTTTGAATCAAGACTAGGTGCCATCATGAATGGTGCTTCTGCCGAGCATGTGCGCGAAGGCTTGCCCGTACTTGCATCGTACTGCGATGTGTTAGGTATCCGCTCTTTCGCCGAAGGCAAAGATATTGCTGCCGACCTCGCCGAATCCAATTTCAATGCCATGGCCGCGCTGGTCGACAAGCCACTGATCAACATGGAGTCGGCGATCAATCATCCCTGCCAGGCACTGGCGGACTGGAAAACGCTCGATGACGCCGGCGTGCCAATACATGGCAAATTCGTTTTATCCTGGGTCAATCATCCGCGTGCACTGCCACTTGCGGTGCCCGCCGCCACCTTACACATGGCAGCAATGCGCGGCATGCAAGTCACGGTGCTGCGCCCGGAAGGCTTCGCGTTGCCGCAAGCCATCATGAATAAGGCGCGGATAGCGGCAGCTGCTACTGGCGGGTCCGTCACCGAAACCGACAACCGTGATACAGCGTTAGCAGGCGCGACGATCATTTATGCCAAAGAATGGGGCGCGACCTCCGCTTATGGCGATGTCAAAGCGGATGCTGCGCTTCGCGCAACACTCGCTGACTGGTGCGTGCGCGATCAGTGGTTCGCAACCACGGCCAGTGACTGTCGACTGATGCATTGCCTGCCTGTGCGC
>JAYVJR010000045.1:0-6802 GCA_043769085.1 Gammaproteobacteria bacterium
TATGCCCCTGCGTCCGGATGACGACTCGTTCATGCCGCAATTGCAGCGGCATCGCCAGGCGGGTTTCAGCGCGGTCATGCTCAACGTCGGGTTTGGCGACATGGGGCCGGACGCCCATCTGGCAATGCTACACAGTTTGCGGCGTTGGATAGAGGCGCGACCCGCTGACTACTTGCTCATTGATTCCGCGGAAGATGTGCTGCGCGCCCAGGCGACCGGCCGCATGGCAGTGGGATTTGATATTGAAGGCGCTAACGCGATTGGTGATCGATTGGAGTTGGTGGAGCTGTTCTACGGGCTCGGCGTCCGCTGGATGTTGTTAGCCTACAACAACAATAACCGCGCCGGCGGCGGCTGCCAGGATGACGACAACGGATTGACAGCGTTTGGTCGAGAACTGGTTCGCGAAATGGAGCGGGTCGGCATGCTGGTCTGCCTTAGCCATACGGGCCACCGCACTGCGCGCGATGTGTTGGACATGGCATCTCGGCCGGTCATTTTCTCGCACAGCAATCCGAGCGCGCTGCAACTCCACCCGCGCAATATCCCAGACGATCTGATTCGAGCTTGCGCTGCCACCGGTGGCGTGATCGGCATCAACGGCGTCGGAATGTTTCTCGGCCAGAACGATTCGACGAGCGCGACATATGCGCGCCATGTTGACTACGTCGCGAAGCTTGTCGGTCCCGAGCACGTCAGTGTGTCGCTCGACTACGTGTTCGACCAGCAGGAGCTGCTCGACTATACGCGCACGATGCAGCACACGTTTCCGGCTGAAATGGGTTACTCGGCAGAGCCACACTTTGTAGCGCCCGAACAGCTACCAGAGATTGTCGATTGTCTGATAGGCAAGGGCTATTGCGAGCAGGACTTGCAGGCCATTCTGGGTGGGAACCTGCTGCGTCTCGCACGTACCGCCTGGCGACCGGTGTCGCGCGGTGTTGTCGAGGCTGGGCATGGTTAGCATGAAGCCATCTGCAGATCTTGCGCAGCTCGCGCAACGCTACTGGGAATTCACCTGCTATGAATTTCCGTTGACTGCCATCAGCGCTGGCGAGAAAACCGTGGACGCTGTCGTTTTTCGTGAAGCGCCGCGGGATTGGGACCGCAAGTCGGTACAGGCGGCAAGAATGTTAGCCGACCTGCGCCAAATAAATGGGCCATCGCTTGCGCCCGCGGACCGGGCGACTTTTCGTCTGCTGGAGCGCGAACTCGACGATCTCTGCGTGCTCCACGCCTTGGGCGCGCATTTGCGGCCGTCCTTGCTGCCAGTCGGGCCTGAATTCATGACGGTCTATTTTGCCAACACAACGAGTCTGGCCGATCTTGATAGTGCCGAACGCTATGGCGCACGTCTCGAAACAATACCGACTTTCCTTGCAGACATTGCGCTATGCCTGAAGGCGGGACATGCGAGCGGATTTCGCTACCCGCGGGTTGTGCTGGAACGGGCGATTGACAATCTCATGGCCGCGGTGCCTGCGAGTCCGGAAGAATCGGCATGGTATGCGCCGTTCAAACGCAGCCCCCTTACCTCGGATCCGCAACTCACCCGCATTGCCAACAAGGCCCGTGAAACCATCGTCGTCGGGTTGATTCCGGCATTGCGGGCTCTGCGAACGCTTTTGGCCGGGCCCCTGCTAACAGATGCGCGGGAATCAGTCGCCTGTACCGATGATCAGCAAGGCGTCGAATTGTACGCGCGCTTGGTGCAGAATTTTACGACGACAAACCTGTCTTCTGATGAAGTACATGTGCTTGGCCTGCAGGAAGTCGAGCGCATCGGTCATGCGCTGGCGGCTGTTGTTGCCGAGGCGGGTTTTGGCGGCGACCTAGGCGCATACCGCAGACATTTGATGGCCGCGCCCGAGTTCCTTGCACGGTCCAAAGAAGATCTGGAGGACCGGATGCGCGTATTGGCAAAGCGCATCGATCGGTTGATTCCGGCTTTTTTTGGGCGCTTGCCGCGTATTACCTACGGCGTGGAGTCAATCCCCGAGTCTTTATCGGCGCGCATGCCACCCGCCTACGCACAACCGAGTCCGGCCGATGGTTCGGCGCCTGGATTGCTCTGGGTCAGTGGCATTCCATCCAAGTGCCCGCTCTATATGTTAGTGCCACTGGCATTGCATGAGGGGTGGCCTGGTCACCTGATGCATATCGCCTTGATGCAGGAAATGACCGAGCTGCCGTTGTTCCGGCGGCACAACGCAGTGAAATACACCGCTTGCGTCGAAGGCTGGGCACTCTATTGTGAGCAGCTTGGCATCGACATGAAGTTGTACGAATCCCCGCATCAGCATTACGGGCGGCTCGACATGGAGATGTGGCGTGCGTGCCGGTTGGTTGTTGATACGGGCCTCCATGTCAAGCGTTGGTCGCGGCAACAAGCGATCGATTACATGGTGCAGCATCTGAGTCTGACTTTGGACACGATTACTGCGGAGGTCGACCGTTATATCGCGTTGCCTGGCCAGGCCCTGGCCTATCAAATCGGCAACCTGAAGTTTCGCGAATTGCGGCGCCGTGCAGAACAACGACTGGGTTCGCGTTTCAGTCTGCGGAATTTTCATGACGCGCTGATGGCCGCAGGCCCGGTGACCTTGCCGGTGCTGGACGATGTGATCAACGAATGGCTTTCGTCGGCCGCAGCGTGAGCTAACAAATGCCCCTGGATCCAAAATCTGGCGTTTATTTCGAAGTGCACGGTCCGCGAACAAATACCGGACCGGCGTTGATGATCGCTCTGCCTCTGATGGCGAGTCACACGCAGGTTTTTGGCGCAGACAGTGCCGCCATGCTCCGGGGTTATCTTGATAGGTTGGTCGACGCCTACCAGGTGATATTGGTCGACTACCCGAGCATCGGCCGCAGCCGCGATATTGCACCTGAAGACCTGACCGCAGAGCGCGTCACGCGGGATTTGCTGTCGGTTGCGAGCGCTGCGGGCTTTGAGAGATTCGCATATTGGGGCTATTCATGGAGTGGTGCGGTTGGCCTGCAGCTTGCCTCGCGTACCGATCGTCTGACGGCGTTGGTGATAGGCGGCTGGCCTGCTTTGGGTGGGCCGTACGAGGAAATTCTGCGCGCCGCGACTATCAAGCTGGCACGTCCGGAGTCTTCGTCGCTCGTGGTCCTGCGAAGTCCCGCGCAATACGCGCAATGGCTGCATTTCTACCGCAGCGTTTTGTCCTGGCGCGAAAGCGATAGCGTGCGCGCGATTCGCTGTCCATGCATGCAGCAGTTCGGTGCTGCGGGCGATCTGATTGAGGCGGGGGTGTCTGTACCAATCGCATCAAGGATTCGAAGTCAGCGATCCGAGCTGGAGTCGCTTGGCTGGACCGTCAACGAGATTGCGGGTTTCGGTCATGAAGTAGCAATGAAACCGGAGTTGTGCGTACCCGCGGTGCGCGTTTTTTTGGATCGAGTGCTGGCGCCAGCCCAGGTCGCGTGACAATGCTGGGCGTATTTTTCAGATGTATCTATTGAGTGAGCTAACGTACCGATTTTGCAGAGGAGTGTTTGTCATGAAGTTTCAATCAATGAGAGCAAGTTTGACCCTGTTAGCCGGTGCGGCACTGGCATTCACGGCCACGGTGCAGGCAGCCGACGAACCAGAAGGTCTGGCGGAAGTGATCGTCACCGCGCAAAAGCGCGAACAACGATTGCTCGACGTGCCGATCGCGATATCAGCGGTAACCAGCGCCAATATGCAGGATGCTGGTTCGGCTCAGCTGGCGGATTTTCTGCAAGCCGCGCCGGGAGTTGGCATCGTCGATGACAATTCGGGACTGCAGTTCATCCACATCCGTGGCATCAACTCCACGTTTGGCAACGCGCCTATTGGTTTTTACCTGGATGAAATGCCGTTTTCCTATCCGGGCAACACGCAAGTGCCTGATGTGCGTACCTACGACCTTGAGCGTGTGGAAATCCTTCGCGGACCGCAAGGTACTTTGTATGGTGGCGATTCGATAGGAGGCACCATCCGCATCCTGACCAAGGATCCGGTGTTAGATTCCTTCCAGGCTTCCGTGGATCTGACGGGTATGGACACCTCGGACGGTGACAACAGTTTTTCCTACAAAGGCATGTTGAACATTCCGATCAAGACCGACGTGGCGGCGTTTCGGCTGGTTGCGTCGAAAGAAGACTTCGGCGGCTGGGTAGACAACACGGGAAGCAACGTCAAGGATCAGAACGAGCGCAATATCGATAACTATCGACTGAAGTTTGGCTGGCAGCCGAACGAGCGGATGAATCTTGTTCTGTCCGCCTGGCACACCAAGGAAGATGCGGTTGGCAATTCTGACTCTCTGCCGAATCGCACTCGTCCTGATGCGGTGGGTAGTGCTGCGACCGAATACGACATCTACAGCGCAACACTGCGCTACAAGTTCGACGCATTCGATCTGGTCAGCGCGACCTCGAAGATGAAATACCGCAATGACAATTTCCAGGTGTTCTTCGCGGCTCCCTTCAACACCTTTGAGGACCTGGATTTCCTATCGGAAGAATTGCGACTGACGTCAAAAGGTGACGGTAGATTCAGCTGGACCGGCGGTATCTTTTATCGCAAGACGGACCGCAAGACATTTCTGACCTTGCAGGCCTTCGCATTCACGCAGGACCAGACGCAGGAAAGCAAGTCGATGGCGATCTTTGGAGAGGGCACCTGGGCGTTGCGCGACGATCTTGATCTGACGATAGGTCTGCGGCAGTACAAAGAGGATCGCTTCTTTACAGAAGTGATCGATCCGGCGACCCTGGCTGCGGTCCGTGCGAGCAATCCGGGCTTTCAACCGATTGTGGACACGAGCTTTAACAACACCAGTCCGCGCGTCAATCTCGCCTTTAAACCTAACGGAAACTGGCTGGTCTACGGCAATGTTTCGAAAGGGTTTCGTGGCGGCCAGGCGCAACCAGTCATTTCGATCGTGACTGCGACACTGTTCGGTCGCTCGATTCCCACCAGTATCGACCCGGAGAATTTGTGGGCGTATGAGCTCGGTACCAAAGGTACTTTCATGGATGGTCGTGCTGCGTTCGAAGGCGCTGTCTTCATGAATAAATGGAAAGACACGCAGGTGCTGGTGCGTTTTCCGCCGACTCCTGTTGCGGCCCTCATCAATGGCGGCAAGGCGGAAACCAAAGGCGTGGAACTGGGATTCACCTTTCAACCGGTCAAGAACTGGAACGTTGGGTTGAACTATTCGCATGTTAACGCCCGCTATACCGAGACGGTACCCGGCACGCCCATCGTCGCTGGCAGCCGCATTACCGGTGTACCGGAGTCTTCGCTGTCGGCTAATACGACCTATCGCTGGCCACTGTCGGACAACTGGCAGGGATTCGTGCATTCCAGCGTGCAGTACTCGTCGGACCGCACCGATATCGTCAGCGGCGGCCTGCCGTCAGACTCGACAACCGCTGTTGATCTGCGGCTGGGCGTGGAGGGCTCGCAGTGGTCCGCTTATCTGTTTGCCGACAATTTGACCGACGAAGACGGCGCCATCGATGTGCGCGGATTGGGCCCAAACGGTCCCGTGACACGCATGCGGCCCCGCACGTACGGGCTTAACATTCGATACGACTTTCGTTAGCTGCCAGCGATATGCCAGAAAGCAGGACAGGGCGGGTGGATCCCGCCCTGTCTAACTCGGGGCGCTGGTGTGACCGATAGGAACTGTTATGGGTACACGGCAGAATTCAGTTACTCTGAATTTCGTTGAACGGCCACTTGACGACATGCGACGGGCTGCGCGCGAGTATGCACAGCTGCTGCATCGGCGCCGAACCGTCCGTGACTTCGATTCTCGCCTCGTGCCGCGCGACATTATCGAGACGTGCATCCGCGCGGCGGGCAGCGCGCCTTCAGGTGCGAATCAGCAACCCTGGAGGTTTGTTGCCGTGTCGGATCCGCTGGTCAAGAAGCAGATTCGGGAAGCCGCGGAGGCTGAAGAGCGTGAGTTCTACGGTCATCGCGCCAGTGACCAATGGCTCGAGGCGCTGGCGCCGTTGGGCACCGATGAGCACAAGCCGTTTCTCGAGATCGCGCCCTGGCTCATTGCGATTTTTATCGAACGCTTCGGTGTCGATGCCAATGGAGAAAAACAAAAACGTTATTACCCAGACGAGTCAGTGGGTATTGCCACGGGCATGCTGATATCGGCACTGCATGTCGCGGGCCTGGCCACACTGACCCACACGCCGAGTCCGATGAAATTCTTGAACGAAATTCTGGGTCGACCCAAGGACATCGAGCGGCCTTTTCTGTTGTTAGTGGTTGGCTATCCGGCGCTATCGTGTCGGGTTCCGGATATCAAACGCCTGCCGTTCGAGCAGATTGTCAGCTTTCGTTAGCCTGAAGACGGTCCATGCCCGAATCATTGAACCGTTCTGTTGCGCCCCTGCAGCGCGGCGTGCTTCTGGCCTACGCTGCGCCCGCGTTTTCGCAAGCACTGATCCACGGGCCAACCGGCGCGGTTTTGCAAGGCATCTATGCGAAGCAGTTCGGTCTGACGTTGCAATCCATCGCGCTTGTCCTGCTGCTGGCTGGGATTGCCGATGCTGTCTCAAATCCGCTGATTGGCTTCGCGTCGGACCGTTACCGCGCACGATTCGGCTCGCGCAAACCCTGGCTCATCGGCGGATCGTTGTTAGCTGCCGTGGCCTGTTGGTATCTGTACGCGCCGACGCCACCCGTAACGACGATTTACTTCGGCGTTTGGTTGATGGTCGCGTACCTGGCGTGGGCGACCTCCGAGATCCCGTACGGCGCCTGGATCGCCGAGATCACGCC
>JAYVJR010000046.1:0-27288 GCA_043769085.1 Gammaproteobacteria bacterium
GCGTTTGTGGGTAGGCATGGGCGATGTCCTTGAGATACAAAAGATACCTCTTGGACATCATCCATGTGTATTAGTTTCTTATGGGACAGCACACTAGGACGGCCCTGGCCTAGTGCCAGGCACCCAGGATTGCGCCCATCACGGTGAAAATGACGGTCTGGTAGCCGGCATTAATCAGCCAGAGTCTCAAGGACCGGCGCTCGAAGAGATAGGTGACGCCTAACGCCATGGAAACAAACGTCAAACCGGTCATGAAGCCCGCAAACACGCCAAAGTTCAGGTCACCGGCGCCGATAAACATCGCCAGGCTAAAGGCCGCGATCAGGTTCAATGCCAGCGCACCACCATAAATCTTCAGCATATTGCCGGACTTCATCTTTTCTTCTGTCAAACCGACTTCGTGCATCCAGGCCTTACCGAATAGAGGCCCGTACCACAAACCGCCGACTGCAAATCCCGCCAACGCTGCGACCACCACGGCAAGCCAGTTGATGTTAGCCATTGCGTTACCACCCATAAATCCCCCTTAATTGTTCTTGTTAGAGGAAAGCGCCGCTAGGTTAGTCCTTCGCAAGCTTCGGGGCAACCTCACCCGGGCAGAAGGGTCTAACGATTGGGCATGTCGATCGCGCGCTTGTCAGCTGCCAGGGCCGCTTCATGCAGAGCCTCGGACAAGGTCGGGTGCGCATGAATGGTGCGCTGCAGATCTTCGCAGCTGGCGCGGAATTCCATCGCCAACACGGCCTCTGCGATCAATTCACCTGCCATGGGGCCGATGATATGAACACCCAGGATTTCATCGTTTTCGGTCGCGGCGAGAACCTTGGCGAACCCAGTGGACGCTTCCATGGCCCGCGCGCGCCCACTGGCCAGAAACGGAAAGCTGCCCACTTTGAAGCTGCGGCCGCCAGCCTTGAGCTGCTCCTCGGTCTGTCCAACCCAGGCAATTTCTGGTGCGGTATAAATGACCGACGGTATGACCTGATAGTTGACCTCGGCATACAAACCCGCAATCCGATCGGCCACCGCGACCCCCTCTTCTTTGCCCTTGTGGGCCAGCATGGGACCGCGCACCGCGTCGCCAACGGCCCAAATGCCCTCGACGCCAGTGCGGCAGTCGTGATCAACTTTGATAAAGCCGCGTTCGTCCAGTTCGACGCCAGTTCCCGCGCCTAACAGCTCGCGCGAGAAAGGCCGGCGTCCGATGGCAACCACCAGCTTGTCTACCGTCAAGCTGACGACCTTGCCGGCGGAATCGGCATAGTTCACTTCCACCGCATCATTCACGATTTTTGCGCCGGTCACTTTGGCGCCTAGGCGGATGTCGAGTCCCTGCTTCTTGAAGTGTTTCGCAGCTTCGCGGGCTACCGCCTGGTCGGCCATCGGCAGAAACTGTTCCATGGCTTCGAGAACCACAACCTCCGCACCTAACCGCCGCCAGACACTGCCGAGTTCCAGACCGATGACGCCGGCACCAATGACACCCAGTCGCTTTGGAACTGCGCTGAACTCGAGGGCGCCCCAGGAGTCGACGATGGCTGTACCGTCGAACGGCGCGGATTTGAGTTCGGTCGGTACCGAACCGCTGGCAAGGATCACATGTTTAGCTGTCAACAGTGTCTGGCTACCGTCAGGCGCGGTAACCGCGACTTTCTGGCCGGCTAACAGCTGGCCATGGCCTGTCATTGCTGTGACCCCGGCCGCCTTCAGAAGGCCCTGTATCCCACCAGTCATGCCCTTGACAATGCCGGCCTTGCGTTTCTGCATAGCCGCGATATCCATCGCCACCGACGGAACCCGGATGCCATGCTGCGCAAACTCGGTTTGAGCCCTATGAAAAAGCTCCGAGGACTCAAGCAGCGCTTTTGAAGGAATGCAGCCCGCATTGAGGCAGGTGCCGCCAAACGCATAGGAGCCGTCGCGATTCTGCCATTCGTCGATGCAGGCGACTTTCAGCTTGTTCTGGCCCGCGCGAATCGCCGCCGGGTAGCCGGCGGGCCCGCCGCCGATGACAACGACATCAAAGGACTCGGCAGCGTCAACAGTCATAATCGTTCCAAGCTAAAGCCCTAACAACAGGCGACCAGGATCTTCCAGGCCGTCTTTCATGGTCACCAGGAACTGCACGGCTTCGCGGCCGTCGATTATCCGGTGATCATAAGAAACGGCGACATACATCATCGGCCGCACAACCACAGCTCCATCGACGGCGATCGGACGTTCCTGCGTTTTGTGCATGCCGAGAATGGCTGATTGCGGTGCGTTCAAGATGGGGGTGGACAACAGCGAGCCGAACACACCGCCATTTGTGATGGTAAACGTACCACCGGTCAGATCATCCAGCCCGAGAGCACCCGCGCGTGCGCGATTTGCGAAATCGCCGATGGATTTTTCGATGTCGGCAAATGATTTGCTATCGGCGTCACGCAGCACTGGCACCACGAGACCCCGGTCGGTCGACACAGCCACTCCAATGTCGTAGTACTCATGATAAATAATATCCGTACCGTCCACGGACGCATTGATCACCGGATATTTTTTCAATGCTGCGACGGCTGCCTTGACAAAAAAGGACATGAATCCGAGCTTCACACCCTGCTCTTTCTCAAAACGTTCCTTATGCCGATTGCGCAGCTCAATCACCGCGCTCATGTCCACCTCGTTAAAGGTAGTGAGCATGGCGGCATTGTGCTGCGCCGTCACCAGCCGTTCAGCGATGCGTTGGCGCAGCCTGGTCATCGGCACGCGCTGTTCGACGCGAGCACCCGCGGACTGGGGCGGCGTTATCGCGGCGGCGGCGGCCGGCCGAGCAGCATTCTGATTGGTTGTGGTGGCCGCAACCCCGGCGCCGCCTTTGGCCAGATGCTCGATGACATCGGTTTTGGTGACCCGCCCATCACGACCTGACGCGGCAATACTCGCAGCCTGCAAACTATTCTCCTGCACCATTCGGCGGGCCGCCGGTCCGAGTTTGTCAGCGGCTGCGGCCGCCGGAACAGTCGCGGCGTTAGCCGCGAGCGGCGCAGCAGCGCTCGCGGGCTTGGCGGCGGCCACGCCAGCCACCACGATAGCTAACAGATCATCGGATCGTACGGTGCTGCCTGCCGGCATCTTGATTTCTTGCAATACGCCGTTGGCAGGCGACGGTACTTCCAGTACCACTTTATCGGTTTCCAGATCGGCAAGATTCTCGTCGCGGCTGACTGTATCGCCTGGCTTTTTGCGCCAAGCAACCAGCGTAGCGTCGGCCACTGATTCGGGCAGCTTGGGTACACGAATTTCCATACTCATAGTTGGTTCCTTTTCTGAGCGCTCGCAGGCCGCGCCGGCGCGTGCAGCGCCGCTTCGATAAGTCTGACCTGCTCGGCATCATGAATCTTGCTGATGCCAGTCGCTGGAGCCGCGGCATGCTTGCGGGCGGCGCAAAGCAATTCGCGGCCCAAGGCAATCACTGGTCGCTCCAGCCGATGCCGTACCTGATACCAGGCGCCCTGATTCTGCGGTTCCTCCTGACACCAGACCACCTCCCGGGCATTGGGGTAGCGCAGCAGGATTCGTTCGTACTCATCGTCCGCAAACGGGTACAGCTGTTCGATGCGCACCAGCGCAACCGCGCTGTTAGCGCTGGCGCGACGGGCTTTTAGTAAGTCGAAATACACCTTGCCGCTGCATAACACCACACGCGTGACGCCGGCCGTATCAAGGATTTCTGACTCGTCGATAATCTGACTGAAAGATCCGCGTGACAGATCTTCAAGCGGACTGACCGAGAGCTCATGACGTAGCAGACTCTTGGGTGTCATAACAACCAGCGGCTTGCGAAAAGATCGCAGCATCTGCCGGCGCAGCATGTGAAACATTTGCGCTGGTGTGGATGGCACGCAGACTTGCATGTTGTTCTCCGCGCAAAGCTGCAGAAATCGCTCCAGGCGGGCTGACGAATGTTCTGGACCCTGGCCTTCATAGCCGTGCGGCAGGAACAGCACCAGCCCACAATAGCGTCCCCACTTAGATTCACCCGCGGCTATGAACTGGTCGATGATGACCTGGGCACCGTTCGCGAAGTCGCCGAATTGCCCTTCCCAAATCACCAGGGTCCCAGGGTCGGTGGTTGCGAATCCGTACTCGAAGCCCATGACGGCCACTTCGGAGAGCACCGAATCAATGACCTGAAACCGCGGCTGTCGATCGACAATGTGCTGTAGTGGTATATAGGGCTCGGCGCCGCCCTGGTCATGCCACACCGCATGGCGATGAAAGAAAGTGCCGCGGCCGCAGTCTTGGCCGGACAGTCTCACTGCGAACCCGTCTTCGAGCAAACTTGCGTAGGCCAGAGTTTCAGCGCAGCCCCAGTCTAACGCCTGCTCGCCCGCTAACATTTTGCTACGGTTGGCTACCACTTGCTGCACTCGTGAATGCAAAGTGACACCCGCCGGCACGGTGGTCAAAGTCTTGCCAAGTGCGATGAGTCTTTCGTGTGGTACGCCACTGTGAGTCTTCAGCGTCCAATCAACATGCAGGTATTTCGACCAATCGATGGTGTACTTGTTGCCCACCAGCCCTAACGAGGCGCGGGCCTGCGTCGTGCCCGCATCCAGGCCGGCACGATATTGCTCAACGAAACCGTCAGCATCAGCCTGTGTCAACAGACCTTCCGCAATCAGACTGTCGGCGTAAATCTTGCGCGTGGTCGGATGCTGGCGGATCTTGGCGTACATCACCGGCTGGGTTGCAGCTGGTTCGTCGGCTTCGTTGTGACCCAGCCTGCGGTAGCAGACAAGATCTATCACGACATCCTTGTGGAATCGTTGCCTGTAACCTAACGCCAGACGTGTGGCGAAAACGACCGCCTCGGGATCGTCGCCATTAACGTGAAAAATGGGTGCCTCGAGCATTTTGGCAATGTCCGAGCAGTACATGGTCGATCGCGTATCCCGCAGATCGTGAGTGGTAAAGCCAACCTGGTTGTTGATCGCGATGTGGACGGTGCCGCCGGTGAAATAGCCACGCGCCTGCGACAACTGCAGAGTTTCCATCACGACACCCTGGCCCGCAAAGGCGGAATCCCCATGTATCAGAATGGGTAGCACGCGGGTACCCAATTGGTCGTCGCGCCGTTCCTGGCGCGCGCGCACTGAGCCCTCGACCACCGGATTCACAACCTCCAGATGCGAAGGATTGAAGGCCAGCGCCACATGCACGTTGCCGCCAGGGGTTCGCAGATCCGCCGAAAAACCTTTGTGGTATTTGACGTCGCCGGAACCGGTCATATGCGCCGTGTCGTATTTACCCTCGAATTCCGAGAACAGCACGCCCGGCGCCTTGCCTAACAGATTGACCAGTACATTGAGCCGGCCGCGGTGTGCCATGCCGATGACACATTCTTCAACACCTTGTTGGCCACCGCTCTGAATCAAATCGTCGAGCAGCGGGATCATGGAGTCGCCGCCCTCCAGGGAAAAACGTTTCTGCCCGACATACTTGGTGTGCAGGTACCTCTCGAGGCCTTCCGCGGCTGTTAGCTGCCAGAGAATGTTTTTGCGTTCATCGGCGGAGAACTTCTGCGTCAGTCGATCGGACTGGAACTGATCCTGCAGCCAAAGACGTTCTTCAGTATCGGACACATGGGCGAATTCGGCGCCGATCGTGCCGCAGTAGATGTGATTGAGTTGCGCCAGAATGCCGCGCAGTCGCTCACGTGGCGGCACACTGCCGCCGCGACTGCCGGTGTGAAACTCAGTGTCCATGTCGGCGTCGGTCAATCCAAAATATGCCAGGTCCAGCACCCGCGGGCGCGGCCGCTGCATCAGTCCAAGCGGGTCGAGATTCGCAATCAAATGACCGCGGTTTGCATAAATCTGGATGAGCCGCGACACCGCTGCCTGTTTAGCAGTGCCGTCAGTACCAGACTTCGCGCCTGATTGACCGGCGAACGAATGCCTGCGAGCGCGCTCGACAATGCCCGTTTGAATGGCGCGGTGCACTGCCTCGGGCTTAGCTGCGGCCGGAATGCACGCAAAAAAGTCCTGCCAATCAGTTGGCACAGTGGCAGGCGCAGCCAGCCAGGCCTCATACAAGGCCTCAACATAATCAGCATTGCCCGCGGATAGATGACTGCTCTGCAGCCACTCCGTGCGGGACACGGATCGATTGGGGGGCATAACGAGATTAAGTTTAACGGATCAGGAGGCTGTCAGGGACCAGAGGTATTGAACTAACCACAGCTCGTAGGCCACCAATACTACATAGATAGCCAGAATCGCATATAGCAGCCAACCAATAGGGAAACCCCCTAGCGTGCGCATGCGAGCCATGACGGTCAGGAAAATGAGACCACCGGAAGTCATGCCCAGCTTCCACAGCGCGAAACTGTGACCACTACCGGTGACCAGCGGCTGCATGAACGGATTGATTTCTTCCGCGCCCAGGTTGATGACGGTCAGCGTCAACAACGCATCGGCGACCGACAGCAAGAGAATCGAGGCCGCAATGACCAGCCACTGCGGATGATGCCAATCGACGGCGGTCAGGCTGCGGTCTCCATCGCGCCGTGGATGCCGTCGACGTTGCAGAAAACTGCCCATCCACAATGCGCGCAGATGATTCTTGCGGCGATCTGGTCTGCTTTCGCGGCGTTGCGCCGTTATATCGGTCGGCTGGTCCAAGATATTGCCAGTCTAACAGGTCGCCGGAACGGCTTGCCCGCACCTTTCCGTGGACTCAATGTGCCTCAAGTGACAGGATTGCTATTGTAAAATCTAGTCGAACAAACGGCGTGCAAACAACATGGCTTCAAAGCGCTGGTAGCCAAATACACTGACCGTTGAACGGTTATCTGTAAAGCGCAACTGCGGCGAAAGTAACCATGCCGAGCGCGGCCAATTTCGGATTTCGAGCCCCAGGTTGGCGGTTACCTGTTTGTCACGTCGATGCGCAGCAAAGAAACCAGTGCCTGGAAATCGCGTGTCGAGAAACAGGACTTCCGCATAGAGAGTGCGTTCCGGGCCCAGCGAGCGACCACCATAAAGCCTTGCGCCCCATTTGTCATTGCTCCACGGTGCACCAAGCCGCCGTGATTTGTCGCTGCCACCGAGAAATGCGATGCCAAAGCGGGCATTGTCCGCGGCGCGCGAATAATGCGTCAGCGATATACCGCCCAGATAACGGTCCACATCCAACGAACGAAAACCGGGTTGGTCGTACTCCAACACCCCGCCCCTTGCCAGTACAGCGAGTTCCACTTTTTCGGTCAGCGATCGCGTGACGCCGAGTTCCAGATTACCGGCGTGTTGGTGCTGCGCGCCGGCCAGCCAGTCACTGAAACCATTGGCGCCTAACGTGATCCGCCACGGTCCGAACTGCTGATTGTAAGCAGCGCCAATTAGCGTTACGGTTTCATTGACGAAACTGGCGTCGGTGTTAGCCCGATGTATGACGCGACCATACATATTGCCACCGCGTGTTGTCGACCAAGACATGCCAACAATACCGCCAACTCCGAGCTCAACAAACGGCGATGCAATTTCAACAAACTGCGGGTTGAGCGTAAAGCCGAGAAACTCCGTGTCACTGGTCGAACCATTGGCGTTGGAGTCGTAGCCCACACCAAAATCCGCGTACCATGAGTGTTCAAAACGCGACCTTCGAGGCGGATCACGCTGATCGATTTTGGCGAGATACTCCTCAACGACCGAGCGCGTCACGGGTTGCAGGTCCTCCGCCAACAACTGCGAAAACTGGTTGCGCGCTGCGACCGAGTCGCCATGCTCGAAAAATGCGCGCGCAAGTTCCAATCGCGCACCCGTGAACTTCGGCTGCGCCGCCAGGACTCGCTGCAAGGCCGGGATGGCCAATGCCGGTTCATGCGCATCAAGCGCAGCAAGGCCTAACAGGTAGTCGAATTGCGGCTCGCCCGCAAATTCAGCGGCGCGCGCCTGCAACACACTGAGCGCTTCGGCAGGCTTGCGCTCGCCAAGCAGGGTCTCGACTTGCAGTAGCAGCGCAGGGTCCGGCGGCGTTGCATGCACCGTCGCCGAAAACGCCAGCACCCAGGCGACAGCGAGTATCCGGAAGTTGTTGGTCAGCGTCGCAGTCACCTGCGGATTAGATCGCAGTTTCCAGTCAACCTGCAACGCTGCGGCGGCGAGCCATGTTGCCAGGCGACTTCTTGAAGTTCTTTTTGAAGGCCGGCTCGCGCTTCGGCGGTCGCTGCGAGGCATCCGCCAGCCGCAGGTCTAACAATTGTCCCTTGACCCGCACTTTACCAAGACGCGCGATAGTTTCCGGTGACAACCCTGCAGGCAAACGCACAAAACTATGGTCGCGCTGTATGTCGATACCGTTGATATGCGAGCCACTCAGGCCCGCTTCGTTGGCAAGCGCGCCAACAATGTTTCCCGGTTGGACACCATGATCACGACCCACCGCCAGTCGATAGGTGTCCTGCGGATCGTGACGCTTGCCGCGGGGCCGCGATTCTTCCTGGGGCCGCTCGTGCTGTGGCCGCTCGTGTGGTGCTCGCTCGTGATCACGCGGGCGGGCAGTCGGACTTTCATGGGTCCGGGCTGCTGCTCCCGGCGCCGATTGAGCCTTGCCCTGTAACAGGCTGGCCAGAGCCGCTGCGACCTCCGCGGCTTCGGCGCCCGACTCGATCAGCATTTCATTGATCATTGCACGATAGGGTGCTGCGGCGCCTGCTGCCAGGGCAGCTGCAATCCGCTCTTTGAACTTGGCGTTACGTTTGGCCGTGACGTCACCAAGCGACGGTAATTTGAGTTGTTCCAGCTCCTGGCGCGTATGGCGTTCGATGAGCCGCAACATATTGCGCTCTCGAGGTGAGACAAACAGAATCGCTTCGCCGCTGCGGCCCGCGCGGCCAGTGCGACCGATACGGTGAATGTAGGATTCGATGTCGTAGGGCACGTCGAAATTCACCACATGACTGATG
Source organism: Gammaproteobacteria bacterium (assembly GCA_043769085.1). Lineage (GTDB taxonomy): Bacteria > Pseudomonadota > Gammaproteobacteria > Steroidobacterales > Steroidobacteraceae > UBA964. Next base: position 8,948 of record JAYVJR010000046.1, read on the forward strand.
CGATCGACATCGAGTCCCCGCGCAGCGACATCGGTTGCGACCAGGATGTCGATTTTGCCTGCTTTGAGCTGCGCGACAGTTCGCTCGCGCTGCGCCTGCTGCATGTCACCATTCAAAGCAGCAGCTGCGAAGCCACGCGATTCCAGCCGCTCGGCCAGGTCCACGGTCGATTGCTTGGTGCGTGCGAATACCAGCATGGCATCGAATGACTCGGCTTCTAGGATTCGCGTTAGCGCGTCGAGCTTGTGCAGGCCGTCGACCAGCCAATAGCGCTGCCGCGTGTTAGCTACGGTGGTGGTCTTATTGCGGATGGTAATTTCGCGCGGATTGCGCAAGTGCTTCTGCGCAATCTGGCGGATTGGGGCTGCCATAGTCGCCGAAAACAGTGCGACCTGGCGTTCTTTGGGGACCTGGCCCAGGATCTGGTCGATCGCATCAATGAAACCCATGGCTAACATTTCATCGGCTTCGTCGAGTACCACACAGCGGATGCGATCAAGTTTGAGGGTTTTGCGATCAAGATGGTCCATCACCCTCCCTGGGGTGCCGACGATCACATGGACACCACGTTGCAAGGCGGACAATTGCGGCGTGTAGCTCTGACCGCCGTAAATGGGCAGCACATGGAAGCCACGCAGATGAGTGGCGTATTTCTGGAAAGCCTCAGCGACCTGAATCGCCAGTTCCCGCGTAGGAACCAGCACCAGCACTTGCGGGACACGCAGAGTCAGATCCAGTTGTGACAGCGCCGGCAACGCGAAGGCAGCCGTTTTACCGGTGCCAGTCTGGGCCTGCCCCATAATGTCGGCGCCAGTCAACAAGGCGGGAATGGTGGCCGCTTGAATGGGTGATGGCGACTCGTAGCCGATGTCCGCCAGTGCTTTGACCAGCGGTGGCGACAGACCCAGCTCGGCAAAAGACATTGCCGTTTCGGCAGCGGAATGGGTCATCGGAGAATCCTGGCAGGCGGGCAACGGGGCGCGAATGCTACCTCAAATGTCTAACAGCGATGCCGCGAACCGTTTTTCACCCGCCGCGTTCCTCGAATAATTTTAGTTATATCACGTAACCTATTGTTTATATTGGCGCCCTCGACAGGAGTTGAACCTGTGACCTACCGCTTAGGAGGCGGTCGCTCTATCCACTGAGCTACGAGGGCGGGCGCCTATCGTACTCGACCACCGGTTACCTGATCCAAGCTCGTGGTTTCAGCCCAAGATTTCCAATCATCACGCATGGTCGTGACTTCTTTTGTCGGCGCATCACGCATTCCACAGTTGGCATTTGGTAAACGCACCTATTCAAGAGCAAGTAAAAATAATTGTTTATGAGTACAAATTTTCCGTAGATCGCAAGCCTCGATCCAACGGAACTTCATCCAAGCTGGCAATGCCAAAACAGATTGGGCAATGCTTGCTTGCGATACGTTGACTTGGCCGATATCCAACCGAATACTCCAGCGGCGCACGGCTGCCCAGTCATGCGTTTCCAAAGGAGCATGGGTTGATGGATATCAAGGATTTCGCGCTCGATTTCTTTTCGCTCAGTGGCAAGAACGCCATTGTCACGGGTGGCAATACCGGGCTTGGGCAAGCCTTCACATTAGCGCTCGCGAAGGCGGGAGCTAACGTCTTTGTTCCCAGTGTCATGGACGACGATGGCAGCACCGGTCCGCTAGTCACTGCCGCCGGCGCCCGCTACGAATATCTCAAGACCGATATCACGGCGCCTGGGGCCCCTGCGACAATCATCAGCGCCTGCGTGGAACGATTCGGTTCCATCGATATCCTGGTCAATAGCGCCGGCATCTGCCCGATGGCCGAGGTCCTCGAGTTTGGACGACCGCAATGGGACGCGACGGTGGCGGTCAATCTAACAGCGGCTTTCGAAATGAGCTACGAGGCGGCGAAGCACATGATTCCCCAGCGCAGTGGCAAGATCGTTAACATCTGCTCGTTGTTTTCGTTTCTGGGCGGCCGCTGGTCGTCCGCTTATGCGGCTACCAAGCACGGTATCGCTGGCTTGACGAAAGCGTATTGCGATGAACTCGCGATGCACAACATCCAGGTCAATGGCATCGCACCCGGCTATTACGCGACGGAAATCACCCGCAAGACGCGCAGCGATCCGGTGACCAACCAGCGCGTGCTGGATCACATTCCGGCCGAGCGCTGGGGCGAGACAGTCGATTTGATGGGAACATTGGTGTTCCTAGCCAGCCGCGCGTCCAACTACGTCAATGGGCATGTGTTAGTGGTCGATGGCGGTTATCTGGTCCGATAGAGCGTTTTGTTAGGCATGGCGACCCAGTACATCATCGGTGTCGATAACGGCTCGCAGAGCTCCAAGGTCGTAATCTACGATCTTGACGGCCACGCGGTGGCCGAAGGACGACAGTCGCTGCGAGCAAACGACCGGCCCAGACCCGGCATCGTGCTACACCCGGATGATGATCTCTGGGACTCGATCGGGGTTGCCAGCCGCGCTGCCATGGCATCGTTCAAAGGCAATCCAAAAGACATCATCGGTGTCGGTCTTTGCACAATCCGTTGTTGCAAGGCATTTCTGAAGCAAGATGGCTCGCTGGTTGAGCCTGTCATGAGCTGGATGGATAGTCGTGCCTACCAGCCGTATTTGCCAGACAACCCTGCTCTCGCCTACGCAACCACCTCGTCCGGCTACCTGACACATCGGTTCACCGGCGAATTTCGCGACACAGCTGCGAACTGCATTCCCATGCAATGGCCGGTCGACGCAGACACCTGGCAGTGGAGCGTCGATGCTGCCGTGTTGCAGACATTCAATTTGCGTCGCGAGATGTTATTCGAACTCGTCAAGCCAGGCGCCATCCTGGGCCGTGTCACAGCAACGGCAGCGGCTGCCACCGGCATTCCTGCCGGTATTCCGGTAGTCGCGACCGCTAACGACAAGGCGGTCGAAGCACTGGGCTCAGGTTCGCTCAATTCCGGCACCGCGCTTGTGTCCCTCGGAACCTATATTGCAGCGATGGTCCATGGCCGGGAAAATCGCAAGACCCCGACTGACTTCTGGACGAACTTCGGCTGTATCCCTGACACCTATTTGTATGAAAGCCACGGCATCCGCCGCGGCATGTGGACGCTCACCTGGTTCATGGATTTGTTAGGGCCGGAGTTCGCGGCCGCCGCCGTGGCGCGCGGCGTGTCGCGGGAGCACTGTCTGGAAACGGAAGCGCAATCGGTCGCGCCCGGCAGTGATGGACTGATGACTGTGCTCGACTGGCTGGCGCCCGGCGATCGTCCGTTTCGCAAAGGCGTGATGCTGGGCTTCGATGCACGACATACGCGTGGCCACATCTATCGTTCAATCCTGGAAGCGATCGCGCTCACGATGAAGAACCGAGTCGATGCGATGTGCCAGGAACTGGGCACCCGACTCTCTGAAATCGTGGTGTCTGGCGGCGGCTCCAGCAGCCCGCTATTCATGCAGATCTTTGCCGATACGTTTGGTATTCCAGCGTCGCGCGCGGTTGCGAGCGGCGGAGCGAGCCTGGGCGCCGCCATCTGTGCGGCAGTCGCCACCGCCGCCTACCCTGATTTCAAATCAGCGGCCGCCGCCATGGAGAAGCCACGCGAGACATTTCGGCCGCATCCTGCCGATTCTGCCGTTTACCAGCGCATGAATGCCGAGGTTTACCAGACTATCCGTGCTGCCACGGACACGGTGCTGGAGCGATCATTCCCGATTTTTGACTAACCGATTTTTCACTAGAAGGACAGCCATCATGGCATTGAGCAGACAAGCGATCGTTGAGAGTTTGAACAAAATCGTGGGTGCGTCCAACGTCATTACCGATGAGAAAACCCTCAAAGAAAGCAGCATCGACCGACTGCGCCTCTATGAAGGCGTACATGGGGTGTACACGCGCCCGATGCCCGCGGCAGTGGTCATGGCTCGCGGCACGCAACACATTGTCGATGTGCTCAAGTTTGCTAACGAGCATCGTATTAACGTCGTGGCGCGCACCGGACGCACCGCCACCGAGGGCGGACTTGAAACCTCTGTTCCTGATTCCATCGTTCTGGATGGCTCCGGAATGGACAAGATTATCAAGATCGATCCGTACAACATGCAGGCCACCGCGCAGTGCGGCGTGCCATTGCAAGTGCTCGAAGATCTGGCGCGCGCGCAAGGCTGCACCACAGGCCATTCGCCACAATCGAAGCCGATTGCACAACTCGGTGGTCTGGTGGCAACCCGCAGCATCGGCCAGTTTTCCACGTTGTACGGCGGCATCGAGGACATGGTCGTCGGCGTTGAGGCGGTGTTTGCCGACGGCACCGTCACGCGCATCAAGAATGTGCCACGCCGCGCTGTGGGCCCTGACATTCGTCACATCGTCATTGGCAATGAAGGTGCGCTTTGCTACATCACGGAAGTAACGGTCAAGCTTTTCCCATTCTTCCCGGCTAACAACAAATTCGTGGGTTATACACTCAAGAACATGCGGACCGGTTTCGAAGCGCTGCGCGCAGTGATGGTTGCCGGTTACCGACCGTCGGTCGCCCGGCTATACGATCCGCCAGATGCAGCGTTTCATTTCACAAAGTTTGCCGCGCAAGACGATTGCGTGCTGCTGTTCATGGCCGAAGGGCCAACCGGCATTGTCGATGCGACGATCAAAGGCATCGAGGAACTGGTCGCCAAGCACTCTGAGTGCCGCAAGGTCGATGCGCAGCATATCGCCAACTGGTTTGCCGATCTCAACTGGGGTCCGGACAAACTGGCGCGTGAGCGCGAAGAGATCATTTCGACCAAGACCATGGGACGCACGACAGAGGTCTCAGCCGACTGGAGCACGATTTGCGATATCTATGAAGCAGCGCTCAAGAGACTGAAGAAAGAAATTCCCGACATCACGATGGCGGGCGGCCATTCCTCGCACAGTTATATCAACGGCACCAACATGTACTTCGTCTATTACTACGACGTGAAGTGCCCGCCCGAGGAGGAAGTCAGCAAATACCGCACACCCATCAACCGCGTGATCTGCGAAGAAACGCTACGGCTCGGTGGCTCGGTCGTACACCATCACGGCATGGGCAAAGCGCGCACGCTGTGGGTGAAGGAAGAATACGGTTCTTCCTATTACATTTTGGAAGCGCTGAAGCGGGTCTACGACCCTAACGACATCATGAACAAAGGGACGATTATCCCGTCCTGATAATTCGTCAATCTTCACAACTCGGCATACACTGGCTCGATGAAGTCTGCAGATACCGTTCCGGGCATTTCAAGCCGACTGGTACTGCTGTTGTCATTAGCGGTATTCCTCAACTATGTCGACCGCGGCAACCTCGCCACTGCGAGTCCGCTGCTCAAAGACGAGCTGAATCTCAGCAATGCCCAGATGGGAATTTTGTTCTCAGCATTCTTCTGGTCCTACGCGCCGCTGCAACCGCTTGCGGGCTGGATAGCGCAACGATTCGACGTTCGATATGTGTTGGCGGGTGGCCTGGCATTGTGGTCGCTGGCGACTGCGCTGACTGGTCTCGCCAACAGCTTTGCCGTAGTGCTCGGACTGCGAATATTGCTGGGCATTGGCGAAAGCGTCACCTATCCCTGCAATGCCCAATTGTTAGCACAGCGCGCCGCCGCTGACCAGCGCGGCCGAGCGAATGGTTTTGTGGCCGTCGGTCAGGCGCTTGGGCCCACCTGCGGCACTTTGCTCGGCGGGTTCATGCTCGCGGAGTACGGCTGGCGCGTGAGTTTCATGGTCTTTGGCGTGGTCTCATTGCTGTGGCTGATTCCCTGGAGTGCCGCAACCCGCGATGGCGCGACGTCCGGTTCCCTGGAAGGTGCTGAGGCGGTTGACTACCCGCAGTTGTTGCGCGCACCTGCACTATGGGGCATGGGCATCGGACATTTCTGCGGAAATTACGCCTACTACTTCATGCTCACATGGTTGCCATTATTGCTGGTGAAGACCTATGGCTTCAGCCTGGCGCAAATGGCTCTAGTCGGCGCCTGTGTCTACGGCCTACACGCGCTGACATCCGCCGTGGCCGGTTGGCGCGGTGATCGGCGCATCGCCGCGGGGACCGACCCGCACCGCGTCTGGAAACCCATGATTATCGTGGGCATGGTTGGCGTCGCCGTCCCCATGGCCATTTGTGCGAATGCCGGAGCCACTTTGTGCGTCGTGCTATTGCTGACCGCCGGTGTGTTTTTCGGCTTGCAAAGCCCCAGCCTCGGATCGATGACTCAGACTCTTGCTGGGCCACGGGCTGCCGGCCGATGGATGGGAATTCAGAACCTGGTCGCAAATATGGCTGGCGTGTTAGCACCGCTGATCACCGGTTTTGTCGTCGATAGCACAGGCGAGTTCTTCTGGGCGTTCGCTATCGCCGCGATCGTAACCTTGGCCGGGGCGTTCGCTTTCGCTTTCATGATTCGTCGCGTCGAACCCATCCGCTGGACCAATAGTTGACAAAGAGACAACCTTTCAACCTTGTTTTTGGAACATAGTCTGTTATGCACAATCAATGCCTGATTGCTTTCTTCGCAGCCTACGTGGCTGGCGGCTGTTTCGCGACCGTGGCGGTTGCGGGGCCCGCTGCGGAATTTCTGCCGGTTGCTGCGATGAACGCCTCCGACACCGCTGCGGCGCCTGTTAGTAATTCCGCCTATCTACCCGGGCGAGACGCCTTGCCCGCAGCCGCGTGGTCAGGCCAGCTGACCATCGGCCAGGCCCGCATGGAAACGTCGCCGCAACTCGCCCAACCACTCCAGGACGGGCGCGACGCGCGCCTCTTCCCGGGCGTCTCGCTGGAATTCTTCACGGACGGCGACCTGCTTGTTCCGGTGCAACGCGGCACGATGGTCCGGGAAACTCAGAGTATGGCGACGCCAAGCTACTGGCGCGTAATTCCGCAATTTGGCCGCGTCTGGCGCGAGCCTGGCGACGGCAACTGGTCGCGAGCCGCTGTACCTCTGAACCTGGTGAATGACACTGAAAATCACGCGCATCAAGGCGTCGCGACGTTTCTCTATCGCGATGGCGAGATCAGTGGCCTGCGCATGCAGTTTGTGCAGCAGACAGGTCCGTATCTGCTCAATCAGCACTTCGTCATGTGGGGAACAGCGCGGGCAACGCTGGCGGCAGGCAACATCGGCGCACTCGACACACGTCGCGATGCAGCACGTGAGGAATTGCGCAGCCGGCTGCCTAGCAAACCCTGGAGCGAGTTGGTGAAGCAGTTTCCTCCCGGCACACTCGACGGTTTCGGCGGTCCGCTCCTGCCGAAATGGCAGGTCCTGAACGCGCTTTTGTATAAAGGCACTCTTTACCATCAGGAGTCGGCAACGCCTTACGGTCCGTTCCCCTATCCGCTCGAGATGCGATTCGGTGTTCGCTCGGTGATGAAAAGCGTAGCTGCGCCGCTCGCGTTGTTGCGCCTGGCCGAAGTGTATGGACCCTATGTTCTTGCGTTGAAGATAGGCGATTACGTCAAGGGACTAGATCCGAAGTTCAACCGCGTGCGTTTCATTGATGCCGTCAATATGGCCACTGGTTTTGGCGGCATGGGTACGCTCAAGACACACCCTAACGACACGAGCGATGGCTATCTCGATGGCGATTACGATGCTTGGTATACCGCCCCATCCGTTGCCGACAAAATTGCGCAGATCAACAAGAACCTGCGGCCCTACCCGTGGGAGCCCGGCATGGTGATGCGCTATCGCGATCAAGACTTTTTTCTGCTGGGTCTGGCCATAGAGGGTTTCCTGAAGTCGGTGCGCGGCGTGGACGCCGATCTCTGGGACATGCTAACAACCGAGGTGTTTAAGCCCATTGGCGTTCATCATGCGCCGGCGGTACGTACCCGGGAACCAGGCAACCGCGACGGCGTGATCTGGGTCAATGCTGGCTATTATCCGAGCATCGACGATCTCGCCAAAATCGCAGCGCTCTACCAGAATCTCGGCAGCCATAACGGCAAGCAACTGCTGCATCGGCAGCTCACCCAGAACCTCCTGGCCGCCAGGAATGCCATCGTACAATCTGGCGATGCGTCGCTGGGCTTTGCGGCGAGTGATGTCAACCAAGAGCAGGAAAAACACTATCTCATGGGCTTCCGCTATCTGCGCTATGTCGGCAGTCGCAGCAAGAAACTGCATAGCATTCCTGCCATGCATGGCGCTGGCGACAATCGCGTGACCATCTTTCCGAATGGCGTCATTGCTGTAACGATGGCCAAGGCTATGGGGCTTCCGCCAGGCGAAAACGCTAACAACGGCGACGCCCAGGCAACACTGCGCGCAGTCGATCGGATGGCGCCTTTTTGAGGCCTGGCACGCGCACACGTCGTTCAAACAGCGGCCCGCTCACGCAACTACCGTGGACGACCGTCGAAAACCCCTATGCGCCGATGGAAATTTTGTCGGCCGACCAGATCGAAGCAATCCATCGGACCTCGCTGCGCATCCTGGAAGAAGTTGGCATCGAATTGATGTCGCCAGGCGCGCGCGCTGCACTAAGAGCCTACGGTGCCCGGGTCGATGAGGCTAGCGGCAATGTGCGACTGGACCGCGAAATGATCGATCGCGCACTTGCTACGACGCCCTCTTCGTTTACGCTGACCTCGAGAAACCCCGCCAAAACACTGGTGTTAGGTGGCCGACATATGGCGTTCGGCCTGGTGGCGGGTCCGCCGTTCGTGCACGACTGCGAACGCGGCCGCCGCGCAGGCAACTACCGCGACTACTGCGACTTCATTCGACTGGCTCAGTATTTCAACGCGATCCACCTGCTCGGCAACCAAGTGTGCGCGCCGGTGGAACTGCCGGCGAATTCGCGGCATCTCGACACCTATCGTGCGAACCTCGTGTACTCGGACCTCGCGTACCACTGCACCGCCATCGGCGCCGGACGTGCTCGCGACGGCATCGAGATGATGGCGATTGCGCGCGGCATTTCACTGGATGAGATGGTGCGCAGTCCTGGAGTCATCACCATTATTTCCGTTAACAGCCCGCGCCGATTTGACGAGGCGATGGCCGATGGACTGATGACCATGGCGCAGCATGGTCAACCGGTGGTGATCACGCCCTTCACGCTGATGGGGGCGATGGCGCCGGTATCACTGGCTGCCGCACTCGCCCAGCAGAACGCCGAAATTCTCTTTGGCCTGACGTTGGCGCAGGCTGTGCGTCCCGGCACACCTGTCATGTACGGTGCTTTCACATCGAATGTCGACATGCGCTCCGGAGCACCTGCCTTCGGTACACCCGAGAACTCCAAAGCGAATGTGGCGAGCGGTCAGTTGGCGCGGCGTTACAAACTCCCGTATCGCACGTCGAACGCCAGCGCATCCAATGTGGCCGATGCCCAGGGCGTCTATGAAACCGAGATGTCGTTGTGGGGCGCGGTGCTCGGCCATTGCAACCTGGTCTATCATGCTGCGGGCTGGCAGGAAGGTGGCCTAACAGCGTCGTTTGAAAAACTGGTGCTCGACATCGAGATGCTGCAACTGATGATGGAATTCCTGAAACCCATTGTCGTTGACGAGGCGGAACTTGGCTTTGCAGCTCAGCAACAAGTGGCGCCTGGTGGACACTTCTTCGGTGCTGCGCATACCATGGAGCGTTATGAACATGCGTTTTACCGACCCTTGGTGTCGAATTGGCAAAACTATGAAAACTGGCAATTGGGCGGCGGCAAGGACGCCACTCAACGGGCTACCGACATCTGGAAACGCGCGCTGGAAGAGTACCAACAGCCGCCCCTCGACGCCGCCATCGCTGAAGCGTTGGATGCATTCATAGCGCGCCGGCGCGAAGCGATTGGTGGCGGCGAACCCTGACCATGCGTTATTCGATTTTTAGACTGCTGGCGGAAGCGGCGCGCGGCAATCGACATTGGCAACCGGCCTGGCGCGACGCCGAACCGCGCAAATCTTATGATGCTGTCATCGTCGGCGGCGGCGGTCATGGACTGGCGACGGCCTACTACCTTGCCAAAGTGCACGGCATGAAAAACATTGCCGTGCTCGAAAAGGGATGGATTGGCAGCGGCAACGTGGGCCGCAATACCACCATCATCCGTTCGAATTATCTGCTGCCAGGCAATACACCGTTTTATGAATGGTCTCTCAAGCTCTGGGAAGGCCTCGAACTGGATATCAATTTCAACGCGATGGTCAGTCAGCGCGGCGTGCTGAATCTCTTTCACAGCGACGCCCAGCGCGATGCCGATGTACGTCGAGGCAACGCGATGCGGTTGCAGGGTGTGGATGCGGAACTGCTCGACGTCGCGGGCGTTCGCAAGGTCGCACCATTTCTCGATTTCGACAATGCCCGTTTTCCGATTAAAGGCGGATTGCTGCAACCCCGTGGGGGCACTGTGCGCCACGACGCCGTCGCCTGGGGCTACGCACGCGCGGCCGACCGGTTGGGTGTCGATATCGTCCAGAATTGCGAGGTCACAGGTATCCGTCGCGAAAGAGACGCGGTGGTTGGTGTTGAAACCAGCCGTGGATTTGTTGCCACTCGCAGACTAGGACTGGCCTGTGCGGGCAATTCGTCGCGGGTTGCAGCGTTAGCCGGATTGCGGCTGCCCATTGAAAGTCATGTACTGCAGGCTTTTGTCAGCGAAGGCCTGAAGCCTGTGCTCCCGGGCGTGATCACTTTTGGCGCCGGGCACTTCTATGTTAGCCAGTCCGATAAAGGCGGTCTCGTATTTGGCGGCGACATCGATGGCTACAACACCTATGCGCAACGCGGCAATCTCCCGTCAGTCGAAGATGTCTGCGAAGGCGGCATGGCGCTGATGCCGATGCTGGGTCGCGTGCGCCTGCTACGTTCATGGGGCGGTTTGATGGACATGTCGATGGACGGCTCGCCCATCATCGATCGTACGCCGATCGAAGGTCTTTATTTGAATGCCGGCTGGTGTTACGGAGGATTCAAGGCGACACCAGCTTCGGGCTGGTGCTTTGCCCATTTGTTAGCCCGCAATGCGTCACATCCTGTGGCCATGGCCTATCGGTTGGATCGCTTCAAAACCGGACATGTCATCGACGAAAAAGGTCGGGGTCCGCACCCCAACTTGCACTAGCAGCCATGCGAATTCACTGCCCCTATTGCGGTGCGCGTGGCCATGACGAATTCGTGTATTACGGCGACGCCAGTCGCAGTCGCCCTGACCCTACAGCAACCAATGCCACAGACGCGTTCCATGACTACGTGTATTTGCGTGACAATCCCGACGGCGCGCATCGCGAACTCTGGTTACACGCCGCCGGTTGCCACGCCTGGCTGATCGTTGAACGAAACACGCGCACCCATCTCATCGGCAAAGTCGTGGCTGCGCGGAGCATGGATTGACCATGAACTCAACGGACGGCCAACCTGCGCGACTTGCCGCTGGGGGACTTATTGACCGTGGTCGCGTGCTGCGATTCACGTTCGACGGTCGAGCGCTGGCTGGCTATGCGGGCGACACTTTGGCATCGGCCCTGTTGGCTAACGATGTCAGGCTGGTGGGGCGATCTTTCAAGTTTCACCGGCCACGCGGCATCCTGACAGCGGGAGCCGAAGAGCCTAACGCCTTGGTTGAATTGCGCACCGGCGCGCGCCGCGAAGCTAACACGCGCAGCACGATCGCCGAGTTGTATGAAGGTCTGGAAGCCAACAGTCAGAATCGATGGCCATCTTTGCGTTTCGATTTACATGCTTTGCATGGTCTTTTCTCGCCCTTGCTGGCGGCGGGGTTTTACTACAAGACCTTCATGTGGCCTGCCGCGTTCTGGGAAAAAGTGTACGAGCCACTGATTCGCCGCTCCGCAGGCCTTGGCAGCATGGCGCAGTCGCCTGACCCCGATACTTACGAAAAATCGACGGCGCATTGCGACATTCTGGTTATCGGCGCCGGCCCTGCCGGACTGATGGCGGCGATGACGGCCGCGCGCAGTGGCGCGCGCGTACTGCTGGCGGATGAAGACTTTCAACTCGGTGGCCGTTGTTTAAGCGAGCGCCGTGCCATTGGTGAGCAGTCCATGCACACATGGGCGGCATCGGTAGTGGCTGAACTCAGTTCCATGCCTAACGTGCGGCTGATGCGACGCACGACCGTTCTGGGCAGCTACGATCATGGGGTCTACGCGGCGCTGGAGCGCGTCAACGATCACCTGCCTGTTCCGCCGCCCTTCGAACCACGCCAGCGACTGTGGCGCATCGTCGCGCAGCGCGCAGTGCTAACCGCCGGCGCGATTGAAAGACCTTTGGTGTTCGGCGACAACGACACTCCCGGCGTCATGTTGGCGGGTGCGGTGCGTTCTTATCTCAATCGATTCGCCGTCAGTCCCGGGCGGCGTGCGGTGGTATTCACGGACAACGATGACGCTTGGTCAACAGCGGCCGATCTGGAAGCAGCCGGCATGCAGGTTGTTGCCATGGTCGATTCTCGCGGCGGCCGCCAGGGTTCCGTGTCGCCACAGACTCTGCGCAGCACAGACATCGTGGGCGGCGTCGTGCGCCGGGCTTTAGGCGGTCAACGCCTCGAGTCAGTTGAGATTCTGACGATCACGGGTCAAATCCGCAGAATCGACTGCGATCTGCTCGCGATGTCAGGCGGCTGGTCGCCGACGCTGCACCTAACATCCCATCAGGGCATGCGGCCACGCTGGGATGCGGATCGCTCAATCTTTCTGCCCGACCAGCTGCCCGCCGGCATGACGGTCGCTGGTGCGGCCAACGGCGAATTCACAACGCGCGCGGCGCTGGCTGCGGGCTATCGCGAGGCGCAGTTGGCGGTACAAGCGCTGGGGCTGAATGCCGCCAAATTCGCGCTGCCCGCCGCGCCTGACGAGTCCGACGCGCGCCAAGTGCTTTGGAGGGTTAAAGATGCGCGCGGCAAGTCCTTCGTCGATTTTCAGAACGATGTGACCACCGCCGACATTGAACTCGCGCAGCGCGAAGGGTTCAGTTCGGCGGAGCACCTGAAACGCTACACGACCCTGGGTATGGCGACCGACCAGGGCAAGACCTCTGCCGTCAACGGGCTGGCCATGTTAGCTGAGCTGACGGGTAAGCCGATCGGCAGCGTGGGCACGACCACTTTTCGACCACCGTACACGCCGGTCGCCATCGGTGCGCTAGCCGGACATCATCGCGGGCCCGACTTTCGACCGACGCGACTGCCGCCGTCGCACGCCTGGGCCCAAGAGCAGCGCGCCGTGTTCGTCGAGACGGGCGCTTGGTTGCGAGCCCAGTACTTTCCTCGCGCCGGGGAAAACGACTGGCTGCAGCCCACCATTCGTGAGGTGACGGCGGTTCGCACCGGCGTCGGTATTTGCGATGTGTCCACTCTGGGCAAGATCGAATTGCAGGGTCCTGACGCGCTGGCATTTCTGGAACGCCTCTATGCTAACGGCTGGCAGACACTCGCAGTCGGTCGCGCGCGCTACGGACTGATGCTGCGCGACGACGGGATCGTCATGGACGATGGCACGGTGGCCCGTCTCGCAGACCAACAATATTTTCTGACGACCACCACCGCCAACGCGGTCAGCGTCTATCAGCACATGCAATACTGTCATCAGGTGTTGTGGCCGCAGCTCGATGTGCAATTCGTCTCGGTGACAGAACGCTGGGCGCAGTTCGCCATCGCTGGTCCGCGTGCACGCGACTTGCTGACTCGAGTGGTGGCACCTGGTCAGGACTTGTCGAATGCAGCGTTTCCATATCTGGCGGCCGGCAGCGTCACACTGGCTAATGGACTGCGCGGTCGTTTGTTTCGCATCTCGTTTTCCGGCGAACTCGCCTATGAGCTCGCGGTGCCAGCAAGCAGTGGCGATGCCGTCATGCGGCAGCTGTTCGCCGCTGGCGCTGATCTCGGCGTCGTCGCCTATGGGTTGGAAGCACTCAGCGTGATGCGCATTGAAAAAGGCCACGTGGCCGGCAATGAGCTGAACGGCCGCACGACCGCACTGCAGCTCGGCTTGGGACGCATGTTGTCGACCCGGAAAGACTATATCGGCGCCGTGATGTCGCGACGCGAGAACCTAGTTGACCCGACTGGCCCGCAACTGGTGGGATTGAAGCCCGTGGATCGCAGCCAGCGGCTGAGCAGCGGCGCGCATTTCCTGCCGATCGGCGGGACGGTGCACGCAGCTAACGAGCAAGGCTACGTCACATCCACTGCCTATTCGCCAACACTAGGCCATTGGATCGCGTTGGGTTTTTTGCGCAGCGGCCGGCAGCGGCATGGCGAACGACTGCGCGCCTGCGACCTGTTGCGCAACCAGGCAGTGCTGGTGGATATCTGTGACCCGGTGTTTGTCGATCCCCAAGGAGAACGACTGCGTGGCTAACAAAGATGGTGTTGCATTCGCACCTGGCCGCAGCGGCCAGCCCGGCGGCCCAGCGGGCGTGCGCGTGCGCGCGCATAAAGCCCGGTTGCTCGCCAGCGTATTGGCGCGACCGGGATCTTCGTCCCTGCTGGCTGCTGCGACCGAACGTTCCTTCGGTCTGACGTTGCCGACGACACCGCGTGTCATTTCATCGTCTGCAGCGTGCAGCAACTTTGATTTTGTGTGGTCCGGGCCCGGGCATTGGCTGGTCGAATCAAGCGCTGCCGGCGCGACCATGAATGAGTTGCTAACGGCTTTTGACGGATCAGCGTCCGTATTTGATCAAACCGACAGCCGCGTATTGCTGGATGTGAGCGGACCCAGGATTCGCGACGCGCTGGCCAAAGGGCTGCCGATCGACCTGCATCCGACGAGTTTCAAGGTGGGCGATGCAGCCATCACTACGGCGAGCCACATCGGCCTGCAGATCTGGCAGCTCGCGCCGGAACCCCTGTACCGATTGGCCGTGGCGCGGAGTTACTTCATCAGTTTCTGGGGCTGGCTGTCATCGTCGGCGGCAGAGTACGGCTGTGAGATCAGCGAATCAGCGTGATTGAAGCACGCAAGCGCCTGGTGTCGGTCGCTAACAACTCAATGAGAACGTCATGCTCATAGATCTGTGCCTGATCTCCGCCCTGTTAGCCACAGGCCATCTACTGCGCGCGGCGATCCCGTGGCTGTCACGGTATTTCATACCCACCGCCATGATCGCCGGCATTGTCGGCCTTGTTGCCGGACCCGGAGGTTACGACCTGCTGCCGTTTTCTCGCAACGCGAGTGGCGATCCCAATCTAACAAGCTATCCAGGCGTGCTGATCACGCTACTGTTCGCGACGCTGCTGATGGGCCATCGCGAAGGAGGCTCCACAAGGCAGGCCTTGCGCGCGAGCAGCACGTCGTTCCTTTTCAGCATGGGGTCCGAGTTCATGCAGTACGGCGTGACGCTGTGCGTCGGCGTCGCGCTGATCAGTTATGTCTTCATCGGACTGCCACCGGAGTTCTTGGTCATGATGCCTGCCGGCTTTGCGGGTGGGCACGGCACCGCGGCCGCCTATGCAGACGCACTCCCCAATTGGGCGCCAGCGCGCAGCGTGGGGTTCACGTTTGCCACTATCGGCATCCTTGCGGCTGTCTTCGGTGGTCTGGTACTCATCAATCTTGCACGTCGTTGCGGCTGGGTTGCAGCCCAAAAAGCACACGACCCGGACGTAATCGCAGATCAAGCCAGCTTTGTTCCGCCAGCGTTTCAGGGATCCCTCGGTCGCGCCACTGTCAACGGCATCGCATTCGAACCGCTCACCTGGCATTTCGCGCTGGTCTTTGCAGTCTATGGGGCCGCCATGGCCATCCTGCCAACTCTGCGCGAACTACTGCCGCCAAAATTCGTGTTGCCCGCGTTCGCGGTGGCGATGCTTCTCGGCTGGTTGTTGCAATCGCTGCTCAATGTGGCGCGTGTCGGGCGGTACGTCGATTCACAGGTCATCAACCGCATCGGTTCGATGATGTCGGATTTTCTGGTGGCGTTCGGCATCGCCTCGATCAACATCCAGATCGTCATCGACTACGCCGTGCCACTGGTGCTGTTTTCATTGTTAGGTCTGGTGTTGTCAGTGACCTGGCTGCTACTGGTGGCGCCACGCGTCTACGGCAAGCGCTGGTTTGAGCCAGGTATATTTACCTATGGCTGGAACGTCGCGACCATCCCATTTGGCGTCGCATTGCTGCGCATTGTCGACAAGCGCTCCGACTCCACCGTACTCGCGGATTACGGTGTCGCTTATATAGCCATCGGTCCCATCGAGGCGCTGTTGTACACCATCGTGTTGGCGGCGCTGGCATCAGGCTACATGCTGCCCTTGGGTATCGCGCTGGTAGTGATCGCGCTCGCCATGATTTGGGTCGCGGTGAGACGTTCGCGTAGCGATCGCAGCCTTCCAACATAGAGCGGCCGCCCTTTTGAGGCGGCCGCTCTAACTCAAGTCAGACAGCTGTAGGTCAGGCTGCGAGACGTCGTCGACGTGCCGCGCCGGCGCCTAGCAATCCCAGCGCCAGCAGAGACATCGAGGCAGGTTCTGGCACCAGGAAGCCGCGAATTTCACCACCTGGATTCCTGGTGGTGTGTACGTTGAGGTAGGCGCGTCCAGTGGCAAGCGCGGAGAAAAGCGCCGCACGAGCGGCAGCCGTCGTACCACCTGCATCCGTAATGAAAGCTGCCCGGTAGCTGCCGGCAAGTGTCATATCAAACGTTGCATCAAACGATCCGGAGGTGACTCCCGCTGGGAATCCAGGGAAGCTCGGCGTGCTTGTCGCAACTGGCCCATTGGTGTCAGCAATATTGGCGTCCCCTGGACCATTGATCACATGAATGTGCGCAACTGTTACGCCGGTTGTTAGGTTAGCGAAGCTTACCTGCACTCGCATCGTGTTCGCCACGTCGTCGATCGTAACAACTGCCGAGCCAGTTCCAGCGGATTCAACCGGCGGAGATTCTGCCGCTCCTGTCAGTGGAGCGCTGTAAACGATGATGCCGGCGCTAGCCGCGGCACCCGACAGTGCTAACAAAGTGGCGAAAATCAGTTTGGTGGCCGCATGTATACGCATAGAATCCCCGCGATTAATCGTTGTTGGTTTTGGGACCCGGTTACCTTACAGCCGCTTAAGGTAAAAAAGCCAGCACAGAACTGTGCTGATTTTGCACAACTGCTGAGTTAAGTTAAGTGGGTAAACCAGGCAGAAAAATGGTGGAGCGGAAGGGGATCGAACCCTCGACCTTCGCATTGCGAACGCGACGCTCTCCCAACTGAGCTACCGCCCCACGCTGAAACCTGTGCCCTCAAACGGCGGGCGATTCTAGCAGGCACGCACGCGCCTGCAACCTACAATAGCCCCACCATGCTACCGACCGACACTCAGGCCCCGGATTTCACGCTGCCTGATGACCAGGATCGCCCTTGCCGACTACACGCGGTCCTGAAAAAAGGCCCATTAATCCTCTATTTCTACCCAGCGGATTTCACACCAGGCTGCACCACCGAAGCTTGCACGTTGCGTGACATGCACGAAGAACTGGTTGCGACGGGTCTGCGCGTGCTCGGCGTCAGCCCGCAATCCCCCGAGAGTCACCGGCGATTTCGACAAAAATACCAATTGCCGTTCAATTTGCTGTCCGACCCCGACAAGCGCGTCATCAAGGCCTATGACTGCGATGGACCCCTGGGGATCAGCGTGCGGCGCGCAAGCTACCTGATCGACCCCTCCGCCAAGATTCGGGCGTCCTTGCTGGCAGACTTTCGCATCACTGAACACACGAAGTTTTTTAAGCAATCTATTGATTTAAAACTATAAATAGCCCTGGCAACGATTCATACGAGCTTGCAACAGGACGCGCTTCAGAAGTGCAGCTGAACCAGACCCGCAGGTCCAAAGCTCGGGCGACTAACAACCCACGCCTGACCGTAATCGTAGTCACCAATGGCGATTTGCACGCGGCCGCGCGTAAGCTGTGAAATCAGGTCAGGCACCGTGTTGCTATGGCCGACCACCAGCACCACGCGACCGCGATGCTGGTCGAGAATTTCACGGACCAGTTTATCGGCCTGTTTAGGATCGCGAACCATGGGAGTGAGTCCGAGCTGCTGCGCGAGCGGCGCTGCAGTGTCGCGGGACCGTCGTGTATCGCTGATGTAGATCGCTTCTATAGCGCCCACAGCGCGTGCCGCACCCAAAAGCTGAGCCAGCGAGACTGCGCGCTGCGCGCCTTCTGGAGACAACGGTGCATCGTCAATAGTGCCCAGCTGTTTCTCAGCGTGCCGCAGTACGATCACAGTGGTAGTCGCCTGGCCGCGCCAGATACTAAGCGCCATCATGGCGAACAGCACGACTGCGAAAAAAGTCAGCCAGACCGGAGCCAAAAAAGCGCGGCGGCCACGCGCAACGCCAGGAGCTGGC
>JAYVJR010000047.1:0-109480 GCA_043769085.1 Gammaproteobacteria bacterium
AGAGCCTCGGGCTACGCCCTTCGTCTCCGGCACGGCACCAGCAGAAAAGCGGACAGTTAATGTGCTACAGAACCGGACAGATCAATTAGCTACCAACAGCACACGGACCGCTGGAGCAGAGGGGAAGTCTCAAACCCCATAGCCAAGCGCGAAGTGGGTCATTTCTCCAATATCGATTTGGGACCGAAATACACTTGTCCTGACGCTCGATTGGCGACTACCCCGCGGCCTGCTTCGTGGGGGCAACAGCGGGGGCAACTATCAAACGCTGCCAAAGAAAACCATTCCAAATCAGTGCCTTGTTCGCGCTGTTCAGTGGCCGCCGCCTCCAGACCTAACAAATCTGTTAGGCTAACAATGTTAGCCTAATATTCGTGCCGGAGCGAAGAATCTGGCGGACTGAAGTTGACTTGGCATTGTGGACAGTCCGTGTTCACAAAACGAGCGTCATCTGAAACCAGCCTGAGAACGTTTGGTCATTGAATTACTAAGCAACGACCGGCGTGAACTTCAGCCCCAGTGCATGCATTACGCGTAGTACGGTGCCAAAACTCGGGTTGCTGTCTTTGCTGAGTGCTTTGTAGAGACCCTCACGTGTCAGACCGGTCTTCTTGGCGAGTTTTGACATGCCGCGAGCGCGGGCAATCGTACCGAGTGCCTGGGCGATGAATGCCGGGTCATTACCCGCCTCCTCCATGCATGCTTCAAGATAAGCCACGACTTCCGCTTCGGACTTCAGATAGTCCGCAGTGTCGTAGCGGGAAAATGCTTCCTTAACCTTTCTCTTGGTCACCATGCCTTACTCCTTCCATTCTTGGCCAATTTCCATCGCCCGGCGGATATCGGACGCCTGCGAGCGCTTGTCGCCACCGTTCAACAACACCACCACCGCTTGGCCGCGCTGCATAAAGTACACACGATAGCCAGGACCGCAATCGATCCGCAGCTCGCTGATACCAGCACCCACTGATTTACCATCGCCGGCATTACCATGCGCCAACCGATCAATCCGAATCGCTATGCGGGCCCGGGCCCGCGCATCCTTCAGACCGGCGAGCCACAGATCGAAAGTCGCGGATTTGAAGATTTCGCGCACAGGTCAGTGTAAACCGCAGGATACATACTGTCAACTGTGGTTAACGTGGTTGCCGCGCTGCGTCTTCAGTCTTGCCTGGCGTGTGGGGACTTGGCGGAGCGACGTGCCCCCACGGTCGCCAAAGCACTTGATAGCCAAGTTGTTTTTGGCCTGTCTCCAGTCTATCGGCGAGGCTAAGAAGTTTCGGGGGCAACAGTGGGGGCAACTACGGCGCCACAAAAACAGAACCCGTTCACAATCAAAAGCTTGCTGCCACTGTTCAGTGGCCGCCGCCTCCACCACCACGATAGTCCGTGGACGTTCATCGACGTTCGCGGACGTACTGTTAGATCGCGTAGCGCTGCAAATCGCCGGCCCGTCTGCAACTATTCTTGCCCATGGTGGTTCGCGCGCGTGCGTTGGCAGCCAACGGTTTTTGGGGGCAACTTTGGGGGCAACTGTCCCACCTCCGACGCCAGTTGCCCCCAAGCACATCACCAAACGTGCGTGAAGTTACAAACAAAGCCGTATGGTTCAGGCGACGCTGAGAGGACCCGTGGCGCCTGGATTGCACTGCGTCAGCAATATAATTCCTAATTGGCCGGTCTTAGGATCCTAACTGGACGTTGCGTTATTCCTAATTGGACGGTACGATCTTCGCTATGTATCCGCGAATGCTGGCTCCCAGGGTCCGTGAAGCGTTGCATGACACGCCCGTCGTGGCCATCAGCGGACCAAGGCAGTCGGGCAAGACGACGCTCGCGCGTCAGTTTGTCGGCCGATCTCGTCAATTCGTGAATCTGGACGATCTTTCGATCCTCGCAGCGGCGAAGGCTGACCCTGTGGGGTTCGTTGCGAGATTGGACAAGGCCGTCATCGACGAGATTCAGCGCGCACCGGAACTCCTGTTGCCGATCAAGCAGTCTGTCGATGCGGACCGGCGTCCCGGTAGGTTTTTGCTGACCGGATCTGCCAACATTTTCACGATGCCACGAATCATGGAGTCGTTGGCGGGCCGAGTCGAATCGTTGGAGTTGTATCCGTTAGCGGCTAACGAAATCGAGCGCCGATCACGCTCGAAATTTTTTGACCGCGTATTCTCGGGCGGAATACCGGACACCTCTGAAAAGTTTGCGCCAACACAGATCGAATCGTTACTGGCCGGTGGTTACCCCGCAGCATTGGCACGCAGACAGGCGCACAGGCAGCGTGTTTGGTATCGCGCCTATGTACGTTCGCTGGTCGACAAGGACGTCGCGGAAGTGGCGCGACTCGACAAGCTCACTCGATTTCCGCGACTCATCGCCGTCGCGGCGCAGTTGTCAGCTCAACTCGTCAATCTTTCTGAAATCGCGCGGCATGTGCAGCTGGATTACAAGACAGTCGACCACTATCTGACAGTCCTTGAGCGTCTCTACGTGCTGCGCCGTCTTGCGCCCTGGCATCGCAATGAACTTAAACGGATTATCAAGACACCCAAACTACATTTCATCGATGCGGGGTTGTTGACCACAGTCCGAGGCCTCGAGCCTGCGGCGCTTGCGCTGGACCGCACGCGCCTCGGTCCTATTCTCGAGTCGTACGTGTTCGGCGAGCTGCTGAAACTGGGCACGGTTGCGCACCAAGAACTACATTTCTTTCATTACCGCGACAAGGACCAGGTGGAAGTGGATTTTGTCGTCGAGACATCCGCCGGTGAGCTCATCGGAATCGAAGTAAAGAGCGCGGCGACGGTTCAAGCAACGGATTTCCGCGGCCTTGAGCGCCTGCGAGCGCTATCCGGCAGGCAATTCCGACAAGGGATCGTGCTGTACACGGGCAGCAAGGCTCTGCCCTTCGGCGATCGACTGACAGCAATGCCGCTCTCATCCCTCGCCCACTAACGTAGTACGGCGTTACCACAGTTGCTCCAATCGATCATGGGTCGGCAGCAGTTAGTGGGGGCAACAGCGGGGGCAACAGCGGGGGCAACTCCTGCGCCATGAAAGCGTAATCCGTTCGCAATCAATAGCTTGCCCGCACTGTTCAGTGGCCGCCGCCTCCACCATCTAACAATTCGTTAGCCTAACCTTGTTAGGCTAACGCTCTATCAATCAGACTAGTTAGCACGCGAGCTCTTGCGACGGACTACACTGCGCCTAACGCGCCGAGCGCAAACGCAACTGCGCATCGAAATCCGTTAGCAGCACAGCTGTCATCGCGTCAATCAATTTGATGATGCACATTTACCGCACCATTGCCAGCAACTTTAGTCTTGCTCGCTTCTAGTCTTGCACTCTCACTTTCAGTGCACTAGTTTTTCTAGCTCCTGCAACAACCGCCCTTGTCTGCTGCCGCAAAAATATTGCAGTCTAGCGCTTCGGCCGTACCCGGCTTTTAACGGTCCTTTTTGCCAACAATCGGCTCTTGCGGCCCGCTTTTGCAACCGCACAATTACTCCGAAGCCACGCGGCGAACTGCGATTCAGTGAATGCGCCGGTCGCAACTGCGATCGTCGAGCCAGGCTCCATGACGAGTATTAGGCAACCTGCCGCTGGCATAGCCAGAAAAAAGCCGGCCACCCACGGTGGATGAAATCGATCGACCAGCCAGCCGGTCAGCAGTCGCCCGAAAATAACCGCAATGCCGAACGCGCCGGCGATACGAACCGCTATCCCGCGCGTGACGCCCGCACCAATGATCAATGGCACCAGGTGTACCATCAGCGCCGAAACCACGGCGCCCACCAGCAGGAATCCTGCGCCAAGCTGCCAGAACCAGCGCGACCTCAGGGCTTCCTCGACGGTCATTCCCGCACGCAACGAGGTTGCCTGCGCTGTGCCGGCGATCGCCTCGCTCGGCCGGTTCTCATAGAAAAACAGTGCCAGTGGCACTAACACCACCAGCGCGAACAGGCCCATGATGATGTATGCCGCGCGCCAGTCGAAGCGCTGAATCAAGGTATCCAGCAACACCGGCGTGACCACACCGACCAGTCCTGGACCGGTTAGTGTCTGAGCCAGCGCAATGCCTCGGGTCTGATGAAACCAGGTCGCGACCGCGCGGGTCCACACCAGCGCCGTTGTGGCGCCGCCGGCGACTGCGAGTCCGAAGAGTGCAGCGTAAAAATAGTAAATGTTAGGGCCGAGCTGGGTCATGGCGAAAAAACCCAGCGCCAGTGCCGCGAGTGAAAACAGTCCAAGGCGCCGAACGCCGACCCGATCGGCCAGGTACCCGACGAATGGCGCGGTCAGCACGAATCCTGCAGTGAGGATTGTCTTGGCCGCCGACACTTCGGTACGAGTCCAGCCGAATGCTTCGCTGAGCGGGCCCAGCAGCACGCTCAAGCTGTAGACCGACATGCCGGTGATACCGGCGGCCGCTCCTAACGCCGCCGCCATCACCACACGCCAGTGCGCGCTCAGTTCGGTGCCGTTCGTGGGCAAGGCGTCTGTCACCGATATGCACCATAGCCAATCATTTGGCTCACGTCCGGATAAAACATGCCGATGCTCGCCTGGTTGGACGACCGAGTCGTGTAAACCAGCGCGCCCTCACGCGTGATATAGAGGCCCGGATTATCGCCCTGCCTGGGCAGCGGCGACTGGTGTCAACACAATGGCCAGCAGAATCAAACGCATGAGTACCATGTTTTTTGAGTACACAAGTACCACCCTGGGCCCAATACGGAAACTTGCCCGCCGTCATTCTTGCACACGTTTGCATCAAACAACAATGCGGCGCGTGTTTCGTCGGCACCGCGCTGGTGCAGTCGGCACAGGCTGTGCAACCATTGACTGGCAAGCCGACAAGTTGCGACTATCGTCGGCGGCTCTATATTTGAATTGAGGACTTCCGAATGCTAGTCACGCGCCGACGAGTTTTGGCAACGTCAGCCGCTGCAGGTCTAATGACCGGGCGGACACCCACTGCACACGCAGACACAGCGAAGGACAAAATCATGAATGACTTGCCTGCCCGCAATGAACTTTTCGTGCGGCTACGCGGTGGAGCTAGAGGCAGACCGGGTTTGTGGTGGTTCGCCGGAATGCTCTGGGGTAAACGCACGTTGGATTCGGCCAAAGTTCTGTTTGCGGTTGAAGGTTGCAGCTTCAACACGCTGGTTCTGGAGGCGGATGGCTCGGTGCGCATGAACATGATCGAGGCGGGCTTCTGGCTCGACCCAGTGACGAAGCAACCGGCCGACGACTGGCTCAATCCGATGAACGGTCTCAAGTGCGCGCCAGTCCATTTCATGGGACCACAAGCGCTCAGCTTTGACCCACTTGGCCGTGCGCAGCGACCGCAGGCCGCACCACCCGGCACCGACTTTGACGGTCACATCACCGAGCCCGTGATGTCCGGCGATCTGGTCTGGGTTGGCGAGAGCCTGATCGTCAAGGGAGCCGCACGACCTAACAGCGGCACCGACCCGTTGCAGAGTGGCTTGCCGGTGTTTACCGCGACTTCGCTTGATACCTATCAGGCGACGCGCAAAGACCTGTCGACGCGCGCCGAACTCTGGACAGCGGCGAGTCGCAGCTACCAAACGCTCGGCTCCTGGTATCCATGGATGCGCATGGGACACGAATCCGGTGGCATCAGTTTCCAGATGATCGGTCGCAAATTGCGCAATGTTGACGAGCTGCCGATGACACTGCGGCGCTTGGTTGACGAGCGCTTGCCGGGCTGGCTGCAAAAACACAGCGCATGACGACCGCACCCATACTGCGAAGAGCTGTCGCAATACTGAGTCTGCTGGCGATAGTCGTGGGTTCGCCGGCGCGGCCGCAATCATCGGGACAACCCGCTTTGCCGCAGCGGACCATGCAGTGGCAAGCGCTCGCTGCGCGCATTGTGCAGCAGCTCCAATTGCAACCGGGCGAGCGCGTCATCAGCGTTGCACAACCGGGCATGTTTGAGGAACTGATTCCGCAAATCCGTTACCAAGTCATGCAGGCAGGCGCTGTCGATCTTGGGGTCATCGACGTCCTGGACGATCCATATCCGTCTGCATGGAACGCGGAGCTGCTCGGCAAGGGCCTGGCCGCGTCGTCGGCTGCGTACAGCAACATGCTCAAGGACGTCGACGCCGCGATCATGCTGCCGGGCGCCAATCCCGTACATCCCGCCTACAGCGCCATGCAACGACTGCTGTTCACCGAAAAAGGACCACGACGCACGATCCATTTCCACTGGACCGATCCCTACAGTTCATCGGGCAACGAATTCGGTCTAACTGGGATCAACATTGTGCCAGGTTTTCCACCGCCACCGATGCAAGTCATTGATCGCATTTACCAACGCGCCGTTCTGGAGACCGATCTAACAGCACTCGCCGCACATCAGGCGCGGTTCGCGGCCGCCTTGCGCAGCGCTCTGGTACAAATTACTACGCCCGCGGGAACGGACCTGCGATTTCGGGTCGGTGATCGGGACATCATCGAACAAAATGGCGATGCATCGGCCAAGCGCATGATGGCTAACGCGCCATTTCTGGTGCGCGAAGTTGAGATTCCCGGAGGCGTCGTGCGCGTTGCACCGATCGAGGAGTCGGTCGTGGGTGTCGTTGTCTATCCCTTTTCAGTGTGGAATGGACATAGCGTCGTCGACGCCCGTATTACTTACAAGGCCGGCGTGATTGTGCGTGCCGACGCGCGCCGCGGCCGCGAGTTTGTCGAACAGGAACTGGCAGCTGCGCCGGAGGAAGCTCGGCATTTTCGCGAATTCGGGCTTGGTTTCAATCCGCTGCTGGCGCCGTCGGAAACGCCCGGCTGGCTCGCCTATTATGGCTATGGCGCCGGTGTTGTTCGTCTCGGCATCGGCAACAATCAGGAACTCGGCGGCGCCGTGCGCGGCCGCTATTTCCGGTGGCGCGACTTGCTGACCGATGCAACGATTACACTCGACGGCGTGGCGTGGCTACAAGACGGAAAATTTGTAAAATGACAAGACGTTCGAATGCTCACGTTGGATGCGCCTTCGCACTGCTCTGTCTGCCGGCAATTTCGTTAGCAGACAACGATCCGACCAAAGCCAAGGCACGCTCCTATATCGATACGCAGGCCGAGCTTTTGTCGCGCACCAACCGCAGGATCTGGTCGTTTGCGGAAACCAGCCTCGACGAAGTTCGTTCGTCTGCTGAGCTACAGAAGCTGCTGGCTGCTAACGGTTTCACGGTTGAGGCAGGTGTCGCCGACATGCCGACGGCGTTCGTCGCAACCTTTGGCAGTGGCAAGCCAGTCATCGGCATTCTCGCGGAATTCGATGCGCTACCAGGCGTTTCGCAAGCAGCTAGCGGCGAAGCCGCGCCCGGGCCCAATCCGGCGGCCGGCCATGCTTGCGGACATTCTGCCTTTGGCGTGGGATCCACGGGCGCCGCCATGGCCATCAAGCAACTGATCGCCGCCGGCGATCTACACGGCACGGTGCGGCTCTACGGCACGCCGGCCGAAGAAACCGCGATGGGCAAGATCTACATGTTGCGCGCCGGCTATTTCAAGAACGACGACGTTATTTTCACCTGGCACCCCAGTTCACTAACGCTCGCGCCCTACGGCACGACCATGTCGCTGGTCAACGTCAAGTTCCGATTTCAGGGCCAGTCATCACACGCGGCGCTGCAGCCATTTGCCGGGCGCAGCGCGCTTGATGCCGTCGAACTGATGAACAGCGGCGTCAATTTCATGCGCGAGCATGTTCGCGACGATGCGCGAATTCACTACGTGATCACCAGAGGTGGCGACCAACCTAACGTCGTGCCGGCGCAAGCAGAGTCCTGGTACTACATTCGCGCACATGAGTTCGGTGACGTTGACCGGTACTTCAAATGGATTCGCGAGATTGCCGAGGGCGCAGCGAAAATGACGCAAACGAAGCTCGAAGCGGTCGACGTGCAATCGGAAATGCATAACATCATCCCAACCCCCGCGCTGGTGCGGCTGGTGCATGACAATCTGACAGCGGTCGGCCCGCCACAATGGTCCGAGGCTGAACTGCGTTTGGCGCGCGCCACCCAGACAAATTTCAAGGATCCGTCTCGCAGCGGGCCGCCGCCGGGGACACCGGCCATGTCCGAGCGGATTGAACCTATGATGGAGCGGCCCGCCAAGGGCGCTTCGTCCAGTGATGTGGGTGATATCTCCTGGTTCGTACCGGTTGCGAATCTGATGGTGGCGGCGTATGCCTACGGCGTGCCCACGCATACTTGGCCGGTTGTTGCCGCGACCGGATCATCCATCGGCGACAAAGCGCTGCTGGTCGCAGCCAAGGTCATTGCGAGCAGCGCCATCGATCTTTACCGGGATCCCGACCTGTTGCAGCGCGTGCGCGAAGACTATCGTCGCGCGCGCGGCGACTCGCCGTGGCGGACGCTGATTCCCGATGGCCAGAAGGCGCCCGTCACGGTTCGTTAATATTGAGGTACCCATCCATTGGACAGCTCCAGAACTGCAAAATCGCCGACCGGACCCGGACTGATTCTATCTCCCGGGCCTAACGGAGCCTGGGACTCGGAACGAGTCTCGTGCCCGCGAGTCATCCGCGACGCCAACGGACGTTGGAAAATGTGGTACTACGGTCGCGACTCCGGATTCGATCGTGCCATCACCTTGCCCACGGGTCGTGTCGGCCACGCAATATCGACGGATGGCGTCGATTGGCAACGAATCCCCGGACCCCTGACGATGGGTGCGGTATTCGAACCGCATCCCGACCCCGAGCGATTCGATTCCTCTCATGTGGGCGCCAGCGATATTGCGTTTCGCGATGGTCTTTACTGGATGTGGTATTTCGGCGGCGACCAGACTGTGCGGCAACTCGGTCCGGCAAAAATCAAGGGTTTTCCGCTATTGCCGGGCTGCGCTGTCTCACGCGATGGCATCCGCTGGTTGCGCATCGAGGGCCCGCATCGCGGCGCGATGTTAGCTGCCGGTGCACCTCACGAATTCGATGCGTTCATGGTGGGCTGGCCGCAGGTGATTCGTTGGGAAGACGGCAGCTGGCGCATGTATTACCACAGTCTCGATTCCAAACAGGTTTACACGCTCGGCTGGGCCTGGTCAGCCGATGGTCTGCACTGGGAGAAACGCGGCGCTTTGATGGGCGCTGGCCCCAAAGGGCGATTTGATGACCGCGGCGTCGCGACGCGTCACATTCTGAAAATCAAGAATCGCTGGACCATGTTCTATGAAGGATGCAAGGACATCGGCCAGGGCTTCACCGTCGGCCGTCAACTGGGTGTCGCCGTGTCCGAGGACGGCCTTGCATGGACGCGAGTCGACGGCCCTGCGGCCGATGGCGCGGCGCTGGCAGGAAGCCCGGCAGGATCCGGACTCTGGGATCACCGACTGGGCTGTCCTTTTGTCGTGCCGATGCAGAATGGCTCGCTGCGGCTTTACTACATCGGCTCGCACGAGCGCGTGGGCGGCGACGAACTCGACGGCATCCAGCAAATAGGTCTCGCTGTTAGCCACGGCGACATCACACGCTGGACTCGTTACGCGAGCCGCGAAGATGCGCATAGCGACTTGCTGTCTAACGCGGTCGCCGGATATGCCGCAGCTGCAATCTCGCCGCGTGACAACGACTAGAGGACACCTATGACAACTCCAAAACCTACCCGTCGCGACGCAATCGTCGCAGGACTCAGCTTGTCCGCGCTTGCCACCACGCGATCCTCGGCCAGCACACGCAAGTCCGCGCGCGTCAGTGCGCCGCTGCGACTGGATGACCCGGCCGAGCGCGCGCGTATTCGCGCCAAAATCGTCGCCAGCGCTGCCGCCGAAACCGTGCCGGCTTTTTATCGTTTACACATTTACGCCTACCTGCATCAGGGCAATCTGCTGCCGCTCTACACGATGAACAATGTCGCCATCAAAGTGTGCAGACCCATGGCCAATGGCAACACCATGATTACGAATTACGAAGCAGGCGTGTATTGCAAGTTCGACACCCACGAGGTGCTCGAGACTTGGCGCAACCCGGTGACCGACGAGGTGCTCGAACCATGGCACTTTATTGGACGCCCGTTATCGGTGGAAATCGGCCCTGACGAGGTCATTACCGGGCCAGGTGCAACACTCAAGCCTAAACCGATGGCCATCGAAACCGTGGGCGATACGGTGATGATGCCGACGATGTCCGGGTTCTCATACCCCAACCCTTTTAGTCCAAGCGAATTTCCCGAGGATTCCTCAGGTCCGACGATGTTCTGGGATTCGCATTACGTCTACTTCGCGCCGTTAGCTGAAGTTGCCGATCCCGCGGTGCTGCGCGCATCGGCAAGCATTCAGTTTCAGAATCTTGTTAGCTTTCAACCCTGGTCCGGTATGGGGACACGCCCAGGCCGCAGTTGGGGACGCGCGTTCGGCCGCAAATTGCAGAACCTAGCGCAAATCCCGGCGGCGGCGCTCAAGGGACTCGAACAAAAAACACCGATGCTGTTCGATCTTGCGAATTGGCCCAAGGATCGCGACGATGCCGTCGAATACAAAAAAATTCTCAGGCAAAAACGCGGTAAAATCTGACCGCAGCAGCAACGCCGCAGGAATACACGCAAACTACTTCGAAGGCATATTCTTGAAACGCCGGTGCCAGTCGGTCTCCGCCGGCCCACTGCCGTTTGCCACTGAGAATATTCTATTTGCCGCATCCGGCAGCCCAGCGGCTGCAATCACGACCGTGGCCACATCATCACGGGTGATCTTCATACCGCTTTGATACTTGTCTCGAGAAAAAATACGAATCGGGTGCATCCCACCCGGATCGTCAGTCATAGCGGTCGGACCCACAACGACAAACTCAAGACCCGATTGCATCAGCGCTTCTTCAGCGCGCCCTTTCCAAATCAGTACGTCGCCGCCGATGTAATTTAGAAAATGGTCTTTTTTGCCCGATACCGACGACGTAATAATGACGAATCGCGTAGCGCCCGCCGCCTTGGCTGCGCGCGCAAGATTGACAGTGCC
This sequence comes from Gammaproteobacteria bacterium, assembly GCA_043769085.1. Lineage (GTDB taxonomy): Bacteria > Pseudomonadota > Gammaproteobacteria > Steroidobacterales > Steroidobacteraceae > UBA964. The sequence continues at coordinate 11,023 of JAYVJR010000047.1, forward strand.
TTCATAGTCGACGCGCTCCGGCCTGTTAGCGCCTAACGGCATTGCGGTGGCAACGGCCGAGATCACAACACTGACGCCTTGCAGCGCCGCTGGCAGGGTTTCAGGTCGAGTAACATCGGCTTCCACCCACTCGTATTGAGAGCCGATTTCATCGCGTGCGTCAGCCACATTGCGAGTCATACCCCGAACACGTACACCCACTGCCGCTAGCTGGCGCAGTACGACTCGTCCGTTCTTGCCGGTCGCACCCGCTAGCAATACCGTCTTGCCGCGCAAATTCGCCAATGATTCAGCGCCGACCAGAGCCTGGGGATCTAGACCCGCGGCACTGCCGTGTGACACTGCAACGAGCCCGAGCAACACGGCGGCTGACCGAAAGCCGTTAGGTATTTTCATTGACTTTGACCTTTTACTGAAAAGTATGGACGCAAAAATTGTATCAGCACCCAAACAATTGCCACCGTGCCTGCAATGCCAATGGCTCGTTCCACGGACAATACAGTCGCCACTGCGCCCCAGACGACACTGCCCGCAGCCAAGGCCACCATCAATGCCACCATGGACAATGACAACCCGCGAGCCAACAAGTCTCGCGGCAACAGCAATTGTGCCGAGATATTGATGCAAGTCAGCGCCACCGACCAACTAAAGCCGGCTCCGACCATGGCAATTCCAAGCATTACGGAATTATTTGCCGCCACCAACAACAGCATGCAAACGCCGCACAGCGCGGTCGCCGCCCACACCAGGCGCATGCGATTGAATCGGCGGGTGAACGGCGCCACTGCCAGCGCCCCCAGCACCGAGCCAATCCCGTAGCAACTCATCAGGACGCCCAAGTGCTGGGCCGCCGCGGACTGGCGGTCGCCATAGTGGGACACAACGAACGATGGCAGCAATCCCAGTACAGCGCTGACCCCAAAAAAACCGGCCAATACCTGAAGAAGCAAACTACGGAACTGCCGATCTCGCCATGCAAATTGCAGGCCAGCGCTCAATGCCTCAACAATCCGCACATTGCCCACCGGCGCAACTCTTTTATGGTCACGCCAGCGCGCAACGATGATCCAGAGTCCGACAAACGCGAGCGCATTCAACATCAGCGTGGCACCCGCGCCGATGGTGCCGATGAGCGCACCGGCAAATGCGGGGCCCACTGAGCGCGCCGCACTCGAGGACATTCCGTTGAGCGTCACCGCGCTTGGCAAGTCATCGAGTGGCACGAGATCTGGCAGTGTTGACTGCATTGCCGGTGTCATACCGGAAGATGCCAGACCAAAAAGAAACGTAATTGACAGCAGGTTGAGCGGCGACAACCCGCCAGAAAAAGCCAGCAAACCAATCGTACCGGTGGCCGCCATGAGCCCGGTCAACGCCACCAGCATGATCAGGCGCCGGTCGTACAGATCGGCCAGCACGCCCGACAGCAATCCGACCAGCATCACCGACAGGCTCATCACGCCCTGGATCAGACTGACCTGAAACGGGCTGCCACCGAGACTGACCATCAGCCAGCCTGCCCCTACAGTCTGCATCGAAGCGCCGATGAAGGCGATGAAAGAGAAAACCCAGAAGCTCAGAAACATGTTGTTGCGCAAGGCGACCCAGGTTCCTGCAACAACTGCGCCGCGCCCGTCGTGCACAGGCCGGAGCGGGGCTTTCGGCGGATCGACTGGACCATCGTTCATGAGAGTCAAAATTATTGCACACGTATGCAACGTTGACCAGCGATTACCCGGCAGCGCCGCTCGCCGATGTTGACAACAAACAACACTGACGTTGTTGCAAACGTGTGCAGCCTGCGGCAAACTCCCGCCTGTCTGATTTCTAAATTCGGGGGGGGTTCACAAATGAAAATTCGCGCGGTATTTGCCGGCCTGTTGGTGTTCGTGGCGGGTGCTTGGGCGAGCGCCCAGGAAGCCGCTGTCCTGGATGAAATTCAGGTAACGGCGCGCCGCGTTACGGAAAACCTGCAGGTTGTTCCGGTTGCGATCACCGCGTTCACCACCGCAGACCTCGAAAAGCAGGGCATCAAGGACATCCGCGACATCGCGAACTTCACCCCGAACCTGACCTTCACGACCGAGAATTCGGGTCGCTCCAATGTTCCGACCATTCGCGGCATCGGGCTCGTGGACGGCCGCGGCTTCGACAACCCGGTCGGCGTCTTTATCGACGGCATCTTTGTGTCTGGCCGCGCGTCCAACAATGTCAGCATGCTCGATCTCGAACGCGTCGAGGTCATCAAGGGGCCGCAGAGCGCACTGTATGGGCGCAACACGTTTTCTGGCGCCATTAACTACGTTACACGAGCGACGCCCACGGAGTTTGCGGCCAAAGCCGAAGCGACCATCGGTACGGATCGGCTTTGGCGTTTCAGCAGCAATTTCGGCGGCCCGATCACTGACACGGTCGCCGCGCGCCTGGCACTGTCCTACGAAAACGACGATGGCACCTATCGCAATTCCGGCCCGCTGGGACTCGGCAATGGCATCGGTGGTGGCCAGAAAAAAGCGGCGTTGTTGTCGCTGCGCTTCAAGCCGCGTGACGATCTGACGATCGACGCCAGTGGCTATTGGTCCAAGGAACGCGTCGACAATCTGCCGAACACTCGGCTGGCTAACAACTGTGGCCGACTCGATCCAATGAATCCGGCCAATACGCAGGCCATCAGCAGCGACCTGAATAATTTCATCTATTACTGCGGCGAAGCGCCACCCAATGGTTCCGGATTCCTGTCGATGTCCCCGCAAGCGTTTTCGTATGATGGTGAGTCCAAGCGCGGCACCGTGGCGGTCAACTGGGAGTTGCCGGGCGTCACCATTCAATCTCTGACTGCGTACACCACGATCAACAACTACGGACAGAATGACCTGGATCGTACCCAGACTGGTGACGGCGGCTACGGCTACATGTCGCGCGCGGCCTATGTGGCCGCGGGATCACCTCGCTTTATCTGCTCGGGATTTGTCCCGGCGGGGCCCTGTTCGGCGGTCGCCGGAGGCGCCACCGCCCCGGTCTTCAACCAGATACGCGCAGCGAGTTTCAACACCTACTTCGGTGCCAGCGTTTTGGACAGCGACTACTGGTCGTCCGAACTGCGATTCACCACCTCCCGAGAGAAGCGCCTGCGCTGGCTCGGCGGCCTGTTTTACTTCCGCAGCAAGAACGATGATCAGACCCTGGTTGGTATCGATGCCAGCGAAGCCGTGCGCACGCTCGGCCTGCAGCCCTCGCAGATCCAGTTTCTGCTGCTTGATCCGGGCGCGATCATCCCGGGCTTGGCACCCAGGGGCGTCGCACTGAATCTGCCGCCGCCGGCGTTCCCGCCCAATGCGATTTTCTTGAACGGCGCGGGCGTCATGAGTGCGACTTACACACCGCTGGTCGACGTGCAGAAATCCATTTTCGGTTCAGTAGAGTTCGATTTCACAGACCGGTTCACTGGCACTTTGGAATTGCGACATACGAGTGAAAAGCAGCAACTCAAAAACTTGGTCGACATCTACTTCGGTGGCCGCGGCACCTTTGACAGCTCATCCAGCTTCAATGATCCGCGCGTCACCTTGCGCTTCAAGCAGTCCGAGACCCTGATGTTGTACGCCTCTGCCGCACGTGGCACGCGCTCCGGCGGCATTAACGCCTTGATCACTGACCCGGCCTACATCACCTATGATCCCGAAACTAACAACACCTATGAACTCGGAGTCAAATCGACGCTGGCTGGCGGTCGCGTACGCTTGAATGCGTCAGTGTTCCAGATCGACTGGTCGAATGCGCAATTCCGCCAGGCGGCACCTGGCTCCCAGACCACAGGTACTCTGGTCAACGCGACACTCAACGTCGGCAGCATCACCAGCAAGGGACTTGAAGTATCGCTGGCAGCAAATCTGACAGAAAACTGGTCCGTGGATGCCAACGTCGGCTACGCAGATCCTAAATTCGATAGCCAGACCTACGCGCAGTCGCTCGAACGGCTGTGTACCCAGACGACCAACACGCCAGTACCTATCACCTGCGTCGGTCGCGACATAGACGGCAACGGCAGCATCGATCGCTTCCAGCCGGATATCAGCGGCAAGCAGTTGACTCGCACGTCCAAGCTCACCGCGAGCCTGGGGCTGGAGTACTCACGTCCCATACTCAGCGATGCGAAACTTGTCGCGCGGCTGGATGCAGCCCACCGCGGCAAGCAGTTCGGCGACTTCATCAATTCAACCTGGGTTCCGGGCCGCACGCGCGCCAACCTGCGGGTCGGTCTTGAGCGCGAACATTACGACTTGGTGCTCTGGGTCGAGAATCTCACCGACGACGACACGCCGGATCAGGTCAGCGAGAACGCCTCTAACAACCTAGCGGCATCGTTTGCCTGGCAGTCAACCAGCATCAATCTGCCACAGCGGCGCTACGGTGTAACCGCACGATACCGGTTCTGATGGCATGAGCCGCAGCCGGATCGTTCTAGATCCGGCTGCGGCCTCCTTAACTTCAAAGGGCCGAGGCCAATAACGCTTCCCTGGGGCTCAGGGCTTCTTGCCTTCCATCGGCTTAGCCGCCATCATTTTCTTGCGCTCCGCGGCGATCACTTCAAACGGCGCAAAAAGCTGTGGTTGTGCCGGGGCGCTGAGGACCACAAACGGCGATGGCTTGGGGCTCAACCAGATGCGCCAAATCTCTTCCTCTTCTTTGACGGTGTCGATCCACTTGTCATCTGTGGCGCCGCATTTCTGAATGGTTTTGAAATAAACACGTTCGCCTGGCTTGTTGGGGAAGTTAGTTACGAAGGTGAACAGCCCCGCCTGGTTGCTTGCCAGTGATCCACCGGTCCAAACAACCTCATCCTGCACCTCAGTGATCTCGCGATTGCCAACTTTCTTGGGCACCGCCAGTTTCCGATTCGTCATTTGCAGCGTCCAGCCTGCCTTGGGTTCTGGCAGCAGCACGTTGACGTTGTCCGGTACCTTGATACGAATCTCGGTCGTGGGGGCCGCCCCGCAGCCATGCGGTATGAGTAGCGTCAGCACCGCGCCTTCCCAACCCGCACTTTGATTCATTTGGGTGATTACGATGTGGGCGTTGGCAGCCATCGGCACCCCACTGGTTATGGCCGCCACAGCCAAAGCGGTCCATCGGCAATTAGTCATAGGATTCTCCTGAGTAAAATTCTGAAACCGGCACACTCATTGTTGCACACGTATGCATAAATCTCGCCCCCTCCCTGTAGAGGATGGGCAGCATGCACTCCTATTGGGTATTATGGCTGCGCTATGGCAATCAAAGGGAAAACCAAGTCGCGGCGCAAGCGCACCGTAAGCGCGAATGAATCCATTTGCACGTCTCGCGAAGTTGCGTTGCTGGCGGGTGTGTCGCGCTCCGCCGTGTCGCGCGTGTTTACTCCCAGCGCCAGCGTGTCCGAGAGCACTCGCAACAAGGTCCTCAAGGCCGCGAAAAAGCTTGGTTATCAACCGAATGTGATGGCGCGCAGCCTCATTACGCGGCGCTCCGGCCTCATCGGCTTGATCATGGGCGAGTGGGAAAACCCGTTTTATACGACGATGCTCCGCAACTTCACCGAGAAGCTGCACGCGCGCGATCATCGTCTGATGTTGCTGGCATGCGATCCGGAGCGCGACGTGGATGCTGCAGCCAGGATTCTCATGCAGTATCGAGCGGACGGCATTGTGTTCGTCTCAGCCTCGCCGAGTGAGACTGTAGCGCGCGAGTTCACGCGCAGCGGCGGACGCATGGTGCTGGTTAATCGCGAATCCAACCAACTGCCTGTCACCAGTATTGTCTGCGACAATGCGCGCGTCGGACGTGACCTGGCGCAGACGTTGCTGGCCGCGGGCTATCAGAGATTCGCTTTGTTGCGCGGCAACCCCGCGCTCAGGACCAGCATTTTGCGCAATAACGCGTTTTGCAAAACACTGCAGGCTGCGGGTGCTGGCAAGATCGTCCTGGAGAGATCCAACCTGGTGGGGTATGACGCAGGCCGTGCGTTCGCGCGCGAGGCCATGAGCATGGACATGCCGCCCGACGCCATCTTGTGTCCAACCGATGCGACCGCGATAGGGGTTATCGACGGCGCACGACTCGACAGAAAAATAGATATCCCCGAGGTCCTCGGCGTCGTCGGTTTTGGGGATATTCCTATCGCCAGCTGGGGCAGCCATGACCTGACAACTGTCCGCTTGCCGATTGAACGCATGGTCGACGCTTCGATCGATGCATTGTTCGCCACCGGCAACCTGCCCATGACTCGCAAAGTGAATGTGGCCGCGGACATCGTAACGCGTGGCAGCACGCGCCTGATCCGTGTTGATTGAGGCAGCTATAGACTCTGTTGCAAACGTATGCAAGCATTGTCCTTTGTGGCGTTTTTTTGATTTCATGGAAAGAGACTATCTATGGCAAGCATGAGCAAACGGTCGGTGTTTTTGGCGTTGGCAATTCTGGCAACCGTGGCTCTGTCGCCGGTGCGCGTTGAGGCGGCCAAGCCGTCTGGCAAAGTGCTCATTGTGGGTGCTACTGGACGCAGCGGACCGGGGATGATTGACGCGTTGAAAGCGGCGGGATACACAGATTTATATGCTTTGGTGCGCGATGCCTCGAGCGCGAAAACCAAACTCAGCAGCGACATCAAACTCCTGCAGGGCGATGTCCGCGATCCGGCAAGCCTCAAGGCCGCCATGCAAGGCGTCACCTACGTCGTGTCAGCCTTGGGATCCAATACCTTTAACGACCCTGCTAACAGCCCGGAGATTGTGGATTACCAAGGCGTGCGCAATCTGGCCGAGGCCGCCAAAGCGGCCGGTGTCAAACAGTACGTGCAAGTTTCGTCGATGGGCGTCACCAATCCAAATCATCCTTTGAATCGTTTCGGCAAAGTAATGGACTGGAAACTCAAAGGCGAAATGGCGTTGCGCGCCAGCGGCGTTCGCTACACCATTGTTCGCGCCGGTGGTCTGGGAGATGAACCTGGTGGCAAGGTCGGCATTCGCGCACTCCAGGGCGACAAGCTCGACGGCGGACGCATTACACGCGCCGACGTCGGCACGGTGTGCGCGAAGGCTCTGGGCAATCGCCACGCGATCAACAAGACGTTCGAGATCGTCGGCGGCGACCCGGGCGCGACCGTAAACTGGTCAAGATTTTTCAGGGACCTTGCTGCAGACCCGACGCCGTAAGAGCGTTAAGAACAAGCGGCATCGCTACATCGGCGCTGTCGCTTGTTCCACCTTGTCGCCGCCATAACGTGAATACAAGCGACCGTAGATTCGCTTGATCATCGCCTCACGCTCGATCTTGAGCAGCACTTCTGTTGCCGCTGCTGGCCGACCTTTTTCAAGCGCGGCACGCAGGTCCACACCCTTGTCCGCCAATAACTCTTCCAGGTGCACTTGGCGATCGCGCAGCACCCAAATTTCCGCGCCCAATTCCAACACGATTCCGATCAGATGGTCCACGACTTCATTGTCAAAATAGACCGGGTTGTTAGGTTGAAACCCAGGCAGATCGCGCACGTAGTCCAGCGAATCGGCGGGATTTTTTGCTTTCTCACTCATGGCTTGACTCCGACACGGCCAGTTCGCAGCGCCGCACCCTGGTCCATGGGATTGTAGGCACGCATTACGAAGCCGGCAGCACTCATCAGGTCTTCGATATTTGATCGGATGAACCCTGGCAGGAATGGCTCGCCATTGTCCGCGGCATCCATCTCTGCAAAGAACATGCTGTACACATCGCGCCCACGGTCGCCGGAGAAATCCAGCACGGTGAACGTGCCACCCGGCCTTAAAACGCGAAAAGCCTCGGCGATCACACGACGCGCGATCGGCACCGGCACTTCATGGAAAAACAACAGTGCAAAAACGACATCGAAATGCCCGTCGGGATAGCGCATGTCTTCGGCGAGCATCTGCTTGAAATGCACATCGATGTTCTGCTCGACAGCACGCAGATGCGCGTAGCGCACCATGGCGGCACTGACATCAATACCGTGCACTTCAGCGTCCGGATAGGCGCGCTTGAATGCTGTCGTGGTAGCCCCTGCGCTCGCGCCCAAATCCAGCACGCGACTCACCCGCCCATCCTCAGGCTTGGCCGCAGCGCGCACCGACATCGTCGACACCATGTCGTTATCCGCAGCGCCGCCCAGGAATACCTTTAAGCCGAAGTCATACAGCAGACCTGCCAAGGGCTCGGCACTGTAGCCCCGAGGCTGCAAGTGAATTTGTGTCTGCGCATAGTCGGGAATCGGTGTTTTGGGATCGTATTCGACGCTGCCCGGGCCCTGCTTGTCGGCCTCGTCGAGCGCCGCCATCAGCTGCTCACGCCGTCCGCCGAAAGCGCTCTGCAGCCGGTTCCAGAATGCCTCTTGCAGACTGCGCTTGACTCGGTAATAGGTTTTGAGCGCGGGGTCGGCCATCAGCACATTGATGGACTGACGCGTCGCAGCCGGATCGGCAGTTTGCGGCACACCGGCTTTCAACATGATTTCGCGGCTGTACTGCCCAATGGGACGCTGCTGGGCATGCAACAGGAAATTGCGCGCGTCCGCAATGAAATCCACGTAGGCCTCATCGCGACGAGTCGGCAGCGCCGGATAGGGCCCGGCCACTTTGCCGCGCGGATAAACCAGTTCAGTGATCGACATACAGCACCTCCAGAACATTGATTATCGCCAATTTCTTGCACACGTGTGCGTAGTTTGTCGATTTGCCCTACAGGTGGCGTCGGATCCACAGCGCGGGCAACTCCCAGTGCCTGCCTACGGTATGCCACTCACAAATACGTTAGGCTAACGCAGTGAAAAGACGCCCAAGTAAAGATCAATGCGTGCTAAGGAGATTGTCACGTGCCTGGTCGTGATCTGGCTCCCAGCGGCTTAATGTTGTGAGATCTTGCGCGGAAGATTCTGCTCGAGAATCCCGCGGACTCGCGCGGCCAATTGACCGGTTACTCAGGACCTATCCGAGTTGAGCGATTGCTGTCAGATAGTCGGCTTCGGATAATAGTTTCGCCAAAACAATTGATGGCTAAACATACACTCGACTAGTGCAATATTTCGAAATGTCACCAGGTGACTTTATCTATACTCGAACTCCCCCGGGAATCGGACCGGTCGTCGCAGGTGACGTCATGCGTGGTCGCATCGATGGAATCGCGAACATCGAAATCCGCGTAATCTGAGGACTCTCCTTATGATGATTTCTAGACGAACTTTTGGTCGAACCGGTCTCGCGACCGGAGCAGCACTAGCGCTGGGCGGCGGCGCGTTGGCAGCATCGCCTGCCCCGTTGCTGCGCCGAGCCATCCCATCGACTGGCGAGACCATTCCGGTCATTGGTCTGGGCACTAACCGCTATGGCGTTGACCAATCCGAGGCCGTGCGAGCGCCTCTACGAGCCGCACTCGGCCAATTTCACCAGCTCGGCGGCACTTTGGTGGATACGGCACCCGCCTACAAAAACTCAGAGGAAGTCATCGGCGAACTCGTGGCGACTCTTGGAATCCACAAGAGCCTGTTCATGGCGACCAAGGTCGACACACCTAACAGGACTGAAACAACCGACCAGTTCAATGCATCGGCGGCGAAACTCAAAATGCCGAAGGTCGATCTGCTACAGGTCCACAACCTTCGTAGCTGGCAATCATCCTTGCCACTGCTGCGGGAGCTTAAGGCAGCAGGTCGCATTCGCTATGTGGGCATCACCACATCACGAGAGAATCAATACGAAGAACTAGAGCGCATTCTGCAGGCTGAAAAACTCGATTTCGTCCAGTTGAACTATTCGCTCGAGAGCCGCGACGCGGCCATGCGCCTGCTGCCTCTCGCGAAAGACAAAGGCATCGCAGTCATCGTCAATAGAGCGTTGGGTGGCGGCAAAATTCTCTCGGCGGTCGGCGATGCGAAACTGCCGGACTGGGCAGCGGAATTTGATTGCCAAAGCTGGAGTCAGTTCATGCTCAAGTATGTGTTGTCGAATACTGCAGTGACTACTGTGATAGCTGGTATGACAAAAGTGAAGCATGTTGAGGACAACATGGCGGCAGGTCTAGGCCGTTTGCCTAGTGCGAAGCTACGTGCGCGGCAGGAAGCTTACTTCAGTTCACTTTAGCAAATAGTATTGATAGATAGGCAATTTTCGTCCTACAGACTCACTTCGCCAGCACCTTGCCGGCGTATGGAACCTCCACACCGCCATACCGTCTGACGCGAATGTTAGCCTGTTCGCCATGCCCGGCAAAACCTTCGAGGGCGCAGAGTCGCGAGCAGTAAGCACCAATCATTGCACTCGCCTCGTCTGTTAGTACGCGTTGATAAGTGCAGGTCTTCAGGAATTTTCCAACCCAAAGGCCGCCCGTGTAGCGCGCGGCCTTGCGGGTTGGCAACGTGTGATTGGTGCCAATCACCTTGTCGCCGTAGCTCACATTGGTGCGTGGGCCCAGAAACAAAGCTCCGTAGTTAGTCATACGGCGCAGAAAATAGTCCGGATCTCGCGTCATTACCTGCACGTGCTCGGATGCATATTGATCCGCGATACTCACCATTTCATCCTCGTTGTCGGCGACGATCACCTCGCCGTAAGCCTCCCAGGCTTTGCGGGCCACTTCCGCTGTTGGCAGGATGGACAACAATCGTTCCACCTGCTTAATCGTGTCAATCGCCAACGCCTGAGAATTGGTCAGTAAAACTGCTGGCGAATCGGGGCCGTGCTCCGCCTGCCCCAGCAAGTCAGTGGCACACAGTTCGCCATCGACACTGTCATCGGCGATTACCAGCGTCTCGGTCGGTCCCGCGAAGAGATCGATACCAACACGCCCAAACAATTGCCGCTTGGCCTCGGCCACGTAGGCATTGCCCGGCCCGATCAGTATGTCGACTGGCGCGATCGAGGCAGTGCCAAGTCCCATGGCCGCCACTGCTTGAATCCCGCCGAGACAATAGATTTCGTCTGCACCCGCCATCGCCTGCGCAGCCACTACTGCCGCGGCGGGCTTGCCCTGGTATGGCGGCGCACAGGTGAGCACTCGCGACACGCCCGCCACTTTCGCCGTGATGATCGACATATGCGCAGATGCTAACAAAGGATATTTGCCGCCGGGCACGTAACAGCCCGCGGCGTTGATCGGAATGTGCTTATGGCCGAGCACAACACCCGGTAGGGTCTCCACTTCGACATCGCGCAAGGATTCACGTTGTACCCGGGCGAAATTGCGCACTTGCGTTTGTGCAAATTCGATGTCCTTGAGGTCCTGACCCGATAGCTGGTCAAGGCAGTGCTGAATTTCGCCCGGCGTCAGCCGATAGCTGTCTCTATTCCATTTGTCGAAGCGGATTGATAATTCGCGCACCGCCGTGTCGCCGCGGGCCTCGACGTCCGCTAAAATGGTTTCGACCGTGTCGCGCACGACGCGCTGGTCTTGCTCACGAGCTGCGGCCGCCCGGCCGCGCTTGATCCAGAATGCCATGAAAATTTGTCTCCGCGTGTTATCAGGTACTAGCCAAGTTCAAATAGACCGAGGGCAACTGCTCGATATTCAACTGCTTGATCTCACAGCAATCACGGTCAAGAGCTGATGCATTTTGCCTGTTCCCCTGCCAAGGATTGCGTTAAGTCTTTCCATCATGCCATTTTTATTATTACTTGCCTGCCTTCGGGTCCGGCATCCAGAGCATGCGCGACCGCCGACACCGAGTGCGAGCAGCCCCTGATACGCCAAATCAACCCAAGATGCCGCGCCTCCAGCGAAGTGATCAGCCCTTGAATGATCCATTGCCTACCGCTCGACAGCGACGGAAACCCACACTGGTGAAGGTCACTGGACATAACGCGCAAAGATTCTTGCGATCCTGTGAGGTTGACTCCAAATCAGTGCACGAAGAGGCAAGTCGGCAATGCGTGGCTTTGCTGTCGCTGGCATTTACGCGCATATTATGCAACGCCTTTGGCGTAGCCGACAGCGCCAATCAGGCCAATCAGGTTGCGTCGATCGAATTCCAGGAGCTCATATGCGTTATTTGTTAGTCGCCGTGATTGCTGTCATCTCGCTGTCATTCGCAACCGATGCGCTGGCGGATCCACCACCGTGGGCACCGGCCCATGGCTATCGTGACAAGGGCAAGAACAAAGGCAAGCGTCATCGAGAAGCTTATTACGTCGGCTATTCGGGTCACGAATACGATCGTGACTACGACATCGTTCGCAGCAACCGCTGCAATCGCGAGAAAGTAGGCGCGGTAATCGGGGGCGTTGTGGGCGGTGTGATTGGTTACGAGGTCGGCAGCCGAGACAACCGCGTCGTTGCGACAATTCTAGGCGCGGCTGCAGGCGCGTTGATAGGCGCCAAGATTGGGCGGGACATGGACGATCGCGACCGGGCCTGCTGGGGCCACGCGCTTGAGCTTGGCACCACGGGCAGACGCGTAACGTGGATCAACGAAGACAACGGCGTACGTTACGACATCACACCGGGTCATGGTGCGCGCCGCGGCGACCGTATTTGCCGCGACTACACGCTGGTGGAGTGGCGCGATCGCAACAGTGTCCGATCCTCCGGCACGGCCTGTCAGATTCGTTCGGGCGAGTGGCAATTGGATCGCTAGCCGCAACCGAGATTTACCAGGCTATTTGCCGCGCTGGCTTATAGTTTCAAGAAACCAGCGACCAAACGTTGTCTACGCGTAACGCTGTTGGTGCTGGCTATTCCGTCCACAACTGTCCACAGGGCACGAGACTTACTTCGGTTTTCCTCAGAGCCAGCCGCGTCCAGGGACACGACGTGCTGCACCAGGTTGCCACCTACATCTGAAGCATTTTCGATTTCCAGGACGACTCCTGTGCTGACATCGTCTGCACCGAGGAAATCATCAATGAAAATATCATTGCAGGGCTCACCAACTTGAGCGCCGTCTTTGACGGCGTGCCCTTCAATGACTGGGCGTCGCATCCGGTATGGGCGGACACCTACTGCGGATTGCAACCCGCGATGCAGGGTGGCTACTGTCTGATGCTGGAGCTGTTGTGCCTCGGCCTGGCGGCAGTTTTTGTTAGAACACCAAGCCGCGTATGTCCCGAATCAGACGAATGGCGCTGAGAATAATGACCAACAACCCAACTGCGATCATCAGCGGCTTGCGCGGCAGGTCACGTGTGATCCGCGCCGCAATCGGCGTGGCTAACAAAGCGCCGGCGACCAGAGCCAAAGTGGCCAACGACAACTGCTCAAATCCCAGGTGCCGCACCAGAATGGCAAACACGGCGCAGGCGACAAAGGTTTCCGCGATGCTGCCCGTGCCGACGACATAACGAGGATTTGCTCCGGCCGCAACCAGATTGCTGGTCACCAAGGGCCCCCAGACGCCGGACATTGCCTCCAAAAAACCACCAATCAGCCCCACGGTTCCAATCTTGGCGTGAGGCACGGTTGGCGGTGGTGTGCCGCGGGCCCGCAAAATGATAATCACTCCGATCACGATCAGGTAGGCGCTAACAAAGGCGCCCAACATGGGTCCTGCATGCCGCGTCAGCACAACCGATCCCAATGCACCACCCAGCACGCCGCTCCCACCTAACACAGCCAGCATTCGCCAATCGACATTGCGCAGGGCGATGTGGCCAATACTGGAGGCGGCTCCAGTAAGAATCTTGGCGCCGTTGACGGAGGCACTGGCAATTTCGCGTGGCAATCCGATGGCTGCCAGCACCGTCGAGCTTATAGCACCGAAACCCATGCCAATCGCTCCATCGAAAAGCTGCGCGACGAATCCGATCGCCAGGAAAACCCAGGTCTGTGGTTGTTGCAGCAAGGTTAGTAAAGTTTCGATCATAGGGCGCTAGGCTCGCATCTACTGGCCGTGCTTCTCATACGTTTTTGGTATCTGCTGATGCCATTTTTAGACCTTTTTCATATATACACCCTGCGCATAATGGTCGCATGAACGCGCCCCCGGCTGCCTTGCTGCCGCCACCCCCGCTTGACCCGCAGTTGGCAAACAGCCTGCTCGCACTCAGCAGCCATGTCGATGCCGAAACGATTCGCTATATGTCAGGGTTCCTCGCGGGTGTGGCGGCGGAACGCCAACGGGCGGCAGGCACTGACAACAGCGACACAAAACCAGTATCTGACGCCTCCAGCATCACCCGCGCAACTATTCTCTACGCGAGCCAGACCGGCAATGGTCGACGCGTCGCTGAAAAGCTACATCGCCAACTTGAGTCACATGGCCTGGCGGCACGCTTGATCAATGTGGCGGATTTCAAGCCTCGCGACATTGCCAACGAGAAGCTCCTGTACCTTGTTGTTAGCACCCATGGCGACGGCGATCCACCCGATGATGCACGTGCTTTCGTCGACTATTTGACAAGTCGCAAAGCACCGCGCCTCGAACAATTGAGCTATACCGTTTTGGCGTTAGGCGATTCGAGTTATCCCAAGTACTGCGCGACGGGACGGACGCTCTCCGAACGGCTCGCGGCCTTAGGTGCTAAACAGCTGACTGAGCGCGCCGATTGCGACGTCGACTATCAGACTGCTGCGGAAACCTGGTCGAACCACGCGCTGGAAATCGCGCGCGACCGACTGCAAAGCCCGCATATCGCAATGGTGTCAGCGCCACCGTCGCAACATGCAGCTGCGGACCGTGATGCGCCAGTCACCACCGAGGTACTGGCACGCGTGCTTATAACGGCCCGCAGTTCAGATCACCCGGTTACGCATCTCGAGCTCGCCGCCCCTGCCGGGCTGCGAACCTACGAACCCGGCGACGCGGTCGGCATCTGGCATCGCAATCCCGCCCAAGTTGTCGACCGCCTGGTTGAAATTGTCGGCGCTGACCCCGGCAGTCCAATCGAGATCGACAGCAAAGAACGTTCTTTGCGCGACTGGCTCACCGACCATCGAGAAATCACCCGCCTCTCCCGTCCGTTTCTCGATGCCCACACCAAGAGAACTAACAACAGCGCATTGCATCAGCTGCGAGCGACCGAAACGCCGGACACATTGCGGACCTTGCTGCGCGACTGGCAGCCCCTGGACTTGCTGGAACGTTTTCCAGCACCCTGGTCGGCCGAGGACCTGGTGCGGGCTCTGCGCCCACTGACACCACGTTTGTATTCCATTGCATCCAGCCGCGCCAGCGTAGGCAATGAGCTGCACCTGACGGTGGCGGCGGTCGACTACCGCCGCGATGGCCACCAACGTCTTGGCGCGGCGTCCCATTTCCTGGCCACACGGGGCAGCACCGAGACTGTTTCACTACGCGCCTATGTCGAGCCGAATCCCCGTTTTCGCCTTCCAGCCGACGACACGCGCGACATCATCATGATCGGGCCTGGCACAGGCGTCGCACCGTTTCGTGCTTTCTTGCAACACCGCGTTGAGAGTGGTGCACGCGGCCGTCACTGGCTGTTCTTTGGTGCGCGGCACCGATTCAGCGATTTTCTTTACCAGACTGAATGGCTCGAGGCGCGTCGCAACGGGACGCTGCATCGGCTCGATGTCGCATTCTCGCGTGATCAGTCTGCGAAAGTGTATGTGCAGCACCGCATTCGTGAACAAGGCGCCGAACTCGCACGCTGGCTCGAAAACGGCGCGCACATTTATGTCTGTGGCGACTCTCAGCGTATGGCTCCGGATGTCCACAATGCACTGCTGGATGTGCTGACACAGCACACAGGTCGTTCAGGGGACGCTGCTAACGAATTTCTTAATGAACTGTCGAGTCAACGACGATATGCACGCGACGTCTACTAGGCCGAATGAACACTAACAACAGCAAGGCTCCGCCCAGTGCGATCGAAAAGGTGAAAGCGGACAGTCGGTTCCTGCGTGGCAGTATTGTCAAAAGCCTACTGGACCCGACCACTGGTGGACTCGCAGAGGCTGATGGCCATTTGATCAAACTGCACGGCAGCTACCAGCAGGATGACCGCGACATCCGCGAAGAACGCCGTTTACAGAAATTGGAACCGGCCTACAGCTTCATGATACGCACGCGCCTGCCGGGTGGCGTATGCACGCCGCAGCAGTGGTTGGCACTGGACGAGCTCGCGACCCGCTTTGCCAACGGCAGCCTGCGGCTCACTACGCGACAGGCCTTTCAGTTGCACGGTGTCATCAAGCACGACTTAAAACCGACCATTGCCGCGATGAATGCAGTGCTGATCGACACGATTGCAGCCTGCGGTGATGTCAATCGCAATGTGTTAGCCAGCGCGAATCCTCTGGCCTCACAAATGCATGCGATTGTCCACGACTGGGCTGTCAGACTCTCGGAACACCTGCTACCGCGCACACGCGCGTATCACGAAATCTGGCTGGATGGGGCGACGGTGGCAGGCGGCGAGCAGGAACCGATTTACGGACCCACCTATCTGCCGCGCAAGTTCAAAGCCGCATTTGTGGTCCCGCCGATCAACGACGTAGACGTATTCGCTCAGGATCTTGGGTTCATTGCGATAGCGGCTAGCGATAGCAGCGCTGCTCTTGACGGTTTCAACGTCACGGCGGGCGGCGGACTGGGTGCTACCCATGGCGATTCGGCGACCTACCCTCGTCTGGCGGATACGCTGGGCTTCATCACGCAAGATCAACTGTTAGCTGTAGCGGAAGCTATCGTCACGACGCAACGCGACTTTGGCGATCGCAGCAATCGCAAACACGCGCGACTGAAGTACACCATCGAGACCCTGGGGCTTGGCGCGTTTCGCACTGAGATCGAAACCCGCGCAGACATTAAATTTCAGCCGGCGCGGCCAGTCAGCTTCACAAGCAATGGCGATCGCTTCGGTTGGACGCAAAGTATTGATGGCAGCTGGGCTGTGACGCTTCGCATTCCCTCCGGCCGCATTGCTGATCTCACCGACGCACCCTGGCGATCGGGGCTGCGCGCGATCGCATCGGTCCATACTGGCACGTTCCGTCTGACGCCTAACCAGAACCTGATCGTAGCGGGCATCTCCGCAGGTGCACGGCCCGTCATTGAATCGCTGATCCAGCGGCATGCTCTTTCTTTGCATGAGACTGCATCACCTGTACGCCTCGACGCCCTGGCTTGCGTGGCCCTGCCTACCTGCCCGCTCGCAATGGCCGAAGCCGAGCGTTACCTGCCGGCACTGGTCGGCGAAATCGAAATACGACTTCACAAGCATGGCCTCGACGGCCTGCCGTTAGGCCTGCGTATTACAGGCTGCCCGAATGGATGCGCCCGTCCCTACCTCGCCGAGATTGCTCTGGTAGGCAAGGCGCCAGGTCGCTACAACCTGCATCTAGGCGGTGACGCAGCCGGTCAGAGACTCAACAAACTGTATCGTGAGAATCTGGACGAGGCGGCCATCTTTGCGGCTCTCGAGCCATTATTCGCGCGTTTTGCGACTGAGAAACAGCCTCAGGAAAGATTTGGAGATTTCTTATGGCGATCGCAGCTCATCTGATACCGGCTGCCGGCCGCGGCGAAAAATCGGCCCTGTTGGCTATCGATGTCGCTATGGCAGATCACAGCGCTGAGCAGCGTGTCGAATTCGCATTGCAGAACTTGCCCGGTGCACACGTGCTGTCGTCAAGCTTTGGTGTGCAGGCCGCGGTGTCGCTGCACCTGGTCACGCGACTGGCGCCGAAAATCCCTGTCATTTTGGTTGACACCGGCTACCTGTTCCCCGAGACCTATCAGTTTATCGACACCCTGTCCGAACGCCTCGGACTCAATCTTCAGGTAGTCAGACCGGCGGTGTCACCCACTTGGCTTGAAGCCCGGCACGGTAAACTCTGGGAGCAGGGTATCGAAGGCCTCGAGCTCTATGCGCAAATCGCCAAAGCAGAACCGATACAACGCGCACTTCGAGAGCAAAATGCAGCAACCTGGATCTCGGGTTTGCGCCGCTCCCAATCTAACAGCCGGTCCGCCATTCCATTCATTGATCTGGTGGACGGACGCTTCAAAGTTCAACCAATTGCTGACTGGTCTGATCGCGATGTCGGACGCTATCTCAAACAGCACCGTCTTCCCTACCACCCGTTGTGGGACAAAGGTTACGTGTCGATTGGCGACTGGCACACGACACGCTCGCTGCTGGAAGCCGGCAGTATTGAAGGTACGCGCTTTTTCGGGCTCAAGCGCGAGTGCGGTCTGCATGGCCTCGTCGGTTAGCACACAGTCATAGAGAATTAATTGTGGACAGACTGCCACTCTTTCTCGACCTCCGAGATGTATGCGTCCTAATCGTTGGCGGCGGGCCCATTGCGGCGCGCAAATATCGCTTATTGCGCAGCGCAGGTGCTGCCGTAACCATGGTCGCGCCGCGACTGACAGACGTTAGCCTGCAGATCGCCGTTGGCCATGGCCAATTGCAGCATGTAGCCGCTTCCTTTCTTCCGGATCACCTAACGAACGCGAGGCTGGTGATAGCGGCTACAGGCTTGCATACGGTCAACGCAAATGTGGCCGCAGCGGCCAGAGCGCGCGGCATCTGGGTGAATGTCGTCGACGATGCAGAGCTGTCGAGCGCCATCGTACCCAGCATCGTCGACCGATCACCGGTAATCGTGGCGATCTCCACCGGCGGGGCTTCACCGGTGTTAGCAAGGAGACTGCGGGCCCGTTTGGAGGCCGCACTGGAGCCATCACTGGGGACGCTCGCGAGTCTACTAGCAACCTGGCGTCAGCGGTTGCGAGCACGCTGGCCACAGCCCGATGAGCGGCGCAAAGCTATCGATCAACTCCTGGATGGCGAATTGCCGCGGCATGTGGCCAAGGGTCAGCACGAGTTGGCCGAGAGCGTTTTGCGGAACGCGCTGGTTGCTGCGGCATCGGTTGCTCGTCCAACACTGGGGCATGTAACGCTGGTCGGCGCGGGTCCCGGCGACCCAGGACTCCTGACACTTAAGGCTTTGCAGGCGCTGCAACGCGCTGACGTGATTCTGCACGACCGTTTGGTCCCGCCGGCCATCCTCGCACTGGCGCGACGCGATGCCGACCTGATCGATGTTGGCAAGATGGGCGGCGGTCCCAGCACCTCACAGAGCCACATCCATGATCTTTTGTTAGCCAACGCGACAGCAGGACGTTACGTCGTAAGACTCAAAGGTGGCGATTCTTTTATTTTTGGCCGGGGCAGTGAAGAAATGGCCATCCTGCGCGAGGCTGGCATCGAAGTTGACGCTATCCCTGGAATAACGGCTGCTCTGGCGCTGAGCCTGGCAGGAATTCCACTCACGAGTCGTGGCGGCGCCGCCGGAGTACGCCTCCTGACCGCGCAACGCGCCGCGCTCTCGCCAGCACCAGATTGGCAGTCGTGGGCGGCGTCCGAGGAAACGCTCGTCATCTATATGGCCACTGCCTCTTTGCCCCTGATTCGCGAACGACTGCTGCACTTCGGCATGCGCCCCACCATGCCAGTGGCTGTGGTTGAAAATCTATCGCTACCTGGACAACGAGTTATTGGCGGCACGTTAAATACATTGGCTGACATCGTACAGACCGGGCGTATCGGCTCGCCGAGCATTCTGGTCATTGGCGAGGTCGCTGCTAACGCCAAACTGACAGCCACTGGCGCAACGGACATTGCCGCATGAGCCGTGTGCTGCGACTGGGTTCACGGCGCAGTGCGCTGGCGCGGGTGCAGGCGCATCAGGTAGGCGCTGAAATTCAACGCCTGGATCCCGCTGTCAGGCTCGAATACCGCTTTATTGAAGCGAGTGGTGATCGGAGCACTGAACCTAACGCAGGGCTCATCACGGCACGGGGCGGGTTCAGCGAAGACCTGGGCGTCATGCTGGAACAGGGAGAGATCGATCTCGCGGTCCATTCTTGGAAAGACCTGCCGTATCGAGAACGCGATCGCACGGTTGTCATTGCCACTCTGCCGCGCGCTGATGCACGCGATGTCCTGTTAGTAAGGCGTGGCTCGCTTTTGTCTGCGAGCCACGTAGGCTTAAAGATACTGAGCTCTTCCGCACGACGGCGTCACCATCTGGAGGAATTTCTGAACTGGGCACTGCCTGTAAAGCCGGCCAGTATTTCTTTCTCAGCGGTGCGTGGTGACATCGAAACGCGGCTCCGTAAACTGTTGCGCGGCGATGGTGACGCCCTGGTGATCGCAAAAGCCGCACTTGATCGACTCATCGAGACACCGGCACTTGCGATTGCGGATACCGCGTTGGATTCACAGAACCTCCTGCTCACGACTCAGTCCATCGTCAGGCAGGCCATGAGCGAGTGCCGCGCCATGGTATTGCCGCTGCTCTATTGCCCCGCAGCACCAGCACAGGGTGCGTTAGCCATTGAAGCCCCTGTTAGTACACAACATCTGGATTTGTGGCGCGAGCTCAACCACCCAGACACGTTCGACTTGGTCGACACGGAGAGATCCATTGCGCGTCGTTACGGGGACGACGAACCCCTGGGACTGACGCGCTTACGATTCGACTTCGGTGATGTGGAGTTTATGCGCGGCAGCTGGACTGACCAACCAGCACAACGCGCCAAGCTGTACCGCTTCGGCACTACGCTGCCTCGCCCGCTGGATCCAGGCGCAGTCTGGTGCGGCGAACCACCGGAATCCGCGACTCGCACGCGACTCTCGACCGTTAGCACAAACACGCACTTTGGTGCCGATACCGGCCTACTCATTGCCAGAGCCGAGGCGCTGTCGGACGACAGCATTGTGGATGAACGGGCCATTGTCTGGACGCCGGGTCTGACGACCTGGCGCAAACTGGCCGAGCGCGGAATCTGGGTCACGGGCAGCGATGAGTCGCTGGGCGAAACCGGCGCGAGCGCCATCCGCGCCTGGTACCCCCGCACATTCCGTTGGTTAAAGCTTACCCATGAAAACGGATTCTTGACGGACCACGCACAGCTGCTGCCAACCTATCGCAGCTTGCGGCGCCATCCGATCGCGGACGTCAGTCGTTACTCGCATTTTTTCTGGCAAAGCGGCACGCAATTGCGCGAGTACCTGCGAGCATTTCCGTCATTAGCAAGCGCCTGGCATGGCTGCGGGCCCGGCAACACCTACCGTATCGCACGTGACTTGTTAGGATCTGAGCACGTCCGGCCGTTTCTGAGTGCCGAGCAGTTCCGCGCAGAATTACGCACATGAAACGCTTGCAACGGCTACGTCGTACCACGGCGTTACGCGACCTGGTGGCGGAGACCGGATTCGGTGCCGCACAGTTGATACAGCCGTTGTTTCTAAACGCCACCGCCGACCCACCTAGCGCTATCCCGGGACTGTTAGACAATCAGACACACAATGAAACCTCAATACTGCAGCAGGTGGACGCGGACCTGGCCGCAGGTGTGCGGCACTTTCTCCTGTTCCCCGTTCCCGCCACCAAGGCGACGAAAACGTTTAGTGCCGAATTCGCCGTCAACAGCATTGCTCGAATACGCGAACGATGTGGTGATAGTGCCAGTCTGTGGGTCGACACCTGCCTCTGCAGTTTCACGGACACGGGGCATTGCTGTGTATTCGATGGCGCCGGCAGACAGGATCTGGCGGCAACTCTGCGCGAACTGGGCGATTTGGCGCTCACCTATGCCAACGCAGGCGCCGATGGCGTCAGCCCGAGTGACATGAATGACGGTCGCGTTGCCTGGCTTCGCGAGGTGCTGGATGCTCAGGGACATGAACTCATGCCCATCATGAGTTACAGCAGCAAATTTGCCAGCCATTTCTACGGTCCCTTTCGGGCTGCCGCCCAGTCGAGCCCGCAGTATGGCAATCGACGCTCCTACCAGCTGGACGTTCGCTCTCGCCGCGATGCATTGGCCGCGAGCCAGCGCTGCGCCGACGAAGGCGCGGACTTGCTGATGGTCAAACCTGGCATGAGCTCCATCGACCTGTTAGCGCCCATCGCGACAGCAACACAAAAGCCTGTGGGCGCTTATCAGGTCAGCGGCGAGTACGCCGCACTCACGTTGCTCGCTCGCGAAGGTCTGGGGGATTTTGATGCGATGCTGCTGGAATCCTGGCAGGTTTTCCGCCGCGCAGGCGCGAGTTACATCATCAGCTATGGCGCACGACACGCACGCCGCCTGGGATTTCCCTGACATGTTCGACTACGATGGATTTTTCGACGACCAGTTACAGCAGTTGCACCGCGAGCAGCGATACCGGCGCTTTCGCATCCTGAAACGAGGTGACCGTCAATTTCCACATGCGCTGTATCTGGGACCGGGCCGCGCCCCTCAGGACGTTGTCGTGTGGTGCAGCAATGACTATCTCGGTATGAGTCAGAGCCCGGTTCTGAACGATGCCGCTCGAGCAGCACTGAGCCGCTATGGAACAGGGGCTGGCGGCACCCGCAATATTTCCGGTAGCCACGATCTGATCGTCGAGCTCGAGTCCGAACTGGCGCACCTGCACCGAAAATCGGCAGCGCTGGTTTTTTCCTCCGGCTATGTGGCCAACGACACTACGCTGGCCACACTGGGTCGCGCGCTACCAGGCTGCGTTTTCTATTCAGATGCCAACAACCACGCGTCAATGATCGAAGGCATACGCCGCAGCGGCGCCCGCTGCGAAGTTTTCACCCACAACGATTCGGACTCGCTGCAACGTCTGTTAGCACGCGGCGACCCGACGAAGCCAAAAATTGTTGCATTCGAATCACTCTATTCCATGGATGGCGATATCGCACCAATCGCAGCCCTGGTTGCAGTGGCACGCCTGCACGGCGCGATGACCTATGTCGACGAAACACACGCCGTGGGGGTGCATGGTCCCGAGGGTGCTGGCCTGGTTGCAAAAGCAGGACTCCTGAGCCAGGTCGACATACTGCAAGGCGGCTTGGGCAAAGCCTATGGCGGAGTCGGCGGATTCATAACTGGGAACGCTGTGACCGTCGACTTCCTGCGCAGCGATGCACCCGGATTTATTTTTACAACTGCACTGCCACCGGCCGTAGTCGCAGCCGCTCTCGCCAGCGTTCGTCACCTCAGGCACAGCGATCGGGAACGTATACGCCTGTTCACTCTGACTGCCGAACTAAAGACCGCTCTCACTGGTGCCGGACTCCCGCTGCTCGACAACCCGTCGCAGATCTTGCCACTCATCATCGGCGACGCCGCGCTCTGCGAAAAACTGGCCGAGCGGTTGATAGACCGGCATGGCATCTACCTACAGCCTATTAATTATCCGACGGTTGCCAAGGGGTCCGAGCGTTTCCGCATCACGCCCACCGCCCTGCACACTGATCGGATGGCAGAACAGTTGCTGTCGGCCCTCGCGAGTGAAGTCCAGCGACGGCACGACGTCCGCGCTGCTTAGCGGACTCCATGCGGCCGGTATATCGGCGGGCAACAGATCGTTCGCCTGCAAGAAGCGCGATTTTCCACGAGGTTTTTCGTTGAGCCCGAGCCCTCTCCCTGGCACCCGCTGTTGATAGCCGGTCAACACGCTCTGGCAACTTCGACCTAACAACGCGCTGGCGGATTGCAGACCTCCATGACTACTTCCTATGCCGCAAGAAACACAGAACATAACGTCCCTTGATCGTAACGTTAGGTTCCTTAGTTAGTGCTACTCGCCCGACTCTCGCTATCGAACCACCGGTGCCGGATCAGGAATCAAGGCAACGACTTTGCCGAATTCCTGCCAGCCATTGCCGATGTCGACAGGTCCCTCACCGAACACTATTGTCGGATTGGTTGCTTGGCCTAAGTGAAAGTACACCGCAGCATTGAACCCTCTTTGCCCGGCAGCACCTAACGCGTCGCGAATCTTGAAAGCACCTGGTCCTGTGGACGTGTACCCGAGCGCACCCAAGTCCGCCTTGCCGTAAAGGCCGGTCGCGATATCAAATCCGAGCCAATAGAAAATATCGGCGTCGTCGGTGCGAGTTTCGGCCACCAGTGTATCCGCCGCCGCAACCGCGGCTCCGCGTGCCGCCAGATCCATGTTGCGGTTTCGCTCCAATGAAAACGCCACCGCAAACTCATATCCTGACCGTTGCTCCGGTGCTAACGAGTCATGGATGCGCTGTTTGCCAGGCCCAGGCGCCGTTTGACCCTCTGCGGCAGCTAAGCCAATGTCAAATCCGTCTCGACTAGCAGCCGTCGATTGCCGGTTACGCAATGCCGTAAATAGCGGATCCGCAGCGGCGATCGAGGGTCCTTTAGCAGCGAGTGTGGCTAACGTCTGAGCGTCAATCGGCACAAAACTCGCCAGGAACACGCGGCAACGATCCTCAAGACTCGGCGCCGCTGGGCTGTTTCGAGCACGCGCGTTTCGTGCGACATCGCAAATTGACTGCATTGCCTCCGCGGGACTGGGCGGCGGTTTCGGACCATTCATTACCACCCGCCCGATGCCTCTCGGCGCAGAACTGTTGCCGTCTCTAAACCAGTATAATTTTCCGTTAGGCACAATGCCTAGAATCACACCGTCACTGTTCGGAACGATTTTGGCGAACGAGTTCCAACCCGAACCGACAAAACGAGGTTCTTGCCATTTGAATTCGCCCGTGGCGTAACCGTCGTGGCGATAGAACAATAAACTGCCATCTCGGCGAACCGCATAGATGGCGCCCAGACCGGTCGAGAAAACCTCTCTGAAACTACCCCAACCGGATCCCACAACCTTGGCAGGTTGCCAACTGCGCATGCCGTGATCTGCGCCGTTATTTCTATACCAGACCAACTTACCGTCATTGGTGATGCCGTAGACGATGCCCTGGCCGCCCGAAAAGATACGCGAAAATGACCAACCGCTACCCACCTCTACGGGCGCAGTCCAAGCACTGCTGCCGTCGTTAAAACCATCATGTCGATACCAGACCAGCTTCCCTTCAGCTGTTAGGGCATAGAGTGTGTTGCCACCCGCGGCAATAATGTCTCGAAAGCTGCCCCATCCGTTACCCACTTTTCTGGGGCCTTGCCACGCCGTCGAATTGGACTCTTTGCGATACCAGAGCAAATCGCCATTCGGACGAACCGCGTAAATCCAAAGTGGCTGATAGTTCGGCGGAGTCTGAGCAAATGTGCCAATGAACTGCGAGGGAGGCACGAAAGCACCCAGATAACGATTGATTTCATCCCGCAACGGGGCGACTGGCGCGTCCGCAAATTGCGTAGTAGATGCAGCCCACGTCCATGAGTCTGACTGAGGACACTCCTTGCCTGGCAAACAAGGACTGAAGGACCTGGCGTGAACACCGAAAAAAATGTCGCCCGCCACTGTCTTGATCAGAGACGCGCCGCCGCTGTCGCCACCCGCGATGGTCGGACCGCTGGCGGTGGGAAACCATACCAAATGATCGCCGCCCCGACCGGTCTCCCGGCTTGTATTGAAATTGGCTTCGCGGTAGAGATCGTCGCCGGACGTAGGCATTGCTGTCGCCCCGGCGCCTTGCGCAAACTGATTGATGCCGCGCCCGTAAGAGGTGACAGACAAAGGCACCATGGTGTTACCACCATAGAGATCCACGTTGTACCCGCCTTCGCGCCCGTTGAAGGGCTCTGGAACGCGAACAATGGCCATATCCATCGGTCGAAACGAAATGACACGCACTGACTTGCGTACCTGCACACTGGTGGTCCATGTCGCTGTTAGGGTGACACTGTCTTCGGCAGTATTAATGAACTGCCCGGGTTTATCCGGGTCTGGGCTATCAATACAGTGAGCCGCAGTGATCACCCAGTTGTTTCGCAGCAGCGTGCCACTGCAGGAACTTCCGGGTATGCTGACCTTGACTAACCCATATTTCTCTTGATCCGCAGGACTGACCAAGTTTCCCGCCACGAGAGCCTGCGATGTGGACCCGGTACGACCTTCCGGGCTTACCTGCGCCTGGCTCAGAGCGCCGAACACCAATGTGGTTGTCGCTATGACGCCGAAAGTCCGCCCGCCAAGTCGCAGCCGTTTGTTCAAGACCATGTTCATAGATGTGCCTCAAATTGAGTGTGTGCACGCTAATAAACAGTAAATGCGCGCAAATCCGGTCATGGTGGTAGCCGTCGTGCTGATACGACAGCTGAGTGACATCGGGTTTCAACGCACAAATAATGCGTCGCGGTCCAGAGGTCGCAGAACCGGACCGCAACTGGCGCTCACGGTGCCGACTCCAATAATGGCAACGCGGCCAACGATTCCGGTGCCTCAAACTGCGGTGTCTGTGGCCCGATACTTCGATCCCGCAAGCGTTCCACCGTGCTGGCCGCGGCCTCAAACCACTCGCGCACGTTGACGCGGCCGTCCCGATTGCGATCATTGGCCGGCTGCAGGCCTTGCAGCAAGCCGAGCGTAAATAGCCCGTGCCTGCTGCGCGCATATTCCTGGGACTCCTCGTCGCCGCGCGACGCTAACATGAACCCGATCCGCGATGAGGCGGAGCGTTTCACCAGCGAACGGGGATCAAAACGACCTACGACGTTACGTGCCTGGCAGGTATCAACGATCAAAAATCGTCGGCCTGCCGTTTGTCGCAACCGCTCGAAAATTACTGCCCAACCGAGCAGCGACGCAGAATCATCCACAACCTTCCCTGCTAACACGGCATCCACGTCCACACTGCGGGCATCGCGCGGTACAAAATAGTAGTTGCCTGCGTCGTCACTGATGCCATGTGATGCTAGAAAGACCATCACCGTATCATTGCCACGCACATCGGCGAGGCGTGCAAGTATGCTGCGGATCGCGGCCTGCGTCGGTAGCGTCCCAAGATCCGACAGTGTCTGCACATGAACCTGGCGAAATCGCCTCGCGCCCCAGCGACGCAGCATCGCGGCCACCTCCTCCGCATCACGAGCTGCGTAGGACAGCGCCACGCCCGGATCCAACTGGGTAAAATGATTGACGCCCACCGCAAACACGTACAAGTCTCCGGGTTCAATATTGTCGGCTGCAGCAGCAGGCTCGGTGATCAGTCGCTCCACCAGTCCGAGTGACCGCCCGTTGGAGATCTCGACGCGTATCGTCCGATCGCTGCGCCCTAACGGCAACGGCAATTCGCGCACCAGAGTCTGCTGATCGCGGCCCGACAATGCGCGCTCCACCGTTCGCGTTTGCGGGATGTCATTGATGTAGACGGTCATGGCCAGCATTGGCAGGCCGCTACTACTCGCCGTGAGCAACAGCTTGGCATTGCCACTTGCCACTAGAGTAAGTCGTGGCGGAAGCGGCAGTGTTGCTAACAACCCCGGTAGAGATCGTGACTTAGCAGCGGCAGAATCCGCTCGCAAGGCGCGCGTGACATCAGCCGGTTGATAAAGATCGTTTTCAAATTGAACCGCGCGGAAATAGTCCGGCCAGGTGTCGAATCCATGCGCCCACTGCCAGCCGACGAGTTCATCGCCCAAGGGCGATGACGCATAGCGTCCGGATGGTGTCCAGGCCACCCATTGAGTTAGGCGTCTGCTAACAAACAGTGACAGCACTTCCGCACCTGACGAGGCTGCGAACCAACGCACGGTTCCATCCGCCAGTAACGCCACCACCCAGCGACCGTCCGCACTCACGTTAACCTGCCGGACCGTGGTGCTGGTACGCACCGCCCAGCGTTTTTGGCCCTCGACGGACAGCGCATGCAGCGCCCATTCCGTGCCTGCCACAACCTGCCGGCCTGCCACATCGATGGCATACGAGTGCACACGCTCCAGTGGTTCCAGCGCTAGCGCACGACCATTGACGCTGAGCGACTCAGCCGAGAATGTCACCGTCAAATTGGACTGACGTGTCACGGCAGCGCGCAGCGCTGGCTCTTGAGCGCTCTGCGTTGTAAGCAGCAAATGGGCCACATCAAATCTCCATCCTGAGTTGTTGCCCGGTCGGCGCACGCCGACACCTGTTCCGTCCGCCGTCAAACGCAGTTCCGTGCGGGCATCGAAGTTGTCGACAGCGCCCTCCAGACGCCATCGCGGCTGCCCGTCATCGGACAGAATGGCTAACACGCCTTGTTCGGATCCGAGCAGCAGTTGCTGCGCCGAGATACTGACCAAGGCGCCAATCCGGCCGGTGGCCGTAACTAGCGACGGCAATGACCGGCCATCCGCCATGCGCCAGCGAGCAATTACGCTCTCTGAGCCGACGCTCGATTCGCCGGTGGCAAAAAAGGTACGACCGTCGCCAGACCATGCAACACGGGTCAGCTGGCGAAACCGATCCACCGCAGGCGGGATCAGCTGCCGTTGAACCGCCAGCGTATCGGCTCGCAATATGGTCACGCGCGGTGCATCATTGAATCCGATCGCAACCTCCGCGCCGCTGGGTGAAATTGAGAGACCGAATGGCTCGCGACCTGCCAGTCCTGCGACGCTACGCCCTAACAGCGTGAAATCCGCACCATAGAGACGCACAAACCCGTCCAACGACGCTGTCAGCAACTGTCCTTGCGGCGTGAAATCCAGTTCCAGCAATTTGTCGCGATAGTCCCGGTCGCTGAATACTAGTCGCCGGTCCTGCAGACGAAACACGCGCAACCCTTCACGGCCCATCAGCCCAACGGCGAGGAAACGGCCATCGGGCGAGAATTTCAGACTGGCAACGACTTCTTCCAGATCCGGCAGCCGCCCTAACAGCGCGCCGGTCGCGCGATCAACCAGGTAAATGCAGGCGCGATGCTCGATGTCCCAGCATGTCCAACCGCCGGTCGCAAGCGTGTGCCCGTCCGGGGACAATGCCAATGCATACAGCTGCCCTTGGGCACCGGCCCTCGCCGGTACTCTCAGAGTGTCAAGCAAGCGGCCATCGCTCAGCCGCCAACGGCGCAGCGTCTTGTCTTCCGACGCTGACCAAAACTCGCCGTGTGCAGGGTCGGCAACCAGCGCATGAACAAACGCCGCGTGTCGACCCGCTTCAATTTGTAACAAAGGATCGGACGCCGCCAGCGCCAGCCTCGCCAACAGGCAAAAGAACACCAGCCAGCAGCGCGACGCGCACACTGCAACGCTCACAAATTGAATTGCAAACCGACAAAGATCCGCGGCTTGCGATTGCCTTCCGACGCCACCAACTGATCGAGTGGATCGGCAAATTCAACGAACCCCTGCCAACGTCCGTCGGCGGACGTGAGTCGCATGCCGAGACCCCAGGAGGCCGCTCGATCAAGGGCCGCTTCGTTGATGGGATCGTGACGACGGGCCTCGCCCCAATCACCAAATGCATAGGCCGAATACGCGGGACCATTGCGCAGCGGCACAACACTGGCGTAGCGCAGCTCTATTTTTACGGCTTTGCCCTGATCTCCGGTCAATTCGGATGCATCATAGCCACGACCAAAGGGCTCGCCGCCGAAAGAAAACAGCTCGGGCGACAGCAGACTATCGGAAGTTTTCTGCCATTGTGCCGCCGCTAACACCGACCAACCACCACCTAACGATTGTAATCGGGCGGCGTACAGTGTCATCTTGCTGAATGTGGCATTGCCATTGAGCCGCGACAACGGCAATGCCGCGGTACCTGACATACGCGCGCTTAGTATGTCGAGTCCCCGCGTTCCTTCAAGGTCAAGCAGATTGACGCCACGTGCCGCGTCGGTCCAGTCGACAGTCAGCCCGATGCTAACCGTGCGTACGCGATCCTGAGAGAGCTCCTCGCCTATCAACTCCGTACGGCCATCAAACCCTCTTAGCGCCATGCGCAGAGCGACGTTGCGTGTGCGCGAACGCAGCAGTGGCAGGTTCGCTCCGAGCGTCAGTGCCTGGGCTTCGGTCTTGAGGTCAGGGCTCGCGAGGTTGGCCGCAATCCCGGGACGCGACTTGAGTGCCAGATATGACACCGAGCCGCTCGCGCCGCGCCCACCCACAGGTAGGCTGTACTGGGCGCTGCCATACTGCAATTCCCCATGCGGACTGAACCCGCCGCTGAGTTGCAATTGATCCCAATGCCCTAACACGCCGGCCAGAGAGACGTCGGCCAACACGCGCTGCGGGCCTAACGAGCGACTGTTACGACTGTTATATGCCGCTGTGGTGCGTAGCGCATTGCGTTGAACGTCGATCACGAGCTGCGCCGCCCCCGGCATGGACGGCGATGGCAGCAGCGTACCGTGCGCCGTGGATCCGGCGAGATCATTAATCAGCAGCAACTGGCGTTCCAGCACCGCCGCTGTCAATGGTCGTGCAGCGCGCAGGGCATCGGCGTAACGCTCCAACCGTGAATTGTCCACAGGCATATCGCCGCGAAAAATCACACGATCGATAAATCCTTCAACGGCCAGCAGTCGCACGTGTCCGGACACTATCTCCTGTGCAGGCACTAATACCTGCGACAACAGATAGCCGTCACGGCGATAACGCGTCGTGAGTGCGTTGGCGAATCTGAACAACTCCGCCACGGACATCTCGCGATTCAACAGATCGTGCGCCGCTGCCTGCAATTCTGCCGATGAATACACAGTCGCGCCGTCGAAGGCTATTGACTGCAACACGAAGCGCAGATTTTGCGCCTCCGGTGGCGCAACTTGCTCAGGAATGGCAGGCAATTGGCTGCGTTGCACCTCGGTCGGCGCGCGCAGTAGCTGCAATTCTCGTTGTATTTGCCCCGGCTCCAGACCTGCCGGAATGGTTACCTGCGCCACGACCGCGCCAATACTGGCAAAGTATCCCAACCCTAACAACAGACATTTCACGGTGAATTCTCCGCTTGTCGCAATACTTCGACACGACGATTCTGCGATGCCTCGGGCGCGAGACCTGCCGCAGGTTGGCGGCTGCCTAAGCCATTAATGATCATCAACCGGCCAGGAACGCCAAGCTCCACCAGTCGATCACGGACCGCTGCGGCGCGGCGCCTGGATAGCTCATCGTTGTAGGCCGGTTGCCCAAGGGCATCGGTATGACCGACGACTTGAATTTTGGCGGCCGGGTCCAGCGCGAGTATGCCGAGCGCCAGCGCCTGCAGTTGGGCCGTGGATTGTGCAGGCAACTCAGCCGAGTCGTAGGCAAAACCAACCTGCAGACTCAGCCCGTTCGAATTGCTCGTCGCGACATCAGCTACCCGCCGAATGGATCGTGTCTTCGTCGCTGGCTTCGGCGGTTGCAATTGTCGCACCACCTCATCGACTTCGAGTCGCTCGTCGGCGCGTACCACCTTGGGCTCCGCCGCGGACGCACCTATCGTGCGTGCCAGCAACACGATCAAGGACGTGAGGCTAACGACCGCGCGTGTCATCGCTGGAGCAACCGTTATCGGCATACGGTGTAGTGCATAGGTAGTCGCTCACTCGACCATCGGTTGCATCGCCGTTGGTCGCGGGAGCGATTACGTGCTGGTTATTGGTAAAGACATCCGGACTGGCCCCGGCGACGCTACCGCTGCGTCCCAGATCCGCTGTGCGTCCGACACCCGGTCCGCCGGCTAACACGGTTGCGGCTGGCCCATTGTCGGTTCTATCACCTGCGGTTGGACGGGTCGACTCCGCGACGTTCGGCGACTCGGCTCCGAGCGGCGGATCTCCCGGTGTGGGTGTGGGTGTCGGTGTGGGTGTGGGTGTGGGTGTGGGTGTGGGCGGTGCCGGCGGTGGTGGTGGTGTCAATACCACCGCGATCGATGTCAAGGGATCGCTCGCACTGCCCGCGAGATTGGTCGGCACCCCGCCACTGGGTCGCACGGTACCGACCGGAGTTTCAGTCAAAAACGCAAAGACGTTAGGCCCCGGCAGGGAGTTTTCATAGCCGTTGTTCGCATACGCGTGAAATAGCAGCGGCGCCTCCGTACGTCGTTGCGATAATCCGTCTTCGGTTACATAACTGCGCACCGTTGATCCAGGTGTCGAGTCTGAAATCAGACGTTGTTGTCCTTCGGTCAGTTGATTTTGCGAATTGCGCAAATCGATAGACACAGCGGACGCGAGTGACAAAGTCCGTCCGACTATAGCGATGAATCCCGCCGGTTGACTATTCGCGCTGCGTGCAATCAAGTTGGCGGTGGCTGCCAGCGTTACCTGGCCCGCATCCGATAGCACTTCGATGATGCCAGCCTGCCTGCCAGTGCCCGCGGACACATTGAGCTCACCGCCAACCGCAGTGCCTTGAGTCGACACGACGCTGACGAAACCGCCCTGACCGCTACCACCACTGGCATCAGCGGCGCACGCCACTGTGCCGCAGGCGCGCACCTGAGCCCCCGCATCGATCTGCACCAGATCCGTATTGAGCGGTGAGCTACCTAACGGCCAACGGCCGCCGACGCTGATATTGCCGCCGCCACCGCCACCATTGGCCAACAATTGGGCCGTCGAAGTCAGAGTGACGTTATTACCGACGAGCGCGAGGTCGCCGGCACGATCAGCCGTAGTGACGCCACTCGCATTGAGCGTACCGCTTACGCGAATACCGCCGGACGCTAGCAATCGGATACTGCCGCGCTGGCCGTTCGATGCGGTCTGCGCGCGCACCACGCCCGTCAGATTAATCGCCTGATCCATGACCGCGCTTGCTGCGGGAACAGAGAGCAGCAGAATCCGACCACCATCTGCTAACAACTGACCGCCAACGTCGAGCTGGATTCGGCTCGGGGCGCCCGTCGTATCAAGAACTGTAGCACTCAGGGAGTCGGGTGTGGCCAGTCGGATCAGACCATCGCCAAACAGATCCAGCGTAAAATAGCGGGCCGATCCCAAAGTGATTTTTCCCAGCCGCGCGGTGATCGTGCCTGAATTGCGCACCGACGGCGCAACCAGTGCGACCAGCCCGCCGTCTGCGACCGTGATCGTACCAGCATTGCTGATCGTGGCCGTGTTAGCCGCTGTTGTTAGTTCGTTAAATGCGTAACGACCCAACGCCGACGCCGGATCCGCCATGAATGCGTCATTACCAATATTGGCCGTGCTCGCCACAAAACTTGCTGCATCGATTCGTGCGCTATTGCCGATGACGATGCCGTTCGGGTTGACGAGGTAAACCTGGCCATTGGCGCTGAGCGTGCCTTGCAGCGAAGAAAACTGGCTACCGGTCACTCGATTAAGCAGCGCGGCCTGGGCATTCGGTTGAACAAACAGCACACGCTCAGTCGGCCCGATGTCAAAGGAGCGCCAGTCGATGACGGCACGCGCACTGGTTTGTGTGACCGTGGTGCTGCCCGGAGTGCCTTGTATGGTTGCGCTCCCAGCGCGGACGACTCCGTTGACCGGGTCAGCGAACGCCGTTGTCCCGACAACGCCGCTGGCGAGCACCGCCGGAATCAGCGAGCTCCAGCGTCTCGTCATGCCGCGGGTCGCGACAGCCTTCACCGATGTACCAAAGTAATCGTGACCTGACGCGCGGCCAGACTGCCGCTCGCCATTTCAGCGGGCGCAACCGCATCCAGCGCGAAGCTCGTGCCATCTTCAACGTCGACTTTGCGTATCGACCGCGTTTTGGTTTTGAGACCGCGCGTTGCCGGGCGACCGCAATTACCGAGATTGAGCGACGCAGGGGTCGGCACCGCATTAGGAGCGTTAGGATATTCCGCGTTAGGCATACCAGCGCTACCGACCTTGACGATACTGCGCGTCGCCGTCATCAGGGCCGAGTTTGCACAAGGCTGCAGCTCCAAAATCAGCACTTCATTGCCCGGTTCGTCTGCAAATTCGTAGGGTCCCAATGATTCAAGACCGCCGCCACCTGACTGCGTGCTATCGATTTGTGTCGTCCGACCACGCCCATCGGTATTAAATACGCGGATGAGGCCCGGCAGACTCGGTCGGTAATGCACCATGAAACGCTCGCCGCCGCGAAATGTATGATTCTGCGGATCGATCCGTTGACTCACGCCTCCCGGTGACAGCGTATGGATTTCGTAGGCAATCCCCGCATAGACATCGCCATTGTTAGGAAAGCCGATGTCTGCTGCGCCGCCGGCAGCGCCCGGCATCGGGTAAGAATCGGTACCGGGATACGAGTCCTGGCCCGGGTAGCCATTGGCGCCAGGGTAGGTGTCCGGTGCGCCCCCAGGCATGCCCGGTTGGGGTGCTGCCGACGAATCAGGCGCTGATTCGTAGTTGGGATAGGGGGCAGGCATCGGTGCAGTCGCACCAGTCGCACTGGGATACGCGAACTCAGCCGAACGTGTTGTTGACTTGCGACCCAGCCATTGGGTAATTGCGCCATTCATACCTTGTGACAAAGAGCTCGCAAGCGCAACTCCTGAACTCTGAACAACCGTCGCCAAAGTCGCAGCAAACAGGTCACGCATGCGAAAACGCTGCGGTGAATTTTGGGCGGGCGCCGGAGAATTCGTAGCGTAGCCAGGGTGTGCGGCGGGATACGCCGGGGTTCCGGGCGACTGTGCACCAGCGATGGTTGTCCCACCAATGCTCAGCATCAGGAGTCCCCAACTTTTCCAACGGTGATTTCGGCGCGCCATGAACATTCTCCTTCGCAGCCCGCTGGCAATAACGGGCTTTCTAACCAGACAAACAGTAAAACTTAGCCGTAACGGCCAAGAGCTTCCAAAATTTTGAACTTGCCCATCGGCTGCGCAACGCGCAAATTCGCAGGCGTCGCCCACTAAGGTCGTGCCATGCCGCCTGCTCCTTGGGATCGGATTCAGTCCCTGTTCGATGAATTGACCGCACTGCCCGCGGCGGAACGGGCGGTCCGACTGCACGCCCTGCGCAGCGAAGACCCGTCGCTCTGTGCCGAACTGGAATCTCTGCTGCGCGCCCACGAGGAACCTGGCGGTCCGCTCGATGCGCCGCCCGTTTTCAATATCATTGGTGGCACCGAGGCAACGACCGACGACAGGTTAGCGGCCGGCCTGCGAATAGGACCCTATCAGCTGGTGCGGCTGTTAGGAGAAGGCGGGATGGGTTCCGTGTGGCTCGCTGAGCGAGTCGACGGCCGGTTGAAACGCAGTGTCGCGCTCAAACTGCCCAAGTGGACCTGGACGCTGCGCGATGTGAACACTCGACTGGCGCGCGAGCGCGATATTTTGGCACGCCTGGAACACGCCGGTATCGCGCGGCTATACGACGCGGGCGTCGATGAGCTGGGCCGTCCGTATCTTGCAATGGAGTACGTACAGGGCGAGCCCATCGATCAATACTGCAACTCGCGCGCGCTGACGGTTGTCGAACGCCTGCAACTCGTTCTGCAGGTCGCGCGAGCAGTGGCCTATGCTCATTCCCGCCTGATCGTGCATCGCGACTTGAAGCCCAGCAACATCCTGGTGTCGGACGATGGCACAATTCGGTTGCTGGATTTCGGCATTGCCACATTATTGCAGGCGGATGACGATCTGGCCTCGCGCATCACCCAAGCAGGCAGTCGTGTCTTTACTCTCGACTACGCGGCCCCGGAACAAATTAAAGGCGAGTCGATCGGCACACCGACCGATGTATACGCCTTGGGTTGTGTGTTGTATGCACTAGTCGCAGTTGCATCACCCTATCCAATCCCGCGCCGTAGTCCTGCTGCACTGGAGGACGCGATCGTCACGGGCAATACGCTGTTAGCCAGTGATGCTTGTCAAAACCCGGCGATCGCACGTCAGTTGCGTGGCGACCTGGATGCAATACTTAATAAGGCGATCAAGAAAAACCCCGAAGATCGGTACGCGTCCATTGATGCGTTCGCCGCTGACCTTACGCGTTTTTTACGCCATGAAACTATTGTCGCCCGGCCCGACAGCCGCTGGTACCGATTTAGAAAGTTCGCCCGACGCAATCGTGTGGGCCTTGGTGCGGCTGGAGTTGCAGCCATAGCAGTTTTAGGTGGCGCTGGCGTTTCGTTGTGGCAAGCGCGCATTGCAACCGCCGAGGCCACACGGGCGAATGCGACCAATGCCTTTGTACTTTCACTGTTCCGTGACGCCAGTCCTTCCAGTGGTGGTGGCGCGGAACTACGCGTCGTTGATCTGCTACAGCAGGCACTGCCACGCATCGAGCGCGAGTTTCGCAACGAGCCTGAGCAACAATTAGAGCTGTACCTCACTGTCGGGCTTAGTCTCAATGAACTGAATTCTTATGCGTCCAGCTTGGCGACGTTTGATCGGACTGCGAAACTGGCGCAGCGTCAACAGCTAACAGGAACAGATGCCGCGTTGCGCGCGCGCATTGGCGAGGCGAACGCCTTAGTCGCGACCGACAAACTTGATGCAGCCGCCCAGATTTTGGACAGCACTGAGCAGACTCTGCGACAGCGGCCACCATCGCTGTTGCTCGCCCATCTCTGGTCGACACGGGCTTATTTACATTTGAATCGCAACGATCCCCAAGCGGCCGTTAAATCGGACTCAGCAGCGACGGACTTAATTAAAAAACTGCTCGGTCCGCAGAATTTGGAATACTGGTTTCAACGTCGCGAGCTGGCTCGTGCGCAATGGCATGCCGATCAATGCGACGCTGCCATTGCCAATGCCGACGAAATCCTGACGCAACTGCCTGCCTTACTGGGGTCAGACAGACACCCAGAAATCGCGGTCGTGCGCAGTGTCCGAGCGCGCTGTCTGTCGGAAACGCAGCGTGTTCAGGAGGCGCGTGCCGAGTTTGAACGCAATGAGCCCTTGATCCGCGCCGCTTTTGGCGCAGGGTCGAAAGACTATGCCATTGAGATATTGTCCCACGCAGAGACCGAACGCCGAGCCGGCGCATCGGCGGCGGCCGTCAATCGATTCATACGCGGCAACGCCATTTTGGACGCCAACCACGTTACCGGCTATACGCGCATGGGGGCCGAAGCTGGACTGACGTTAACATTGTTGCAGAACCGGCAACTCGCGGCGGCGGCCTTGTCGGCCGACAGGTGGCGTCAATTTGCTATCGACAATTCAGGCCCGAAGGATCGCCAAGTTCGTATTGCGTCTTTTTTTGCCTTGTTTGCCCGAGCCCTCAGCGGCGAGCAACCCGGCGCTCGGACACAATTAGAACGCATGCTGCAAATCATGCATGAGCAGCAAGACGGTTTTGTGATGCGCCCCCAAACGTTGTTAGGCTGGTATCACGTGTTGCAACGAGCGCCCGATCTGGCTGAACAGGAACTAACGGCAGCGTTACCAGTTCTCGAGGCCCGCGGCGTCAATGATCAAACTTACATCCCGCTGGCTCATCTCTGGGCCGGTGTCGCCAGTCTCGACAGAGGTGATCTGACTCGAGCGCGAAAATCGTTAGATAGAGCGCTCGCCGAAAACATGAAGATGTATTTCGAAGTGACGCCGGAACGCGCCGACCTCTGGGTTGCACTGGCGCGCTTGAACTTGCTATCCGGGGACAACGCGGCTGCACTGACATGGTCGTTGCAAGCAATTGCTTTTTGGCAGCAGCAAGATCCCAAAAGCCGCTGGTCGGGCGAAGCCGCCTACTGGCACGCCATGGCGCTGGATGCCAACGGTCGCCACAAAGACGCAGCGCTCAAGCTAAATGATGCGCTGATCTTGTTGCGGCAGTCATCCTTCCCGATAGATCGCAAGTGGACGGCCGAAGCGCAATCGCTCCTGAAGTCCGGGAAAATGTACAAGCGCTAGCAGGCTATTGAACCGCAATGATTGCGTGTGCAGATAGCGGTTTCTGGATCGTGAGCGCCTTGGCCATTGATATCAGGAGCTGCCGTTCGCTACCGGATCAATCCAGTTGTTCAGGGATCTGGCGCATTTTCGTCAAGTCCGCGTTAGGCAACATCGCTTGTTTCTGCGCCCGCCGCAGCGGCTCGAGGTACTGCCTGCCGAGCTGTGAGTGTTGGCGTGCAATTGCATTGGCATCAATAACCAGTCGTCTCGCGTCCTCGATCCGCCCGGCTTCTGCAAGTGCTTCTGCAAGCGCCACGCTGGCCTGCAGAACAAGGGGACTTTTTCGGGACAAGTGGGCCCGCCGCCAATCGAGCGCTGTTCGCAGAATGGGCACTGCTAGATCGGCGCGACGTTGATGCGTGTAGAGCCGACCAAGGAGAACCATACGCTCATACTCGAGCATCTGGAAAAAAGCGGCTTCATTCGCGCCTATTATCGCCAGCGAGGGTGTTTGGAGCAGCGGCGCGGCAGCGAAGAAGTCAGTATTTTCTATCATAGCTCGAGCGCGTTGTATGCGAAGACTTTGCGCTAGATGCTTGTCCCGCCATGCCGTAGGCTCCCTGACTGCAGCTTCCTGGGCGGCTTTTTCTGCTGTGTCAATCGTGGCAATCGATTCCTCGATAGCCCCTTGAGCCAATAGGTTTTCGGCTCGAAAAAGCAGTAGATGCGATGTCAATACTGGTTGCCCTACTTTGTTGGAAATCTCTTCGGCTTGAGCCAGCGCCGAATCGGCTTCTTTGAAGCGACCCAGCATAGTGAGTTGGGGCGCCATAGCTAACAACATGTTAGCATGTTGTTTGGTATTTGGTCTTGTCTTTTCGCGCACAGAGATCGCACGCCTGCTGAGTTTTAGTGCCGCGTCTGGTTCACCCCAGAGAAACAAGGCTCTGCCCAGGTCCGTTCTGATTGTTGGCAAATGGAATGACTCATTGTCGCCGCTCTTGGCCACTGCGAGCGCCTCAGCACTGCGCAACATGTCGATAGCTTGACGGAACTTGGATACGACCCGCAGGAACCCGCCGTAACGAAGTTGTGTTTGTAGCGTATCGACATGGTCGGGGCCGTTGATCCTCCGTGCAATCTCAAGCCCTCTGCGGTAATTCTGTTCAGCAGGCACCTCCATCCACAGGGAGCGCTGTGCGTCAGCCAGCATCACAATGTTTTGAACGCGAAAAGCTTCCGGCGTACCAAGTCTTTCCTGCGTTTTTACCGCCAAGCGATACATTTGTTCCGACAAATTGTGGTGCAAAGCGTCGCTTTCGGCGAGGCCGGCTCCAAGCAGGGCGTTGGCATAGTCCGGATCGTTAGGATAGCGATCCCGGAACAGCGCCACTGCCCGGTGCACGAGGAATAGCGCCTGCTTGAGATCCGTGCTGCGCCAGTACTCGCCAAGCCGGATATCCAGTCGTGCTCGATCCAGACTAACAAGATCATTCCGTGACTTCAGTAACGCGTCCGCCTCAGACAGTGGACCCATCGCGTTCTTCCAGCCTTCGGCGTCATAAAGCGCACCACCATATTTTTGAAGTGCGTCGATCACGCGCGGATCATCGCGAGCAAAACTGCGCTTAGCCAGATCCAGACGACTCTTAAACAGGATGACGCTGGTATCGATAGCACCCATTTCCGAATAGAGAGATCCGACCGTATTTAGAAGATCGTCATGGGTGACTGGATCGGATGTCTTCATGGATATCAGACGCTGAGCCGCGCGATCAAGTAGTTGCAGCGCCGTGGTGTTCTGTGCTTTCAGAGGGTCAACTTGCTGGCGGCTGTTCGAATTAAAAATGTCGAGCAGAAAATCTTTCACAAACGCCGCTTTCGTGGCCTCTGCGTTAGCAATGCGCGTTTGCGCCTCCGCGCGGCGTGATTGCTGCCCGGCCTGATCTGCCTGCCAAATAGCAGTGGCCAGACCCACTGCCAGAGACACAAAAACCAGACAAGCGGCGACCACGGCCCAACGATAGCGCCGCAAAAAAGTGCCGAGGACGTACATTCCCACCCGTTCGCGCGCTGCGACCGGCATATGCTGTTGGTGACTAACGAGGTCCTGTCGCAATTCATCGACCGTTGCATAGCGATGCGCCGGCTCTTTGCGCAGGCACTTCGCAACGATCGCATCCAGATCTCCTTGCAGCAGGCGCGCTGCAACCGGCGGCGCATCCCTGTCACGCGCAACTCGGCTGGGTGCCGGTGGTACGTCGTGAACAATTAGACGCACCATGCGTGATAGCGCCATGCCCGCACTCGCCCAGGGACGGCGATCTGTTAGCAACTCGAACAGCAGCACACCAAGTGCGTAGACGTCTGTCGCTGTAGTTACCAACTCGCCGGTCAACTGCTCTGGCGCTGCATAATCAGGCGTGAAGGGTGCTCGGGTTAGATCACCCTGATGCCAATTCTCCGGATCCAGTTGTTTGGCAATACCGAAATCAAGCAGTTTTACGCGGCCCTCAGGCGTCACAAGGATGTTCCCAGACTTCAGGTCAC
Source organism: Gammaproteobacteria bacterium (assembly GCA_043769085.1). Lineage (GTDB taxonomy): Bacteria > Pseudomonadota > Gammaproteobacteria > Steroidobacterales > Steroidobacteraceae > UBA964. The sequence continues at coordinate 50,940 of JAYVJR010000047.1, forward strand.
GATGAACAATCAGATTGCGGTGCGCATAGGCAACGACTTCGCAGACCTGAGAGAAAAGTGTCAGGCGTTCTTCCAAGTTTGAGCTGCGTGCGCGACAATGCTCGATTAACGGCACGCCAGCCACATATTCAACAACGGCGTACGGGCGTCCATCCGTCGCGAGCCCGCCGTCGAGCAGCCGTGCGATGCCCGCATGATCGAGTCGCGCAAGAATTTGCCGCTCAACATTAAAACGCGCCACCTGGCTCGCCGCCTCTGGTCGCAGCAACTTGATGGCCACCTGCTGTTCGAACGCGCCATCGGCTCGATGAGCCAGGTACACATCACCGGACCCGCCATGACCGATCAATTCGCCGATTGCCCAAGTACCAATGCGAGTACCTGCGGCAAGCCGCGGCGTGCCATCCGTGGAATCGACTCCGAACTCGGGTGGCGAATCGAGCGGGCCTGTTGTTGTACCATGCGCCGTTAGCAGCGAGCGCAACTCCGCATGCAGTGGTGCATCGGCACCGCAAGCGCGAGCCAGGAAGACACTGCGCTGCGACTCGGGCAACTCAATGGCGCCGGCGAACAATGCTTCAATTCGCTGCCAACGATCCTGTTCCATTTTTGATCCTCTGCGGGGCATGTCATCGGGACTGCGAAAATCCTGGCGCACCATACCTGCAACGGTCGGATATTCAGGTGCCTATTGCCGGATCGAGCGCTCGATTGAGCCAGGCGCGAGCTAACACCCAGTCGCGGCGAACGGTGCGCTCCGAGAGATTGAGCGCCTTGGCGGTTGCCGCGTCATCGAAGCCACCAAAATAGCGGCATTCCACCACTTGGGCGAGTCGTGGCGCCTCGATCGACAAAACTTCCAAAGCATCATGCAGGTTCACGATCGTCGCGTCGGAGTCATCGCTACTGATGTCCGGCGCCGCCGTCAGTGGCACGTGCGCCGCACCTGCGCCGCGCTTGGACGTGAGCCGCGCCTGTGCATGGTTGACCAGCACGTGGCGCATCGCCAGTGCCGCGGCGCGCAGAAAGTGCTGATCGTCGTTCCAACCGGCCGCACTGCGGAGCTTAAGATAGGCCTCATTCACGAGCACAGTGGTTTGCAGCGTGTGGCCAGCACCGACTCGCTTACGCTCACGATGCGCCAAACGCTTGAGTTCATCGAAGAAGAGCGGAACCAGGCGATCAGCCAGCGCCCTGACCGGCGCGGCCGTTGCCGGATCAACCCACTGGGACAGGGAATCGGACTCACTTTCGTCGGCCAATGGATTCATGAATCTAGTTTAGGCACAAAGGCCTGGAATTTCGAGATGGCGTGACCGGATCGGACGCGATTTGCTGTTCTGAAGTGTGTACTCAAAATTCAGAGCAGCGCCGCCATGAACAATGCCCGACGACGATCTATCTGCCTGTTTATTGGTGAAGCGATTATGACACTCTGCATCGGTAGTCGCGCGCTCGCGCAGGCCGACCAGATTTTGCCGCCGCTTGGCGGCCCAGGGGGTGGCCAGTTCGTGGCTCGCTGCCAACTGGGCGAAATTCTCAACGGTCTGGAATTACGCACTGGCGATGATGTGGACGGTATCCGCCCCATCTGCCTCGCCGCAAATTCGGCCAATGTCGCCGCGTCACGCCGCGCCTTTGCCACCGGTTTCGGTGGACCCGGTGCCGGCGTAGTCGCGCTCCTGTGTCAGGACACAGCACCTGCGGTGATCGGTCTTTTTGTCGCTTCGGAAGGCGCTGATTCCCAAATCGTAAACAACATCCATCTATATTGCGGTCAGGTTGCGCCGGGACTAAAGCCGACTGGCTACCCTGCCGCTGTATTTGATGGGCCCGGCTATACCGCACCACCACACCCTTTCTTTTTGATTGGCCAATCGGTTCAACGACAATCTGGAGACCAAAGTTGTCCCGACAATCTCGTCGCCGTCGGTATCAACGGCCGATCAGGTATTTGGTTGGACGCACTCGGCCTGATCTGTGGCGCAGCGCCTGCCAATCCTCGGCCGGTCATCTCATCAATCGGGCGGGTGGGCAGGCCGTCCACACCCGGCCCGGCGCGTCCCATCTGCGAGGTCGCACGCGAGTCACGAGCGCGTAACTCACCTAACGCCCCTCGGTTGGAAGCCATGTGTGAGGCTAGTAAACCGACGGTTAGCTCAATCGGGCGGGTGGGCGGGCCGTCCACACCCGGCCCGGCGCGTCCCATCTGTGAGGTCGCACGCGAGTCACGAGAGCGTAACTCACCAAATGCCGCCCGACTCGAAGCCATGTGCCGCTCAGCAGACTTGCAGGCCCAGCCAGATCTGGCGACAAGCGGCCTGTTGATCGCACAGCAGGATCCGTTAGCCATGGCGCTTCGCGGTCAGCAAACGGAAGGCCCCGGCCAGCGAGGATTCGATATCGGCATGGCGGCGGCGGAAGGACAAACGGCACCCGGACCTGGCAAGCAGCGCATCCATGACGCTCTACCTCCGGCAGAACAACGCGGTTTTGAGGCGGCCGTAGCGTTTTCCCTGGAGCGCAACAGAAACGCCCAGTTCGCCGCCGCCGGAGCAATCATTGCGCGCGCGGACCCGGCAGTTGCGGCCGCGCATAACGTTGAATCAGACGTCTTCTACTGGTTGGGATTCGATATCGCGAGCGCCATTTTTGGTGATTTGGCGTTAGGCGCGTTAGGTGATACCGAAATGAACGACGAACATACAAGGATTCTCAATGGCTTGAGCCCAGCCGGACAGCGCGGCTTCACCGCATCGATGCAGTATCACTTAAGCCGCGATTACGCCCGATCCCTGAGCATTGCTGTAAATCCTGCGATCGCGGATACCGATGTGGTAATCAGTCAGGTCTACGGCGGCGGCGGCAGCGCTGATTCTTCTTTTGTTAGCGATTTCATCGAATTGCTGAACCGAGGAACCTCCGCAGTCAATCTGAGCGGCTGGTCGATTCAATATGCATCCAGCGGCGGACCTGGTTGGCAGGTTGCCCCACTGACGGGCACGATCGCACCCGGCGGGTACTTCCTGATCCACAATTCCAATGGCGCTGGAGCCGGGAACCCACTACCTAACGCCAATGTCCGCAGTCTCCCTTCGCTGGCAGCCAAAGCGGGGAAAATTGCGCTCGTTAGAAACAACGCCACGCTCATTGGCTTCTGCCCGGCAAGCGCCTACATGGTCGATTTTGTCGGCTATGGCGCAGCGAATTGTTCCGAGGGAGGCGCACCGGTAGCGCAGTTAGGCAACCAAACCGCTGCAGTTCGCAACGCGGCAGGCTGCAGCGATACGAACGCGAACGCAACGGACTTTGAAGTGGCTGCGCCGCAACCACGCAATCAAGCCGCGGGCGCGGCGAATTGCGAACGCTAGAAAGCCTCAGCCGCGAGATCACGCCGCTCGAGCTGACACTCGAGTCCCAGGGCAGCGAGGTCTCTGAAGACCAACGAGGCGGTCGAGACCGATCCGGCATTTGTTAGGGAATCACTGACAGGATTGTCGCTGAGATCATTGCGGCGGTCAGTTGCGCATCTTCGACCAAAAGACCTCTAAAGATCTTGCGGCACATGCGACCCAAATTCATATGCAGGCGCTGCAAAGCCATGACCCTGCCGCTGGGCATGAGCCGCCCGATTGATCCTGGACTACCGGGTCCTGGACTCCTGGCGCATGTGCTGAGCTCGAACGCTCGATCCTCTCTGGCTGGGTCGGCGTGGCGTTTTTTATTGCCGTTAGTGAAAGAACTCTCGAATCTTGTATTGAGCGCTAACAAGCTGCGTGCCGATGACACGTTGGTACCCGTGTTGGCGCCAGGCTTAGCGCGCGCGGCGCGCGGCGCGCGGCGGAGAAATCGGCATTGACTCTGGCCATCCGCTACGCGCTGGTGCGGTGGGAAGCCCTCACTCGCTTTATTGATGATGGCAACATCGAGGTCGACAACAACATTTGTGAGCGAGATATGCGAGCCGTCGCTTTGGTAAGAAAAAATTGCATGTTCATGCGATCCGATCGCGGCGGCCAACGCGCCGCTGCTGGCGCCAGCGACTCAAGAAACTGCTCAATCGAAAATGTTAGGAAAGATCTATTTGTCTTGTACCAACGGTTACGTTGCAACAGCGGTAAAGGCAGTTGCTATTGCGGCACCCGAATGGCGGTGGGGAGGTTTTCCTTGAACGCGTCTCGCGCACTCGGATTCCCCAGCAGCGGAATGAGATAGCTCATCGCCGTGTTGAGGTTCTGCTGTTCGCAGGCCGATTGCGCGAGCCGCACCTGCAGGTCGTCTGCGTAGCGCTGCGTGTTCGCACGCAGGTCAGCGATGAAATTCATCGTGAACTCGACATAGACGTCACAGTCCTGCGCGCTCGCCTGGCACTGCATATGGCGCGCCGGCTGCTGATAGGACGGATCGGGCGCGACCTGGCTGCAGTCGCGTTCTGCGGGGCGCGGTGGCACGACGGGAGGTGTCGAAACGGCGGCCGGCTGCGCCTCCCCCTGCGACAGCGCGGCGCCCTGCACGGCACGGGCCAACGGAGAGCCCGCGTCGACGATCTGAGTGTCGGGGTGAACCACACTCTCCACGCCCACGCGCGGCGCCATCCTCTGCTTCGCACGGGACTTCACGCCGCCGTTCGCTCCGAAGCGAACCGCGTCATTCGCCGCGATGGCCGTTGTACTCGTCAGCTGCTGCGCGAGCACTAGGCTGCGCACACGCGCGGCAATGATGGCGTTAATCTGAGCCTTCGCGTTTCGCTGCTGACAGCGAGTCTGCTCGATGCGAGTCTGCAAATCATCGAGCCACCCTTCAAACTGCTCCTGCGTGTACGCGAAGGTGTTGTTCGCCATCTTGTAGTCCATGATGCCGCTCGCGTAGTAGCGGATGTATTTGTTCACGTAGGACGGCGACGGAGCGGGCCGGCGACACGGCTGCTGTGCCGCCTGCGCCTGCGCGGCCTGATCTGTCGTGACGTTGCGCGAGAGCAGGCGCGCACTCATCTGCGCAAGCTTGGATTGCTCGCAATGCAGGCGCTGTACGCGCACCTGGATGTCGCCGAGGATGTCGATTTCCCTGCGCCGCAGAAAACCTGTGCCGGCGATGACAGCGGTGACGTCCGGAAAGCCGGTGCCCACGCGGCCGCTCGGATAGGGAGCGTACTGCACCGGCGGCTCGAATGCGCATTCGCTCGCCATCTGTAACTCAAACTTGAACAGCAGGCGCGTGTTGGCGGTCTGGCATCGGACCTGCTCTGTGAGCGCCTGCAGGTCGCCCATCACCTGCTCCAGGTTCCGGATTGTCGAAGTCTGGGAATCGATCACCATGCGCGTGTCAAGAAAGCCGCTGGAGTTAGTGCGCCGGTAGCTACCGTCGTACGGGCGGGGAGCTGGTCCCTTTGGGCACGGCGTCAGGTCCGGCGCCACCACCTGAGATGCGAGCGCCGCATAGCTGAGAGTGGGCTCGCGGACGGCGGACGTGGAGATCTGAGGGCTGCCCTGCTGCGCCAGCGCGCGACTTTCGACGCAGAGCGTCATAAACAGAATGCCGGCAAATCGATAGCTAGATCGTCGACGAGCGTGGTTCATGGCGATGCTTCTTTAAAATTTGAATACACAGTTCAAAACAGCAATTCGCGCCCGATCCGGCCACTTCATCTCGAAACAGGTGTTTTGTCCTAGATTTTTACCCTAGATATATGTCCAAAAATTGTTGGACGTCGAAAGTGCGCCCGATACCCTGCCGCACTTACAGTTGGTCGGCGAAGACATGCTCACTGATCCGCCTGTAGGCGTTCACAACTTGTCCTTTCTGTAGATCGTTTGGCACCTGTCACGGACTAGGTCCGCGTCGCCCCAGAGGCAGCCGCCACACCGGATCAAACTTGCGAATCATTCGCGGCAACGTCGCAGCGCTGGGCTTGGACTGGGAACTTGGCATCACGCACCTCCTGATCTCGGGTGCGCGCGACCATGCCTTCAGAAAATCTGCTGTTCCATGTGTGTTGGCCGTACTCGTACAGCAAACGGGGTGAACCTCACCCCCTCACCGCTCTCGTCCCTCAATTGCGTCAAATTTTTCCCAATCTTTTTGGCGAACACAATGACGCTTTCGATGGAATTGTTAGCTCACTGCCGCACGCAAGGCATCCGGTATGGGTTTCTCGAACTCCTCCCAGCGCGCCTCGAGCAGATCAGGCCGGTCGCGCTCAGCACGGGCGCGGAACTCGGGCGGTAATTCATGCGGCCCGCGCAACTTGCGGCCGCTCCATGCGCCGAGCATATGCCCAGGCCTATCGCCCATCAGCATCCACTTTGGAAACGGGGAAATGTAAAACCCCGCGGTCTGGTAGAGCAATGACGTAATGCGCGGGTTGTCAAACTCGCGCCGCGGCACGAAACTGCAGGAACTCTCGACAAACATCTTCGGCCAGCTCTCAGGCACGGGCCGAATCTGCTCCATCTTGATCAGCTCGCCTTCGCGGCGAAACATCAGATTCGGAGTCACCCATTGCGGCTGTGGCTGGTCAAGAGTCAGGAATCCTCGCGGCGAATGCAACATGCCCGGATCGCCTGTCAGGAACATGGGCTCAACTTTAAGCGTCTCCCCGGTCACTGGATTGTTAGCAGCATCCGACCATTGCCCGGTACGCAAATCCCGCGGAAACGACATGTTATGGCCGTGAACGCGCCAAGTCTCGCGGCCGATCCGCCGTAGGTAGGAATACTCCAGTCCTTCGAAGCGCACTATCGGCGTCGGCCTAAAGCCTGGCGTCACCAGGTACTGCGTAAAGTGGTACCAGGAGGTCACTTGCGCCTCATCGCGCATATCGCGCTCGAAACGCATGTGGGCGCGAAACCGGCCCATCTCGTCCGGGAACTCGACGAACGATGACTCGATTGGATTCAAGCCACCGGACTTCAGGCTGGCGGCTTCAGCGGGCGAAGCCGCCGTCAAAGCGCCGCTACCTAACAAAATTGCCGCAGTACCGCCGCCCAGCAGGTCGCGCCGGCCAACATCAAGCGTCCCGGTGTCGGTGGCAAGATCTGCCATCCAGGCGCGCAACCACCGCTCCGGATTCATAACGAGCCCTGCCTGTCATGACCTGTTACTTGGCGCCGAACGAGTAGCTTGCTGTCAGACCGTAAGTGGCTCTTTCGCCCTGGGTCACGTTCGGCACGAACGCGGCGCTGGTCGCGTTGAGCGGCGGCTGGAAAATTACCGCCGACACGAACTTCTCGTCCAGCACATTGCGACCCCAGAGCGCCACATCGAGCGGACCCTTGCGCACGCCGATACGCGCATTGACGATGGTTCGCGAAGGAATGGTGGTCAACCCGATCGTCAGGGCGTTGGTCGACGAGGTGTAGCTGCCATCGGCGCGCGTGTACATCGTCCAATCGCCCGACACGGGCGTTTCGAAAGCCGCGTAGACGCTTGCCAGCCTGTTAGGTGACCGCGGCAAAGGCTTGCCGGAAATATCGGGCAGGGTCGCGCCGCGGAACACCAGCGACGGACAGAACCCGAGCGCCGCGGCCGGGATTGTTGTCCCAGTGCCACCGCAATAGCGCAACACGCCTGCATCGACCGTGCCGCTCTTGAAATGCGTGGGCGAATACGAGTAGGTCGCGCCCACCTGCAGCTTATCGGTGGCAGCGAAATTGACACTCAGTTCAAAGCCTTTCGAGGTCGCATCGCCGACGTTCTGCACCAGATTGGTAATGAGCGGCGTAGGCGGTGTCGCCGGAATCTGGATGCCCGTGTAGTCGATGTAAAACACCGCCAGTTCAGTGCCAAGCCGGCGATTTAACCACTGCGCTTTCCAGCCGATTTCGTAGGTTTTATTCTCTGCAGGATTGTAGACCTGCAAGTCGGCGGGCACCGGCAGGTTGCCCGCTACCGGATCGGTCTTGCCGTTGAAATAGCCCGAAATCACGCCCTTGGCAGCGGACGCATAAAAGTGCTGCGACTCGGACAGCGTGAAATCCGCGTGCGTGCGCCAAGTTGTGTAATCGAAAGTACGCTGTTGATAGGTTGCAGGCCCTGCCACAACATTCACGCGCTCGCGGTTTTCTCGGTCGCGGCGCAGTTCCGCCCCAAAGGTCCACCCGTCAATGGGCTTGAATTCGACCGAGCCAAAGTACGCACCCTGGTAATCCTGGGCGACAAACCGGGAGAGTTCCAACATGGTCCGGGTCGGATCTTTGGAAACTGCGGCCGGGTTGGCGGCCACGAAGAAAATATCCGCCTGCGGCCGCTCGCCGGCCGCCAGGTTGCGGCCGTCATAGACCAGACGACCTTTGCTAACGTAATCGTTCTTGCTCAGAAATCCACCAATACCCCAATTGAACTTCTCGCCGACACTGCCTTCCAAACGCAGCTCCTGGGTTTTGGTTTGTGTTTCGCCCTGACCAGAGCCGACGAACACTGGCAGCGCTTGCTGCCGCAACACCACGGTGGGCGCAGCGTTATTAACAATGTTGAACGTGTAACCGCGGCCATTGTTGAAGCCAAGCGCATTGTCGGATGCGTTGTCGGTATCTGCGTCGTAAACGGAGGTTTGGCTCTTGAGTGTGACTGGGCCGAAGTCATAACTCAGATCCAGTGATGCCAGCGTGACTTTGCGCGAAAATGCCAGCGAATCCGGATTCGCGGCGAGTGTTGGTGAGACCGGAACGTCACCACAGAAAGCGCTAAGAGGTCGCGCCGTCGGTCCGCAGTTGAAAGCCGGAACAATGTACGCAGGCGACGAGTCGCGCACGTCGTCGGTGTGATAGGCGAACACTTTGGCAAGAAATTTTTCGTTAGGTGCGAATTCGAGAGCGATCGACACGTTCTTAGTGTCAAAACCACCCAGGCCGCCGCTGCGCTCGGCCTGATTGTCCCAGCTGCCATCAAAAGTGTTATAGCTGGCGGCGATTCGCGCTCGGAAGGTATCGCTCAGCGGACCGGATGCCATCAGACGAAATTCACGTCGGTTGTCGGTTCCGAGAGTTGCAGCCACCTTGCTGGTAAACGATTTGGTGGGTGCCGCTGGCACGTAGTTGATGGCGCCGTTGAAAGCGTTGCGGCCGTAGAGTGCCGACTGCGGACCCTTGACGACTTCGATGCGATCGACATCGAGTATTTCAAGATTTGTGGCACTCAGATTGGTCAGATACACGCCGCCGTAGAACACGGCAACATTTCGATCCGGACTGCCCAGGTTGGTCTGCGAGATGCCGCGGATGACGGGGGTACCGAGCTGGCTCTGGATGGCATCGAAATAGGTCAACCCTGGCGTGAACAGCGCGACGTCATACAGGTTTTGGACGCCTTTGGCCTCGATGTCCTTGCTTGTCAGCACCGATACAGCAACCGGCACATCGATCAGCGTTTCCTCGCGCTTTCTGGCCGTGACGATAATTTCCTCGAGGCCGATGGACGCTGCCGGTTTGTCCTGCGCCAGACCGATCCCGACCGAAGTAATCGGCAACATCGCAGCAATGGCCACCAGTTTGAAGCCGCGAATGCGCAGCCAGTCTTGATTACTCATGATCGTTAGCCCCCCAGGAAATCAATTGGCGATCGAAACCGAACCGACGTTTACCAGCGCTGCAGCTACTTTGCTAATTATTTAGCAAGCGGAACCATACGATGGTTGCTTGGCGGCGCTGCCACTCAACCCTTGAGCAACGCGCCCGGATCTGTGGCTATCTCTGGAAACTTCCGCTCAAACAAATTGCGCCACGTCGCTGGCATCGACGCGTAGCTGTAAACTTTGCGGCCGTAGCAGCGCGACACGTAGGCACCCTGGTAGTCGCCCATCTGCAGCCAGGCCGGAAAATCGAGGATGTCGTTGAACATCTGCGCCGCCGGGGGATTCTTCATGCGCGGGTTCCACACATCGGCGACGGAGCCGATGTAGGTCGACCAGTCGTTAACCGTGAAGCTGCGCTTGCCGGCCTCGAGCGGTTCGGTGCGGAACATGATGTCGCCCTGTACGTGCACGCTGTCGCCCTCGACCCAGGCCGGCCCGATGTCGGTCTGGCGCGTCGTCTTCATGCCCGGTGCATCACCGCCCGTGAAGGCGCTGCCGCCGCGCTTCTCCATGACGGTGGTCGTCACCCGCGGCTTGCCGTAGGGCACGTCGACGGTCTTGCCGGTGAACGGGTTGTCGAACTTCTCCAGCAACGTAGTGCCACCCGGCGCGGTGTAGAAGTTGCTGCCGGTCATCTTGACCTCGTACTTGCCGTCGGGCAGATCACGCGTCGTAAACCAGGCGGCGACGTACATGTCCCAGAACGGCGTCGCGACTTTGCCGGTGACCCCATAGCGCGTGCCCCTCATCCACCAGAACGTTAGCTTGTCGTCCAAGGAATAGGCGAGCTTGCGGAACGCCAGCGCCAAGTGCTCCGGATTGGCCGGATCGAAGACCGCACCGCCCTTGCCGGCGGCAAGTGCGAGCGTGGGCAGCGTGGAGGCGCCGACGGTGGCGCCGGCGAGGAGTCCGAGCGCAGTGCGACGTTGAATCATGTGGTTTACCTTTTGTTACCAGTTGCGCTTGCTGATGAAGTGCTTCGACGCCTCTTCAGCGGTTTTCGGCACGTAGCTCGCCTGCGCGTTAGGTCCGTTGCGCGGCACGAACTTGGCAAACACGGGCATCAGCATTTCGATCGGCAGGTCCGCGATGACACGCGTGCGGCGGAACTCCGCCAGCGGGATCACCGTGGAAACGAACTCTTCGTTGAACGAGCGGGCGCGTGCAGCGATGCGGCCGTTAGCTCCGAAGATCGCGGTGTCGCCCGAGCCGGAGAATTCCGGGAACCCGGGCTGCTCCGGCGAGATCGAGTTATTGCAGACCACGGTCCAGATTCGGTTGTGTAGAGAGATCATCTGCGTGTCTTCGAGGCTGTAACCACCGGAGGACGAACTCAAGCGAATTTCCAAGCCCTTCATCGCATGCGCGCGCATCACGTCCGGCTGCCCGGGTGTGATCGAACAGGATATGTTGCCGATGTCGGTACGCGCGATCGGCAGCACCGCATCCTCGCCGTACATCTCGCGGTACCGATCGAGCACGTCATAGATCGAGGTCGTGAAGATATCCCAACCGGGCTTGAAACCGCGGGAATTGTTAGTTTTCCAATGGTTCGCGACCACCTTGCCATCGGGAGCGATCAAAATGCCATTGAGCAACAGGTGACCAGGCCAGTCCTTGTCCTTCGCATAGGTGCCGAAGCTGAGGTAGCAGCCGTACTGCCTAGCCTTTTTGCCGAGCGCTTCCGTCTCCGGGCCCGGAACCTCGATCGCGACCCGCAGCACCTCATCGAGAGTCCACGGATTCCATCCCATGATCGGCTGTTCGTGGAAACAGATCAGGTCCTGGGGACCCGGGAAGCCGTTCGCGGCATCGATCAGCTCGATCATGTGATCGACGTTAGCTTTCATTTCGCGCGCCGGGTTCTTGGTATCGCGGACCGCGCGGATGATCGACTGAACCGCCGTGACACGCAGCACCTCCTTGCGCAGTGCCACCATCTCGTACTTGCCCTTGTCGTGCACGCTGACTTTCGAGTCGCCTTGCGCGGCGTTCGCCGCACCGGCACCGGCGCTCAGCGCAGCGGCGGCCGCCCCGAGCGCAGCGCCGCCCAGCAGGTCGCGACGATTGACAGGTCGATTGGAACCAGATCTTGGATCGGACACGTTAGCTCCCTGAGTTCGTGGATGAGTGACTGCGATAGGCTGGCAGTCCGCGCGGAATCGAGCTGACCAAAATACCTCGAAACAAAATCATAAATATCTTGTAATTATTTGAAATTATTCAGATAAACTAGAGATATTGCATGCGCTGATCACGCCAATGGCTTCAAGAACGGTCGGCGGTCGACGCTCAGCAACTGGGGATGATCCCGTTCAGCGCGGCGGCGAAACTCATCGGGAAGTTCGCCGATATCGCGCAATTTGTAGCCGCTCCACGACGCAAACATGTGTCCCGACGCATCGCCCATACCCATCCATGCAGGCCACGGAAATACGTAGGCACCCGACACTTCAGAAGGCAACCATAACTGCGACGAATCATCGAAGTTCGCAGCGGGCGTCGACTCGTAGCCCATTTCCAAAAATGTGACTGGCCATGACTCGGGCGGCACTCGGATCGCATCCACTTTGACGAAATCGCCCTCGCGCCTCAGTACACGGTAGTCGGGACGCGGCGCCACTGTCGGTTTGTCGAGCGTAACGACACCATGCGGCGAACGCACCAGACCCGGGTCACCGGTTAGCGCCATCGGGGGCACCGGCACGCGCTGCTTGGTGACCGGGTTCAGAACCTCGTCGACAAATGCACCGGTCCGCAAGTCACGTGGATAGGAAAGATTGTGGCCGTGAATGCGAAATCGATGCTCGTCGAGCCGCTGGTGTCGTGAAAACTCGATACCCTCCCAGCGCACCACTGGCCTGGGCGCCATGCCGACTGGGACGGCAACCATGATGAAGTGATACCAATGCAGAATGTCGGCTTCGGCCTCGAGGCTGCGTTGAATACGCATCGTCTGCAGAAAGGTTTCGACCGGATCCAGCGTGACAAAAGAAGACGTCCATTGACGGTGCTGACCCACTCGCGGTTTGCTAACGCGCTTTGCGTGGGATGCTGCTACCGCAGCGCCAGCTCCCGAACCCACCAGCGCGGCCATCACGGCACGACGCGGCCACAGATTCTTTTTTTCGGTGCTATGACCTGAATTCACACGGTCGCCCTCTTGAACTGAACTGCGATAGCCTAGAAGCGCTGCACTGGGATATCAATCAAGTGTCCGCCGCACAGCGCAGGTTATTTGTCAGCTTCGCAGGCGCGCGCCCTGTGGATCGTAGAGCGGCTCTGTGCGCACTGTTGCGCGGCACATGTCGCCGAGAATATCAATCTCCAGCGTCTCGCCATCGCGCGCGAGTGCGGTAGGCACGTAGCCGGCCGCAAGGCTTTTGCCGACGCAGTGGCCATAGGCACCCGAAGTCACATAGCCTACGGGTTTGCCGTCCTGCAGGATGGACTCGTAACCAACAACGTCCACGTCCAGCGCAGCCACGTCGAGGATAACGAAACGGCGCGACGGGCCGCGGGCGCGCTCGGCAACAGCGGCGTCGCGACCCATGAAATCGTCTTTGCCGAAATCGACAAAACGATCCAGCCCGGTTTCCGCCGCGGTGTAATCGGGGCGGAAATCCTTGTTGAACGATCCGTAGCCCTTTTCGAGCCGCAGCGATGACAACGCTCGACCGCCAAATCTTGTTAGCCCAAGATCGCGCCCTGCTTCCCACAGGTCATCGTAGAGCGTCGCGAAATAGTCCGGTGTGGTCCAGATCTCGTAGCCGAGCTCACCGGTAAAGCCCGCGCGCGTCACGATCGCGGGCGCGAAGCCAACTGCTGTCTCAGTGACCTGGAACAACTTGAACGCTTGTGCCGACAGATCGGCGCGCACCAAGCGCTGCAGCAATACCCTGGCGTTAGGTCCGGCAATCGAAACGCCCGCAAGCATGCTCGCGGCTGAGCGCACGAATACATCAGCAGGCGGATCTGATTGCCAGAACCAACGCAGGTGAAACTCTTCCGCGAACCCGGAACCCACAATGAGGTATCGATCCTGCGCGAGACAGGCAATGGAGAGATCACCGACGATGCGACCCGCCGCATTCAACATCGGCGCCAGTCCCAGCCGTCCGGGCTTTGGAATGCGCGACGCGAACACGCGGTCGAGCCATGCACGCGCGCCGCGACCCGTGACTTCGTATTTGCCGTAGTTGGTTGTTTCATAAATACCAACTTTCTCGCGCACCGCCCGACACTCGGCGGCTACGATTGGAAATGCCTCGGAGCGCCGATAGGTCGGCGTTTCGCGCGGCGGCGCTCCATCGGTGGCGAACCACAGGGCCTGTTCGAGGCCGAAGTTGGTGCCCATGACCGCGCCGGCAGCTAACAACTTGTCATAAATGGGCGAGCGCCGTACCGGTCGCGCGGCTGGCAACTCTTCATTGGGATAGGCGAGGCGAAATCGTCGCGAGTAATTCTCCGGCACCTTGATCGAGGTGTATTTTGGCGTGGCAAAACTGCCGAAACGAGCCACGTCCATCGAAATAATGTCCTGGCCCGGATCGTTGTGCGCCATCCAGCGCGACAGCACCAGCCCAATGCCACCGCCCTGGCTGAATCCAGCCATCACACCACAGGCCACCCAGAAATTTCTCAGTCCGCGAACCGGACCGACCAGCGGATTGCCGTCCGGCGCGAAGGTGAACGGACCGTTGATTGCCTTGCGAATACCGACGCGGCCTAACGCCGGGAAATGTTTGAAACCGACTTCGAAGTAAGGCGCCAGCCGCGCAAAATCATCGGGTAGCAGTTGCATCGAAAAATCATCCGGGGTCCTGATGGGCGCCCATGGGATACCGTTAGGTTCATAGGTGCCGATCAACACGCCGCCGCCCTCCTGGCGCAAGTAGATCTCGCCCGCATAATCGGTCGTGTTGACGATTTCGCGATCGCGCTCCTTCAGCTCCGGGACGTCCTCGGTCAGCAGGTAGTGATGTTCCATCGCGAGCACCGGCAATTCGATGCCGACCATATGGCCGACCTCGCGCGCCCACAGGCCGGCGCAATTGACGACATGCTCGGCGTGCACCGCGCCCTTGTCTGTTAGCACATCCCAGGAGTGATCGGGTCTTTGCGTCAGCGACAGCACGCGCGTAAAGCGTTCGACCGATGCGCCCAGCTGGCGCGCTGCTTTGGCATAGGCGTGCGTGGTGCCCGACGGATCGCAATGTCCGCCATCGGCGCGCCACAGCGCGCCGCAGAAGTAACTCGGGTCGATCAGCGGATTGAGTTGCTGCGCCTCCGCCATGGAGATCATCTGCGTTTCCATGCCAAGATAGCGCGCCCGCGAGCAGATGAGTTTCAGGCTGTCGAGTTCGCCCTGGGTAGCCGCCAACATCAGGCCGCCGTTCGGATGCAGCCCACAGGACTGGCCCGACAGCGCCTCAATCTCGCGGTATAGGTCGATGGTGTATTTCTGCAGGCGCGAGATGTTAGCTTCGCCATTGAACGTGTGCATGCCACCGGCCGCATGCCAGGTCGAGCCTGCGGTCAGCTCGCTTTTTTCGATCAGCATGACGTCGGTCCAGCCGATCTTGGCGAGGTGGAAGAGCACGCTGGCGCCGACCACACCGCCGCCGATGACAACGGCTCGTGCGGAACTTTTCATGGGCAATCCTTAATTCTTGCGTTGAATCATATCGTTTCGTTCCGAACGGCACTGTGGCCCAGCTTGACGCCCGCACCCTCACGCGCGAACCTAGTGTGCGCAATGACAGCCAAGGCCTCAAGAACTGTGACCAATGCTGTAAAGCCACTGTGGCTGAGCGTGGCACTCGCGCTGATCGTCGCAGCTCCGCTCCAAGCCGCCGTCGTTGTCTCTTCCAAGCTGTCGTCCGAATCGGCCATGCTCGGCCAGATGATCCGCCTGGTGCTGAATGCACACGGCATTCCTACGGTTGACCGCACCACACTCGGCGCCACGCCGGTAGTCCGCAAAGCGCTGATTGCCGGCGAAATCGACATTTACGTTGAATACACCGGCAATGCCGGGTTCTTTTTCAATCGGGCGGCGGACCCCGTCTGGAAGGACCTGCGCCGGGGCTACGAGCTCGGCGCCAGACTGGATTTCGCGGCCCATCGCATCGTCTGGCTGACACCCGCAAACGCCAGTAATTCCTGGGCACTGGCGGTACGGCGTGATGTCGCCACCGTCCAGCGCCTGAAAACCATGAGCGACTTTGCACGCTGGGTCGCAGGCGGCGGCGCGGTGGTGCTGGCGTGTTCGGCGGAGTTTGCCAATGCCGGCACGCTGCGTTCGCTTGAGAAGACCTACGGATTCCAGCTGCGATCCGACCAGAAGATCGTGCTCGCCGGCGGTGAGACCACTGCCACCATCGCGGCGGCGGCCGCGGGCACCAATGACGTCAACACGGCGATGGTCTATGGCACGGACGGCGGCATCGCCGCCGCCGGACTGGTGATTCTCGAAGACAACCGGCACGATCAGCCGATCTATGCGCCGGTGCCGATCATTCGGGAAGCGGCGCTCATAGCGAACCCGCAGATCCGCACGTTAGTTGCGCCACTGATGCAGAGTTTCGATGGCGACACGCTGCGCCAACTCAATGCACGAGTACAGATCGATGGCGAATCGACCCAAGCGGTCGCCGCGGACTATCTCAAGCGACGCGGCCTGTTGAAATAAGTGTTGCAGCGCCTTAGACCGCACAGATTGGGCCTGCTGCTGAGCGCCAGCGGATTGGTAGCGCTGCTGTGGCTGCCGTTCGTGGTCTTTAAGACCAATCGAATCCTGCCAGGTGTGCCGCATGCGCTGCTCGAGGTGCTAACAACCCCGGTTGCGCTGGCCTGCGTCGCAGCATGGATGCTGGTCGCAATCACGGCAATGTGGGGCACACATGCGGGCATCAGACTGGGCGCCGCGCTGCTGGGAATCGCCGCTGCCGCGTTAGCCATCGCAGCCGCCTGCAACGCCTTGACGCCGGCGGGCAACCAGGTCGTGCGGGTCGCGCCAGGATCAGGCTTCTGGCTGTTGCTGATCAGCCTGGCATTGGTGGCAACCGATGCCGTGACCCGACTACAACTGCGGCCCGCGCGGCGGGTGCTTTTGTTAGCACTGGTGCTTGCGGCACTTAGCGCCGCATTTGCGTTCGGACTATTCGACCAACTGTCGATGATGCGCGAGTACGCCGTCAACGCCGAACGCTTCGGCCGCGAATTGCGCACACATCTGTTGCTGGCGCTCGGATCGCTGGCCGCCGCGCTGCTCATCGCCGCGCCGATCGGCATTCTGTGCCATCGCGTACCCTGGCTGCGCGCGGGTGTCCTCAGCGCTTTGAATTTCATTCAGACAATTCCCGCCATCGCGCTGTTCGGCATCCTGATGGTGCCGCTCGCGGCGCTGGCGGCTGCCTCGCCGGTCGCCGCTGCGTTAGGCATCCGCGGCATTGGCGCGGCGCCTGCGGTCGTGGCGCTGTTCCTGTACTCGTTGTTACCAATCGTGGCTAACATCGTCACCGGACTTGGCCGTGTTTCGCCCAGTGCGGTGCAGGCAGCGCGCGGCATGGGCATGACCGAAGGCCAGATTCTCATGCGCGTCGAGCTGCCGTTGGCGCTGCCGGTGATCCTCACCGGCATTCGCATCGTGCTGGTGCAGAACATGGGTCTCGTGGCCATTGCCGCACTGATCGGCGCCGGCGGTCTGGGTGCCTTCATTTTCCAGGGTATTGGCCAGGCCGCCATCGACCTGGTTCTGCTCGGTACCATTCCCATCATCGCGCTGTCTTTTGCGGTCGCGGTGATGTTCGATGCCCTCATAGAATCCATCGACAAGGCACCGCGATGATCACTGTCAAAAATGTCAGCAAGCAATATGGTGCCACGACCGTCGTCGACGACGTATCGATGCACATCGAGCGCAATTCCATCTGCGCGATTGTCGGCAGCTCCGGCTCCGGCAAGACCACGCTGCTGCGCATGATCAACCGACTGGTCGAACCGAGCCGTGGCCAGATACTGATCGACGGCAACGATGCGGCGCTCGAGGCGCCGCATCTGCTGCGCCGGCGCATCGGCTATGTCATTCAGGGCCACGGGTTGTTTCCGCATCGCAATGTGGCTGACAACATCGCCACGGTGCCGCGATTGTTAGGCTGGGAGGCGGCGCGCATCGCGGCGCGCGTCGCCGCGCTGCTGCAGGTGTTTGAGCTTGATCCCGCGAGCTTTGCTCACAAGTTTCCGCATCAGCTGTCGGGCGGACAGCAACAGCGTGTCGGCGTGGCGCGGGCACTCGCCGCCGAACCGGCGCTGCTGCTGATGGATGAGCCCTTCGGTGCGCTCGATCCCATCATTCGCGACAAGGCGCAGGATGACCTGCTCGCCGTGCAACGCAAATTCGGTACGACCATCGTGCTCGTGACGCATGACATCGACGAAGCTTTTCGACTCGGCCATCGAGTCGCAGTGATGAGCGCCGGCCGCGTGCTGCAGTTCGACCGTCCGGCCGAGTTGCTGCGCCAACCCGCGGATGAGATGGTGGCGCGCATGATTGGCACCGCGGATCGCGCGCTGCGGCTGCTGTCGTTGACCAGTGCGGGCGAAGCGGCAGTCGCGGGCAGTGCCGCGGGACCCGCGGTCAATGCGTCGGCCAGCCTGCGCGACGTGTTGTCGGAACTCCTGTGGCGCGGCGCCGATGGCGCCACAGTGTTAGACGCCGCCGGTAAACCGGTCGGCCAGTTGAGCCTGGCAGGCATACTCGCGCGCGGGCGGTCTGCCTGATGCGCTGGATCACAGCGGTGGTGCGCTTCGCAGCGCTAGCGCTGCTGGTGGCGTTTCTGGGGACACCGCAGACGTTTGCGCCCTGGCTTGCGCCGCTGACAGAATTCGGCGCGCCGCCGATCTACGACCAGGGCAACCTGCTGACGCTGGCGTTAGCACATCTCGGCACAGTCTGCGTCGCGGCGCTCGCGAGCAGCATCGTGGCCGTAGGCCTCGGAATCTGGGTGACGCGACCGAGCGGCGCGGAATTTCTGCCCTTGTCGCGCAGTCTGGTGAACATCGGTCAGACGTTTCCGCCCGTCGCGGTGCTGGCGGTCGCCGTACCGCTGGTAGGTTTTGGATTCAAGCCGACGTTGATCGCGCTGTTTGCCTACGGCTTGCTGCCGATCTTCGAGAACACCCTGGTTGGGCTGCGAACCTGCCCGCCCGCGGTCCTGGAAGCCGCGAGCGCCATGGGCATGAATGCCCGTCAGCGATTGTGGTCGGTGGAATTGCCCTTGGCTCTGCCGCTTATCCTGGTAGGCGTGCGTCTGTCGCTGGTAATCAGCGTCGGCACGGCAACCATCGGCTCCACGGTCGCGGCCAAGGGACTGGGCGAAGTGATCATTGCCGGCCTGCTGTCGAACAACACAGCCTTCATCCTGCAGGGCGCACTGGTGACGGGTTTGATGGCTATCTTGCTTTACGATGGAATGACAATTCTGGAGCAGCGCCTATGCCGCCACAGCCGCGTCGATTGAATCACGGCGCGTTTGCAAGCTAACAAATCCGGCAGACAATTCGTTACTATAGCGCGCATGACAGACACCCCCGATCAGGACCTGACGGCCGTCCTCGCCGCCGCGAGCCAGCGCGCGCCAGGGGTCGAATGGCCGACGCTGCTGCTGATCCTCGGAACCTACTGCGCCTGGCTGGCGCTTACGGCCGCTTACATCCAACTGCCATTCATGATCGTCGCGCCGTTGCTCGTGCTGCTTCTCGCGCTGTATGGTTCCCTACAGCATGAAACCATTCACTCCCATCCGACGAGCAACACCTCGATCAACCGCGCCGTGACCGCGGTGCCGCTGCTGCTGTGGCTGCCCTATGAACGCTATCGCGCCAATCATCTGAAACACCACCATGACGAGCGGCTCACCGATCCACTCGATGACCCGGAATCCTTTTACTGGACGCCGCAGGAGTGGCGGCAGCTGAACCCGGTGACGCGCGCGATCTTCTACGCGCAGCAGACTCTCGCCGGCCGCATTTTCCTCGGCTCGTGGTGGGTCATCGGCCAGTTCTGGCGCAGCGAAATCCGCGGCTTGATTCGCAACGAACAAAACCTGCGCCGCGACTGGTGCGTGCACCTGCTGCTGTGCGTGCCTGTGGTGCTGTGGGTGACTCAGGTCTGCGACATGCCTTTCTGGCTGTACGTGCTCGCACTGGTCATTCCCAGCAATGGCATCCTGTTGATTCGCTCCTTTGCGGAACACCGCGCGCGGCCCACAGTGCGGCAACGCATCGCCATTGTCGAAGGATCGAGATTGCTGGGTCCGTTATTCCTGTTCAACAGTTTGCACGCGCTGCATCACGCGGCTCCGGGCGTAGCCTGGTACCGCCTCAACGCATTGTACCGCCGCACGCGCGCACAACTGCTCGCGGACAATGGCGGGCTCGTCTATCAGAGCTATATTGACGTGGCGCGGCGCTTCCTGTTCCGCGCCCATGATCTGCCGGTGCATCCGCAAGGACGGGTACCGTCGACTCAGGCAGGTTGAGCGTATCCGGCCTGCACGGCCTCTCGATCCCAAGCGAGCAGTTCTGCATACGATGCGACATCCACGCTCGCAAAACCGTCGAGCAATAAACTATCGGCCAGACTCTCGAACCAGGGGCGCGTCCTGGCATTCAGGAACGCGGCACGCAGCGCCTGGACCATCGTAGCCGGCGCAGTGCCAGATGCGACGAACGCCGGCAACGGTGCCGGTTCAGTCGCATCGAGCACGCGAATGTCCTGCGTCAAGCTCGGTGCGTGTTTCGCGATCAATGTATGCCAATAGGAATCTAACGGGCCGATATCGATGTGCCCCTCACGAACGCTGTCGAGCACCTTGCGAGCGGTGATGAGGTCTCCCTGCATCTGGCCGTAGAGCCTGGGCCGTGCGTGCGTCCGGTAGCGCAGCAGATGATGTCGAAACGCATTGAACCCGGAATGCGAGTGCGCAACGGTGAAACCCGCGCGGCCGCCGAAACTGTCTTCCAGGGTCTGGAAAGCGGCGTCGCGATGTACGATCAGGTCACTGCGATACAGCGCGCGGCCCGCCGCCCAGGCAGCGCGCGGAATTGGCGCCGCAATCGGTGTCACCGGCGCGAGTTGCGTCGCGATTGGCAAGCCGCACATAAACACCGCGCCGAGGTCCGGCCGAGCCCAGAGTTGCTCAAGCGGCTGCGGCGCTGGGTAGGAAACATAGCTCATGCGCACACCGGCATCGTCCGCGACATGCTGCAGCAATTCGCGCCAGGCGGCCTCAACGTCCGGCGTCACCGCATACATGCGGGCGTTCATCAACCAGGCTGTCATGTCGCGCCAAGTTCGCGCGTGCGACGTGCGACATACTCGTCCAGCGCTTCTTTGATCGCAGGATCGAGCGGCGGCGCAACGTACTCCGCTAACAATTTTTTCCAGATGCCGGTGGCGCGTTGCGTGGCATTGAGTGCACCAGCGTCCTGCCATTTCTCGAAATTGCTCCAGTCGGACAGCAGTGGTCGATAAAAAGCCGCTTCATAGCGCGCCAGCGTATGTGGGGCGCCGAAAAAATGCCCGCCTGCCGGAACCTGGGCAATGGCATCGACCGCCAGATCGTCGTCGCTGAAGCTAACAGGTTTAAGGATCTCCGCCCAATTGCGCAGCAGCTCGGCATCGACGACAATTTTTTCCAGTGACGCGGATAGGCCACCTTCCAGCCAACCAGCAGCGTGATTAATCAAGTGACTGTGACTCAGGATGGCTGCCTGCAATGAAAACGCCGTCTCGTAGGTCGACTGCGCGTCAACTGCGGGCGATGCGTTGACGGCGCTGGTGCGCACCGGAATCTTGAGATGCCGGCCAATTTGCGCGCTGGCGATGACCGCCTGCACATACTCCGGTGTGCCAAACGCAGGCGATCCCGTGCGCATATCGACGTTCGATGTGAAACTGCCGAGCACGCACGGTGCACCGGGCCGCAGCATCTGGCACAAAACAATCACCGCCAGGGCTTCTGCGGTCTGCTGGACCAAGGCGCCAGCTAACGTGATAGGCGCCATTGCGCCCATCAGCGTAAAAGGCGTAATGACGACGCACTGACCATGGCGCGCCATCACCATGATGTTATCGAGAATCTCCTCGTCCACCCGGCGTGGCGAATTGACGTTCGTCACAGTCATCAGCGTCGGCCGTGCTGCGAGATCCTGGATACTGCAGCCATGCTCGATGGCCGACATCGCAATGGCATCCTCTGCCTGCACGCCACCGACGCCGCGCGCTGCCCAGACGATGTCGGAGCATTCGACATGCGCCTGATAGGCGGCAAGGTGCCTAATCGGAACCGGCACATCGACCGGCTCGACCACGATGCCGCCTTGCCAGTGCAGAATACCGAGCGCATGCGTGAGACGCAGAATATCGCGGAAACCCTGCAGATTGCCGTAACGACGACCCTCTACTGCATCGCTGATGTTAGGTGCGCCGTTGACGGGTCCGAAATTCACGACGTTGCCGCCGACCTGCAAATGCCGCTGCGCATTGCGCGCGTGAAGGGTAAATTGCTCCGGCGCATGGGCGAGGCAGGCTTGGACCACCTCACGTTCCAGGCGCACGATCTGGGTTTCCGGATCGACGCGCGCACCACCTCGACGGAATACATCGAGCGCCGCGACGCTGCGAATCTCAATCCCGGTCTCTTCCAGCACACGATAGGCCGCCCGCATGATTCGCTCAAGCTGCTCACCACTGAGTACCTCGAGTGGCGGCCAAGGATTGCTCAGACGTGGCAGTGGCGCCAGCGCCGCGCCGGTTGCGCGGGGCACGCGATTGCGGTCGCGCCGGCGAGATCCTGACGAGGCCTCAGTCATCGTTAGTACACAAGCATCATGCAGTGAAAATACCCTTAAGCGATACCGGTGCGCCAGCGGCCATGGAAAAAAGCTGACGAGAACGTGATCATTGGCGGCAGTTGGGTCGGCTGCTCCGCCCGCGCGTGCGCAGCGTGACCGGAACGCCGGGTTACAATGGCGCCTGTGCCATTCTGACGCAGCGTTGCTCCGGAGTTTTTAAGCGTGAGTGAGTCTTCCGAACCGACAGGCACCGTTGCGACGGCCATCGCCCATGCGGCGCGCCTGCTTGAGGTAGATCCGGCACTCGCCGCCGAGCAGGCGACGGAAATTCTGCGCATGGTCCCGAACCACCCGCCCGCGATGTTATTGCTGGCCACCGCGCATCGGCGTTCGGGCAATCCGAGCGGGGGACTGCAGGTGTTAGAGCCTCTGATTCACGCGCAACCCAATTGGGCAGCCGCGCACTTCGAGCATAGTCTTGCATTGGCCAGCATCGGGCGCGGCGACTTTGCAATGCAGGCGCTCCGCAAAGCGCTGCACTTGAAACCCCGGCATCCCGACGCCTGGCGGGTACTGGCAGATCACTTGCTGGCGACGGGCGATTCAACGGGTGCCGATGCGGCCTACGCGCGTCATATTCAATGCTCGACGCAAAATCCGCAGCTGCAACAGGCTGCCGCGGCGATGCTCAAGAATGACATTCCGACCGCCGAGGCACTGCTGAAGAAGCACCTGAAGCAGGCGCCCACCGATGTGCCCGCGATACGCATGCTGGCGGAGGTCGCCGTACGCTGCGGCCAGGACGAAGACGCTGAGCGCTTGCTGGTGCGCTGCCTGGAGCTGGCGCCAACTTTCTCCGCCGCGCGTTACAACTATGCGACGCTCTTGCATCGGCGCAATAAGGCCGCAGCAGCACTTGTTGAAGTCGAGCGCCTGCTGGCCATCGATGCTAACAACCCGAGTTATCGCAATCTGTGCGCCGTCATACTAAGCCGGGTCGGCGAGGTCCAGCGTTCGAGCCAGATGTACGCGCAACTGCTGCGCGAGTACCCGGCGAACGCCAAGGTCTGGTTGAGCTACGGCCACGTTTTGAAAACCGAGGGCCGGCCGGACGAATGCATCGACACCTACCGCAAGTCCATCGCGCTCGAACCTGCGCTGGGCGAAGCCTACTGGAGCCTCGCCAATCTCAAGACCTTGCGGTTCAGCGCCGCGGATCTCGCGGCCATGCGCGCGCAGCTTGCCGATCCCAGGCTCGAGGACCTGAATCGCGTGCATTTTCATTTTGCTCTGGGCAAGGCGTTTGAGGACGGCGGCGACTATGCCGCGTCTTTCGAGCACTATGCCAGGGGCAATGAACTGCATCGCACCAGCACCCGCTATGACGCCGACCTCAACTCGGCCCGCATGACGCGCCTGCAGACCATTTTCACGCGCGAGTATTTCAAACAGCACGTCGGGTCCGGTTACGACGCGCCCGATCCGATTTTTATCGTCGGCATGCCGCGAGCGGGTTCGACGCTGGTGGAACAAATCCTGTCAAGCCATTCCGCGGTCGAAGGAACCTCCGAGCTGCCCGATATCATCGCGATGGCCAAGGACCTGCGCGATCGGGCCGGCTCGGACGAAATCGGCACCTACAGTGCGGTGCTGGCCACGTTGAGCGCCAGCGAGCTGCGCGCGCTGGGCGAGCAGTACCTGCAGCGCACCCGCATCTACCGCAAGACCGATCGCCGCTTCT
Organism: Gammaproteobacteria bacterium; assembly: GCA_043769085.1. Classification (GTDB taxonomy): domain Bacteria; phylum Pseudomonadota; class Gammaproteobacteria; order Steroidobacterales; family Steroidobacteraceae; genus UBA964. The sequence continues at coordinate 75,110 of JAYVJR010000047.1, forward strand.
TCATCGACAAGATGCCTAACAATTTCCTGCACATCGGCATGATCCAGAGCATCCTGCCGAATGCCAAAATCATCGATGCGCGCCGCCATCCGTTAGGTTGCTGTTTTTCCAACTTCAAGCAGTTTTATGCGCGCGGCCACCGTTTCAGCTACGGTCTCTCGGACATCGGTCGTTATTACCACGACTATGTGCAACTGATGGCGCACTTCGATGCGGTCTTGCCGGGTCGCATCCATCGCGTCATTTACGAGCGCATGGTTGAAGACACTGAAACCGAAGTACGCCGCTTGCTGGACTACTGCGGCCTGCCTTTTGAATCCGGATGCCTGCGATTCTTTGAAAACGAGCGCCCGGTGCGCACTGCAAGTTCGGAGCAGGTCCGTCAGCCCATCTACCGTGAAGGGCTCGAGCAATGGCGCAATTTCGAGAGCAGGCTCGCCCCCCTCAAAGACGCCCTGGGACCAGTTCTAGACACCTACCCGGGCGTGCCGCACCTGTAGCGGCGGCGCAACAGAATGTATCTCTGCTTTGCGCTGACCCGACGATTGTCGTAGTCTCAGCGCCAAGACTGGATTCACTCTGGAGATTGCTCATGCGAGTACGCCGACTCTCGAAACTCCCGCTTTGCGCCCCCCGCTCGCCCATTGCCACCGCCGTGATGATGGCGTTAGGTAGTCAGGCTGTCTTTGCCCAGGACGCGGCAGTGCTGGAAGAGGTCGTGGTCACAGCGCAAAAGCGCGCGGAAAACATCCAGGACGTTCCGATCAGCATCGACATGCTCAGCAATGCGAAGCTTGAGGAGCTGAACGTCAAGAATTTCCAGGACTACGTGAAGATGCTGCCCACCATCGCCGCGACGCCCAGCGTGCAGGGTCCGGGCTACTCAGCGGTGTACATGCGCGGCATCGTCACGGGTGGCGACGGCCAGGCGACCACGTCACAGCCGAGTGTCGGGACCTACCTCGACGAACAGCCGATCACGACCATCCAGGGCAATCTGGACGTTCATTTGTACGATATCGCGCGCGTCGAAGCGCTCGCCGGTCCACAGGGCACCCTGTACGGTGCCAGTTCACAGGCCGGCACGATCCGCATCATCACTAACAAACCGGACCCGTCGAAGTTTTCAGCCGGCTATTCGCTGGAAGGCAACAGTATTGTCGCCGAAGGTGGCAGCGGCTATGTCGCCGAAGGCTTTGTCAACATTCCGATCAACGACAAAATCGCGGTGCGTTTGGTGGGCTGGACCAAGCGCGATGCCGGTTGGATCGACAACGTGGCGGGCACCCGCACCTATCCAGGCGACGTCAGCACCGTCGCAGATGACATCACTGTCAGTAACTCGACCAGCGCCAATGGCAATTTCAACGTGGCCAAGGACGATTACAACACGATCAATACGATCGGTGCTCGCGCTGCGCTGCGTATCGAACTGAACGACAACTGGACGATCACGCCGGCGGTCCAGATGCAGGAGCAGAAGGCCAAGGGCTCCTGGGGCGATGATCTCAGCAGCTTTGCACCCGGCAAGTACGCGGTGAAGCATTTTCGCGAGGAATTCAATAATGACAAGTGGTACCAGGGCGGCCTGACGATCGAAGGCAAGCTCGGCAACTTCGACCTGACCTACTCCGGCAACTACCTCAATCGTGACGTCGACGCGTCGGGCGACTATTCGGACTACTCCTACTGGTATGACAACGCCTATACGACCGGCTCCTTTGCCAGCCTGTTCGTGAACAATGCGGGTAACTCCATAAATCGGACGATGACCTACATCAACAACGACCATTACACCAAGCAGAGCCATGAGCTGCGCATCAGCTCGGCGCAGGACCAGCGCCTGCGCGGCATGCTGGGGCTTTTCTGGCAGCGGCAGGTCCACGACTTCGAGCAGCCGTTCGGCAACTTAGCGGGCCTGGCGGATTTCAGGCTGATGAACCGCGATGAACCTAACGGCACCAAGTACCCGGGCGTCGTATATCTCAACAGCGTGGACCGCGTCGACACGGACAAGGCGTTGTTCGGCCAGGTGGCCTACGACCTGACCGACAAGCTGGAACTCACGATCGGCGCACGCTTCTTCAAACCCGAGGTGACGGTCAAAGGATTCTTTGGTTATGGGCTGGGCTTCAACCCGGGCCGCGCGCCGGGCTCAAGAGCCAGCGACGGCCTCGCAGAGCCTGGTGATCCACGTAATGGCGGGTCGGGCGCCTTCTCGCCGCAAGGCGCGGGCTTTTCAAGGAACGGCGAGTGGCGTTGCAAGTCTCAGGCGGCGTACAAGGATGCCCCCTGCCAGAACGTCGACAAGGGCATCAGTGAAAGTGAGCACATTGGCCGCGTGAATCTGCGCTGGAAAGCGTCAGACGACGCCATGATCTATGCGACCTGGTCCGAGGGTTATCGTCCCGGCGGCATCAACCGCAGTCCGTTTGCGGGCGACTATGTGTCGGACTTTCTCACCAACTGGGAACTCGGCTGGAAGACCGAATGGCTGGGCAACCGCCTGCAATTCAATGGCGCCGTGTTCCTTGAGCAGTGGGACCGGTTCCAGATTTCATTCCAAGGAGCTAACGGCATCACGCAGGTCGCCAACGGCCCATCGGCGGAGGTCAGGGGCACGGAATTGCAACTCCTGTGGCTGGCGACCGACAAGTTCATGCTGTCGGCCTCTGCCGCCCGTTACGACTCGGAACTCAAGGACGTCTACGCCGACCGTGATGCTGCCGGCAATATCACCAATGTCATTGCGCCGAAGGGCACGTCCTTGCCGATTACACCAAAATTCAAGGGCAACCTGGTGGGCCGCTATTCGTTCAACCTGGGTAGCTTCGACGCACACCTGCAGGGTGCGTTCACTTATTCAGGCAGCGCCGCATCCAGACTGGGAATCGCCCAAAACGCAATCATCGGCCAACTCGAAGCCACGGAGACGTTCGACTTCAGTGCAGGCATCCGCAAGGACAGCTATGCACTGGAATTATTCTGGCAAAACGCCACCAACGAGGACGGCTCGCTGTACAGGACCGCACAATGCGCCGAATCGGTTTGCGGCGTGCAGCCCTATGGCTTACGCCAGCGTCCGATGACCATCGGCCTGAAGTTCTCGCAGAAGTTCTGATACCGGCGCCGCCGCGGCGCGCTGTCACTTGACCTAACCTGCAGCAGCTAACGCCTGCTGCAGGTCTTCGCGCAGATCTTCGATGTGCTCGATACCGATCGACAGTCGCACCATGTCTTCAGACACGCCCGCTTTTGCCAGCTCATCGGGCGACAGCTGCCGGTGAGTGGTGGACGCGGGATGCGTCGCCAATGATCGCGCATCGCCGATATTGACCAGGCGAATGATCAGCTGCAGCGCGTCGAGAAACTTCTCGCCTGACTTGCGGCCGCCCTTGATGCCAAAGGTCAGAATGCCGGACGCCTTGCCGCGCATGTACTTTTTGACCAGCGTGTGCGACGGATGATCTGGCAGGCCGGCGTAGTTCACCCAGGCCACGTTCTTGTGGCCGCGCAGATATTCCGCGACCGCCTGAGTGTTTTCGCAGATGCGATCCATGCGCACGGCGAGCGTTTCGATCCCTTGCAGAATCAGAAACGAATTGAACGGCGAAATCGCGGCGCCCATATTGCGCAGTGGCACCACGCGAGCACGGCCAATGTAAGCCGCGGGACCTAACGCCTCGGTATACACCACACCGTGGTATGAGACATCGGGCTCATTGAGACGACGAAAGCGCGCCTTGTGTTCCGCCCAGGGGAATTTGCCCGAATCCACCAGCGCGCCACCAATGCTGTTGCCGTGCCCGCCGAGATACTTGGTCAACGAGTGCACGACGATGTCGGCGCCATGTTCGAACGGCCGGCACAAGTACGGTGTCGGCACCGTGTTGTCGACGATCAGTGGCACGCCGGCTTGGTGGGCGATCTGCGCAAGCGCGCCAATATCGGTGACGTTACCGAGCGGATTGCCAATCGATTCGCAGAAGATCGCCTTGGTTTTAGCATCGATCGCCGCGGCGAAACTCTCGGGTTTGGCATGGTCGGCAAAACGAACGTTGATGCCAAACTGCGGAAAGGTGTGCGCGAACAGATTGTAGGTGCCGCCATACAGGGCGCTCGCACTGACAATGTTGTCGCCCGCCTCGGCAATGGTCTGGATGGCATAGGTGACGGCCGCACTTCCCGACGCTACTCCGAGTGCGCCAATGCCGCCTTCCAGCGCGGCGACGCGCTTTTCAAGCACGTCGGTCGTAGGGTTCATGATGCGGGTGTAGATATTGCCCTGCACCTTGAGATCAAAAAGGTCCGCACCATGCTGCGCGCTGTCGAACGCATAGGATGTCGTCTGGTAGATGGGTACCGCCACCGCTTTGGTCGTTGGATCCGGTGAATAGCCGCCGTGAACGGCAATGGTTTCAGTACGCATGGCAATACTCTCTTTGGATTAGCAGGCAGTGGACCGAGATTAGCAGTTCAGCCCCACGAGGGCAGATGTTGTATGGTTATGACCTGATGTCTAACAAATCATGAATCGAGGGGTGCTGAAGCCATGAACGCATTAAGTCTGCCGATGGACATCCTGGGCCGTGCGCTGCTGGGGCTCTATTTCCTGGTACCCGGGGGGATGAAAGTCATGAACATCGACGGCACGCTTGCCTACATGAGCACCCACGGGGTGCCTATGCCGAAAGTGCTGCTGGTGCTGACCGTGTTGCTGCAGGTAGGAGGCGGTCTCGCCTTGATGGCAGGCTGGCACACCAAGATCGCAGCATTCTTGCTGGCGGGTCTGACGCTGCTGATCTGCGTGTTCATGCATGATTTCTGGAATTCCTATCCAGGCGGCAGCCAAGCGCATGAGATGCAGAATTTCATCAAGAACCTCGGCATCTTCGCCGGCCTGTTGATTCTCGCCGCTCGGGGCGCGCCCAGAGCGTCCCTGGACAGTCGCAAATCCAGAAGCTGGCCTTAGAATTACGGCCCGCCGGCCTCGAAATACTGTTGCAAGGACGGTCGCTGCTGCAGCCTCGCGTAATAGGCAGACACTGCACCCAACGCAGGGCGTTCGATCGGTGATTGAAACCAGCGATGCGTTGCGAGGCCAATACCGACGTCGGCCAGTGTGAAATCCGTGCCAACCACAAACGCGCCTGTGCTGGACAGGCGCTGATTCAATAGATGCATTTGCCGATTCCATGCCGAGATGCTGGATGTAATCCGCGCTTCGTCGGCAAATGCGGGATTCTTTCGAACCAGCGCAACAAATGCATACATCCAGGCATTGTTGAGTTCGGTGGCCTGCCAGTCCATCCATTGCTCAACCAGCGCACGCGCGCGCGGGCTGGCGGGAAGCAAGTCAGCACGCTGTTCGCGAGCCGCGAGATAGCGGCAGATGGTATTGGATTCCCACAGGACAAAGTCATCGTCCACCAGCACGGGCACCAAGCCATTGGGATTCAAGGCGAGGAATCGCGGCTCGCCCGTCGATCGCTTGCCGGCGCCCCAGTCTTCGCGCTCAAACTCAAGACCCATCTCTGCACAGGTGCAAAGCACTTTGCGCACGTTAATGGAGCGCATTTGGCCGAGAATCTTGAGCATTTTAGAGCTGGAAACGATAGTTGAATTTCAGCAGAAGCTGTTCGCTGTCGCGCAGCGAGAAGGTCGACGACAGCAGGCTGCCTAACGAATCGCCGGTCGTATTGCCGACGTCTATGCCACCGCGACTATAAACCAGGTAGGCGTATGACAGGGGCGCCATCTCGTATCGATAACGCACCTGAAATCCCATATTCAGCAGCGAAAATGCACTCAACGCGTTGGCGACTGGAATGGCGTCACCGTTAGCTTGAGCAAGCCAGGCCTGCTTGGGCTTTGCATCTAACGCAATCGACTCCAGCTTCATTCGCAATTCGTGTTTCGTGCCAACGGACCACTGCAGACCCGCCGTAAGACTCAGCTGTTGGCTGCGGAACGTGCCTAACAAATTGCCGCCCCGCCACAAGAGCCAATCTGGTTGCGCCAGTATCTTGGCACCCACATTGAATCTGAGCGCATCGCTGAAGTGATAGGTTGGCTGAACAAACGCTTCAACCGCCGAGCTAGACAAGCCTTCAAATCCTGATTGGCCGATGCGCAGACTGCTGCTGAGACTCCAATGCTTGCGTCGCGGCCAATTTCGATTGACGTCGAGTATCAATTTGGCCGGCAATCGGACTTTATTGTTACCACGCGTCAGGCGATCATCATAGCCTGCCGACAGCCCCGTGAGCGACATGAACTCGCTGCCACCGTCACTGGTATCAGCGCTGCGACTCACTTGCAAAGCGCTAAATATCGTGTCGCCATACTCATTGCGTCGCGACGAAGCAACATAGGCCCAGTCTTGCGATCGATAGCGCGAAGTTTTTGGAAGATCCGTTATGCGACGCCGCATTTCGTAGCGCAAATAGTTGAAGTTGTTGCGCTCCAGAAAGCCGAAGTCATTGAGCTCCAGACCAGCGCCAAGATGCACGAAGTAGAGATTTTGTCGCCACTTGGCGGAAAGTTCATGGTTAATTCGGAACTGCAATCCCGCATCGCGCACGCTGAAGCCGCGCTCGCTGACGGCTGAGCCAACCCACTGCGACACGATGTTCCAGCGTTGATTCGGCTTCCAATGGTGATCGATGCCGACTACGGTGGCGCTACGATCGCGATAATTGGAATCGACCTGGGTCGCGAGCACGCCGACATCCTGGGTCACGAAATCCCGCGTCGCGCGAAACGCGAAAAATTCGCGCCCGGCCGCGCCGCGTTCATCGCTGGCCAACAATCCATAATCGACTTTGCCAATACTGCCATTCAACTTCAGGGCAGCGAGCACATCGGCAGCACCGCTACCGTCGTCCGCCGCGCCGCCGACGCGACGCGTGTAAATCAAATTGCTGTTGTTGAGACCGAATGGCACATCGAATAGCCCCTGGTTCTCGGTAAAGAACGGGCGTTTGTCGCTGAAAAACGTTTCAACCGCACCAAAATTCACTACCAACTCGTCGCTTTCGACCTGCCCGAAATCGGGATTGACCGTGGCTGTTAGCTGAAACCTTCCACTCGGCTTCCAGAAGAGATCTGCGCCGATGTCGGTGTCAGTACCGCCACTGACAAGATCCGCGGTGCTCACTGTGTAAGGCGTAATCGCCAGCAGTGACTGCGAGTAGGCAGGAATCTCGATCATCGCGAAATCGGATAGGTAACGCGGCTCAAAATAGCTGATCGCCGGCCAGGCGACGCGCTCACCGGTTGCGCCAATCACTCGGTCGAGATACACGCCGACCTGCCGTTTGCCGGCCTGCCCGTCTTTCATGGGCGCGACGTACCACGGGATGAGCATCTCCGCCGTCCAGCCATCGGCTTGCTCCGCCGCAGCATGTTGCCAGTCGCCGTCCCAGTCCTGTCGGAAAGCATTTTCGTTGACGACCACCGCATCCATGATGCCGTTAGCCAGATTGACGGTGAAGTTGTAGCCGGTGGCGCCATCGCCGTCGTAGTCGATCACCACGTTCACTCGATCTACCGGTGCCGGCTGATCACGCTGGGTACGTTGTCGTTTTCGTGGCACATCCGGCGATTGCGTATTTTTGAAGGCAACCGCCAGACCTGCCGGTGTGGCCAGAATCCAGGCTTCAGTCGCCTGCTGGCTAACGGCGCGGGTCAACGGTTGAACGATTTTGAAATCGGTAATGTGCTGGGCCGTTTGCCACTCGGGTTCGTCGGGCACGCCGTCAATTCGCAACTCGGCGTGAACCGCCGGAGCTGCCAGAAGAGCAGCGACAAAGAACTTGGAAACGCGATTCACTGCGGGAGTTTGGCGGGTCGCCTGATAGCGAGCAACCTGCAAATACGCTGGGTTATCGGTACGATTCTTTTGCCAAAGCCGACTAGAGCCAGACAAACAGTTCGCCGCCCTGCCACTGTGCGCATTTGCTTTGCCAGCGACCAAACATCGCTGCCAGCGGCTCGCTGTGCTCCAGCAACTCGACCATGCAACCCAGTGTTTTAGTCGCGTCGACGTAGGCAAAGCGTGGACCACCTTTGATGCGCGCCTTGTTAGCCACCGTGCATCCCTGCTGAACATAGTGCGCAATATCCTGGTCTAAATCATCGCTCCAGTAGCAAATGTGATGAAACCCTTCAGCACCCACCGCAACCGTGTCGCGGTAGCAACAGTCCAAGGCCATGGCTGGCTCGATCAATTCCACCTGCACCTGGCCCGCGTAACAAATGGCAGTACGCATTGCAAGTTGCCCGGGACGACCGCGGTACTCGACATCGGTGAACCGGTCTGCGGTGTAATTCGCAACGAAAAACGGCCCGATGCCGCAGCTATCGGACCAGCGTCTGGCAGACGCTTCAAGGTCACGAACCACCCAGGCTTGCTGGAACAAATTTCTATGGGTCGGTACCAAACTAACGCGTCTCCGACACGAGTTCGCGCAGCTTCTCGCCGAGAAATTTGACGACGCGTTTATCGCGCTCGGTTTCCTTGTGCGTCAGGAAGCTGATCGCCATCCCTTCCAGCACGTAGCGCGACAGATCGAATGCAAGATCGAACCGCTGACCCTTGCCACGCCACTGTGGAAAAATGTCGAGACAGGCTTTCTGCCACTCATCCTCGAAGGCTTCCTGCGCCGGGCGCAGGATCTGCGCCAACTCGCGATCGGTTCGCGCCGCCACTGTTAGCTCAAAAAAAGCGACAAACATGGGGTGTTTGACATGGCCCCAGTAATTCTCGACGCCCTGCTGCACCTGATCACCATTCTGAGGCGCCTTGGCCATGGACTTGCGAAATGCCCGCAATCGCTTGGAGTGCAGATAGTCGACCGCCGCTTTCACAATTTCTAGCTTCGAGGGGAAATGATGCAACATCGCGCCGCGCGACAACCCGGCCCGTTTGGCGACTTCGGTGGTGGTGGTCCGCGAGTAGCCGAGATCGACAAAACACTTGATCGCGGCTTCGATGATCTGGTTACGAGTTGAGGCGCTTTTCTGTGCCTGCCAGCCCATAGGAGCGGTCGCGCTCCCCGGCGTGACTGGATCTGCGTCGCTGTTCATGGTCGCCTTATTTCTTGTCCTTGCAACAAGAAGGATGTCGGCGCTGTCGGAAAAAGTCAAAGGTGATTGAAACCGTCTGGCCTGACTGCTAATTTGGCCCGACCGCTCAACTAACCAAAATCCACTTTTCCTGAGGAATCATCATGGGTCGAATGACTGGCAAAGTAGCACTGGTGACCGGCGCCGCTTCTGGCCTTGGCAAGGCAGACGCGGTGGCGCTTGCACGTGAAGGCGCGCGCGTGCTGATCACGGATATTAACGAGGCAGGCGGACGTGAACTGGAAGCCATACTCAACCAGCAAGTCGCCGGCTGTGCGCACTTCATGGCCCAGGATGTCGCCAGTGAAGCCCGCTGGCAGGAGGTGTTCGCGGTCGCCAAGTCGAAATTTGGCGGATTACATGTGCTGGTCAATAACGCCGGCATGGTGCAGATCGGCACGCCCGAAGATACAACGCTGGAGCAGTTTCGCCGCCACCTGAGTGTCATGACAGAGAGCGTCTTCCTGGCCTGCAAATATGGCATTCCATTGATCAAGAATTCGGGCGGCGGATCGATTATCAACATGTGCTCGACCGCAACGCACCTCGGCTATCCCGTTTTCTACGCCTACAGTGCCGCCAAAGGTGCAGTACGTTCGATGACCAAGGCGATTGCAGTTCATTGTCAGATGAACAAATACAACATTCGCTGCAATTCCATCCACGCAGGCGCCATCGAGACGCCCATGGTCGCGAACGCCTCGCGCATGCTGGGCATGGAGATGAGCGCTTATGAACAGCTGCCAGGTGGGCTCGGAAAACCTGAGGACGTCGCCAATTTGGTGGTCTATCTGGCCTCGGACGAATCCAGGCACGTCAACGGCACCGAGATCATGATCGACAACGCCTTAAGCATCCAGTGACGACGGCGAAAACAAACAGTCATGACTGTTTGTAATTGGGTAGCAGTTGTATACTTTCGGTCAATAAAGGGGAGTAGCCAGGATGGATCTCGGACTGCGCGGCAAGAAAGTCATCATCACGGGCGCCACCAAGGGAATTGGCCGAGCGGTTGCTGAGCTACTGGCCACTGAAGGGGCCGATATCGGCCTTTGTGCGCGCTCACCTGAGGAGGTGGAAGAAGCCGTCAAATCCATTCGCGGCAAAGGCGTTAGCTGCGTCGGCGAACCCGTCAATGTGCGCGATGGTGAAGCCTATAAAGCCTGGCTGGTAAAGACGGCCGACGAGCTCGGCGGCTGCGACATCTTTATTCCTGGCGTTAGCGCCGGTGGCGGCATGGACAGCGAAAAGAACTGGCAGCGCAATTTCGAAATAGACGTGCTGCATACGGTACGCGGCTGCGAGACCTTGCTGCCCTACCTGGAAAAATCCACCAGCGGTTCGATTGTCATCATCGGTTCTACCAACGCCGTGGAGACCTTCGCCGCACCCATGGCTTACAACGCCATGAAGGCCGCGCTCATCACCTACGGCAAGCAGTTGTCGCAATTTGTTGGCCGCAAAGGCATCCGTGTAAACACGGTCTCGCCGGGCCCGATCTTTTTCGAGGGCGGCGCCTGGGAAGTCATCAAAGGCACGCAAGCGAAGTTCTACGACTGGGCGATCAAGCAATTCCCTAACGGGCGTATGGGCTCGCTGGATGAAATCGCGCGCGTGATCGTGTTTACCGCCAGCCCGGCCGCCAGTCTGATCACGGGTGCTAACATCATTGCCGATAACGGTTTCACCAAGCGTGTACAACTTTAGGCGCCGATGGCACTGGCCCCTCGCGTCAATGTATTACTGGTTTGCGGCGGCAAATACCACGACTTCGACTACGCACGTCTCGAACTTCTAAAATTGCTCGGCGAGCAGGCGCGGCTGCGCGTGCGGGTCACCGAGGACTATAGCCATGTCGAGGCCATCAACAGCGCGGATATGTTGATCACCTACACTTGCAATATCCTGCCGGGACCAGAAAGTCAGGCTGCACTGCAGCAGTTTCTCGATCGTGGCGGCCGGTGGTTTGCCCTGCATGGCACCAATTCCGTGTTGCAATGGGTGCGCGAGCAGAAAGCCTGGACCGCGCCGCGTTCAGCGCCTGATTTTATGCAGATGTTAGGCAGCCAGTTTATCGCTCATCCGGCGATAGAACCGTACCGCGTCGAAGTCAGCGATTCGGCGCACCCGCTGGTAAGCGGGATCGAGGCATTCGATGCCGACGATGAGCTATACCTGTGCGAATACCATGGCAACAACCATGCCTTGTTACACACGAAATTTTCAGGCACAGCGTCGGGGTTTGTGGAGTCGGATTGGTCGGGCGGCCAGCGACAGCTGGTCCTTTACACCCACCGGCACAGCAATGGCGAGGTGCTGTACTGCACGCTGGGGCATTGTCGCGGTCATTACGACATGCAGCCCTTGATGCCGGAATATCCAGATATCGAGCGCGGCGCTTGGAAATTACCGGTGTTTCACCAAATCCTGCGTCGCGGCATACACTGGGCCGCAAAGCTATGAGCAAGCGTGACCCGGACTTCAAGAAGCGATCGAGCGCCCCACCCTGGCGACCAGTGGCGCGGGCGAAACCGGTTGTTCCCGCCGGGACACCCACCGAAAAAGCAGCGGATCCGGAACTCGCCGCCGGCATTGTCGATCAGCGCAGATACACCGATGGCGGATTCATGCGCCTGGAGTGGGACAAGCTCTGGAGCAAGGTTTGGTTGTTAGGTGGCAGGGAGGCCGACATCCCGGAACCCGGCGACTTCATCGCGACTGACATTGGCCGCGAGTCCATCTTGCTGGTGCGTCAGGAAGATGGCAGCGTGCGTGGTTTTTACAACGTCTGTCAGCACCGTGGCAATCGGCTCTCTGATTGCGGATTCTTCAAGGCCAGCGAAAGCAAGACATTCAAGTGTCAATACCACCACTGGGAGTACCGGCTGGACGGTGAGTTCCACCGCATACCAGATCTGGACACTTTTCCGCAGGGCGCACCCGATTACTCGTTGACTCCCGTCCACGTCGACACTTGGGGCGGCTTGGTCTGGTTCACGCTGAATGACGAACCAATGCCGTTGTTAGATTTTTTGGCACCGATTCCGGCGCATCTGGATCCTTATCAGTTTGCGACGATGGTGCAAACGCGCGATGTCACCGTGGAGTGGAACTGCAACTGGAAGGCGTCAGTCGACGCCTTCAACGAAAGCTATCACGTCCAAGGCATCCATCCGCAGCTGCTCTGGTATCTGCACGACCTCGACATCCAGATCGATTGTTACGAGCGGCACAACCGCTATCTCATCCCGTTTGCGACCACCAGTCCAAGAGTACGTACGCCGCCCGTGATCCCTGAACCGATCAAGGTCATCATGAAAGGCGCGGGCATGGACCCGGCGGACTACGACGGCCGCATCGCTGACATTCGCGGTGATGTGCAACGCTGGAAACGTGCGCATGGCAAGACCCAGGGCAAGGACTACTCACGACTGAATGACGATCAACTAACAGACGACTATCACTACACGATCTTTCCGAACCTGTCGCTCAACGTGCACGCAGATGACTTCTGGATTTTCCGGCAACGCCCCCACCCGACCGATCCGGACAAGATGTTTTACGATATCTGGGCATTTGAGCTCGTACCGCAAGGCACTGAATGGCCGAAACGCGCGAAACACCAGCACTTCAAGCATGGCGATAAATCCATCGGCCTGGTGCTCGATCAAGACGCGGCCAATCTGCCCGGTGTACAGGCCGGCATGCACTCGAAGGGCTTCCGCGGCTTGTGGCTGGGCTCGCAAGAATTGCGCATCCGGCATTTTCACAAAGTCGTCGACGACTATCTCTATGGTCCGGGCAAGAAACCCGCCGGCGCGCTTTAGATAGCCGCACTCTAGCTAACAAGGACAGCACTCGTGACATTCGGCACTGAACAACTGAAATCCGCCTATCGCGTGATGAAAACCATCCGCGAATTCGAGGAACGACTGCATGTGGAAATCGCGACCGGCGAAATCCCGGGCTTTACTCATCTTTATAGCGGCCAGGAGGCTGTCGCAGCCGGAATCTGCGCGCCGCTCAGCAACGAAGACTACATCGCCAGCACGCATCGCGGTCACGGCCATTGCATTGCCAAAGGCTGCGACATTAACGGCATGATGCAGGAAATCTACGGACGCGCCGGTGGCCTGTGCAAGGGCAAAGGCGGCTCCATGCACATTGCCGATTTCAGCAAGGGCATGTTAGGTGCCAATGCGATCGTCGGTGGCGGACCGCCGCTCGCGGTGGGTGCGGCCATTGCCTGCCGCAACCGTGGCAACAAAAACGTATCGGTAGCTTTCGGTGGCGATGGCAGTTGCAACCAGGGCACCGTGTTCGAAGCCATGAATCTTGCCGTGGTTCTGAAAGTGCCCACGATTTTTGTCTTCGAAAACAACGGCTATAGCGAACACACGGGTGTTAGCTATTCGGTCGGCAGCGGAGATATCGCGGCGCGCTCGCGCGGCTTTGGTATGCCAGCCGAAAAAATCGATGGCTCAGATTTTTTCGCCGTTTACGAGGCGATGCAACGCGCGCTCGCTCATTGCCACTCTGGTGCCGGTCCCTACACCATCGAAGCGCTGACCACGAGGTTCTACGGTCATTTTGAAGGCGATCCGCAGAATTACCGAGCACCTGGCGAGGTTGCGCAGCACCGCGAGACCATGGATTGCCTGAAGCGTTTTCGCAGCCGCGTTGAGCACGACAAGCTGCTGCCGATTGCCGACCTGGACGCCATCGATACCGCCGTGCTGGCCGAGATCGATGCTGCGGTGGCCGCAGCGCGCGCGGCGCCGGCACCGGCGGATTCGGAATTGACGACCGACGTCTACATCCGCTACTAACAGACCACTTCACACGGAATCCATCATGCCAGTCTTAACCATGCGCGACGCCATCAACCAGGCGCTGCATCAGGAAATGGAGCGGGACCCGCGCGTCATTGTGTTAGGAGAGGATGTGTCGGGGGGCGCCGGCGGCAGCTCCGGACAGCGCGAGGCAGCCGGCGGCATTTTCGGTCTGACCAAGGGCCTGCATCCAAAATACGGCGATGCCCGTGTCATCGACACGCCCATTTCCGAATCCGCGATCATCGGCGCTGCCGGTGGCGCCGCCCTCGCCGGTCTGCGTCCCGTGGCCGAGATCATGTTTGCCGACTTCGTCGGTGTCTGCATGGATCAGATCTACAACCAGATCGCGAAATTTCGCTATATGTTCGGCGGGCGCACCACCTGCCCGGTCGTCATCCGCGCCGCCATGGGCGCCGGTATGAACATGGGAGCGCAACACTCGCAGACGATTTACAACTTTATGACCGCGGTGCCCGGTCTCAAGGTCGTTGTGCCGACCAATCCTTATGATGCCAAGGGACTTCTGATTCAGGCGATTCGCGATGACGACCCGGTAATGTATTTTGAACACAAGGCACTCTACCCGCGCAAAGGCGAAGTACCGGCCGAGGCCTACACCATCCCGTTTGGCGAAGCTAACATATTGCGCGAGGGCGAGAATGTCACGATCGTCGCCATCGGTCGTATGGCGGTGTTCGCTGAGAAGGTGGTCGATGCACTTGCCAAGGAAGGCATCAGTTGCGATCTCATCGATCCGCGGACCACGTCGCCACTCGATGAAGAAACTATTCTTGAAAGCGTCGAAAACACGGGGCGCCTGGTGCTGGTTGACGAATCACCGCCGCGCTGCAGTGTTGCCCATGACATCGCAGCCATCGTGGCTTCCAAGGGCTTCAAGTCGCTACGTGCACCGATCCAGATCGTCACCGCACCCCATGCGCCGGTGCCGTTTGCGCCCAGCCTGGAACGCGCCTACGTGCCCGGTCCCGCCAAGATCGAAGCCGCTATTCGCGCCGTGCTTAAATGAGTCAACGCATTACCGCAGTAACGATGCCCAAGTGGGGCATCGAAATGACGGAGGGCGCCATCACCGCCTGGAGCCTGGCGCTTGGCCAGAGTGCTAACAAAGGCGACCCTTTACTCGACGTTGAAACGGAAAAAATCGTCAACCAGGTGGAGTCGCCGAGTGATGGCACCTTGCGGCGCATACTCGCGAATGTCGGTGAAACCAGGCCGGTGGGTGCGTTGATCGGCGTGTTAGCCGATTGCAACGTGCCCGACGTTGACATCGATGCTTTTGTCGCCAACTTTCGCGGCGCGACTGTCAATTTCGAGCCGGACGCTGTCGCAAAACTGTCTGCAGCACCTATTCACGATTCGCCAGAGTCGGGTGACAGTCAAACCCGCATCAGTCCGATCGCGAGGCGCCTGGCAGAACGCTTGGGCATCGACCCGTCCAAAGTGCCGGGCACTGGCCGCAATGGGCGTGTGTCCAAAGAGGATGTGGAAGCGTTTGTCGCCGCGCACACTGCGGCCTCATCCAGCACCGCAGTGCAGCGCACTCGTCTGAGTCCAACCCGCCTGACGATTGCACGTCGATTGACCGAGGCGTCACAGTCGATTCCGCATATCCGACTGGATATTGATGTCACAGCGGATACTTTGTTAGTCCACAAGTCCCGGCTGCAGAACACCAGCACCGCCAAAATTTCGGTTAACGACTTGCTGTTACGTGCCTGCGCATTGGCGTTGCTGAAGCACCCTCAAGTCAACGCCCAACTCGACGGCGAGGAACTGCTGCAATTTGCGCATACCGATATTGCCATTGCGGTCGCGACACCGAACGGTCTGATCACCCCCGTCCTGCGCCAGGCCGATACCAAGTCTGTGGCGACCATCGCCAGCGAAAGCGCGGCTCTGATCGAACGGGCGCAGAGTGGCTCGTTGACGCGCACCGACATCAACGGTGGCAGTTTCACCATCTCGAATCTCGGCATGTATGGCATTCGGCGCTTCGATGCCATTGTTAACCCGCCGCAGGTTGCCATCCTGGCAATCGGCCGCATCGAGGAACGCCCAGTCGCGCACCATGGCCAAGTGACCGTTGCCCGCATGATGTCGCTGACATTGGCGTCGGATCACCGCGTGGTCGATGGCGCAACCGGTGCTCAGTTTCTAGAGACGTTGCGCCAGTTAATTGAAGAGCCCAGCTCACTTTAGAGTCGGAGACTACCCATGATCCAGAAAACTTCTTGGCAGGTTCTAATCATTGCATTGACCAGCGCTGCGGTCATGGCTACCGCTGCGGACACGCCACCAGCCGCGACCGGCAATGCAGCTAACAGTGGCGAAGCCCGCGCCAGCACACTTAACGATGTCTCGCAGCTCGATTCACGGCAATTGGCCAGCGACCCGGAAACCTGGCCTGGCGCGAAGATTTACCAAGACGCCTGCGCGGCCTGCCATGAAGGTCAGGTTCCGAAAGCTCCACACAAAATGTTTTTGCAGATGCTGTCTGGCGCGACAGTTCATGAGGCGCTCGAACAGGGCCTTATGAAAATGCAGTCCGCCGCATTGAGCGCGCAGGATCGCATTGCGGTGTCTGAGTACCTATCCGGAGCGTCACTGACGGATCAGGTAAAGCTAACCCCCGTCAAGATGTGCGCTGCTAACAGCGGCGGGTTCAATTCGGCCAAACGACCACAGCGATCCGGTTGGGGCTATCACAATTCGCGATTCGTGCCGCCGCAGGAAGCGGGAGTCGGCGTTGCAGATGCTCGCAATCTCAAACTCAAGTGGGCATTTGAATTCCCTGGCGGTTTGCGCGCGCGCTCGCAGCCTGCGATTGCGTATGGCGCCATTTTCGTCGGCAGCCACGATGGCGCGGTCTATGCGCTCGATCAGGACACAGGTTGCGCACGCTGGACTTTTAAGGCCGGCGGCGAAGTTCGAACCGGCATTGTTCCTTACGAAGCGCAATCCGCGCCGAACGTACGCACCCTGCCGCCGCGACTGGTGTTTGGCGATGTCATCGGCCGCGTGTATTCCATCGATGCGACCAACGGCAAGCTCGCGTGGTCGGCCAAAGTCGATGACCACGCCAACGCAACCATCACCGGCACACCCAGCTTCCACGGCGGCGTTGTTTACGTGCCAGTTTCCTCCCTGGAAGTAACCTCCGCCGCGGATCCGAATTACGAATGCTGCAAGTTTCGTGGCTCCATTGTTGCACTGGATGCCTGGACCGGCCGCCAGCTGTGGAAGAGCTATACGATCGATCAGGAGCCTGCGGTCGTTAGCACGCAGGCGAATGGCACGCGCGTCTTTGGACCCTCGGGCGCGCCGATCTGGAACAGTCCCATGATCGACGCCAAGCGCGGCGTGTTGTTCGTGGGCACCGGCGAGAACTATTCCTCACCAGCCAATGATCGCAGCGATGCCGTGCTCGCCTTTCGATTGCGCGACGGCAAATTGCTCTGGCACACGCAGACTGTGGCTAACGATGCCTGGAACGTCGGCTGCATGATGGCCAGCAAGATCAACTGTCCGAAGGAAAACGGGCCTGATGTCGACTTCGGCGCCGGCATCGTTCTTGTTAGCCAGACGCGTGGCCGCGAGCTGCTGGTGGCTGGTCAGAAAAATGGCGTCGTGTATGGCTTTGACCCCAACCAGCGCGGCAAGCAGCTGTGGCAGACGCGCATCGGGCGAGGCGGTATCCAGGGTGGCGTGCATTTCGGTATGGCCGTTGCCGGCACAAGGGTGTACGCGCCGATCTCGGACATGACCGATGGCCGCGACGGCCGTCCAGTCACAGGCCCACCGCAACCGGGGCTGTATGCGCTCGATGCTAACAGCGGCAAACTGCTCTGGTCGACAAAGGCTGAAAACCGCTGCGGCGACAGACCGTTTTGCGATCCAGGTATCTCCGCGGCCATTACCGCAGCGGGCGATGTCGTGTATGCGGGCCACATGGACGGCAAGTTCCGCGCCTACGACGGCCGCAACGGCGAGGTCCTGTTTGAGTACGACTCAATGCAGACGGTGCAAACTGTCTCTGGCGCCAAGGCTCACGGCGGTTCGTTCGGCGGCGCTGGCGCCGCAGTACGCGACGGCCTGGTGGTCGTCAACTCAGGCTACGGCATGTACTTTCACATGCCAGGCAACGTGCTGCTGGTCTTCAGCGCGCGTTGATTGGGTAGCGTCGGTCAGCTCTTCCAGTCGAAGAACTGCAGGTCCATCTCGCCATCGACACAGGCGAGAATCGGCGGCACCAGCCGATCGTGCGCCGGCGTTTTCATGTGCGCGTTGAACGCATTTTCGTCCTTGAAGCGAGCGTAGACCACATAGGTGCGCGGCTGCGTACGATGCTTGATGACGTCATAGGCAAACAGGTCAGGCTCGGTGCGGTGACTGTCCTCGGACAGCTCTTTCTGCAGGCGTTCGAACTCGGCCTCTTTGCCCGCCTTGACCTTCAGCGTTGCAATAAATGTAGTGGACATCGTCTGCTCCTTGGTTAGCCTAAACCCAGCTCGCGAACCAATTCATCGCGCAAGCGGAATTTCTGAATCTTGCTGGTCGACATCGGCCATTCGGTGACAAATCGCACCTGGCGCGGAACCTTGAAACTGGCAATTTCCTGGCGGCAAAAGTCCATCAGCTCCTGCGCCGTGACTTCAACGCCCGGTTTTTTTTCGACGAAAGCCGCAGCCACTTCAGCCAGTCGCGCATCGGGAATTCCGACCACTTGCGCCAGCTTGACCGCCGGATGACGTTGCAGGCAGCTTTCGATTTCGGCGGCGGCCACGTTTTCGCCACCGACTTTCAGCATGTCTTTGGTGCGTCCATGGAACATGATCGTGCCAGCCGCATCCAGCGAACCCACGTCGCCGGTGTGGAACCAGCCTTCCTGGTCGAGAGCTGCCGCCGTTTTCTCAGGATCTTTGTAGTAACCGATCAAAGTCGAATAGCCGCGCACTAACACTTCACCGCGTTCTCCGGTCGCCGAATCGCGGCCTGCCTCGTGATTGAAAATCCGAACTTCCAGCCCTGGCAACGGCCGGCCTAATCTACCAACGCGTTCCTCCAAGGGGTCATCGAGACGACTCGTGGTCACCGTACCCGCGGTCTCGGTCATACCAAACGTTCCGACATAAATTGCGTGCGGCATGGCCGCCAGCATTGCGTCCTTGATCCCAGGCGGCTGGACTGCAAAATTCGCGTTCATCATCGTGATGCGTGACAGATCGGTGGTCGCAAAATCCGGATGATTGATCAGATCCGACATGATCGTGACGAAGCACGGATAGGTTGCCGTCACTTTGTGCTTTGCAAGCATCTTGAGCGCCGCGCCTGCCTCGAAATAACTCATTGTCGCGTACGCACCGCCCACATCCAGGCTCGCACAGAGCGGCAAAATGGCAGCGATATGGAACATCGGCAGCGGCGACCAAAAAACGTCGTGACTTCGAAGTGCGTATCGATGCCGGCCGAGCGCGATGGAATTGCGCACGATTGCTTCATGTGAAATCAGACAACCCTTCGGGTTCGCGGTCGTACCCGAGGTATAAAGCATGATCGCCGGATCGCGCAGCCGCACACCCATGCGTGCTTCGTGCACGCGATCTTCGTCGACGGAACTGGCCAGCTTGTCGAACTCGATTTGCGACACAAACCCGACCGGCACTGATTTTCCTAACAACACCAGGTTGCGCAATTTGGGTGCCGTCGACAGCACCAAATGGCGCGAGTCACGCTGTTTCGCCAGGTCGGGCAGCGCCTGGCCAAGCCGCTCGACGAAATTGACCTGCTCGGCAACCTGGTCGGTGGTGACGATGGTCACCAGATCGCCGTTCTCAATCACATAGGCCAGTTCGCTGTACTTGTAGCGCGCGTTCATTGGCACCGCGACTGCGCCGCACAACGCGATCGCGAACAGGAACTCGGCGAATTCAACACAGGTGGGCATCAGGAGACCCACGTGCTCGCCCGGCTTTACACCTAACGCCTGCAGCGATCGCGCACGCAGCAGCGCCCGCTCGGTCAGCTGGCCATAGCTCAGCTGTTGCTCGGGCATGATCAGTACCGGCGACTCGCAGAATCGGTCATTCGCCAATAACAGCAGGTCACCCAAGGTAGTCACCTGGATGCGAACACTGCGCAAGGATTCGCTCTTCAGAGCTTCGCGAGTTTGAGTCATGAATGCCGCCTCAGCTCAGCGCGTCAAAATATTCTCGTTCCCAGGTACCATCGACCGCGGCAATGAAGACCGGCAACAGCTCAGCCAGAATGGGCGACTCCATGTGCGCTTTCTCCGCGGCTTCATCTTTGAAGGACTCCAACACCATGAATCGGTTCGCTTCGCGCATCCGAAAGAATTCAAAGTAGACAGTGTCAGGCTCGTGAGCGCGAACATGTTGCTCAAGGCGACGGCAAACGCGGATGAAATCCTGCTCGTGGCTCGCCCGCACTGTCATGCGCGAAATGAATGTCACTCTAGCCATGTCCGTACCCCTTGGGATGATGCTCGATGGTAACGAGGACGGCGCTGCAAATAAACAGTCAGGCCTGTTTGTTTTTGCCCCCACCGCAGCTGTACAGTTCAGATAGTGAATGAACCAACCAAAGACTACCAAACCGCCCTGCCTGCCAGCGACCTTGCCGAAGGCCAAATGCGGGCCTGCCAGCTAGGCGGCCGGGATATTGTTGTCTGCCGGACGCGCGAGGGCTTGTTTGCGCTGGACGACATTTGCACCCATGCCCATGCGCGCATGTCGGAGGGGCGGCTGCGCGCCCAGCGCCTGATCTGCCCGCTGCACGGCGCGTCATTTGATGTCCGTGATGGTCGCGTGCTGGGCGCCCCCGCGCACCAGGGACTCCAAACCTATCCGGTGCGCATCCGGGATGGCCACATCGAAGTGGCCATCGACAAGCCCGCAGCCAAGACCTAACGGCGCTGATCGAAACGACGGCCGATCATGGCCGAGGTGATATTGATTTTCTGGATGTCAACGGCTCCGCCGGCAATTCCCCAGCCCCAGGCGTCGCGCAAGCGGCGTTCCATCGGATAATCCTTCGAATAGCCATAGCCACCCATCAGTTGAACCGCATGGCCACAGACTTCGCGCGCCATTTCGTTAGCAAAACACTTGGCGATCGACGATTCAACCACGCTCGGATGCCCGTCTTCGGCATTGGCGGCCGCACGCCAGATCAGCAGACGCGCCGCATCGACGCGAATACGCATTTCGGCGAGACGCAGCTGCACCGCCTGAAAATCCACCAGAGGCTTACCGAACTGCTGGCGCTGCTGCACGTACTCAATGACATCTTCGAGCGCCCCGGATGCTTGCGCCAACGCCATCGTGGCGTTACCGCAGCGTTCAAGGTCAAAAGCCTCCATCAATTTCTTAAAACCACCCGCCGGCACGACCACGTTGTCGAGAGGCACGGCGCAGTTGTCGAAGTACAGGTCCGACGATGGCACGCCGCGAAAACCCATCAAATGTTCCTGCTTGCCGAAGGTTAGACCCGGTGTGTCCTTCTCGACATACACGGCACCAATTCCTTTGGCACCCGGATCGTCCGACATACGGCAATAAACCACATAGCCTTCGGCATGTCCGCCCCCCGAACACCAGCGCTTGGTACCGTTTAAAATAACTCTGTCGCCTTGGCGCTGGGCACGCGTAGTCAGATCGGTGAGCGCAGAGCCAGCCTGTGGCTCGGACATCGACACCGCCACCACGATTTCGCCTGCGCAAACACGCGGTACGATCCGCTGACGCAAAGACTCGCTGGCGAACCGCTCAATGGCGCGCACCGGGCCTACGCAGGACTCGAATACCGGGAACGCAACGGCTGACGATATTTTGCCGAATTCCTCGAGTACGATCAGCGCGTCGAGACTGCTGCGACCCAGGCCGCCATATTTTTCGGGCACGTTGATGCCCAGAAACCCCTGCGCCGCGTATTCGAGAATTAAAGCGTGCGAGGGGGCTTGGCCGGTTTGCTCGATCTCGAGCGCCAAGGCCGGTAAGCGTTCGCGGGTATAACGGCGAGCCGCCTGCTGTAAAGCCTGTTGTTCGTCGCTGAGTCGAAAGTCCATGAGGAGTCCTTGGTGACTACGTGCCGCTTGCGTAAGCTACCAAAATGACCACTCAAGTTCTTGCCGGCGTGCGGGTGCTCGACTTCGGGCGTTATGTCGCCGGACCCTATTGCGCCACGCTGCTCGGCTACCTGGGCGCCGAGGTCATTCGTATTGAAAAACGCGAGGGTGGCGAAGATCGCTTCATCGCACCGGTGACTGCGCATGGCGAAGGCGCAGTATTTCTGCAAACCGGCTGCAATAAGAAATCGCTGACACTGGATCCGGCGCTGAGCGCCGCCCGACCGGTGTTGGCGAGGCTGATCGCCAGCGCCGATATCGTGGTCGCCAATCTGCCGCCTGTTAGCCTGACCAAGCTGGGCCTCGACTATGTGTCGCTATGCGCGATCCGCCACGACATTATCTTGGTCACCCAAACAGCTTTCGGTGATGCCGGCCCGTACCGTGATCTGGGTGGTTTTGACGGCATCGGCCAGGCCATGTCCGGCGCGATGCACATCACCGGAACCCCGGGCGCACCGGCCAAGGCCGCCGCGCCGTATGTGGATTACAGCACCGCTGTTTTGTCGGCTTTTGGCGCGCTCGCTGCACTGCTGCATCGTCGCACCACCGGACAGGGCCAGGAAGTCAAGACGTCGTTGTTAGGCACGGCGCTCGCCCTGTTCAACTCGCACCTGATCGAACAATCGGTGCTCGGCATCAATCGTCAAGGTTCAGGAAACCGCGTACAGACTTCGGCACCCTCCGATGTGTTCGCCACCACCGACGGTCACGTGCTGGTGCATGTAGTCGGTAACGGCCTGTTCAGACGCTGGGTAAAATTGATGGCGAGCGATTCCTCAAAGGCGGGCCGCGGTTCAGCAGAAAGCCAATGGCTGCAGGATGCGCGCTTCGCCACCGATCAATCGCGCGGCGATCATAGCGAACCGATCCTCGAGCGCATGCGCCTTTGGTGCACCCATCGCAGTACCGCACAGGCGATTGCCGAACTCAATGCAGCGGGCCTGCCGGCCGGCCCGGTCAACACGCTCCAACAGGCCCTGGACGATCCGCAAGTCGCCGCGATGCGGTTTCTACATTCGATCAGCGACTATCCAGGACTGCCGCGCGCGGCCGCGGTCGCCGATCTACCCGTGCAACTTAGCAAGACTCCTGGCGGCATTACACAGCCGCCGCCCACGCTCGGCCAGCACAATGACCAGGTGTTAGGCGAGCTTGGCTATTCGGCGGCAGAAATCGCCGGGCTACGCAGCAGCGCCGTGATCTGATGCGAGTGTAATTCGATAGCCGAGCCGCGGAAAATGCACGTGTACGTGACCACAGGAGGCGTGTTCGCGCGCGATCGTCATCCGATCCCATTGCAAAGCCACCAATTGACCGCGCGACCCGCCGCGTTGCGTGTCGTCCGGTGCAACATCCACCCACTGATTCAATGCGAGTCCTGTCGGATCGTCTGAGGCTATCCCTGCAGTTGCGGCAGGCTTGCTGCCCTTTGCAATCTTGAACGCTGCCGCCGCGTCAGTCTCGCGGCGGCGCCCTTCGCCTAACGCTGCAACACGAGCCTCCCAGGCAGGCATGGCTGTGAACGGTTCCAGCAGCGCCGCTGCAACCGGCGGGAAATAATTGCGGGCCATCCAGACGAACACCGCCGCCTGAACATCGATCAGTCCAGGCTGCGAGCCCGACAGGAAAGTGCGGCCATCTGCGAGTTGCTGATTCAAGCGCCCTGCATGCGCACGAAATTGTGAGCGCGCGTGCATCGAGCCGGTCATGGCAGCGGAAAAATCGAAATCTGGAAACAGAAACTTCCGGTCATTGAGAAACGGCTCTGGCCAGCTGGCCGCCGTTTGCTCCACCGCGATCGCGAGACTGGTGCGAAAAAACGTCTCGCTCCATTTCGTCAGCAAAAAATCGAGCCCCGCGCTGCCTGATGGGAAAAGCGTTGGTTGCGGAAAGCGCTGCTCCAGTTCCTGCGCGATCAGTTGCGAATCGATGTACACATCGGCACCGATCTGCAGTACCGGCGTGCCGCGATAGCCACCGGTCAATGCCACGAGATCATCTTTCGGCGGCATCATCGGCATCTGTACTGAAAGCCAGTCCAGATTCTTCAGACCCAACAAACGCAATGCCTTCTGCGTGAACGGCGAAGCGTCGTAATGATGCAAAATCACCTGACTCATGACTGCTGTTCCTTTTGCACGCTGACCGCGGTGGCCGCAGTTTGTCCGTAAAGATACCGATAGGCCTCACGATCGGCTGGTTTCTCCAAACCGAGTGCGACCGCCCTTTGTACGGCGGGACGCGCTTCAATAGCGGCATACCAGCGACGAATACTGGGAAACCGGTTGAGATCCTGGCCCTGTCGCTCGTGGTGTCCAATCCAAGGCCAGATCGCCATGTCGGCAATGGAATAGTCCCCGGCGACAAACTGCTGATGGGTAAGCGCGCGCTCCAGCACGCCATACAGTCGATCACACTCATCGGTATAGCGCTTGATTGCGTAGGGCACCTGCTCGGTGGCAAAGACTCGAAAGTGGTGTGCCTGCCCTGCCATGGGTCCGAGCCCGCCCACTTGCCAGAAAAGCCATTGCATCGTCGCCGATCGGGCCGCTGGATCTTGCGACAAGAACAGGCCGAGTTTGTCGGCAAGGTACAGCAAGATTGCACCGCTCTCGAATATCGCCAAACCTCCACCCGCAGCGGATCCTGGCGCATCCCGGTCAATCATGGCCGGCACTTTGTTGTTAGGACTGATGGCGAGGAATTCCGGCGAAAACTGCTCACCGCGCAGAATATTGATGTCCCGAATGCGGTATGGCAGCCGGGCCTCTTCCAGAAAGATCACGGGCTTCATGCCATTGGGCGACGGAAAGAAGTAGAGCTCGATCATGGCGACTCCGTTGTTATTTCACAACACATGTAACCGAAAAAAAACAGTCATGTCTGTTTCTTTTCCAGAAGGCGCCGATATAATCCGCCAATGCGTGGCCCGATGCCATGCTGCTTGCGACACGGGCTGCTTGCGACACGGATAGAGTCCTTAACTGTTGAGGGGGTTGAAAAATGCGTTTCATCAAAGGCTACGCGACTACAGTTGCGTCCGCTGCCATTGCGTTCCTGTCTATCAGCTCGGTGCCGTCGGCGCTGGCCCAGGACACGAGCGGGGCACTCGAGGAAATCACCGTCAGCGCCACCCGTCGCACCGACACCAATCTGCAATCCACGCCCATTTCGGTGTCGGCGATCACGGCCAGCGATCTGGAGCGAACTTCAGCCAAGGACATTTCGGCGATGGCGCTGCAGGTGCCCGGCTTCTCAGCGTCGCGTATCACGGCATTTAATGCCGCGTCATTTGCGCTGCGCGGCGTCGGTTTGACCGACATCATCGTGTACCAGGACTCGCCCGTCGGCGTGCAGTACGACGACTTCGTCATGCCCAGCGTGCAGACCCAGTTGCTTGACACTTTCGACATTGCCGCAGCTGAGGTGCTCCGTGGTCCGCAAGGCACGACGTTCGGCAAGAACACCACCGGCGGCGCGGTCAACATCCGCTCCAAGCGTCCTAACATGGACACTTTTGGCGGCGAACTTCGCGTAACCGGCGGCAAATTCGGTGAGCAGCAATACCAAGCCGCAGTCGATATGCCAGTTGCCCCTGGCGTTTTCTCGATGCGTGCTGTGGGTTCCTACATCAAGAGCGATGGTTACTATCGCCTCGGGGCGACTTACGGACCGATCAACACATTCAACACCAATCCCAATTTTGGTGCGACGACTGGACTCGCGTCGCTGTTCACGATTCCCGGTATCACCGGCACGTCTGGACGCGGCACGGGCGAATCGGCCGGTGGCCAGGACGTTTTCGCGGGTCGCCTGAAGGCGCAGTGGAACGCCACTGAAAATCTGACCGCGCTATTGCAGTTCGAAGTCGTCAAGGATCGCTCCGACGCCGTGCCGTCCTTCAACGACACGCCTGCGGGCGCACCCTATCTTTGGAATTTCCTCGGTTTCACACGCCCGACTGGTGATCCGCTCAACAACATGGCATCCACCAATCGCAACGACTCGTTGCTGGAGATGGGCAAGGGCCAGAAGATCGATGTCGAAGGCGCCTATCTGAATCTCGACTGGAAACTGGGCGACTACACACTGTACTCGGTCTCCGGTTATCGTAAACAGGACGAGCATTTGCCTAACACATATACCGGTGCCGCGCCGATCAATGCAATGACCGGCCAGCCGCTGTCGCTGTTCGATGCGACGCGCGACACCACGCGCGTGACCACGCAGCAGGAATTTCGCGTCGCGTCGAATCTCGATGGCGCGATCAACTTCGTGGGTGGTGCTTTCTACCAGCGCAACGACGCCAAGTTCTGCGTCGTCCAGTTGTTAGGTTTTGTTGACCTGATCCAGAACTTCGGCGCCGCTGCTCTGCCACAGCAGTTGCTCAACAACTCGCCGCAGATTCTCTGCAACGAACAGAAGTCCGACTCGCTGGCGGGCTTTATTGATGGCGATTTCAAGATCAATGAGAAATTCACAATCGGTGCCGGCGTCCGCTACACCCAGGACGAAAAAGAATTTGTCGGCCGTACTCAAACCGGTTTTGGTGCCATCGACCCGATGAACCCCAACCTGGCAGCCAGCAATTTCTCGGATCCACTGCAGGCCGGCAACTGGGGGTTGTACCCTGGCGCGCCTTTCAATGCAGCAACTTGCACCGCCAGTTTTGCGACCTCTAACAGTGTCTATACCTGCGCACCGGTCGCGGGCGTGACCCGAACCCTGAATTTTGGCAACTTGAAGACCAAGTGGAGCGAGCCGAGCTGGCGCGTCACGGGTTCGTGGCAGATCAACGACGCCGCGTTCGCGTATCTCACCGTGTCCGAAGGCTACAAGGCCGGCGGCTACAACGACCAGACCGGCACCAGTGGCATCCTCGTGCCAGAGCTGACCCGCCCGGTGAATCCGGAGTTCGCGCGCAACTACGAACTCGGTTTCAAAACCGAGTGGATGGACAAGCGCGTGCGCTTTAATCCCACCATCTTCTTCACGAAGTACACGGACGCGCAGCGCGCTGCCAACGTGATTACGGTGAAGCAAGGTGCGCAGTTCCAGGAAACGGTGTTTTACAACGCGGCGGAAGTTACCTCCAAGGGCATCGAAATTGAATTGCAGGCGGCTATCACCGATGCATTCCAGATTCGCGTCGCGGCGTCAAAACTCGATGCGAAGTACGACAGCTTCATCCTGAATCAGCCGGCAATCACGGCCGCGGACGGCTCGCAGATCACGGCTCTGAACCAGAACCTGTCGGGCTTGCCGGTGCCGCGCTCGCCGGAATTCAGTGCCAGCCTGACGGCGATCTACAACTGGGACCTGAGCGACAGCAGCAAACTGCAGCTAACAGGCGAGTTCTACCACGAGGATGAAAACCTGTTCTACATCTCGGCTGCCGGCCGCCAATACGATGCGTATCTGGACGCCAAGGACCTGGTCAACCTGTCGCTCGCCTGGACCTCGGCAAACCGCCAGTGGACTGCTCGCTTGTACGGCAAGAACCTCAGCGACGAGCGTTATCGCGTGGCGAGCCAGTCAGTCGCAACGCTGTGGACGCACTCGCAGTTCGGCGAACCGCGAAATTATGGGCTGCAGCTGGGCTACAAGTTTGGCAGCGGCAATTGATATTTGGTGCAATGCGCCAGCTGTGACTGGCTAACAGAAGCCCGGGCGCGAAATCGCCCGGGCTTTTTTTATGCCCGAATCACCCGGTAGCCAATGCGCGGAAAATGCGTCACCACCGTTCCGACTCTGGGATCGTCACGACGCACCGCCACTTCGTGCATTTGCAGGGTTATGAGGTCTCCCACCACAGGCACTCGGCCATAGTCATCAGGCTCGACGCTGACGCGGTCGCCGGCCTTGAAGCCTAGCGGATCGCGCGCATCGACTCCCAGGCCCGCGGCAGCCGTGGCGTCGCGCGCAATATCCAATGCCTGCTCGGCATCGATATCGGTACGTTTACCATGGCCAATCGCCTTGACGCGTTCTTCCCAACGAGCGAGGTTTTGAAATGGCTGCAGCAAGTCATTGGCCACCGGGATAAACACCCGAGCCATCCAGACCGGAAAATAGGCGTTGATGTCGGCCCAGCCCGGCTGCTCACCTAACACGAACGTGCGACCATCGCTGAGCTGCTGTTCCACCAACTCCGCGTTGGCGCGCAGCTGCGTCAACAAATGCGGCCCATCCTGCTCGAGTTTGGCGAAATCCATGAAATTGAAAAATTCTTTGCGATCGGCAATGACCGCTGCAGGCACTTCCTTGTTCATGCCCATGGAAAGCCCGGCGCCCGGCTGAAAAAACGCCGTATCGCTCCACTGCGAGAGCGCCAGCGCGAGCCCACGGTTGCCGCCTGGAAACAGGCTTGGCAATGGGTAACGCCGCTCCAATTCGCTGACGATCAAGCGCGTGTCGCAGTACACGTCGGCGCCAATCTGCAGCGTGGGTGTCTTGCGGTAGCCGCCCGTCAGGGGCATCAGCTGTGGCCGCGGCAGGATCATCGGAATCTGAACCGACTGCCAATTCAGCCCTTTGAGGCCCAGCGCGAGACGCACCTTCTCGGCAAACGGGGACCAGTCAAAATGGTGCAGGATTAGGGGATGCATGGGATTTGACTATAACGCCAGCTCACAAAAAAAACAGTCACGTCTGTTTCTTTTTTGACCCCGGGGTATAATTCCCGACCTTCTATGGATGCCCATATAGTCAGTCGGTTTCTCGACGGTATGCAGCGCGAAGCCGCGCGCTCTGCGCCACCCGACGGCTTTCCGCAGCTGCCGGATGTGCCGGCGGGCCGCTATGTCGACCCCCAATTTCTGCAGCTGGAAAAAACCCACTTGTGGCGCCGCAGCTGGCTGTACGCAGCGCATGTCGATGAGCTGCCGACAGCGGGCAGCTTCTTGCTGTGGAAAAAGACCGGCACGCCTATCCTGCTGGTGCGCGGCAAAGATGATGTCATCCGTGCGTTTTATAACACCTGCCGCCATCGTGGCGCACCCGTCGTCACCCGCGACTCAGGCCAGTGCGAAGGACTGGTCTGCAATTACCATGGCTGGACTTACGGGCTGGACGGCAAGCTGTTGAACCTGCGCGACAAGCGCGATTTTGTCGGCCTGGACATGTCACAACGCAGCTTGATTGCGGTGCGCTGCGAGCAGTTCTTCAATTGGATTTTCATCAACGAGGACCTGCAGGCGCCGCCGTTGTTAGATTCGGTGCAGCCTTTTGTCGATTATTGGCAGCAGTTCCAGCCCGGCAATTGGCGCTTGGTGCATACCAGCGCACACCATGTCGCCTGCAACGTCAAAGTGCTGTTGGACGCCTTTCTCGAGGTCTACCACCTCAAATCCATCCACCAGAACACGGTGGACAGGTTCCTGGATCATCGTGGTACGAACATCGAATTGTACCCGAACGGCCACTCACTGATGGTGACGCCGAATCGCCGTCCGGACTGGACCGACCCGGGCACGCGTGGACTACCGCGCGTACCCACAGCCACGGTCATTTCAGCTAACAACAATCCGTCCTTCATGTTTTTTCCAAACCTGGTGGCGCCCGTCGATCCCACGGGTTGTCCGTTCCTGACCTTCTGGCCGACGTCGGACACGACCATGCGCATCGAGTGCACCTGGTTTGCACCGGACTGGCGCCCCGGCGAGCTGCACCCTCTCTGGAAAACTCGCATCGAGAACTTCGAGCGGATTCTGATCGAAGACCTGCAGTTTGCCCCGGCCATCCAGGAATCGCTGATGTCGCCGGGCTTTAAGGGCCTGACACTCAACTACCAGGAACGACGTATATACCATTGGCATGAAGAGCTCGATCGGCGCATCGGCGCCGATAATTTGCCGACTGAGCTGCGCGTGACACCCCGACTCGCCGATTGGATCCAGCAACCGCCATGAGCGCGAAAGCCCACGGTTACATCACAGGCATGGGTGCCTGGATTCCACGGCTGCGCCTCGCTAGAACCACCATTGCCAACGCAACCGCCTGGGCTAATCCGGGGGCCAATGCCCAGGCCAAGGGCTCGCGCGCATTCTGCAACTGGGATGAAGACGCGATCACCATGGCCGTCGAAGCGGGCCGCGGC
This sequence comes from Gammaproteobacteria bacterium, assembly GCA_043769085.1. Classification (GTDB taxonomy): domain Bacteria; phylum Pseudomonadota; class Gammaproteobacteria; order Steroidobacterales; family Steroidobacteraceae; genus UBA964. The sequence continues at coordinate 105,339 of JAYVJR010000047.1, forward strand.
GCGCTGCTCGATCGTCGGGTTACCGCGGCTGCGTTCGCTCCGACTGCTGTTAGCCTGGCATCGACCACGCTACCGTTTGCCGATCGGGACAACGCCGGACTGGTCGCAGCTGCGCTGGACGCGCACGCCCAGACCGCCACCCTGAACGTAGCGGGATCGATGCGCGCCGGCACCAGCGCCCTGATCCAGGCCTGCCAGTCATCGCAGGCGTCGTTGGTCATCGGCAGCGATGCGCGCACTACTCAGTGCGCGAGCCCGCAGGAGATGAGCTACGGACACGGTGCGGCCGCGCTTTGCGTCGAGCCTGCGGCGGCACCTGCCGAAACACTCGCTACGGTGTTAGGTTTCGCGCAGATCGCGGCCGATTTCGTCGATCATTACCGCATGAGCGGACAGCCCTTCGACTATGCCCTGGAAGAGCGTTGGATTCGCGATGAAGCGCTGGCCAAGTTCCCGTTGGATGCCATAGGCCGTGCCCTAACACAGGCCAACATCAGCGCCGAGCAAGTTAAACACTTCGTGATGCCGGGCAATGCTTCGGCGATCAAACGCATCGCACAGATCGCAGGCCTGAAGAACGCACAATTGACGGACGCCCTGCATACCGATTGCGGCGACACGGGTGCAGCGCACGCATTGCTCATGCTGGTGCGCACGCTGGAGCAGGCTGCGACAGACGATCTGATTGTAATGGCTGCTCTTGGCCAAGGCGTGGATGCCCTGGTGCTGCGTGCAGGCGCCCGGCCGCGCAGCCAACCGGTGGCGCAAGCCCTGGCCCGCCGCTGTGAGGAGCCGCACTACGTGCGCTATCTGTCCCACAACAACCTGGTCGACGTTGCCTTTGGGATGCGCGCCGAACGCGACAACCGCACTGCACAGTCGGTAGCCTGGCGGCGCCGGCGCGCCACCACCGCTTTCGTCGGTGGGCGCTGTACGCGCTGCGCAACCGTGCAATTTCCGTTAGCGCGGGTATGCGTGAATCCTGACTGCCGCGAAACCGACACCCAGGAAGAGTATCGGTTCGCGGACAGCTACGGTCGGGTCAAGACTTTTACCGAAGACTGGCAGGCGTACACCGCGCGACCACCGTACATCTATGGCAATGTCGGATTCGCCGAGGGCGGCAATCTGTTCATGGAGTTTACGGATCTGGAGGCCGGTGAGCTCGGTGTGGGCGATGAGTTACGGTTTGTTTTTCGCATCAAGGACGTCGACAAACTGCGCGGCTTCCGTCGATACTTCTGGAAAGCCTGCAAGGCATGAGACTCTGACTGATGGCTAACGGAATTCGAGACAAAGTCGCCATCGTCGGCATGGGCTGCACCCGTTTCGGCGAGCGCTGGGATTGCGGCCCCGATGATCTGATGGTCGAAGCCTTCGGCGAAGCGCTGCTGGATGCCGGCATCGAGCGCGATCGCATCGAAGCGGCGTGGCTGGGTGTTTTCTTTGACGAACAAAGCACCGGCAAATCGGCGCTGCCAATGTCCATGACGCTGCGTCTGCCTAACGTGCCGGTCACGCGAGTCGAAAACCTGTGCGCCACGGGCACCGAAGCTCTGCGCGGCGCCGTCTATGCGGTGGCTGCCGGCGCCTGCGATATTGCACTGGCCATGGGTTTTGAAAAACTCAAAGACACGGGCTTTTCGGGGCTACCGGAACGCACCAAGGGCAGTTTTGAAGACCTCTATCTGCCCGGGAGTACAGCGCCCGGCGCGTTCGCACAGCTGGCTGGCGCCTATGCCCACAAATACGGCTACAAAATGGACGAACTGCGTCGCGCAATGGCACATGTCTCGTGGAAGAGCCACGAGAACGGCGCGCTGAATCCCAAAGCGCATCTACGCAACCGCATCACTATCGAGCAGGTTTTGAATGCACCCATGGTGTCATCGCCGTTAGGTGTTTTCGATTGCTGCGGGGTCAGCGATGGCGCCGCCTGCGCAATTGTCACGACGCCCGAGATCGCCCGCTCTCTCGGCAAGCGCGACATGGTCACCATCAAGGCGCTGCAATTGGCGCCGAGCAATGGCGTGGAAATGGGCCATCACTCCTGGGATGGCAGCTGCACGCTGACTACGCCGTTAGCGGCGGCACGTGCTTATCGCGAAGCAGGCATCAGCAATCCGCGCGAACAATTGGACTTGATCGAAGTGCACGACTGTTTTTCGATCACCGAACTGGTAATCATGGAAGATCTGGGCCTCTCCGATCGTGGCAAAGCCCCACACGACGTTCTGAACGGCCGCTACGACCGCGACGGGGACATCCCCTGCCAGATAGACGGCGGACTGAAGTGCTTCGGGCATCCGATCGGGGCCTCGGGCCTGCGCATGTCCTATGAAATCTATTTGCAACTGTTGGGTCGCGCCGGTGACCGGCAATTGTCGACTCCGAGTTTGGGCCTGGCGCATAACCTCGGTGGCATTCCTAACAGGAATATCACCAGTATTGCAATTTTTGGACTGCACGCAGCTTAGGACATTTTTTTGGCTATCAAACCCACTACAACGATCGATCCTGGTACTGCGCCGTGGGGTTTTTCGGACGATACGCTCGCGACCGCGCCCTTGGCCTATCGCGACGGATTGTTAGACGGCCAGACGTTTTTGATTTCCGGTGGCGGCAGCGGTCTCGGCCGCGCCATGGCCTATGTAGCAGCACGCCTCGGCGCCAATGTGATGATCTGCGGCCGGCGCCTGGAAAAACTGCAGGAGACCGCCACCGGGATCCGCGAGCGGGTTGGTCGCGACATTGCCTGCCATTCGATGACCATACGCGACCCCGACGACGTCAGTAGCCTCATCAACGCGACCTGGGAACGGTTCGGCCGTATCGACACCCTGGTCAACAATGCGGGTGGACAATTCCCACAGGCCGCCATCGACTATTCCGTCAAGGGCTGGAACGCGGTAATCGACACGAATCTCAACGGCACCTGGTACATGATGCAATCGGCGGCGCAGCGCTGGCGCGATGCGGGCGTTGGCGGCAACATCGTCAATATCGTCGCCAATGTCTGGCGCGGCATGCCGCAGGTTGCCCACACCTGCGCCGCACGCGCCGGGGTCATCTATCTTTCAAAATCCGTCTCGACCGAATGGGCGCCGCTCAAGATCCGGGTCAATTGCGTGTCGCCAGGCTCGATCGAATCCGCCGGCCTCAATGTGTACGATCATGCCGTGGCCGAAATATTCCGCTATGCCAATCCAATGCATGAATTTGGCGATCCGATCGACATTGCGCAGGCGATGGTGTATCTCTCGGCACCCACCGGAAAATTTATCACCGGCGAAGTGCTGGTGGTCGACGGCGGCAACAATCAGGTCGGTGATGTCTGGCCGGGCGGCATCCCCGATTACTTCAAAGTGCCGGGCCGTTAGGAGGATCCCATGCCAAATACTCTGTTGACATGCACACCGCGCAACGCCATTGCAGCTCAATGGCAACCCGCTTGGGACGCCATGAAAGGGCTGACGGGCGATGCCACCTTTATCGAAGCCTTCGCGCAACGCCCTGACCTCCTAAACTTCGTGATGAACCAGTTTTACCTGCCCATATTTTTCGGTGGCAACGTCAATAACCGCTTCAAGCAACTGGCCCGCCTGCGTCTCTCACTCAAACACGGCTGCCAGACTTGCAACAAGCAGAACGTGCCGGGCACGTTGTCGGCGGGATTCACGCAACAGCAGGTAGACGGGCTGGCTCACGATCAATTCGATGCCTTTACACCGGCAGAACAGGCCGTGATCCGCTATGCCGACCAGGTTGCGCTTACCAATATGGACGGCGACATGACGCCGCAGTTGTTCGCGCAACTACGGGCGCATTTTTCCGAAGGCGATATTCTGGAGTTAGGCACGGCGATGGCCATTATCTCAGGCATGGCGAAACTGTCTTTTGTGTTAGGCGTCGTCGATAAAGAACCCTATTGCCCGTTTGCCGCAGCCGCCGCCTAAAATATCCTGAACGATTAAACTGATTCGCGAGGAGCTGACATGGCAGTGAACTACAAAGTCGAATGGCCGATGAACCTGGGTGCCGCCAAGGACAGCCTGGAAGCCAAGCAACCGCCCGTGGATGACGGCCTTGATGTGCCGGATCCCTCGCGTTACTACTCCCGCGAATTCATGACGCTTGAAAAC
>JAYVJR010000048.1:0-41353 GCA_043769085.1 Gammaproteobacteria bacterium
AGAATCTCGGCCCGCAGTCTAAGGCCCAGATAGGCCAGAAAAAACACCGTAAACCCCACAAACATCAGCAGTAACGGCACCAGCATCGATGCTGGCATCGAAGCGCGTGCCATCTTCATGACCGACGGTGTCTGGTGTAAAGAGTTCCACCACTCCACCGAAAACTTGACGATCGGCACGTTAACCACACCAATGACGGCGAGCCAGGCGCTCAGACGATCGGCCCGTGACACGTCATCATACGAGGCGCGCAGCGCCATATAACCAAAAAACAGGAAAAGCAGTATCAATTGTGCGGTGAGTCTCGGGTCCCAGACCCAGTAAGTGCCCCACATCGGCTTGCCCCAGAGCATGCCGGTGAGTAGCGAAACCGCGGTAAAAACCGCACCGACGCCGGCACAGCTCGCAGCAACCGCATGCGCCACTTTCATGCGCCATATCAGACCCACAGCAGCTGCAGCCGCCATGCTTGAGTAGATCATCAGTGACAACCACGCCGAAGGCGCATGCACGTAAATCATCCGGTAGCCGTCCCCCTGCTGATAGTCAGGGGGTGATAACACCAGGCCACCGTACAACCCTGCGCCTATCAGCAAAGCAGCGACCCAGCCAAACCAGGGCGTGAGTGTCTGGCTGAGCCGATACACATGCGGCGGTGACCCGAGACGATAAAACCAGCCGAAATCCATACGTTACTCCACGGCAATTCTTAAGACCGCAGCAGTGGCCAGTGGCGCGAGGCTTAGAGCCAGCACCGTGACTGCCGCCAGCAGGTAAAACGCGCCAGCGGCATTGCCGCCTTCAATCACCAACTTGGTGGCGCGCGCACCGAATATCAGCACCGGTACAGCGAGGGGTAGTGTCAACAAGGTCAGCAAGATACCGCCCCGGCGCGCGCCGAGCGTCAGAGCGGCCGCGGCGGCACCTAACAGACTGAGACTGGCGGTGCCCAGCAGCAACGCCAGCACCACGCCGGGCGATGATTGCATACTCACGCCGAGCCCAGCGCCTAACAAAGGCGCCAGCACGGCGAGCGGTAGACCGGTCATCAGCCAGTGCGCTGCCACTTTGGCGTAAACCAGCGGCACCAGGGAATCGCTGCCAGCCACCAGTTGCTCCAGCGTGCCATCGGCAGCGTCGTCGCGCAGCAGATGATCCAGCGACAGCAGCGCTGCCAGCAGTGCGCCAATCCACAATACCCCTGGAGCGATCGCACGCAGCTCTTCAAGGCGCGGCGACAGGGCCAACGGAAACATCGCGGTCACCATGGCAAAAAAACCGATCGGCAACAAAGTTTGCCCTGGTCGGCGAATCGCCAACCGCAGATCCCGTTGCAGCAAAAGCAGGAAGCCTCTCATGCGGCCGCCAATTGCAATTCGAGGCGCGTCGCCGGCGCCGGCGTCAGCGGCGCATGCATGGCAGCCAATGCCAGCCCACCGGTCTGCAGATGCTCAGCAATCAGGCGCGCGACCAATTGTTGCCCGTCGCTATCAAGCTGCGTGGTCGGTTCATCCAGGATCCACAACTGCACTCGCGCCAGCAACAGTGCCGCAAGCGCCACGCGACGCCGTTGCCCAGCCGACAGCTGCCGGGTCGGCCTTTGCTGTGCAGCCACTGGCAGACCGACAGCAAGCAGAGCTGCTGCAATCTCCTCTGCTGCCAAAGCGCGCCGCAGTCCAATCCAATAGTGGAGATTCTCGCGCGCAGAAAAATCGGCCTTCAGCGGCGCGTCGTGTCCGAGGTAGAGACTTTCGCGGCGAAAGATCGAGCGATCCTCGGACAAGGAACTTTCGCACCAAAGGACCTCGCCGGATTCGACTGGCAACAGACCCGCAATCGCGCGCAGCAAGGAGGTCTTTCCCGAACCGTTGGCCCCACGCAATTCCAGGTACTGGCCAGCGGCCAGGTGCAAACTGACTTTCTTGAGCACGGTACGCTCACCACGCTGCACGCGCAGATCACGCACTTCCAGACACACCACAGGCATACGCTTATTGTAGTCGTAATGGCAGCTGGCGGCCCGGCCTTTTTTCCTGGCTTGCCCCGTATCCGCCGGGCTGCTAACAACTCGCGAAAATCAGCCCAGCAGCGGGTCAGTTTTATGACCCAGTTCTCATTCCGATGCGAGGCGCCGTCGGCGACGACCGACAACCCGCCGGCTGACTAACAAGACCCGTCCGAAGTAACGCCAGCCCCAGGACTGGGCGCAGGTGGTGCCCCGGGCCGGACTCGAACCGGCACGACCGATTAAGGTCAACGGATTTTAAGTCCGTTGCGTCTACCGATTTCGCCACCGGGGCACCGAAAAAATCGGGCCAGAAGGTTGCGCGACCAGCCCCCGGACGTCAAGCGATCCTTGGCGTCCACTATTCCGTCGCTATTGTGCGCTAGGATTCGCGAGCCAATGTATCCGCAGATCACCAGTCGTCAAAGAATTCTCATGTTGACGCTTGTAGCAGGGCTCGCCTTGGGCGGCAGGTTTGCGCTGGCCGCAGGACCCGCAGAAAAAACTGTCTATGGGCCTGAGGAACTGCAGGCCTTTCGGGCCAATCACGCCGAAGAATTGTTGCAACGTATCCCAGGTGCCGCATCGATCCTGGATGCCTCAGACAGCAATGCGGTTGGCAACCAACGCGGCCTCGGCGGCTCCGGTCCACAGATTCTGATCAACGGTCGGCGTATTGCCAGCAAGGCTAACGACCTGGCCGCCTACCTGCGGCGAATTGACGCCTCACAGGTCGAACGCATTGAGCTTCTGCGGGATGCCGCCGACGGTCTCGACGTCGCAAGTCTGGGTATCGTGGTCAACGTCGTGCTGAAGTCCAAACAGGCTGCACGCAACGGCAAACTGCTCGCCGAACTCAACAGCAATGCCAACAATTATGGCCGGCACGAGTATGACGGCCTTTTGTCGTACAGCGGCGCGTTAGGCGGCGCCGCTCTGCAGGTGAGTGCCGAACGCAATGTGCGCTCACCCTATACATTTGGCCCGGTCCGCTACTCCAATCGCAGTCGCGCCGAAAACTACTATTTTCCATCGGGCGTTTTGCAGGAATTGCGTCCTCAAGAATGGAATCGGGATATCGAAAAGTACATCTATAGAGTCGAACTCAGCAGCGACAACGATGCCAATGGGACCTGGCATGTGAATGCGTCACGCGAACAATTGAATTTCAACGAACGGGCCGAGACGCCGTTTATGCGCTTTGACATTGCCGGCACTGAGATTCTTCAGGGCAAAGACATTCAGCATCGATTGTCCAAACACCGAAGCAACTCGGAACTGGGAGCTGACTACCAGAGCAACATCGGAGCTGGCGAGCTCAAGCTGATTTCAATCCTGGCAGAGCACGTATTGCCGTTAGCCGACCTGCGGGACCGGATTATCGGCGACCGTGTTTTTGAGCTGAATCGCAGCGATATTCGCCAAAAGACCCGCGAAGCAATTCTGCGCGGAAGCTATTCGCTGCCAGCCTTCGGGCAAAAACTGGAGCTGGGCGCAGAGGCCGCGCGCAATCAGCTCAAACAGCAGACCGTGCTGGCGGGCGACCTGGACGGCGATGGGCGCGCCGAAAACATCGCCATACCGCAGCCCGATGCCACAGTCACTGAAATGCGTGGCGAGATGTTTGCGAAACTCAATAGCCGCCTGGGCGAAAAGCTAAATGCCGAAGCAAGCCTTACCAGCGAATTCTCAAGGATTACCAGCAGCTACGCACTATACGCACCACGTCAGTATTTTTTCCTCAAACCCCGTCTGGATATTCGCTACGCCCTGAACGCTCGCGACCAAATTGGTTTATTGTTAGAACGTAAAGTCAGCCAATTGCAGTTCGAAAATTTTGTGCCGGCTTACGACGTGTTGAGCAACCGCTTGTTAGCAGGTAATCCCGGCATAGCGCCAGAAACATCGAACAACCTCGAGTTGCGATTCGAACATCAGTTGGCTGCGGATGCCGGCAATCTCGAAGTCGTTCTCTATCACGAAGCCATCAGCGATGCCATTGACCGCGCCGTCAACGGGACTGATGCTCGCGGGAATTTGTTTTCCGCACCCACCAATATAGGTAGCGCCAAGGCCTACGGCGCCGAACTCAAATTCAGTCTGCGACTGGACGGCCTTGGCGCCCGCCATGCTTTACTGAGCGGTCGGTTTAAAACGCAAACCACTCGCATTACCGATCCCTTCACCGCGTTGCCACGGCAAATACGCGCGCGGTGGCCGCAAGAATTTGAGGTGGGATTCCGCCAGGATCTCAGCAGGTTTAAAGTGTCGTACGGCGCGGACTTGCATATGATCGGCGGCAAACTCGAGGCCAGCGAAATTCTGGTGCGCGAGACTCTGAAAATCGGACCGCGTTACGATGCCTTCGTCGAAAAAAAAGTCGGTACCAAATTGACCTTGCGTCTTGAAGCTCAGCATGTCGGAGGTGCCAACGAAACCCGGGCGCGCACTATTTTCTCGGACAATCAGATTGCCGGCACAGTCCTGCGACGCGAAACCTATGTCGAAAAACGCGACCGTCGCTATCTACTCAAAGTCCGGGTCAGATTCTAATCTGCAGCAGCCCATGGCATCATCGAAATGCATTGAAATTAATCCCCCAAGCCTTTGATTATGTTATTTTTTATTCAGATTTTTCATTTATGCGGTGATCAGCTTTGCGATTCCCGCAACACTCGGTAGGCTACTGCGGATGAGCAGAATTCCATTGACCCACCTCGAGCGACTCGAAGCGGAAAGCATTCACATTCTTCGCGAGGTGGTGGCCGAGTGCGAGAAACCGGTGATGCTCTATTCAATCGGCAAGGACAGCGCCGTGATGCTGCATCTGGCGCGCAAGGCGTTTTATCCGGCGCCGCCGCCATTTCCATTGTTGCATGTGGATACGACCTGGAAGTTTCGCGCAATGTACGAATTTCGCGATCGCATAGCGCGTGAAAGCGGCATGGATCTGATCGTGCATGTGAACCCAGAAGGTGTCGCACAAGGTATCGGCCCGATCACTCATGGCTCGGCCATTCACACCGACGTCATGAAAACCCAGGGTCTCAAGCAGGCACTGGACAAATATGGTTTTGATGCGGCCTTTGGCGGCGCCAGGCGCGACGAAGAAAAAAGCCGGGCGAAGGAACGAGTGTTTTCTTTCCGTTCAGCACAGCATCGCTGGGATCCGAAAAACCAACGCCCGGAGCTTTGGTCTCTGTATAACGCGCGCAAGCAAAAGGGCGAAAGCATCCGCGTGTTTCCGATCTCGAACTGGACCGAACTCGATGTCTGGCAATACATCTATCTTGATAACATTCCGATCGTGCCGCTGTATTTTTCTGCGGAACGACCCGTCGTCGAGCGCGACGGCGCATTGATCATGGTCGATGACGATCGTCTGCCCCTGAATCCGGGCGAAATGCCGGCCATGAAATATGTTCGCTTCCGCACGCTCGGCTGTTACCCGCTCACGGGCGCGGTCGAGAGCCGCGCGGATACCTTACAGACCATCATTCAGGAAATGCTGCTAACAACTACGTCGGAGCGTCAGGGACGCGTTATCGATCATGACTCCGCAGGGTCTATGGAGAAGAAGAAACAGGAAGGATATTTCTGATGTCGCACCAGTCGGATCTGATCGCCAGCGACATTGGCGCGTATCTCAATTCGCATCAGCATAAGAGCCTGCTGCGCTTCATTACCTGCGGTTCTGTAGACGACGGCAAATCCACCTTGATCGGACGTCTACTCTACGAATCGAAAATGATTTTTGAGGATCAGCTCGCTGCGTTGGAGCGCGATTCGAAGAAATCAGGCACGCGCGGTGCGGACATCGATTTTGCGCTGCTGGTCGATGGCTTGGCGGCCGAGCGCGAACAAGGCATCACCATCGACGTCGCGTACCGGTACTTTTCGACCGACAAGCGCAAGTTCATCGTCGCCGACACTCCTGGACATGAGCAATACACGCGCAACATGGTCACCGGCGCGTCCACGGCCGATATCGCTGTGGTACTGATCGACGCGCGCAAGGGCGTGTTGGTCCAGACACGCCGCCACAGCTTTCTGGTCTCCCTGTTAGGGATCAAGCGAGTCGTGCTGGCCATCAATAAAATGGACCTGGTGGGCTATTCCCAGCAGGTCCACGAACGAATCGTGGCGGAGTACCGCGAATTCGCGACCCGTATCGGACTTGCAGACATCACGCCAATCCCGATGTCCGCGGTGGCGGGCGATAACATCATTGAGCACGGCGCCAACATGCCGTGGTATGACGGCCCGACGCTGATGCAGCATCTGGAGAGCGTCGAGGTTGGCGATGACCTTGCCAACAAGCCGTTCCGTTTTCCGGTGCAGTGGGTCAACAGACCCAATCTCGATTTCCGCGGCTTTGCGGGTCAGGTCGCGAGCGGCACTGTCAAGGTCGGCGACGCGCTGCGAGTACTGCCCTCAGGCCGTGATAGTTCCGTCGCGCGCATTGTCACTGCCAGCGGAGACCTCCAGAAAGCCGTCGCCGGACAATCGATCACGTTGACGCTCACCAGCGAAGTCGACGTCAGCCGGGGCGATGTGTTGACTGAGTTCAAAGCACCGCCAGAAACAGCCACGCAATTTGAAGCCACTGTGGTTTGGATGCACGAAGAGCCCTTGCTGCAAGGACGCGCCTATTTGATGAAGATCGGCACAAGCATGGTGTCGGCCACGATCACGCCGCTTAAATATAAGGTCAATGTCAACACCCTGGAACACATGGCGGCGGAAAAACTTGAACTGAATGACATCGGTGTCTGCGAACTCGGACTGGATCGAGCCATCCCATTTGAACCTTACGCCCAGGATCGCGCGATGGGCGGATTCATTCTCATCGACCGGATGACGCACAACACGGTTGGGGCGGGAATGATTAATTTTGCACTGCGCCGCTCGCAGAACGTGCACTGGCAGGCGCTCGATGTGAACAAGGCCACGCGTGCAGAGCGCAAGGGCCAGAAGTCCTGTGTGTTGTGGCTGACCGGCCTGTCCGGTGCCGGCAAATCCACGATAGCCAACCTCGTTGAAAAACAGTTGCTTGCCATGGGGCGGCACACTTATCTGTTAGATGGCGACAACGTGCGTCATGGACTCAACAAGGATCTCGGATTCACCGCACAGGACCGAGTTGAGAACATTCGTCGGGTAGCCGAGGTGTCCAAACTGATGGTCGATGCCGGGCTCATCGTGCTGGTGTCCTTCATTTCACCGTTTCGCTCCGAGCGACGCATGGCGCGCGAGCTGTTGGAGCCGGGTGAATTCGTCGAGATTTTCGTCGATACCCCGCTTGCGGATGCCGAGCAGCGCGATGTGAAGGGTCTGTACAAGAAAGCGCGCAGCGGGCAGCTGCAGAACTTCACCGGCATTGATTCGCCGTACGAGACACCTGAGCATCCGGAGTTGCGGCTCGATACGACCACAATGACGGCAGAAGATGCAGCTTCACGCATCGTTGATCTGTTAGGCATCATTGGGGCGATAGCCTAAGATCAGTCATACGGTTTTTGCGCGGCGCAACCGCAAGGCGTTGCCAATCACGGACACGGAACTGAGGCTCATCGCGAGCGCAGCGATCATAGGGGAGAGCAACCAACCCGTGAAGGGATACAGCACTCCCGCAGCCAGTGGAACTCCGAGTGCGTTATAGACGAAGGCAAAGCTTAAATTCTGTTTCATGTTAGCCACCGTCTGCTTCGAGATCGCGCGAGCCGCAGCGATGCCCCGCAAATCGCCCTTGACCAGCGTCACCTGCGCACTGTTCATGGCAACATCGGTGCCGGTGCCCATCGCGATGCCCACATCGGCTTGGGCGAGCGCTGGCGCATCATTGATGCCATCGCCCGCCATCGCAACTATGTGCCTTTCGCGCTGTAGTTTTTCCACCAGCGCCAGTTTATTCGCAGGCTTCATTTCGCCATAGACCTCCTCAATGCCGAGCGTCGCGCCCACAGTCTTAGCAGTTGTCAGGCCATCGCCGGTCGCCATGATCACGCGTATGCCCGATGCCCTGAGCATCGCCAACGCTTCCGCCGTGCTCGCTTTGATAGGATCGGAGACCGCCAGGAGACCCGCCGCCACTTTGTCCACCGCGAGCAGCATCACGCTCGCCCCTCGAGCGCGCAGCGCCTCCGCTTGCGACTGCAGGGACTCGACCGATACACCCAACTGATTCATCAGTGCCGAGTTGCCGAGTGCCACGGCTTGCCCGCCCACCATACCGTGCACGCCAGACCCCGTGATTGACTCAAAGCCCATGGCCTTGTCGAGCACCAGGTCTCTCTGGCGAGCCGCGCTAACAATGGCGGCAGCCAGCGGGTGCTCGCTTCCCTGATCCAGACTCGCGGCCAGTCGCAGCAGCGTATCTTCGCTGTACCCCGGTAACGCAAAGGCGCTGTCAAAACGCGGCTTGCCTTCCGTCAGCGTGCCGGTCTTGTCGACCAGCAAGGTATCCACTTTGCAAAGGTTTTCAATCGCCGCCGCATCGCGAAACAGCACCCCTTGAGTGGCCGCTTTGCCGGTGGCCACCATGATTGACATCGGCGTGGCCAATCCAAGCGCACAGGGACAGGCAATAATCAGCACAGCCACCGCGTTGATCAGGCCATACACCCAACTCGGCTCTGGGCCATAGAGGCCCCAGCCCAGCAATGTCAGCGCTGCGATGCTCACAACGGTAATCACAAAAAAGCCCGCGACCCGATCCGCCATACGCTGCATCGGCGCTCTGGAGCGCTGCGCCTGCACAACCATTTGCACAATGCTGGCCAGCACCGTCTCAGAACCCACTTTCTCAGCGCGCATCACCAAGGCACCGCTGGTGTTCATAGTCGCACCGATGAGCCGGTCACCACCATGTTTGGCGACTGGCATAGGCTCGCCTGTTAGCATGGATTCATCAACTGCACTACTCCCCTCAACGACAACACCATCGACCGGGATTTTCTCGCCAGGCCGCACGCGCAGTTTGTCGCCAATGTGCACATGTGCGAGCGGCACGTCCTCCTCCGCGCCGCTGGCCGTGATGCGTCGCGCGGTTTTGGGCGCAAGACCCAGCAGCGATCGAATGGCCGCCGACGTCTGCGAGCGTGCCTTGAGTTCCAGTATCTGCCCGAGCAACGTGAGCGAGATAATGACCGCCGCCGCCTCGAAATACACCGACACCCGCCCCATGCTGACGAACGATGCTGGAAACACCCCGGGCACCACAGTGGCCACGACGCTGTATATGAAGGCAGCGCCCGTGCCCAGTCCGATGAGCGTCCACATGTTCGGATTGCGACGAACCAGGGATTGCACGCCGCGGACAAAGAATGGTGCGCCCGCCCACATCACGATCGGCACGCTGAGCGCCAGTTCGATCCAGCTTTGCGTGGCCATTTCGAACCATTGCAAGCGATGGCCGGCCATGGCAAGCACCGTGACCATGATAGTCAAAGGCAACGTCCAGACGAAACGCCGCCGAAAGTCTGTTAGCTCCAGACTGTCGCCCTCCTCGATCGTCGGCATTTCCGCTTCGAGCGCCATGCCGCATTTCGGGCACACCCCCGGCAGTGTCTGATGAATTTCCGGATGCATCGGGCAGGTATACGCCGCACTGGCGGCGGCTGGCATTGTGCTGACAGACACTGCTGCCGCCGGACCAGTTGCATCTGTGAGATATCTAGCTGGACTGGCAATGAACTTGACTTTGCAGCCAACGCCGCAGAATAAAACCCGCTGACCCGCGTGCTGCACGACATGGGGTGACTGGTCTGTCACCGTCATGCCGCACACTGGATCCGTCAGCGACTTGGTTGCAGCCATTGTGTTTGCAGTCTACACGCTAAGTCTAAGCTGATGGGTGTGACTGCAGTCGTTGCTGCCCAACTCGCCTTCACCTATCTCCCCTGGTTCAACTCGGCGTTCGGCACCGACCCCATTTCTTTCCAAGAGGCAGGTGTGGTGGTCGCCCTGGGTGCGATGTTGCTCTTGGTGACAGAAGTGGAGAAATACATACGCCGCCGACTCATTCTCCGACTTGGTGCGGCTTGATGTCGGCTTTGTCCTACGTCCATTTTGGTGCCCGTGGGTCTGATCTGGTATGTGCCCAAGACCTACAATCTGTACATTGTTAGCATCTGGCGACTGACATGCAATACGCGACAAACAATGATTGGCCGTAGCGATAGAAAAGGTTCGCGGCGCCAAATCGACCGGCCATCATTCGACCCCCTATTGTCGAATACTGACTTGCATCAATGAGCCGCACTCTGCTTGGTACATCACTGTTAGTCACAGCAACCGTCGCAACAGTATTTGCCTTGCACGCCGCGCAAGCGCTTTTTATTCCATTGACGCTCGGTGTACTGCTGAACTACGCCCTATCACCTGTGGTAGATTTTCTGCAACGATGCCGTCTGCCACGAGCCATTGGCGCCGCAATATTGCTGCTCGTTCTGGTTGGCGGTGCACTGTCGCTAACGTATTCGTTGCGCGAGGACGCAGCTCGGTTGATCAAATCACTACCCGACGCCGCGCAACAGCTGCAGACGATTCTCAAAAAAGAGGGCTGGACATCATCGCGGGTGATGCAGGACATGCAGAAAGCAGCCACACGCATCGAACGCACGGCGAGCGAAACGGGCGGAGCCGGCCCGGCACAGCGAACAGGCGTCACGCAAGTTCAGATTCAGGACTCGCGTTTGAACGTTAAGGATTTCCTGTGGACCGGTACGCTCGGTGCGTTGGCCGCGGCGGGCCAGGTGGTTTTGATGTTGTTTCTCGTCTATTTCCTGCTGGTAGCCGACGACACATTCCGCCGAAAACTGGTGCGACTAGCCGGCAACACTTTCAGCGCCAAGAAAGTAACTGTCGAAATTCTGAAAGACATCGACCGCCAAATTCAGCTTTTTCTGCTTGTCCTACTGGCAACCAGCGTGCTAGTGGGCGTTGTTAGCTGGCTGGTCTTCAGTTGGATCGGTTTGGAAAATGCAGCGCTTTGGGGCGTAGTCGCCGGAGTCTTGAACTCGGTTCCCTATATCGGGCCAGTCCTGGTAACCTGCGCGACTTCCGTTGTGGCATTGTTGCAGTTCGGGCAGATTCGCATGGCATTGCTCGTTGGTGGCGCGGCGCTATTGATAACCTCGTTGGAGGGGTACTTGCTAACACCTGCGCTACTAAGCCGTGCCAGCGCCATCAACCCGGTCGCCATGTTTGTTAGCCTGCTATTTTGGGGTTGGCTCTGGGGTGTCTGGGGACTGCTACTTGGCCTGCCGGTCATGTTTGTATTGAAATCGATATGCGACCGCGTTGACGGACTCAAACCGTTAGCGGAGCTGCTGGGAGACTAGTTGCCGCGCTCGACAACTCCACTACTAGCCATAAGCCGTCTCAGACATTTCAGTCGTCAGTTTGGTCGTGCAGCATATCCACGAGGTCGTCTGCATGCTGTTCTTCAACTGCGAGTATATCTTCCAGCAGGCGGCGTGTCGTTGGGTCGCGATCGCCCACATACATAATCATTTCTCGATAGCTCTCGATCGCAATGCGTTCCGCTATCAGGTCCGCTCGCACCATATCAACGAGGCGTGTGCCCTCGTGATACTCGGCATGGCTGCGTTCTGTCAGTACCGCAGGATTGAAATCCGGGTCCGCGCCCAGCTGCACTATTCGCTCGGCTAGTTTGTCGGCATGGCCCTGCTCTTCGACCGAATGTTCCATGAATTCGACCGCGACTGTCTTGGCGCGAATACCGCGGGCGACGAAATAGTGCCGCCGGTAACGCAGCACGCAAACCAGTTCGGTCGCGAGTGCTTCATTAAGCAACTGTACGATTCGGTCTTTGTCTTCGGGATAGCTCGCGGTAACTGCACCGTTCTCGATCTGTGCACGGGCGCGCTTGCGGAGCGATGGTACGTCGGAAATCAACGGCAGCTCGGTGGCAATCCGTTTCACATAGTCGAGGGCCATGTCAACTTGCTCCTGACTGGCGCCTTCACCCGAGGATGAAGGCGCCAAACTCGGCGGTTACTTCTTCAGCGCATTCAGGCGCGCATCGACCGCAGCCTGTGCCGCATCGAGCGTGGCTTGTGCCGCACTCTTGCAGGCGTCGCGATCCATGCCGGTCTTGGATTCGCACTGCTCGATCGTCGTCTTGTACGTAGCTTTGGCCTGCTCCAAAGATACATTGGCATCTTCTTGGACCGCATCAACACGGGCATCGACTGCGGCAGCAGTTGCATCGCGCTGCGCTTCCGCAACGTTTTCTGCTCCCTCACTGACTGCTGCCGCCACATCGCTGCGGGTCTCGGCTGCAGTCTCTTTTTTCTCGCAGGCTGCCAGGGCAAACACTGCTAGTGCTGTTACAAACACCAATTTTGGCGATGTCATCGGAAACTCCTGAGTGGGAAAATCAACGTCAAGCAGCGTATCGGCGTTCATCGGCAGGCCGTGTCAGAAGAACGCAGCGTGTTGCAAAAGCATCGTCCTACAGCACTGTAGTCTTATTCCTACTCTGTCGCCAATTATCCGCGGCTAGAATATTGTTAGGTTCGTCAATCTAATAGACATAGAGTCAACACCATGCCACATGTTCTGCCCACTCTCAGTTACGCGATAGACAGTCTGCAACCGGCCATCGACGCTGAAACACTGGCCTTGCACTACGGCAAGCACCACCAGACATACGTTGACAAATTGAATGCGACCTTAGCGGACCACCCGCAGTATCAATCGCTGTCGGTGGAAGCACTTTTAAGAACCTTGAGCCAGTTGGACTTGCGGATTCGCGACGACATCCGCAATCAAGGTGGCGGGCACGCCAATCACAGTCTGTTGTGGCGAACCATGACACCGCATGGCTGTCCACCCGGGCCGGTTTTTTCAAGCATGATCGCGAAATCCTTTGGCTCGTTAGATGGACTGAAGCAGGAATTTCGAACCGCCGCGGCGCATGTCTTCGGATCGGGCTGGGTGTTTCTAACATCATCAGACAATGCTCCCAACGCACTGCGGGTCGTTGCACTGGCGAACCAGGACAGTCCGCTGTCCGCCGGCGCAACGCCGCTACTCGCGTTGGATCTCTGGGAGCACGCCTACTACCTCAAGTTTCGGACTGACCGACCGGGTTGGATGGATGCCTGGTGGAACATCGTCAACTGGCAGGCAGTCGCGCTCAATTTCGACGACGCCCAGGCGGTCACCCAAAAATGACCAAGCATCGTTGGCTTGGCACAGTTCCATGCTTGTTGGTACTGGTTGCATGCCGGGACATTGCCAAGCTGTCAGTTGAACAAGGCATGGGCCCGACGCCTGTGCTGACGGAACCGCGGCCGTCGTTGTTCCCGACCATCAATATTGCACCGGCTCGCGGATGGCTGCCAGGTACTGCCCCTCGTCCGGGAACTGGACTCGCGGTCAATGCGTTCGCGGCGGGTCTAAACCATCCGCGCTGGATCTATGTGCTGCCTAACGGCGATGTGCTGGTCGCAGAGACCAATGCTCCGGCGGCGACCGGTCGCGACTGGTCTATCAGAGACTGGTTCATGCGAAAAGTGATGCAAAGGGCCGGCGCTGGCGTACGCAGCCCCGATCGCATCACGCTGCTGCGCGATGCCAATGGCGATGGCATTGCGGACTCGCGCTCCGTGTTTATCGATAAATTGCACTCCCCGTTCGGTATGGCGCTGGTTGGCACAACACTGTACGTAGCTAACACCGACGCAGTTCTCGCATTTCCCTACGAGCCAGGCACGCTCAAAATACATGCTATCGGCAGTCTACTGACCGCGCTACCAGCTGGATCCATCAATCATCATTGGACAAAAAACATCATCGCCAATGCGGCCGGGACCCAGCTATTTGCGACCATCGGATCGAACAGCAATGTGGCCGAGAACGGCATTGACAATGAATTTGAGCGGGCCAGCGTCTGGCAGATTGATCTGCCCGGCGGCAAGCATCGAGTATTTGCCTCGGGCCTCCGCAATGCTAACGGTCTAGCGTGGGACTCGGCGCGCCAAGTTCTGTGGACCGTTGTCAACGAGCGCGACGACATCGGCAGCGACCTGGTCCCGGATTTCCTGACAGCTGTTCAGGACGGCGCATTTTATGGCTGGCCGTACAGCTACTTCGGACAGCATGTCGACGTCCGAGTCGAGCCGCGACCCGATCTGGTCGCTCGCGCGCGAACGCCCGACTACGCGCTCGGCCCACATACGGGATCATTGGGACTCGCCTACTCATCCGGCGCAACACTGGCGCCGCATTTTGCCACCGGAATGTTTGTGGGGCAGCACGGATCCTGGAACCGCAAGCCGCTCAGTGGCTATAAGGTGCTGTTTGTTCCATTCAACGATGGCCAACCCGCGGGACCTGCGATCGATGTGCTGACCGGTTTTGTTAGCAATGATGGCGCCGCCTTGGGCAGACCGGTGGGAGTGGCGATTTACGGAGTCGGCGCGCTCCTGGTCGCCGATGACGTTGGCAATACGATCTGGCGCGTGACCACTCTTACACCCCTACCTGCACGCTGACGGTCGGCCTCGGACTACATGGATATCAGCACAAGCCGATTATTTTGCCGGCCTTCATCTTGCTAACTTGACACGCACCACATAGTTTTTGGAGAGAGCCATGATTCCCGCAAATCGTCTTGCCTGTTTCGCACTACTGCCGCTGATGAGCACCGTGGCGACCGCTCAAGTCACATTTTATCAGAACGAAGGCTTTCGCGGCCAAGCCTACACGGCCAACGGCACTGTAGCTAACATGCGCAATCACGGCTTCAATGATCAAGCCTCTTCGGCGATTGTCGAACGCGGTCAGTGGGAAGTGTGTACCGACGCGCAGTTTCGCGGCGATTGCCGCGTGCTGCGGTCTGGTAGCTACGATTCACTGCGCGGGATGGGACTGGGTGACCGCATTTCATCCGTCCGTCGTGCCAATAGTCGCGGCACGCGCTACACCAACGCGCCGGAACCACTTAGCCAGCCGAATTACGATTATCGTCGCCGACCGCGCGAGCGTTTGCACGAGGCACGTGTCACTTCGACCCGTGCAGTCTATGAAACGAACAATCAGCGCTGCTGGACTGAGCGCGACAATTCGCAACGTGATCGCAGTGGTCCTAACGTAGGTGGTGCCATCATCGGAGGCATTCTCGGCGGTGTGTTAGGTCACCAGATAGGCGGCGGCACCGGCAAGGACATCGCAACCGGAGTTGGCGTCATTGGCGGCGCGGTCGTTGGCAGCAACGTCGGTCGCGATCGCGATTCGAACGACTACGGTCGGACGGTCGAACGTTGCTCGTCCGACAACAGCTCCTCGCAGCCTGCGTACTGGGATGTTTCTTATAACTATCGCGGTATCGATCATCGCGTGCAGATGAGCTCGCCGCCGGGCAACACCGTGACTGTCAATGACCGGGGTGAACCGCGAGGATAACGCTTCATGGGCACGGCAGCACCGTG
This sequence comes from Gammaproteobacteria bacterium, assembly GCA_043769085.1. Taxonomy (GTDB): domain Bacteria; phylum Pseudomonadota; class Gammaproteobacteria; order Steroidobacterales; family Steroidobacteraceae; genus UBA964. The sequence continues at coordinate 15,469 of JAYVJR010000048.1, forward strand.
CATTCTGGCCCTGAACGTTGGCTCAGCAACGATTCGTTATGCTCTCTTCGAGGCAGGCGAATCGTTGCGTGAGCTTGCGCGTGACAAATTGGATGGCGTCGTTCTATCCAACACCATATCCAGCCAGCTACTGGACGCGCTCGAGCAACAACTAAACTTTACCAGCATCAAGGCACTGGGCCACCGGATCGTGCATGGCATGGCGCACACGCAGCCCGAACACATAACCGCGGCTCTGTTGACTGAATTGCGGAGCTTGGTTGCGCTGGCCCCAGAGCACTTGCCGCGACAACTCGACCTCATCGCCGAAGTGCAAAGCCGCTATCCGCAGCTGCCGCAAGTGGCGTGTTTCGATACCGCGTTTCACCACACGCTGCCCAGAGTTGCCAAGTTGCTAGCTATACCACGCCAGTTCCAGGGCAATGGCATCGAACGCTATGGATTTCACGGTCTGTCCTATTCCTGGCTATTGCACGAGCTGCAACGCAGTGGCGACCCCGCCGCCATCCGCGGACGCGTCGTGATGGCGCACCTCGGCGGCGGCGCCAGCATGGCCGCGATTCTCAATGGTCAGTGCATCGATACCAGCATGGGGTTCACACCTAACGCGGGTCTCATGATGAGCACCCGCTGCGGTGATCTGGATCCTGGCCTGGTTTCTTACCTGATCGGCACTAAACGCATGAGCGTGGACGAGTTCGATCACATGGTGACACGGACCTCAGGCTTGCTCGGAGTGTCGGAAACCAGTGGCGATATGCGCGAACTTTTGAGTCGCGAGAATCACGATGCGCGCGCTGCAGAGGCCATCGAGTTGTTTTGCTATCAGGCGCGAAAGTATCTTGGCGCCTACACGTCTGTATTAGGTGGGATCGACTGCCTGGTGTTCACCGGCGGCATTGGCGAGAACGCCCCGCAGGTGCGCCACCGGATTTGCGCCAATCTCGGCTATCTTGGCATCGAGATCGACGATGCGCGCAATCAGGCGAACAGCGACATCATCTCCCCCGATGTGTGCCGTGTCAGGGTCCGCGTTATTCCAACCAATGAGGAAATGATGATCGCGAGATCCGTTGCTGAGATTGTCTTCGCAAACCCGGAGCCTGGTGCATTGTGACTGGCGGATTCGCCAATTGTGCGCCGCTGGAAAAGCTCGATGCATATTGGCGCGCCGCCAACTATTTATCCGTGGGGCAAATCTATTTGCACGCTAACGCGCTGCTGAAACGACCGTTGGAGCGCGCCGACATCAAGCACATGCTGTTAGGGCATTGGGGCACAACACCGGGCCAGAATTTCATCTATGCACATCTGAACCGCGTGATCAAAATGCGGGACCTCAACATGATATACGTTTGCGGACCCGGGCACGGCGGACCTGCTGTGCTCAGCAACACCTATCTCGAAGGGACCTACAGTGAAATCTATCCGCTCGTTAGCCAAGATGAGCCAGGTATAGAACGGTTGTTTCGACAATTTTCTTTTCCGGGCGGAATTCCCAGCCACGCATCGCCCGAATGCCCGGGTTCGATTCACGAAGGGGGCGAACTCGGCTATTCACTCAGTCATGCTTTTGGTGCCGTGTTTGACAATCCATCCTTGATTGCCTCCTGTGTGGTTGGCGACGGCGAGGCAGAAACCGGACCACTCGCCACCGCCTGGCACTCCAATAAGTTCCTCAATCCCACGCAAGATGGCACGGTGCTGCCGATTCTGCATCTCAACGGCTACAAGATCGCCAGCGCCAGCGTGTTAGCGCGGATCAGCCGCGAGGAGTTGCAAAATCTGTTTTGCGGCTATGGCTGGACCCCGTACTACGTCGAAGGCCATGAGCCAGCTCTAATGCACGCCGCGATGGCGGAAACTCTGGACCGGGTCATCGCCAACATAGTCGCCATTCGAGAACAGGCGCGTAGCGATCCGCGCAGTCCTCGACCTCGCTGGCCGATGATCATTCTAAAATCCCCCAAAGGCTGGACCGGACCTGCAACGGTCGACGGCCAGCCTAACGAAGGCAGCTTCCGTTCGCACCAGGTGCCGCTCAACAAGCTCGATGAACACCCCGAGCGCCTGGCCCAGATCGAGCAGTGGTTGCGCAGCTATCGCCCCGAGGAGTTGTTCGACGCCCAGGGTCGATTGCGCGCAGAACTTGCGGCTTTGGCGCCGACCGGGGCGCGGCGCATGGGCGCCAATCCGCATGCTAACGGCGGCCTGCTGCTGCGTAATCTCGAGTTGCCGGACATTGCTGACTACGCCGTCGCTGTCTCGCGACCGGGCGAATTGGGTGGCGGTGACACGCGAGCATTGGCGTTGTATTTGCGCGACGTCGTGCGATTGAACCAAGCACAGCGAAACTTTCGCGTCGTTGGTCCAGATGAAACCATTTCCAACGGTCTTGAATCGGTGTTTGCGGTGACCAATCGGCAGTGGACGTTACCGCAACAGCCTGGCGATGAATACCTTGCCCCTGTGGGCCGAGTGCTCGAGATGCTCAGCGAACATCAATGTCAGGGCTGGCTGGAGGGCTATTTGTTGACCGGCCGGCATGGCGTATTCAATTGTTACGAGGCTTTCATTCACATTGTTGACTCCATGTTCAACCAACACGCCAAGTGGCTAAAGGTCAGCGCGCAACTGCACTGGCGGCGCCCGATTGCATCGCTGAACTACCTGTTGTCGTCACACGTTTGGCGGCAGGATCACAATGGCTTTACGCACCAGGACCCGGGGTTCATCGATCACGTCATGAACAAGCCGGCTTCCATTGTGAGGGTGTATCTGCCGCCCGACGGCAACAGCCTGCTGTGCGTGATGGACGAGTGTCTGCGCAGCCGCCATTTGGTCAATGTCATCATTGCGGGCAAACACCCGGCACCGCAATGGCTAACACTGACGGCGGCAGCGAAGCATTGCGCAGACGGAGCCGGCATTTGGGCCTGGGCTGGCACTGAAAATGGCGTGCCGCCCGATGCCGTGGTGGCGTGTGCCGGTGACGTACCGACCCTCGAGGCGCTCGCTGCCGTTAGCTTGTTGCGCACGCACTTGCCAGAACTGCGTATTCGATTCGTGAACGTCGTCAACCTGATGACCTTGCAGCCCGACACCGAGCACCCAAACGGCATGAGTGCCACAGAATTTGATGCAATATTCACCACCGATAAGCCAATCATTTTTGCGTTTCATGGCTATCCCTGGTTGATACATCGTTTGACTTACCGCCGCACCAATCACCATAACCTGCATGTGCGGGGCTACAAGGAAGAAGGCACGATCACCACCGCCTTCGACATGACGGTACTCAATGACCTTGATCGCTTCCACCTGGTAATCGACATCATTCACCGACTACCTCAGACCGGCGCGGCAGGCGCAGCGGTGCAGAAGCTGATGCGGGATGCGCTGGTTCGCCACCACCAGTACATCCGCGAGCATGGTCAAGATATGCCAGAGATTCGCGCCTGGCGTTGGCCCTTTGGAGCCGACCTCTAGCGAGGGCTATTTTTCTCCGGCTTACCCGGCATGCTTGACCACCCAGGCTTCATAGCGATCCATCCAGCTTTGCAGAAACACGCGGCTACCCTCTGCTATTTTGCCGTCGCCGTCGAACAGACCCTCTTTCGCATGAATGAACGCTTCCGGCTGCCCCAGGGTTGGCACGTCCAGATAGGCGAGAATATTACGCAGATGCTGTTGCGCCAGCGCGGTACCGATGGCACCGACCGACACACCTAACACACCCGCCGGCTTACCCGCCCAGGAATTCTGGCCGTAAGGCCGCGATGCATGGTCTATCGCATTCTTTAGCACGCCCGGCACCGATCGATTGTACTCAGCGGTCACAAACAGCAGGCCCTGTGCTGCGCCTATCTGATCCTTGAGACGCTTGACAGAGTCCGCAGGTTGCGCGTCGTCGTCCTGGTTGTATAGGGGAAGATCCCCAATCTCCAAATGTATAAACGAAAATCTCTTCGGCCCCAGGTGCGCCATCGCGTGAGCGAACTTGCGATTGAACGAGTCGCGCCGCAGGCTGCCAACAACAACAGCGATTCGATAGGAATGCATAGCCACCTCGCTAAAAGCGACAAGCCTAGCGCGTTGCAATGCAGCGAGTCGAGAAACGTTTTGTTCTGATGCCGAATGTGCTCCAGTTCGTGCTGTGGAGTTCTTACAGAATCCGCTGCCAGCTCGCCCAGAAGCTCTCGAGAATTCTCTGCTTTATTGGCCGCTTGGCCCAGCTAACAGCACCAATGTGTGTTGCTGTTGCCAGGTCGTCGGCAAACATAGCACGCATTTGCGCCGCGAACCCCTGATCAATCACTATGACATTGAGTTCGTCATTGTTAGAAAAGCTCAGCGAGTCCCAGTTTGCCGACCCAACGGTGCTCCAAATGCCGTCAATCTCAAGCGTCTTGGCATGCAGCAGCGATTTGTGCATCTCGAAAATCTGCACCCCCGCTGCGAGTAATCGTGAATAGTGCGAGCGCCCGGCGTGCACAATACCAGCGAAGTCACTGACACCCGCCAGCAGTAGCCGCACCCGAACACCGCGCCTGGCCGCAGCGATCAATGCCGCTTCGATATGATCATTGGGCGCAAAATACGCCATTGTCAAATCGATGGAAGATTTTGCAAAAGTGAGTGCCGATAACGCGGCCACGTAAGTCTCGTTACGCAAAGAATCTTTCGAACTCGCGTTGATGCGTAACAGCGTATCGCCGGCATCACTCGGCGGCGGCAAATAGCTCGCTGGTTTCAACGCTGGACATTTCTGCTTAGCCCAGCTCTGCAGAAACAATCGTTGCACCTCAAGGCCAGCCGGACCTTCGAGTTCAATATGGGTGTCGCGCCATCCGCCTTTGATCACGTCTGCGGCGGACACTCGCCGTTGGCGAGAACCACTGCTATAGGTCGCGCTGAAATTGATGCCACCAGCGAAAGCCCGGTTGCCATCGATCACCAATACTTTTCGGTGATCGCGTTGCGTAAACCGCATGGTACCCCTGTTAGCAGGATTGAGCGGATTAAATTCGCAAATGCGAACACCGGCCGCCTTAAGTTTTGCAAAGAATTCAGGAGGAGTCTCACTGGAGCCGACCGCATCGTAAAGAACGTTGACCGCAAGTCCGCTGGTTGCCTTTTTGACTAACAAATCTGAGACGTTGGTTCCGCCGTATTGGGCCTCATCAAGAATGTAGGTCTCAACGTTGATATGATCACGCGCAGCGGCAATTGCGCCAAACATCGCTGCGTACGCGCGCGGACCGTCAACCAGCAAGCGCACCCGGTTGCCCGCCACGAGTGGCGCTTCGAGCGACGCCTCCATGGCAGCGAGATGCCGTCCAAGCAAATTGTCCTCACCAAGATCGGCCAGGCGTGCGGTAACCCGTTGCCGGATCGCAAGGACAACGCGGCCGTCGGGCCCGACCATCGACAGCGGCGCGCCGCTCGAAATGATAGTTTGGTTCGCGGGCGGCTTCGGCAGCGGTTGCAGCATTGCACAGGTCGCTACGCCTACGACCATGGCCAATACGAGCAGCTTCCGCAGGCCGTCTTTCACAGTGGCAAGCCTAGCGCGCGACCTGCCGCGAATCTGTAGGACAACGTCTATGAGTGGGTAGACGTCCTACAGGTCGTATTGGTGCCGTCGTACAGCGGTGCTGCGACATCTGAGTCAGGTTAGCGGCATGCGCGATTGCGACTTGTTCTCGGCGGCAGCGGGCGACTTCGTGGACGTGCCCGCTTGGCAGTCTCAACTGGGTCTTCTCAAAGCGCGCTTGACACCCGCCATAAGCGATGAACTGGAATCGGCAGTGCAAATGCGGCAGCAACTGCGGGGTTTTGCAGCCGACCTGGATCGTCTGCATGCGCTGCTCAACCTCCAATTCGATCGCCGGCTGGATCAACAGGCGCAAGTCACCAGCCTCGCGCTTAAAGCACAGCGAGCGCAGCGCATGGCGGATGTTGACAGCCTCACCGCCTTGACCAATCGTCGCTATTTCCTGCGCCGACTGGCGCGGGCGTTAGCCTATGCCAAACCTCGCAGCCGCAAACTGGCCGTCATGTTCCTCGATATCAATGACTTCAAGCTAGTCAACGATCAGCACGGTCACGATGCCGGTGACAAAATGTTGCGTATTGCTGCCAAACGCCTCAGCCGATGCCTGCGCCGCGACGACGTCGTAAGCCGCCTCGGCGGGGATGAATTCGCCTGCTTACTGGGCAACGGCGCCGATCGTGACAACGTCAGAAAAGTTGCGGGCAAATTGTTAGAGGCGGTGTCTATACCTGTAAAGATTGGTAATCGCCAGTTGGCGATTCACCCGAGCGTCGGTATTGCACTTTTTCCCGGCGACGGCATGACCCCTTCCATGCTCCTGAAACACGCCGATTCGGCCATGTTTTACGCCAAGAAAAATGGCACCGGTAGCGCATTTTTCGATGCCTGCAGTCCCTGTCCTACAGATGACGCACTACACGGCTGATGCCGCCATGGTGGCCAAAAACAGATACTAGACAATCACAATTATGCTTTTTTGGAGACTTTTATGCACCTAACAACCTCATCGCGATTCATGGCGCTCGGCGCAGTATTTGTCTTTCTGGCTGCCGGCTGTTCGTCGACGCGCACGCAAAAAAGTGCCGGCGAATCCATCGACGACACGGTGATTGCCACGCGAATCAAGGCAGATTTAATTGGTGACCCGCTTACGAAAGCCGGCGACATTGACGTCGAGGTGTTTAAAGGCCGCGTGCAACTGAATGGATTTGTGGGGTCTGGGACCGAAAAAAACCGCGCTACCGCGGTGGCCCGCCAGGTGAATGGCGTTACCGCAGTCGATAACAATCTCAAAATGAAAGGTGCAGAGCGGACGGTGTCCGATACGATTGATGACGGCGCGCTCAGCATCGAAGTCAAAGCCGCCTTGGCGGGCGACGCGCGGACCAAAACCTTTCAGATCGACGTCAACACCCGCAATGCCGTGGTGTTGTTGGCCGGCTTCGTCGACAACGCGACAGCACGCACCGCCGCCGGCGAGCTGGCGAGTGGCGTCAAGGGAGTCGCGCGGGTCGACAACCAAATTGCCATCAAATAGCCCGGTATCTGCCGGCACTTTCGGCGTGATTGTCGGACTCGTCTGACAGTCCCGCCGATGCAATAGGGTCTATAGTGCCCGCACTAGTGCAAGGAAACCATGCCAGCCTTAAGCGTCATCATAGCGGACGATCACGCGCTCGTTAGGAGCGGTTTGAGCAAAATACTCGGCGAACAGGCCGATTTGCGTGTTGTTGCGCAATGCAGGACCGGCCGAGAGACCTTGGAAGCGCTTAAGACTCAACCCTGCCAGGTCCTTGTGCTCGATCTGTCGCTGCCCGACATGTCTGGCCTCGATGTGCTGAAAGCGGCCCGTACCCACCATCCTGGCGTGTCCGTGTTGGTGTTAAGTGGTTTTCCAGAACGCCAGTTCGGCATCAACGTGTTGCGCGCGGGCGCCAATGGATTCATCAGCAAAGGGGTCGACGATCCCGAATTGTTGCGCGCAGTCCGTACGGTGGCGCGCGGCGGTCGTTATGTCGGCCCGGAGCTTGCTGAACTATTGGTCAATGGCATGAATGGCGATACGGGTCAGCCAGCGCACTCGATCCTGTCGGAACGCGAGTTTCAGATTTTTTGCAGATTGGCGGAAGGCCGTAGTGCGACGGAAATCGCTAACAAATTGTGCTTGAGTGTGAAAACGGTCAGCACGTATCGGTCGCGTGTCCTGGAAAAAATGGGCATGAAGACCAATGCTGATATCACCACCTATGCTATCCGCAACAACCTCATCCAATAACGGCAGTCACATAATCGCCACCCGACCCGAATTAAAGATTCTGTTGGTGGAGGATTCGCTGCTGTTGCAAGGACGTCTAGCGGAGTTGCTGACAGAGGACGGGCTGATGCGCGTGACTGGCAGGGCAGAGTCCGAGTCGCAAGCTAACAAATTGATCGACCAGGGCGAATTCGATGTGCTGGTGGTCGATATCGAATTGCGGCCAGGCAGCGGCGTCAATGTCATCCGACACGCCCGCAAGCGCTGGACGACGCCACCGCTGCCACTCATAATTGTGTTGACGAATCACACCTCGCGAACGGTCAGAGACTTAAGCGAAAAAGCCGGTGCCGACCATTACCTCGACAAGATGTACGAATTTGCCAAGCTATATCCACTTGTTGTCGGCCGAGCCACTTCCTGAACCCCTACTAACAAACGCTACGGCACCCGTATCTACAGCAAAAAGCACTTATGGGTCGAGACGCGGCATCGAACCTGCAGAACCGGCATTCGGCGCTACTGGGTGCGCATCGGCAGCGCCGCACCGTTGCGCGGCACTTTGACTTCGATGATGATGCCGCGTCCGTCATTGGGGCCCATTTGGAATTTTCCATTGAGCGTTTCAATGCGATGACGCATTCCCAGCAGGCCATGCGACATCACACCAGTTAGCTTAGCGGGATCAATGCCAATACCGTCATCGGATACTGTGATCCGATAGCTGTCGTCATCCACTTTGACATCTAACAATACATTCTTGGCGCGCGCATGGCGAATGATGTTAGTCAATGCTTCCTGCCCGACGCGAAACAGCGCAATAGCCAGATCCTGCGGGATTTTTTCCAGTGTATCTGGAACATTCGCTACACAATTCAGTCCTGCTTTGGCGCAGGTATCCTCAAAATACGATTTCAGCGCTGTGGGCAACCCGAAATGATCCAGTAAAGCTGGCCGCAGGTTCTCGACCACGCGCCGCTTGACATCCATGGCGTCGTCAAGCCCCGTGGCTAACATGTCAAGTTTCGCGCGCGCTTCTGGTTCTTTGGCGCTGGCGCGGCCTTGCAGCCAGGCAAGGTCCATTTTGGCCGCTATCAGCAGTCCGCCCAGCTCGTCGTGCAAATTGCGGGCGAGTTCGGCCTTTTCCTGTTCGGTAACAGCCAGCAAATAACTCGACAAGTCCGACAACTCCGCGGTCCGATCACGCACCAATTCTTCCAGGCGCTGGCGTTCACGCACTAGCGCTTCTCGCTTCGCCTCCTGGCGCCAGAAATCCTTGACTAACAAGCGCACGGCCAGCACCAGCAGCAACAGTGTCAACAAGCCTAAGAACCCGGTCGCCAACCGCGATCGCAGTAGATTGCTCGTGGCATTCTCGCGCCGGTCATGCATACGCAAATTCAACTCGCCCAACATGGCCTGCACTTCCTGCCGAAAAGACTCCATGATCACCCGACCGGAGCCATTGGTTTCCTCCTGCAGCGCGGCGGCTTCATGGCCGCGTTGCGCGAGAATTACCGTGGCCCGCAACTCAGCAATTTTCTGACCGCGCAGCGACTCGATACGCCGAACGCGCGCCAGCAAGGCAGCATCACCCGTCGCCAGCACCCGCAGCTGCGCTCCCATTATCGTCAGTTGCGCCAGCGAATTTTCATAGGGATCGAGGTATAGCCGGTCGCGGGTTAGCAAATAGCCGCGCTGCCCAGTTTCCGCGTCTGTGACAACGGCACGCAGCTCCAGCAGCGTGGTCTGCATATTAGTCAGGCTGATAATCTCTTGGGTTCGTGCCAGAGAATTCTGGACCGACCACTCATTGAAAAGGAACGCGCCTGCTGCAACCCCACCCATAGCCAGAATGGGCATCCAGATCGAGCGCGGCAACATAAAAAGTGCTTGCCAGTCGGAGAATCGTCGCCATGACAACACCTGGGTATCAGTGTCGATGGGGCTATTGCTATTCACAGGTCATTGCCCGGCTCGTTGCCTGGTCAGTTGCAGTCTCAGGGCCTTGATATTCATGTCCCGCACATAATGCAGCAAGTGTTGATACAAGGGGTTAAAACCGAAGCCACCGTCGGACATTTCACGCAGAGCCTGTGCCGCAGTCCAGTTTTCGATCGCCATGCGATATATCGCCATCATCGTGCCGGTTCGGTCAGCGCCGCGTTGACAATGCACTAGAACCGGCTGCATACGTGGCGAGGTCACAATATCCAGAAACTGGATGACATCCTGATCCTCTGGCCACCGGGCATCAAACTTAATCTGTTGCAGCTGTACGGGTGAACCCGGAGCGCGCGAGCGTTCATCTCCATTAACCGCCCGCAGCGAGAGCACGGTTCTCACCGGTTGATCGCCGTGCGACACACCAGTCCTGGCGGCGAGTAACCTGAATCCCGCTTTGGTCGGTTGCGCGGATCGATACAAGTTGGCATTGACCCGATGCAAATTCGGTATTTCGTTGCCCACAACCACTCGCTGGGCCCAATGGTCGGGACGGAGGGTTGTTGGGCGCTGCGTTTGCCAAAGCTGGCGCGGAGCCACTGGAAGCGCGCATTCGTGATCATCGTGCATATCGCGTCCACTACACGGGAACCAAGTCGATCTGTCTGTAGGACGCCAACCTCATTTTGGATCTTTGTCAGCGTCGTCCGACGCGTCCCTGCGCGCGAACTCGCCGCAAGTCCGGCAGCCGCTGACAGCTGTCAGCTGGCGGACGTGGTGAACTGGCGGTTCTAACTACTGCGAGGACAGAGCTATGACGACTGTAAAAACCGGCATTTTGGCCATGACACTGCTGGCTGGAGTTGGCTGCGCGACCAATGCTCCCGCGCCTACGGTCGCCATGACCCGCGCGGAAACTAGCATAGAGCAGGCCGATCAGGCCGGTGCACGGCGTTTCGATCCCGGCACACTGGACAGCGCCAAAGACAAGCTAACGCGGGCCAAAGCTGCGGCCGCCAAAGGCGACTCGCGTTCGGCAAATAGATTGGCCGAAGAATCGGAACTGGATGCAGAACTTGCCGCGGCTCGTGGCCGCAGTGCCAGCGCCAAGGCAGCCGCCGCAGAGGTGAGCGCCGCGCTCGACGCCTTACGCGTAGAAGCCACCCGTCAAGCGACCCCGTAACTCAATTTTTTACAGGACATATCCATGCAAGCCATTTACACTTTATCAGTCGTCGCTTTGACCGCAGCACTGCTCACCGCATGTGGTTCGACACCAAAGCAAATACCAGAACTCGATGCTGCGCGTACCCAGGTGCAACAGGCCATGGGCGATCCACTGGCGCAAGAAGCCTCCGGCATGCGCCTCAAGAAAGCCGAAGAGGCCTTGCGACTCGCCGATCAGGCTCAGAACACGCATCGGCCGCTGGCAGATATTCAGCGCCACGCTTTTGCGGCATCGCGCCATGCGCAGATCGCGATCGAACAAACCTCGGAGCTGCATGCGCGCAAGACCGTTGAACAAGGTGAAGCCGAGCGCACCCGCATTCAACTTGCCGCCCGCACCACTGAAGTAGCGAATGCCAAATCAGCCACCCTCATGGCAAATGACGTGGCAGCCCAGGCACAGGCCGCGAGCGCACTGGCTCGCGAGGCGACCACCAAAGCCGAAGCTGCCACGACAGTTGCCCAGGCGGATGCCGATCGTGCTAACAGCAATGCGGCTGTCGCCGGTGACGAAGCGGCTCGCCTACGTGCCGAGTTGGAAGGCATGCAGGCCAAGCAAACGGAACGCGGCATGGTGTTAACGCTCGGCGATGTGTTGTTTGATACCGGTCGGTCAAGTTTGCGGCCCGCGGCGCTGCGCACCGTCGAACGTCTGGCGGATTTTATGCAACAACGTGCCAAGTTGGCGGTGCTCGTTGAAGGGCACACCGACAGTGTCGGTGGCGATGCCTACAACATGAGCTTGTCCCAACAACGCGCCGACTCGGTAGGTGCCGTCCTCTCGTCACGCGGCGTTGAGTCGATGCGAGTGCGCAGCCATGGCCTGGGAGAGAACTATCCGAGTGCCTCGAACGACAGTGCCGGTGGCCGCCAACAGAATCGTCGCGTCGAAATAATTTTCTCGGATGACAAAGGCCAGTTCGCACCGTCTGCGGAGCGGCTAACAATTCGGTGAATTGGCAGCACGATGCGGCAGACGACGAACCGACCACTGCGGAGCTCTGGGCTGACGAGCAACTAGAAGCGCACGCGTGCCGGCTCGCGCAGTTGCTCGGTCCTGCGACTGTTTCAACACGGGTCAGGTTAAATGTTCGGCTGCGCCGCAATGCGCAGCAGCTCGAGAGCACATATCTCGCAATCAATGCGGCATTGCGCGAGCGACGCGCAATTACGCCGGCCGCAGAATGGTTTGTCGATAATTTTCACATCGTCACTGGGGAATTGGACGATATACAACCGCAGCTAACAAAGCATGCCTGGCGCGACCTGCCGGCGGCCGCAGCAACAGACAACGCAGGCTGGCCACGGATCTACTGGATTGTTCGTGAATATCTGGCGCACACTGACTGCAATTTCGAAGCCGAATCGTTTACGCGCTTTCTGCTGAGTTTCCAGTCGACTACGCCGCTCGCGATGCGCGAATTGTGGGCCCTGAACCCAGTACTGCGACTGGCGCTTGTCGATGAGCTGCGCCGTCTAGGAACGCGAGTCGAAGCAGCACTGGCGGCACGAGGCGCAGCCGACCAGTTCGTCAACAATTTTGTGTTGCAAGCTGCGCATTCCGAACTCGCAACGTCACCGCCGGCGCTTGAACTGCACAAGACACCATTTCAGGCGCCCTTCATAGTCCAACTTGCGCTGCGTCTGCAGTCGCTCGGCAACGAACGCCAACCGATACTGGATCGCCTGAACGACGAATTGCGCGCGCAGAGAACCAGCGTAGACGAGGTGACTCAAGGCGAGCACACGCGACGCAGTGCGAGCAATCTCACTGTGCGTAACATCATCCTTAGTCTGCGCGCTGTGAGCGCACTCAACTGGCGTTTGCTGTTCGAAAAGACCTCGCAGGTCGACAGGGTGCTGCACGAACAACCAAGCTATCGGGATTGCGATCGCCGCACGCGGGATCGGTACCGTGAATGCATTGCGGAACTCGCCACCGAATTATTGCAGGGCGAGTTGACAATCGCGAATCGCGTGTCAGCTCTGATCCTCGCCGGTCGTGATATTGGCGAGCTTTTGCTCGGCGCCGGCAGAGTCTCGCTCGAAGACGCTTTTCAAATCCGCCCTGGCATCCTGACATCGGTGAAGCGTTGGATGTTGCGCCACGCCGTGATTCTGCACTTTTTAGCAGTCGCGACGCTAACTACAAGCATCGTCGCGCTGGCCCTCGCAGTCAGTCACAGCACGACAAATCTTTCTTTGATGCAGTGCACGTGGCTGGCACTTCTGGCACTTTTCCCGGTGTCCGAGTTTTCGATCGGATTTGTTAATCGCCTGTGGATGGGCTTGTTTCCGCCCCAACCGCTACCGCGGTTGGCGTTAGATCAGGGGGTTCCCGCAGGTATGAAAACACTGGTTGTGATGCCAGTCATGCTGCGCAACACCTCGGATGTCGCCGTGTTCGCCCGCGAACTGCAGGTGCACGCGCTTGCCAATCCGGATACGGAGCTGCGCTTCGCCCTACTCTCGGATTGGCTGGATGCGCCAAGCGCGAACATACCCTCTGATCAGCCTATCTTTGACGCGGCGGTGACTGCCATTGCCGAATTGAATCGACAAGACCGCCATGCGCCTGCGCATGAATCACGCTTTTACCTGTTGCACCGTCGACGCCAATGGAATGCAGCGGAAAGCTGTTTCATGGGTTGGGAACGCAAACGCGGCAAATTGGCTGAACTCAATCGACTGCTGCTGCAAAATGGCGCGACATCTTTCATAGCCAATAGTGGCGGCAGTGTCACCGCGCCCGCCGACATTCGATTCGTATTGACCATAGACGCCGATACTCGCCTGCCACTGGGCGCGGTCCGCGACCTGGTCGGCGTGGCGGCGCACCCGCTTAACAAACCGGTATTCGACCCTATTCAGCGCCGTGTCATACAGGGATACGGAATTTTGCAGCCACGGGTAACTCCCTTGTTGCCAACTATTGCCGAGCGCTCGCTCTACCGCGAAATCGTGACCGGCGGTAGTGGAATCGATCCTTATGCCACCGCCGTGTCAGATTTTTATCAGGATATATTCGGCGAAGGTCTGTTTACCGGAAAAGGACTCTATGACCTTGCGATCACCGACGCGGCGTTAGCCGGTCGCGTTCCAGATAACACGATGCTGAGTCATGATCTATTCGAAGGATTGTTTGCGCGCTGCGGGCTGGTGACCGATGTCGAGGTATTTGAAGAATTTCCATGCCATTCGGAGGTTGCGGCCGCGCGATCCCATCGCTGGATCCGCGGCGACTGGCAGTTGTTGCCGTGGATTCTCGGCGTCCACGGCAAGCTGCCAGGTCTCGGACGTTGGAAAATGCTAGAAAATCTGCGTCGTTCGCTATCGGCTCCGGTTGCCCTGGTTTTGATGGTGTCGGCATTTTCGATGCCGACTGCCGCACCTATCATTTGGCTCATGGTAGTTCTGCTACCTGCGACAATGCCCGCAATCATTAGCAGTCTGGTGCGTCTTGCGCGGTGGCGCAGCGCCGACGCCCACAGAACCAGTGTGCGGCACTTGGTCACAGAACTAATCGAGGACCTGGCTCGCGCACTGGTCAGTCTTGTGTTGTTAGCACAGTCGGCATGGTTGAGTATCGATGCGATCGTTCGAGCGCTTTGGCGCTTGCTGATATCGCACCGCAAGCGTCTCGAATGGGTCACGGCCGCACAATCCAAAGTATTGAGTGCGCATAAATTGATCAACTTCATATGGTCAATGCGCAGCGCTTGTATCGTCGTGCTATTCGCATCGGCGGCAATTTCCTGGTTCAACCCACACGCCTTACTGGCAGCCGCGCCGTTGTTGCTGGCCTGGTGGTTATCGCCCGTTCTGGCGCGTCTACTAAGCAGACCCTTTGATCAACAATGGAAGATTGGCAACGTCTCCGCGCCAGCTGCACAAGGACTACGCAGAGTGGCGCGACGTACCTGGCACTACTTTGAAACGTTTGTTACGGCTGCAGACAATTTTCTGCCGCCGGACAATTTTCAGGTCGATCCGCTACCGGTCACAGCACACCGCAGCTCCCCCACTAACATCGGCCTCTATTTGCTGGCGTCGGTTGCGGCCCGCGATTTCGGCTGGCTTGGAGTTCAGAAGGTCGCGCAACGACTCGATGCAACTCTCACAACGTTAGAACGTCTTGAACGTTACCACGGACATTTTCTCAATTGGTATGACACCCAGACACTGGCGCCATTGGCGCCAAAATATGTGTCCACCGTTGACAGCGGAAATCTGGCCGGGCATCTCATTGCTGTGCGCCAGGCCCTGATGGGAATGGTTGACTTGCCACTGTTCTCGCCTAACGTCCTGCAAGCGCCATTGGCAAGCCTCGCGCTTTGCCGCGAGGCGCTGGCTGCAACCCCGAGCTTTGTCGGCAGCGGCGCCGTGGCGCTGCAGGACATGGCTAACCAAATGTCGCAATTGGAAAGCACGCTGAATCGGCAATCCTTGTGGTTCACCGATCTGATGCGCAACTTGCGGCAAGCCGGCGATCAGGCTGCGGCAGTTGCCGACATGGCTAAAGCGTTGCAAGTGTCACAAGGCGCTGCTTTCGCGGCCGTGGCAACCTGGGCGGAAGCACTGCGCCACGATATCGACACCCATGCACACGACTTTTCCTCGCTGACCGTTCTCGAACCCGCTGACTTGCCCGAGGCCCTCAAACATCGATGGCATCAGCTCGAGCAACAGCTGTCTTGCAACGCGACGCTGCGCGATCTCAAACAACACAACGTCAGTGCTCTAAGTGCAATTCGCGCGCTTTCAATGAACAGTAACTCCAGCACCGAGATCAACGCGCGCTTGCGCCTGATTGCAGACATCGAGCGTGCGCAGACTGCCAATGCCGCTTTGCGATCGCACCTGCATGCGTTGGCGGAGCGTTGCGGCGCGCTATTCTCTCAGATGCAATTCGGTTTCTTGTTTGATCGCAGCCGCGAGCTCTTTTCAATCGGATTTCGCGTAACAGATAATATCGCCGATGCCAGTAACTACGATTTGCTGGCTTCCGAAGCACGCCTCGCCAGCTTTGTCGCGATTGCCAAGGGCGACATACCACGTTCTCACTGGCAGCGGCTGGGCCGCCGACTGACAGGCGGCTCACGACACGCCGTGTTAGCTTCATGGTCAGGATCGATGTTCGAATATTTGATGCCAGCGCTGGTAATGCGTGAACCGCGCTACAGCCTGCTGGATCAAAGCAGTCGGCGCGCGATCCGCCACCAGATCCAGTTTGGCGCCAATACTGGCCACCCCTGGGGTATCTCCGAATCAGCGTACAACCTGCGCGACCGTGATCTAACTTACCAGTACTCGGCATTCGGACTGGCGTCGCTTGGTCTTAAGCGCGGGCTTGCGGCGGATGTGGTGGTCGCACCCTACGCTACCGCGTTAGCGGCAATGTTTACACCCGAAGATTCGTATCTTAATTTTAGGCGTTTGGAGAGCATCGGGATTTTTGGTGAGTACGGTTTTTTCGAAGCAATCGATTTCACGCCGCAACGCTTGCCGGATGCGACTGACGCGGTCGTGGTGCGAGCCTTCATGGCGCATCATCAGGGAATGACTCTGGTTGCACTTGACAATGCACTGCACGCAAACATCATGCAGCAGCGTTTTCACGCCGAACCCATGATGCAATCTGCCGAGTTACTGCTGCAGGAGCGTGCGGTTCGGTTCGCCAAGGCGCCGGCCTTGATTGCAACTGATGCACCCGTTGTCAGCACCCGGGACGAGTCGCCAGATATGGAACGCAGCGTCATGAGCTATGACTCACCCACACCCGTGACGCATCTGCTGTCCAATCGCCAGTATGGCGTGATCATCACCGATTCCGGAGCCGGCTACAGTGCTTGGCAATCTCGGGCCGTTACCAGGTGGCGCGAAGATGCAGTCGCCGATTGCTGGGGCAGTTTCATATTTCTGCGCGACGTCGTGTCCGGCAACTTCTGGTCCGCAGGATTTCAACCCACTGGCGTGGTACCGCAACGCTACGAGGTGCGTTTCAAGGAGGAACGCGTTGCCATTACGCGCACTGACGGCAGCCTGACAACCACGCTTGAAGTCATCGTCAGCGCGCAAGACAACGGCGAGCTGCGTCGCGTCTCGGTGCATAACGACGGCATCCGCACCCGGCAAATTGAATTGACATCGTATTCCGAGTTGGTGTTAGCTACAAGAGCCGCGGACATCGCACATCCAGCGTTCTCGAATCTATTTCTGAGCACTGAGTTTGTCAGCGAAAGCAATGCGCTGCTGGCGCAGCGTCATCCACGTGCTGCAAACGAAACATCGTGCTGGGCAGTGCACGTATTGGGGACCTCGCTCCCGGGCGCCGTACCATTGGAGTATGAAACCGACCGGGCCCTGTTTCTCGGCCGCGGCCGCAACGTGCGCGCACCGATTGTGATCACGGACGGCCGACCGCTATCTAACACCGTTGGCAGCGTGCTCGATCCGATATTCAGTCTGCGCACGCGAATTGTCGTCGCGCCTGGCACCACCGTGTCCGTCACATTTGCCACGCTGGTCGCTGACTCGCGCGAACAGGCCCTGGCACTTGCCATCCGCTACCGTCACCCGGCCGTGTTTCAGAATGCAACCGATTTTTCCTGGACATTCGTGCGCGCCGAATTGCATCACCTGCAGTGCACACTGGACGAGGCCTGCACTTTTCAGCAGCTTGCGGCGCATCTGGTGTTTGCCAATCGTTTGCTGCGTAGCAGCGCTTCGCTGATCGCTGACAATCGACTCAATGTTAGCCACCTGTGGCGTCTGACGATCTCCGGGGACCGCCCGATTTTGTTGATTCGTTGCCGCAACGTCGAAGACCTGATCCAGGTTCGTCAGTGTCTGCGCGCGCAGGAGTATTTGCACACCAAGCTGTTGCATATGGATGTCGTCATTCTCAATGACGTGCAACACGCCTATTACCGGGACCTGCAGGAAAGCATCGAGCGACTGGTGCAGCTGCATTTGTCCAACCACGCCGGACGGAACGGCGAGGTACGTGGCACCGTACACGCGATTGTCACTGACAGTATCAGCGCCGAGGAGCGCGATCTGTTGTTAGCGCTCGCGCGCGTCGTGCTATTGCCATCGCATGGAAGTATGGCCGAACAATTGCGGCGACCGGATCGCAAGTCAATTGCAGCGCCGAGAATGCGCTTGGTTAATCCCGACAACACCCATGACGACGCTTTCGCGGACACGAACCACCTGACGGCGCCAGAGTTCTTCAACGGACTGGGTGGCTTTGGCGACCAGGGCCGCGAGTATCAAATCACCCTTGGCCCCGGGAAAATGACGCCCGCACCCTGGTGCAATGTCATCGCCAACGAGCAATTCGGCACGCTGGTAACGGAAAACGGTTCGATGTGCACCTGGTCAGTCAACAGCCGAGAAAACCAGTTAACACCTTGGTCCAACGATCCGGTTTGCGATCCGAGCGGCGAAGCGTTCTATGTTCTTGACGACGACGATCGCCAGTTCTGGAGTCCGACTCCGCTGCCGGTACGACTGCCGCTGGCAACCTACCGCGCGCACCATGGCCAGGGTTACAGCCGCTTTCAGTTGCTAACACACGGGATCTCCAGCGAGCTCACAGTCATGGTGCCACCTCAGGACCCCGTCAAATGGTGCCGCCTGCGCCTCACTAACCGCTCAGATCGGTTACGTCACTTAACCATTGTCGTCTATATCGAATGGGTATTGGGGGCGGATCGCGGCCACAGCGCCGCCAATGTCGTCACACGCATCGATGCCGAAACTGGCGCAATGTTCGCCAGCAACGCGGTGACTATCGACTTCGGTCAACGAGTCGCCTTCTGCGATCTGGGCGGCCGCCAACAGTACTTCACCGCTAGCCGCCGCGAATTTATCGGCCGCAATGGTGACCTCGCCGCTCCCGTCGGCCTCGACAAAGTGGCCGCCTGGTCGGGGCGCGCCGGCGCGGGATTGGACCCGTGCTGTGCGTTGGCGGTTACTTTCGAACTGCAAGCTCATGAAACACAGGACTTCAACTTCCTGTTAGGACAGGCGTCTGACAGCGCGGCGGCAACAGCGCTGGTGCGCCGCTATCGCACCTTGGCGTTTGATGCCGTGTTAACAGACGTGTCCCGTCACTGGTCTATACTTCTGGATGCCGTGCAGATTCGCACGCCCGATCGTGCACTGGATGTGCTGTTCAACCGCTGGCTGCTATATCAGACCATCAGTTGCCGCCTCTGGGGCCGCGCGGGCTTTTATCAGGCCGGCGGCGCTTACGGTTTCCGCGATCAGCTGCAGGACGGCATGGCCGTTGCGCTTACAAGCCCTGCGCTTACCCGTCCGCACCTGCTGCGTGCCGCTGCCCGGCAGTTTGTAGAAGGCGACGTTCAACATTGGTGGCACCCGCCAAGCGGCCGCGGAGTTCGCACCCATTTCTCAGATGATCGCAACTGGCTGCCGTTCGCGGTCCATCAGTATGTTGCAACCTCGGGAGATTGCAGTGTACTCGATGAGCAAGTCCCTTTCATCGAAGGAGAGTTGTTGCCGATTGCGCGGGAAGACGCACATTTCGAGCCGACTGTATCTGAGTACCGGACCAGTCTCTTTGATCATTGTGCACGCGCGCTCGACGCAAGTCTTTTGTTAGGGATTCATGGTCTGCCGCTAATCGGTGGCGGCGACTGGAACGACGGCATGAATCGAGTCGGCCACTTGGGCCGGGGTGAGAGCGTTTGGCTCGCCTGGTTTCTGATCATGAATCTGCGGCAGTTTGCCGACCTCGCTGCGGCGCGTGGCGACAGTGCGCATGCCGCAACCTGGCGCCAACACGCCGACGCAATGGTCATCGCCTGCGAACAGCACGGCTGGGACGGCGCCTGGTATCGTCGCGCATTTTTCGATGACGGCAGTCCGTTAGGCTCTGCGGCGAACGCGGAATGCAGGATTGACTCTCTGGCTCAGAGCTGGGCTGTGCTGTCAGGCGCTGCCAACCCGCAGCGCGCAGCGCGCGCGATGGAATCGGTCGAACGTCAACTGATACGCGCAGGTGATGGCCTGGTACTGCTGTTCGCGCCGCCTTTTGCGCATTCCCGACCAGACCCTGGATACGTCCAGGCCTACTTGCCCGGTGTGCGCGAGAATGGCGGTCAATACACCCATGCGGCTGCCTGGGTCTTGATGGCGCAGGCAGCGTTGGGGGATCAAGCACAAGTCGCAGCGTTGTTAGATATGTTGAACCCGATCCGACGTACCGAATCGCGTAGCGGAATGCAGGCCTATCGCGTAGAACCCTATGCTATAGCCGCCGATATCTATTCCATGCCCCCGCATGCGCGACGCGGCGGTTGGACCTGGTATACAGGCGCCGCCGGCTGGCTCTACCAGGCTATTCTCGAATCGGTGTTAGGCATTCGGGTACGTGGCAGCTCACTCACCATTGCGCCCTGCCTGCCTGCCCATTGGCCCGGATTTTCAATCGACCTCAAGGTGAACGGAGCTGATTACGCAATCGAGGTAGCCAGAGTAGCCACGACACAGACACCGGGAATCCTATTGGATGGTGTTTCTCTGGATTCCGATACGATTCCACTGCGCGCCGATGGCAACAGACACACCGTGCTGGTTCGAATCACCTAACGGCGCAATTGGAACGCAACCGGGACCAGGCAACGGCTATTCGAGGGATTGTTCAGACTAGCATGACTCTTCTGGCAGCTAACCGCTTGGCTGACGATCACCATGGAAACGACCATGGCGGGCACGCCAAGCAACCAGATCCACAGCAGTCTCATGTCAGACTCTGTTTTCGATTGCGCCAATAAGAAACAAGGCGCGACAACGCCCACATCACACCAACACGCCGCCCGCCTCGCGACTTGACCAACCAGCCCGCCGCGGAGCCTAGCAGCGACAACATCCATGACCACTCAGTGTGCTGCCTGCCAGCAGCTAACTGCTCGCCAAGTGAAACGCGCTGCAGCTCCGCTTCGAGCTCAAGAAGCTTGGCGTAGTTCGACAGTTGATTCATCGCGTACCCCCTGAGCTGCAGGTTCGTTCTTACCCTGAAGCGTTGCGCGATCGCGGCCAAGCTGCGCAATAAGGTTGTCGAATAGCCGTATCTGTCGTCGTTGCTGTCGCTTTGCAATCAACCACGCGCCGATTGAAATGGCGGCGAAAGTCAACGTCAGCGCGCCAAGTGCTGTGGATCTTTCGTTGGGTGGCAGCGTCAATGCCGCCCAGAGGACGGCACTGACACCGGCAACCCCTGCTGCAATCACACTAGTCATTCCCAACTTCAACTGTAGTACGATCGCATTGCGCTCGAGTCGCAACTCGACACTCAGCATCTCGAGTCGAGTTTGCATCATGCTCACGACATCGCCTGCGAGGCCCGCCACGCGACCTACTAGATTGTGATTGGGTTGCATCAGGAGTTCTTCAGATACGACGGGCGACCAGAGCGCCGACAAATGCACCAACGCCCGCGGCAACCGCTATCGCTGTCCACGGATTGCTGTGAATATATTCGTCTGTGCTTTTCATGCCCTTGTGAACGGCGTCTTGAGTTTGGTTCTGCACTTGGGAGAGCCTGCCCTTGGCGTTCTGGATCGTAGCCTGGACGCGCCGACGAAAATCGACCGCCGATGCTTCAGTCGAATCGCTCAACTGTGCTAACAATTCTTCTGCTTTGTTGACAATCTCACTCAGCTGATCAGCCGTCGTCGCTGCGCCATTCTTGTTGACATTCAATTCCATCGCTATTCTCCATAATGAGTGGGGGGGGGCCGAGTCTGCGCAACATCGCCGCGCAGCGCTGTCGGTCAATGCGATGAATCGCCCAAGGCGTAGTCTTACAATGACTGCAGATTGAACGAAATGTTTCGCACCGCGCTGTCGTCAGGGTCAACCAAGACATTCATTCCCAAGCGTTTGGCCAGGGCCACCATAGCGACGTTGTCGGCAAAAGTGACGCCGCGAGCCCATTGGAATTTATGGACTCGAGCATAGTTAAAAAGAGAGCGCAGAAGTTGCACACCAACCCCGCGCTTTTGCCAAGGGTCCGCGACTACGATTGCGAACTCAACCTCGTGCGCTTTTATGCCCGCAGCGTAGCGCGCCACGCCAACAATAGACTCGCCCGCAATCGATTTTTCCACAGCCGCCAGCGCCATCGTACTTGAATAGTCGAGCTTCAGCATGCTGTCCACAAATGAGTCAGTCGCCTCGCGCTGCGTGAACATCAATCGTTGATAGCGGGTTTTCGCGCTCAACGATTCAATGAAGCGCTTTTCCATGGCGCGATCGCTTTCTCGTAGTGGCCGCAAACAATAGGCGGCGCCGTCATGGGCAACACGCCAGACTGGCTGAAATGCTGACAACGGCATCGACTTGGCGGCCGCCAAGCGCGACGATCGCGCGGCCGCTGGTTGCACTGCTACGACTTCGCCCACTTCCGTCGCCCATATCTCCTGGGTCAAGACCCTAACGGCTACCGACGCGGCGGAATAAACTTACGATTGCTAACAAAACGACGGCACCGCCGATGGACACCACTAATCCCGCAAGACTGAAATTGCCCTGATTGATCGTTGAAACACCGACCATAGGCGAGATGAACCAACCCGCTACCAGCGACCCGACGATGCCGACAACCACATTGAGAACAATCCCCTGTTGGCCGTCCGTCTTCATGATTAGACTTGCCACCCAACCGACAAGACCGCCGATAACCAACCAGATTAGAAAATTCATAAAATTGTCCTGTATTGAATGATGACGCTCGGATATCAGAGGTCAAGCGTATGCTGCGCTCGCTGCGCTTCGCAGAGTCCTCGCGCACCGTCCCATGTAGGTCTATACCTACGCATACCGCTCCGCTCGTCTGCGCGCGCAATGTGTAGGAAGCGCCCTACGCCCTGCGGCGACACGCAGCAATTGGCATCGGCAATCCAACTTCACTACGCTAACAACGCAGCAGAGTATGTGCTGCGGATTGCGAAAAAGGGAACGTTATGAAGACACTTACATCGGGAATTTTGACGCTTGGAGTTCTATTGCTGACAAGCGGCTGCACCGACCTCAAGCCGCTTCAAGACCAGGTGAATGACTTGCAGACGAAGGTTTCGAGCTTGGAGTCGAACTCGGCGAGCATGAAAAGCGCAACCGAGTCTGCTGCCGCAGAAGCCAACAAAGCGAACCAGGCAGCAGCAGCGGCCCAAACGGCAGCGAATCAGGCAGCCACCACCGCGCAGGCCAGTCAGTCTTGCTGCGATGCGACGAACGAAAAAATCGAACGAATGTTTCGGCGATCGATTTCAAAATAGGGAAAACTGCAGCGAAAGCGGCGCCCGTAACTTCGGGTCGTCGAACGGTTCGACTTTACCCGGGCGCTTCCGCGTCCGGGTCTTCGGCGTTACATTTGTGGCATCTCGACGCGCAATGCTTGGTCTTTTTGTGGCGCGACGCCCGGTTGGCACGGGCGATTCTTCGATGCAAAAAAACCGATTATTCCACCGTTAGCCCACTGGGTGGCATAGGCGGGGCAGCTTTTTGCGCTGCGGCGCATCGGGTGTGTGCTGCCGCGCGGAGGCCATCGCATGAGCGGGCTGCAATGAGCGTCGCTGTCTCGCTCGACATTGTAACCACATCAGCACTACCCTCGGACTGTCCACAACCCGAGAGCAGAGCAAGTAAAAGCAGCGTCGGCAGCTTGTTGCTGCTCGCAAAACAGCCGATGCCCGAATTGCAACGGGCCTTTATACCGCTATTTATAACCATATTGGCAATATCACAGTTGCGCATTCTTGCAACAAACCGCGCCGAACAACCGCTACCTGCGGTTGTCCGGCGCGGTCTAATTGCTACCGCGCTTTGTACGAGAACTTCTGTCCAGCGACCGTCGCGTTGTACATCAGTCCACCCTTGGCAATCGTGAAGACCGCCATGCCTTTGGTGAAATCGCCGGCATTGGCCGCGTCATGCTTGCCGGCGCTGGCGGATGCGTCCGTCCCAGCGGTGCCTGCACTGGCGGAAACCGCTGCCACAATGGCTATCGCGCCCACGTCGGCACTGAACTCAAAGTTGCCTGACGTGAATTCCTTCAGCGCTTTGCTATTCTCAAAAAAGATGATCTGGCTATATGCCTGGCCACCCGCCTGCAAGCCGATGCTAAGCTGATTCATTGTCACGCTGCCAATACGTTTACCGTTGGCGTAAACATTGCCTTGACCGTGCGCCGCACCGATGCCCAGCCCACCTTTGCCGATAGTCGGGAACACCGCATAGCCCACACTTTTCTTGAAGTAGTCGGCACTTTGATTTGAATCGCGGAACAATTTTGCTGTGTCTGAATCGCTATTCGCCATCACCAGTCCAGCCGTTAGCGCCAAAGCGGTCACTAACAGCGTTGCACTTTTCATCAATCTCATGATCTTCTCCATGAATAACACATTGTATAAACGTTGCTGATCTGCAATCACAGTGTGAAACAAACCTAGCCGGACACCATTACCGATGGGACTGTTCTAACAAGTCTTTTTCTGTCAGACAAGGCCGACCGGCAGTTACCGTGTCTCATCACCTTGCCGTAGCACACGGTTTGTCGGCTAGCGACGCGACCGGCCGACGAGCAGCGTGATGACCGCGACCACCAGAAAGACGACGAATAGAATTTTAGCGATGCCAGCAGCGCCGGCCGCGAGCCCGCCAAACCCCAAAACGGCGGCAATGATGGCGATGACAAAAAATACAGCAGCATAGTGAAGCATAAATCCTCCAGCGGTACAGATTCACCGCCTAACATACGCTCTTAGAACTTGTCGTCAGATCGGGAATTGTGCACGCCCGACGTAGGAGCTGGCCGACGTGCAGTTGCACCACCCTCACCCTCAAAGCGAGCCAGCGCATCGCGGCCCTGCTCTATTTCGCGTTTGCAGAACAGCGCCTGCACGCGACGAACTATGATCCGGACGACAGCAATACTGTCGCTGACTAGTGGCAAACGACTCTTCATACTAATGAGTGTTGCACAGATCTTTGCAGCAATCCGAGCGTCCAGGACCGCGCTGGATCGTCAGCGCCGTCCGACACATTGCCGCAGTGGGACTCATCCCACAGAAATCCGGGCTAACTCCGATAGTCTCCTGCTGCACGGCAAGGCACGATCGGATCCTAACATCATGGCTTTCGTTACTTGATGTCTTCCGGAGAAATGCATTGTCGACACCGCCAACTCGAACCGCCGGTTTTGCACTGGCGGCAATGGTCGCCGCCCTTCCCACCATGGCTTATGAGGTCAATGCGCCGCTCGGTCTGTACGTCGGCGGTGGCATTACGCAATCGCGCTTTGATGCCAAGACGTTTTCGGTGGACAACAAAGACAAAAGCTGGAAGGCCATTGCCGGCTGGCGTTTTCATGACTACGCCGCGATGGAACTCAACTATGTGGACTTTGGGAACGCAACCGCACCAGCCGCGCCGCTAGGTGTGCCCTCACCCTCTGAAGCCACCGCATCATCGTTGTTCGTGGTCGGCATACTTCCCCTGCAATGGCTGGACCTCTATGCGAAGGCTGGCGGAGCGCGAACACGAGCGAAAGGCTCCATCTTGGGAGCGCGGTTTAATGACAGTTCCACGAAATTTGCCTATGGCGCTGGCCTAGCCTGGCGGCTCGACAAACTGGGCACTCGCGCCGAGTATGAAAAATACACGACGAATTCTGTTCAGGATCTCGATCTGATTACATTGGCCCTGACTTACACATTTGGTGGCGCGAGTAACTAACAAGGAGATCGATATGAATTGGGATCAAGTAGAAGGCAATTGGAAACAGTTCAAAGGCAACGTCAAAGAACAGTGGGGCAAACTGACCGATGATGAACTCGACAAGATCGCAGGAAAGCGCGAACAGTTGGTCGGGC
>JAYVJR010000049.1:0-80200 GCA_043769085.1 Gammaproteobacteria bacterium
TTGACGGTTTGATGCGCTAGCATCTGATGTATGCGCACCACGTTGGACATCGCGGATGACGTCCTTCTGGCCGCCCGGGATCGGGCGCGCCGGCAAGGTCAAACCCTGGGCGACGTCATTTCGGGTCTGGCGCGGCAGG
This sequence comes from Gammaproteobacteria bacterium, assembly GCA_043769085.1. GTDB lineage: Bacteria > Pseudomonadota > Gammaproteobacteria > Steroidobacterales > Steroidobacteraceae > UBA964. The sequence continues at coordinate 140 of JAYVJR010000049.1, forward strand.
CCCTCAATGCGCCGTCGCCAGTCGATGCAAAAGTCGAAGAGCCGAAGTCGATCTACGGCTTCAGGCCGTTTCCGTCACGTGGCGCCGTGGTGACAAACGAGCTGATCGACAAGCTCCGCGAAGACGACATCTACTAACATGTTCTTTCCGGGCTGAGCACGTGATGCGTTCGCTGCTCGACATCAACGTGCTGATTGCACTGCTGGATTCAAGTCACAGCCTTCATCGAACCGCAGCGGATTGGTTTTCGGCGAACGCATCTGGTGGCTGGGCATCCTGCGCCGTCACGCAAAACGGCTGCCTGCGCATCATGTCGCACACCTCCTATCTGAACTCGCAACCAATCGCGGTTGTCGCAAGTCGTCTGCGCGAAGCTGTCTCCACACCCCTGCACCAGTTCTGGAATGCCGACGCGAGTCTGCTGGATGATTCCCTGGTCGACACGTCGCGAATTCACGGGCCGAAGCAGCTAACAGACGTCTACCTGCTCGCGCTGGCCTGCAAGATGGGCGGTCGTCTGGTGACAATGGACCGCGGCATCAGCACCAATGCTGTTCGCGGTGCCGCGCCGGAGAATCTTATCTCGATTTGAATTCCGGCCGAATACGCTCGGGCTTTGCTCGACAGTCCACTAACAAAGGCGCCCAAGAAAGCGAGCGGTCAGGTAAATTGCCAGGCGACTGCAGCGACTGCATGATTTTACTGGCCATGTAGCCATACCAGGTTGCGACTGTGCCAAACACTGCCCCTGCGTAGAGTATCCACCAGTTCCAGTCATCGAATGGGGCTGCAAATGCCCGTGCCATGGTACCGTCCGGCAGGATTGAAAAAATGTCCGCAATCACGTACACCTGCGACAAAAGCCCGAGCATGATAATGACTCGTAGAGAACGGCGGACTTTCCTGCGCCAATGCTTGGCTTGGTAATTCAGTACTGCTTTCAGGGCCACCGTCAGGAAAAAGCAACGGCCAACAACACCTTCTCCAATCGCCACGGTAACTCCCTCAATTACTCGGTAACGTACGCAGTCGCCTAACTATGGATATACGTCTGCAGCTCTTCGATGGTTTTCTGTTGCTCGCCGATGATGGCCTTCACAAGATCGCCGATCGACAGCACGCCAATGACCTTGCCGGCTTCGACGACCGGAAGATGCCGGATGCGCTTGTCGGTCATGAGTCGCATGCAGGTGTCGATGCTGTCACCGGGCGCGACGGCAATCACCGGGCTGCTCATGATCTGCCACACGGGTGTGTCGCTCGACGACCTTCCTAACAAAACGACTTTTCTGGCATAGTCGCGTTCGGACAGGATGCCTTTGAGTTCTGTGCCCTGCATGACCAGCACCGCACCGATGCTGTGCTCCGCCATCAGTCGAATCGCCTCGAGCACGGGCTCGTCCGGATCTATCGAAAATGCGGTGGGCGCGTGCCCCAGTTTGCGCTCAAGCAACTGGCGAGCGGTAAGCATGGCGATCTCCCGTTGTCCTTTGATCCCTACAAGGCGTCGGCGATATCCTGCAGCAGTCCCTTGTCGTCCGGCTTGACGGTCGGCGGATAGCGTTTCAGGACTTGGCCGTCGCGGCCAATCAGAAATTTCTCGAAATTCCACTGGATGTCGCCCGCGGCAACCCCTGGCGCGCTGGTCAGCCACGCGTAGAGTGGATGCCGTGTCGCGCCATTGACATCGAGTTTTTCGCTCAGCGGAAAGCTAACGCCGTAGCTGGTCGAACAGAAAGTCTGGATTTCCTGGGCGCTGCCGGGTTCCTGGCCACCGAACTGATTGCAGGGAAACCCAAGCACTGTGAAGCCCTGCGCGGCGAGCTCTTTCTGCAGGCTCTCAAGGCCGGTGTATTGCGGCGTGAGCCCGCACTTGCTCGCGACGTTGACCGCCAGCACCACTTTGCCGCGCGCACGACCTAACACGTCGGCGCTGCCGTCGAGGCCGGCGGCTTTGAAATCGAAGAATCCGCTCATGTAGGCAACCTCTCTACCTGCAGCACCGTGCCATCGGCGCCGACGACCCGCACTTTGGTGCCTGCAGGTGCGTCGGGTCCACTGACAATCCAGCTGCCATCGCCGACCTGGGCCTTGCCGCGTCCCTGGCTGATGGCCTCACTGACGGTAAAGGTCTGACCAATGTATTGCACGCCGCGCTGGTTGAGATTGCCAGCCTCTTCGGGGCCATCGTCCTTGCGATAGAAATTTCGGTACGCTACGGTGGCCCCCAGCCCGAGTCCGGCGAATAACAGCCACTGCCACACCCAGGGCAGGTCGCTGAAAACTAACAACAGCAGACCAACAATGCCGGCGGATACGCCAAACCAGATGGCGATAGCGCCGGGTATGAATGCCTCGGTGGCGGCCAGCAGGGCGGCCAGCACTAGCCATTGCCACCAGGTCAGATGCTGCATGAAATCGAACACGTCTGTTCTCCGTTAGCTACGCGGCGCCGGCGGGCGCGGCGCTGGGTTGAGATTGCTGGGCTGCCGACTCATCGCATCTTTGGCCAGTTCGGCGATGCCACCTAACGCACCCAGAATGCCGACCGACTCCATCGGCATCATGAACACTTTCTGGCTGGGCGACGCCGCCATTTCCTTCAGCGCCTCGACATACTTTTGGGCGACGAAATAGTTGATCGCCTGCACATCGCCCTTGGCAATCGCCAGCGACACTACTTCGGTCGCTTTGGCTTCGGCCTCTGCCAAACGCTCACGCGCCTCGGCTTCGCGAAATGCGGCCTCTTTCTTGCCCTCAGCCTGCAGCACGGCGGACTGTTTCTCGCCCTCGGCCTTGAGGATCGCCGCCTGGCGAAAGCCCTCGGCATCCAGAATGTTAGCTCGCTTGTCGCGCTCGGCCTTCATCTGCCGACCCATGGACTCGACCAGGTCGTTAGGTGGCGTGATGTCCTTGATCTCGATGCGGGTGCACTTGACGCCCCAGGGCATGGTGGCGTCGTCGACCACTCGCAGCAGGCGATGGTTGATTTCGTCGCGCTTCGATAGCGTCTCATCGAGATCCATCGCACCGACGACCGTGCGGATATTGGTCATGGTCAGGTTGACTATCGCGAGGCGCAGATTGTCGACTTCGTAGGCCGCCTTGGCGGCATCGAGCACCTGATAAAACACCACGGCATCGATGGCGACCATCGCGTTGTCTTTGGTGATGACTTCTTGGCGCGGCACGTCCAGCACCTGCTCCATCATGTTGATGCGCCGGCCGACTGCCTGAAAAAACGGCATCACGAAGTGCAAACCTGGATCGAGCGTGCGCTGATAACGGCCAAAGCGCTCCAGCGTGTATTCGTAGCCCTGCGACACGCGAATGAAAATCTTGTTAGCAACGAGCACCGCTGCGATAACCACAACGGCAATCCAGATCGTACCAATTTCCATGTTCGGAACCCTAAGAAGTGCGCCAGCGACGCGGGATAGACTGATCATACGACTTCCGGGCCCGTCCGTCCGTCTTGCGCCTGGCTGGCGCGGGGCTCTACAGTGGCTGTATGACAGCCAGCCCTACCTCACCCGGCATCGACCCAGCGCACCGCCGCGTCATCTTTGCCTCGTCCCTGGGGACGGTGTTCGAGTGGTACGACTTCTATCTCTATGGGTCGTTGTCGGCGATTATCACCAAGCAGTTCTTCGCCGGGGTCAACGAGACCACGGGATTCATCTTCGCGCTGCTGGCCTTTGCGGCCGGGTTTTTCGTGCGGCCGTTCGGCGCCCTGCTTTTCGGTCGGCTGGGAGACCGCCTCGGGCGCAAACACACCTTTCTGATCACGATCCTGATCATGGGCGTCAGCACTGCGCTGGTGGGTCTGCTGCCGAGCTATGCGAGTATCGGCGTTGCTGCGCCCATCATTCTGGTGCTGCTGCGCCTGCTGCAAGGGCTGGCGTTGGGCGGTGAATATGGCGGCGCGGCAGTCTATGTCGCCGAGCATGCGCCTGCGGGTCGGCGCGGCCTCTATACCTCCTGGATACAGACCACGGCGACCCTGGGTCTGTTTCTGTCCTTGTTGGTGATTCTTGCCTGCCGGTTTTTGTTAGGCGCGGAGGCCTTCGAAGCCTGGGGCTGGCGCATTCCCTTCCTGTTGTCGATATTGCTGCTGGTGATTTCAGTCTATATCCGTCTGCAGCTCGCGGAATCGCCTGTGTTCGAGGAGATGCGGCGCGAAGGTCGACTGTCCGCGGCGCCTCTACAGGAGGCGTTCGGCCGGCGTGACAATCTGCGACTGGTGCTGCTCGCACTGCTTGGCGCAACCGCCGGCCAGGCGGTGGTGTGGTACGGCGGCCAGTTCTATGCGCTTTTTTTCCTGGAAAAAATCCTGCAGGTCGACTCGGTGCGCGCCAACCTGATCATAGCCGCAGCGTTGTTGTTAGGCACGCCGTTCTTCGTGGTCTTCGGCGCCTTGTCGGATCGCATCGGCCGCAAGAAAATTGTCCTTGGCGGTTGTCTGCTCGCAGCACTGCTCTACTTCCCGATCTTCGGCGCGCTGACTCACTACGCCAATCCGGCGCTGGAAACGGCGGTCGCCACTGCACCGGTAGTCGTGGTCGCGGATAAATCGCGCTGCGCATTCCAGTTCGATCCAGTCGGCAAAGCCACTTTCAGCGATAGTTGCGACATCGCCAAGAGCGCACTCGCCAAAGCCGGCGTGCCCTATTCCACCGAGGCGGCACCGTCCGGCACCATCGCAAGCGTGCGCATTGGCACCGACAAGTCGGTCGACAGTTTCGAAGGTGCAAGACTGGTTTCGGCAAACCCAGTCGCGTTCAAGGCACAAGTTGCGACATTCACCGCCGCACTCAAGACCGAACTCACAGCGGCCGGCTATCCACCGAAGGCCGATCCCGCCAGTGCTAACACACCAGCCCTAATCGGTCTGTGCTGGTTGTTAGTATTGTTAGTCACCATGGTCTATGGCCCGATCGCCGCCTGGCTGGTCGAACTTTTCCCGCCACGTATCCGCTACAGCGCCATGTCACTGCCGTATCACATCGGCAACGGCTGGTTCGGCGGCTTCCTGCCCGTGACCGCGTTCGCAATCGTGGCAGCCACCGGCAACATTTATGCGGGCCTGTGGTATCCCGTGATCGTCGCACTTGTCACGGCGTTAGTAGGCATGTTATTTCTGCCTGAGAAGAGTCAACAATCCTGAACGAGAGGACATTGGAAACCATGTCGATGGGGAAGAAATCGGCGATCACAGTTGCGGTTGCCGTTTTCAGTTTGTTAGTCAATGTCGCGGCATTAGCCGCCGAATCGCCTGCGGTCCGGTTGCAGGGCGGCACGCATTTCGATCTCGAACTTGCGCACCACATTACCTCCGGTCAGACAGCAGCGGGCAGCCCGATCTATTTTCGCGTGGTTGACGATGTCAAATCGCAGGACAGCGTTCTGATCCGCAAAGGTACTGTGGTCGAAGGCCGTATGCAGGCCACCGGCGATCGGAAAATGAATGCCACAAGCGGTACCATGAATTTCGGTGTGCGCTATGTCCCCGCAGTAGATGGTCAGACCGTGCGCGTGATCGCAACTGTCTCACGGGCGGGCCGTGATCGCGACGGCGCACTGTTGGGTTGGGTGGTCATGTGGGGGTTTTTCGGTTTGATGACCAAAGGTGTCGACGCGTACGCGATGCGCGGCGCGGTTCTCGATGCGGAGGTACTGTCTGACCGACTGGTTGTTCCCACGGTTGCAAGTCTGGGCGACCCAAGTCAGGAGAATCAAGGAGCCGCCGGTGACGCTCGCAGCGTAACCGCAACCGAGCATCGGCTGGGAACTGAGACGAACAGGCCGGTGGTCGTGAGTCTTGAGCGCGCGCGCAAATTCGCCGATGTTTTCTTTGGGTTGCCTAACGGTATTACGCTGCAATCGGCGGTGCTGACCGCCGTCAATGGCACTGCGGTTCCGGAAAGCGTGCCTGCGTCTTCCATCGCCAATTCTGCGTTATCGTTTCCGACTTGGGATATCGTCAAGTATTGCGACGACGGCGCCAACAAATTGCTGATTCGCGGCAAATCGACAGACGGCGAATGGCTTGCCATAGACTATTCACTACCGGTTAAGCTTGAAAGAAAGGTTGTCAAAAAATGAATAACATCCTGTTAGGCATGCGCGTCTTGGCCGTGGTTTGTGCCGTGCTGGCCTGTGGCAGCGTTGCGGCCCAGCAACCTGCGGTCGCCGCAGTACCGGCGGCGGCTAACAGTGTGGTGCTTGCGGCCAATGCCGGTGTGCCTATGCGCTTCATCACGCTGGTCAGCTCGGCAACTCATGTCCGCGGACAAAAAGTTGAGCTCGAAGTCACTGACAACATCACTGCCGGCGACAAAGTGGTTATTCCCGCAGGGTCCATTGCCACGGCCGAAGTGATTCACGCCGAGCGTGCCCGCGGCCTCGGCAAGGCTGGCGAGCTCATCCTATCGGCGCGTTACGTAACGGTTGGTGATCGCCAGATCAAATTACGCGCTCAGTTGTCGATGACTGGCAGGGACAAGACCATGCAAGCGGCATTTCTGGTTCCCTGGATCAAGGGAAAAAACCTGGAAGTTCCGGCAGAAACCGAAGTTATTGCCCGCACCGTGAGCGATGAAATTTTTTAATTGACCTAACGAAAGGACTGACATGAGTATCTCGATTCGCAAAATTCTGGTTTCTTCGGCCGCACTGCTATGCACAGGCGGCGCTATCGCGCAGGAAGCGCCAGTCACTGCGCCGGAAGCGGCAACATCTGCGCAAGCACCGGCCGCTGCTACGGCGACTATTGTGTTTTTTCGTCCCAGCAAGCTGATGGGCGCGGCGCTCGGCTTCAAAGTGCGCGAAAATGGTGCCGAGCTTGGCAAACTCCGTAACGGCAAGTATTTCGTTCTGCAGGTCGCTCCGGGAGCACACCAGTTCGACGTTCATAGCGAGACCAAAGACGTGCTGAATATCGAAGTCGAAGCCGGGCAGACCTACTACATTCAAGGTGTGTTAGGCATGGGCATCATGGCGGGACGTCCGAACCTGACGCCGTCCGATGCCGCAACCTTTGAAGGCATGAAGAGCAAGCTCAAGGAAGTTGCGCCGTTGGCCGATGACGGCGGCAACAAAGGCTCTACGAAGTAGGTCCAGTCCGTGGTCGGCTGGTGTGGCTGTTAGCTCAGTCGCACCAGCTGTTTGCCGATATTCGCACCACCTAACATCCCGATGAAGGCCGCTGGCGCGCTGCGAATACCTTCGGCGATCGTTTCCTTGAAGCGCAGCTTGCCAGCCGCAAACCACTCACCAAGCTCGCGCTGCGCGGTCGGGTAGTGATCGCGAAAGTCAAACACGATGAATCCTTGCACCTTGAGCCGTTTGACGAGCACGTGTCGGAAATTCTTCAGCCCGTAGGCCTCAGTGGCGTTGTACTGCGATATGAGCCCGCACACCGGCACGCGGCCGAAATCATTCATGCGCGTTAGCGCGAGATCGAGAATTTCTCCGCCCACGTTGTCGAAATAGACATCAACACCTTTCGGCGTCGCCGCTTTCAGTTCTTCGCGGAAATTCGCGGCCTTGTAGTCCACACAGGCGTCGAATCCCAGGTCCTGAACCACCATGCGGCATTTATCCGGTCCGCCAGCAATGCCCACGGCGCGGCAGCCCTTAAGCTTCGCAATCTGCCCTACCAAACTGCCAACAGCGCCCATCGCCCCAGACACCAGCACCGTTTCTCCCGGCCGCGGCTGACCTAACTCCAGCAGTCCGCACCAGGCAGTGACGCCTGGCATACCGACGACACTCAGATTGGCTGCTGCCGGCACTTTCGGATCCAGCTTGCGCAAACCTTTGCCATTTTGCACCGACCACATTTGCCAGCCCAGATCCCCGGACACGCTGTCGCCCATGGAAAATTTTGGATTGTTAGATTGCACGACCTCTGCGACACACTCACCACACATCACCGCGCCGATTTCAACGGGCGGCACGTATGAGGGTCCATCATTCATGCGACCGCGCATATAAGGATCCAGCGACAACCAGTGGTGCCGCAGTAAAACTTCGCCCGCGCCTGGCGATGGTGTGGCCTCCGTCACGATTTCGAAATCCGACTCCCGTGGCCAGCCAAGAGGCCGGTTTCGCAGCAATATCTTGGTATTTTGTTCCATTGCTTGGCTATACCTGGGTGAAACGTGACGAAGGTCAGAGTGTATAGCAATCCATTCAGGTCACCATCGGCGCCGCAATGCAACGCCTATCCGCCCGGGCTCTGATGACCAATTTGCCATTTGTCAATGTGCTGGCCGACGACTTCGCCATTCTGGATACCGACGGCGTGCTGATGGCCAACCTGGAAGCCAGCATCGCGGTTTGCCTGTATGACGCGGTGTTCGAGCCAGGTGCGCTGCTACATCTCAAGGCCATGCCCGACAAGAGCCTGGACACCGAGCTAACAGATGTGGTGTTGGCAGCGGATTTGTTGCTGCTCGAACAGGTATTCGACGCACTGCAAGCGACTGCGCCCCGCGCCCAATACTGGCAGGCCAAGATCCTGACGCACTGTCCGCCGGAGGAAATCGCGCTAGCCAGCGTGGTGGAAACCGTCGCCAGTTTCGCCGCTGACTGGCTAACAGAGAAAGGCGTGCAAGTCGTCGATCGCCAGATACTCGACGGCCGGCGTGCACGCCTGCAGTTTCGGCCGCAAATGGGCCAGCTGCGTACCGCGCCAGTCCACGACTGACCATTCAGTCAACCCCTGTCGGCAACGCGCGTTCTGGACATCAGAGCGTCGGCCTCCTGCCGTTCCCCGTGCGCGGTCATTTTTCGGACTTGTCACGACCCTGTCCGGGAAAACAACCCGCCGCGGCGGGAGGTCGCCGTTCGCAACGCACAATCGAGAGTCTGCGAAGCGAGCGGAACGGGTCTGGAGAAGCGAATGGTCGGCGGCTCGTGCGCGCGGTCAGCGCGAACTCAGTGGAGTCAGTAACTCCTGGGAAAATATCCTGTGACGGACGTTCGCGCCCGCGCGCACGAGCGGACGCGCAAGACCGCGCGTGAGTCTGCGAACCGCGATCTTGCAAGCGCGCCGACCCCTGAGCATCTCCAGACCCGTTCCGCTCGCTTTTCTTGCGCTCAACTGTGAGCCCGACTACGGCAACAAATCAAGATCCTTGCTGTACGTCACATTCATGACGTTGTCATACCAGCCGCGCACCCGCGGGCTGACCAAATGCTTGTTGACGTAAAAATAAAGGGGAATGACCGGGTGGTCCGCCAGCATCACGCGCTCGGCGCCCTGCAGCAATTCACGCCGCCTATCTGGATCTGCTTCCTGCGCCGCGCTTGTTAGCAGGCGATCGTATTCCGCGCCCTGGTACTTCGCCAGGTTGATGCCGAAGTCGCTCTTCAGATACTGAAGAAATGTATAGGCATCGTTGTAATCGCCAATCCACGCCAACCGGAAAATCTCGGCCTTGCGTTCATCGATATCCGCCTGCAGCGCCTTCATCTCTCGGACCACTGGTGTGACTTCGGCGCCCAGCGCCTCCTTCCACATACTGGTGACCGCCAGTGCGACACGCGTGTGAATCTCGGCGCTGTTGTACAGCAGGGTTGCCTTGAACGGCTTCGCCGCGCTATAGCCGGCCGCTGCATACAGGCGCCGCGCTTCTTCGATGCGCGCGGGCATCGGCTGCGATGCGTAGTCCAGACTTTGTGTCTGGTAGTTGAAGGTGCCCGGTGGCACCCAGCTGTTAGCTGCCAATTCACCAACCCGGGTCACCTGCCGCACCAATCGCTCGCGGTCGATCACCATTGACAGCGCGCGCCGCAAACCGGGCTTGCTTTTGTAAGGCTCGCGGTCCATCGAAAAGCCGTAGAAATAGGTGCCTAGTTGCGGCCCGATCTTGAGCTGCTCGCCGTAGTCGCGCTTGATGTCATCGAACTGGCCGCGCGGCACTACCGCTGTCATATGCAGCTCGCCGCTCTGGTAGCGCTTAAACTCCGTATCAGTATCTGCAGTGTCGATATAGCGCACGCCGTCGAGTCGAGTCGCCGCATCGTTCCAGTAACTTGGATTGCGCTTCAAAGCCAGTTCCGCTCCCTGCTGCCAGCGGACCAGCGTGAAGGCACCGTTAGCCACAAGATTGCCGGGTTTGACGAAACTGGCGCCATGCTTCTCGAGCGTCGCTCGATGCACCGGGCAGGTCGACGGATGCGAAACCAGACCTAACAGATAGGGCGCGGGATTGCTGAGCCGGACGACGAGATTGCGATCATCCAGCGCCGTGACCCCGAGACTCTCTTTGGGCTTGCGCCCGGCGATGATGTCCGGCGCATTGACGATGATGTCCACTACCTGCGCGTATTGCGACGCGGTTGCGGGATCGACCAGCCGCCGCAGCCCGACCACGAAGTCTTCTGCAACCACTGGATCGCCGTTGGACCACCGTGCGTTAGCACGCAGCGTGAATGTATAAGTCTTGCCGTCTGGACTGGTTGCCCAAGACTCGGCGACGCCGGCTGCCGGTGCCGCGGCTTGGTCGAGCGTCGTCAGACATTCGAATATGTCCCGCTGCACCGTTGCCGACTCAAAATTGCGGGCTTTCTGCGGATCGAGCGAGTCAGGTTCCGGGCCCAGGCCCCGGACCAGTATTTTGGCGGCCGGTGGCGGCGGCGCGCTGTCGGCCGCGGTTGCCCCGGTGAGTTTGCGGCCGCAGCCGGCAACCATAGGCAGCGCAGCGGCCGCGACGATCCATAAACGATGAATGGGTTGCACCGCTGCACTTTACACCGGCGGTATGGCCAACCGCGAGCGGGCCAGCACACTCTGTCGTTGTTGCGCGCAGTCGCCAGTGCTGTTAACCATGATCAAGGGGGGTTAGCACCCCGCCGAATCGTTAAGGGATGTTGATCGAGCGCTTATTTTCAAGGAGACAACATGTTTTCCAGCTTGTTAGGTCAGAATGCTCTTTTGGGTCGCCGCGCCGCACTGGGCGGTCTGCTGGGCGGAACGCTCGCTGCAACCCTGGGTGCGGGCACGGCATTGGCCGCGGCTGCCAAAGGCAAAAAGCGCGGCCGCTTGGCGCTGGATTTCGCCAACCCCGTCGACAATCTCTATGCCTTCGGCAAGATCTGGTCGGGCTACGACAAGCCTGTGATCGGCGGCTTCCACGGGCTCATGTACATGCGCATCCCCGGCAAGCGACTGATTCCCGTATTTGGCTACACCGGCACCGGCATTTTGTTAGCTGAGCACGACCCCAAGGGCTTCCTGAAGATCAAATCCCGCGAAACCGGCTATTTCACCGATCTGCGTACCGGCGACGTTCTCGAGACCTGGGACAACCCGCTGACCGGCGAGCGTTGCGAGGTTTATCACTTCTATAACAACCTGATCGCCGGCAAGCTGACCACCGAAGTGCCGAAGTTCGCCTATGGCGGTGCCGGTGACACGCCAACCACCATGAACGAAGGCACCGTCTTCCCGGATGCCGACGGCAAATATCCATTCCGTCTGCCATTTAGCCAATACGGCGACGATCTGATGCTGCAATGGGACTACGCGCACGATTACACCAATCCCATCAGCCCCGAAGGCTGGGTCACCTATTCCACCGGTCCGCGCATCACGCCGTCCGAGCATTTCGTGATGTATGCAAGCCTCAAAGAAACCGAGGATCGAGATCTCCCGACAGCGCGCATGCGCGCGGGGTTCTCACGCATGTCGGAGTGCTGGCCGTGGATGCGCATGGGCAAACATGAGCATCGCGGGCTAACGCTGTTCGGTCGCATGCATTCGCACAAAGGCCTTAATGGCCTCGACGAAGTGCCGCCCAAGGTACGCGCCTACATCGAAAAGCACGCGCCGCAGTATTTTGAACTCCCTCCCGAATGGGAGTCCGATAACAAGCGGGTCGAGACCTGGGGTGCGTTCGCACAGGACGTGCCGCCAGAGGACCCTTCGTACGAATGGAAAGCCAAGGCACTGCGCCCCAAGGGTTTCAAGGGACCACCGACAGGACTTGGACGACGCGGCTATCCCTGAATAATGGGTTGTTAGATCGGACGATTGGCGGTTGGCACGCTGGCGGCACGGCGCTGGCGCGCTCCAGTTCGCGCGCCCTGCAGGTGCCCGAATGTGTCCAAGCTCGTAGCCCGAACGAGGGAACCCGCAGGAAGAGCGATTGCGAGACAGAGCCGGGACCGCGGCATCGCGGCAGCCGCAATCCGCTTTACGCAGCCCGATTCTTCCTGCGCAAATGAATCAGCAATAAAGACACCGCCGCCGGCGTGATCCCGGGAATTCGCGCCGCCTGCCCAACCGTTTCCGGCCGGACATCGGCCAGCTTCTGCCGCACTTCATTCGACAATCCGGTCACGCGGCCATAGTCGATGTCGCGCGGCAGACGCGTGCTTTCATGGTCGCGCTGGCGCTCGATCTCGGTTTCCTGACGCTCGATATAGCCGGCGTATTTGGCGCGCACTTCGACCTGCGCACTGACTTGCGCCGGCAACCTGTCGTCGGTTGCCGCCAGTAATGCCATCGCTCGGGGTTCGTCGCTGTGATCGAACTCGGCCAGATCCGCGTAGGTCACTTCCGGCCGGCGCAGCAGTTCGAACAAAGTGGCGTCGCGGGTCAGCGCCGTACCTAACACGCGCTGTTCCCAGTCAGCATGCTGGGCTGGGTGAATGCGCACCGAATTGAGACGCGCGAGTTCAGCGTCGGTCGCGTCGCGCTTGTGCTCAAAAAGCCGCCAGCGTTCGTCCTCAACCAGACCGAGTTCGCGACCTTTCGGGGTCAGGCGCAGGTCCGCATTGTCTTCGCGCAGCAGCAGCCGATGCTCGGCGCGACTGGTGAACATGCGATAGGGCTCGCGGGTGCCGCGGGTGACGAGATCGTCGACTAGCACACCGATGTAAGACTCGCTGCGCGTGGGCACCCAAGGCGCTTCGCCTTTGACCTGCTGCGCCGCGTTGATGCCCGCGAGAATGCCCTGCGCGCCCGCTTCTTCGTAGCCGGTCGTGCCATTGATCTGCCCAGCGAAATACAGCCCCGCAATGGCCTTGGTTTCGAGACTGGAATTCAGATCGCGCGGATCGAAATAGTCGTACTCGATGGCATAGCCGGGACGTGTGATGTGCGCGTTTTCAAAACCCCGAATGCTGCGCACCAACTCGACCTGCACGTCGTAGGGCAGGCTGGTTGAAATGCCGTTCGGATACATCTCGTGCGTATCGAGGCCTTCGGGCTCGATGAAAATCTGGTGCGAGGTCTTGTCGGCGAAGCGCACAACCTTGTCTTCGACCGACGGACAGTAGCGCGGGCCGACCCCTTCTATCTTGCCGGTGAACAACGGCGAGCGGTTGGTGGCTGCCCGGATGATCTCGTGAGTCCGTTCGTTTGTTCCGGTAATGAAACAAGGTATCTGTTTTGGGTGTTCATTGGCCCGTCCGAGAAACGAAAACACCGGTATCGGGTCATCGCTCCACTGCTCCTTGAGCCCTGAGAAATCGATGCTGCGGCCATCAATACGCGGCGGCGTGCCGGTCTTGAGGCGCCCGACTCGCAGCGCGAGCTCACGCAATTTAGCGGCTAGTTTGTTAGACGGCGGATCGCCGGCGCGACCGCCCTGATAGTTGTCGAGACCCACATGGATGCGCCCGCCGAGAAAAGTGCCAACTGTCAGCACCACCGCCTGCGCCGCGAACTCGATACCCGTTGCCGTGATCACCGACTGGACGCGACCGTGATCGATCCGCAGATCGGCAACCTCTTGCTGAAAAATCGCGAGCCCACGCTGGTTCTCCAATCGACCGCGAATCGCGCGCCGATAAAGCGCGCGATCGGCCTGGGCACGCGTCGCGCGCACCGCCGGGCCTTTGCTGGAATTGAGGGTCCGGAACTGAATGCCGGCGCGGTCTGTCGCCCGCGCCATGGCGCCACCTAACGCGTCGATTTCCCGGACCAGGTGTCCTTTGCCGATGCCCCCGAATGCGGGGTTGCAACTCATCTGCCCAAGCGTCTCGATGTTCTGTGTCAGCAATAGTGTGCGCGCACCCATGCGCGCGGCCGCCAGCGCGGCCTCGGTGCCGGCGTGGCCGCCGCCGATCACAATAACGTCAAATGACTGGTTCGATTTCATGAGCATTCCAAGGGGGCGCCATTCTAGTCGGAAGGCGCGACAAAGACAGCGGCTTCTAGGACAATGCCGCCCACACCATGCTTCGCTGGCTAACAATTTTGCCCGTTCTGTGGGCGTTAGGCGCGCACCCGGCCCTGGCCGCAACGCCCGCCTTTACGACCTGCCGACTCGAGCACCCGGCGGGAGTTTCCTCGGTCAAGGCGGACTGCGCCTGGCTCAGCGTGCCCGAAGACCGCAACGCGCCCCAGGGGCGGCAAATCCGCCTGCATGTGGCCCGCATCCCAGCGGTCAGTAGCCGTAAACAACCCGACCCACTGGTGGTGTTAGCGGGCGGTCCGGGCATGGCCGCCAGCGTCATGTATGCCTCAACCGCAGCGGCGTTTTCACGCATCAATCAGGACCGGGACATACTGCTGCTCGACCAGCGCGGCACCGGACAGTCCGCCCCCCTGGAATGCGACTTTGACGAAGAGGACAGCTACACCACGGATGAGGACCGGATGCACGAATTGGTGCTGGCCTGTCGCGACCTGTTGGCCAAAAAAGCGGATCTGCGGTTCTATACAACCAGTGTGGCGGTGCAGGACCTTGACGCCGTACGCGCCGCGCTCGGCTATCCGCAGCTGAATCTCTACGGCGTGTCATACGGATCGCGTGTGGCGCAACATTATCTGCGCCGCTTTCCGGCTAACACGCGGCGCGTGATCCTCGATGGCGTGGTTGCACCCGACGCAGCATTACCTGAAGGTATCCCGCTGGACGCCGAAGCTGCCCTGCTGCAAATTCTGCAGCGCTGCCGCCAGACCAGCGAGTGTTCGAGCCGTTTCCCAGATCCGCTCGCCGACTATTATCTCGTGCGCCAGCGCGTGTCGGCGCGGCCGGTCGAGCTCGAGATCCCCGACCCGCGCACGGGCGAACGCCGCACCCTGCGATTCGACCAGTTGCAGCTGGCGGTGGTGTTGCGACTCAGCAGTTATGCGCCGCAATCCGCGGCGCTGCTGCCACTGGCTTTGTCACAAGCCGCGAAACACGACGACTACCGCGCGCTCGCCGCTCAGGCGATGATGTCGGCTCGGCCCCTGCAGAAAGTCATGGCCATGGGCATGCACAACAGCGTCATGTGCGCGGAGGACGACCCGCGTCTCAACCAACGCAGCATCGATCGCGACAAATTGACCGCCACTTTTATCGGCACTGCGATGCTCGATGGTATTAGCAGACTTTGCGCGGACTGGCCGCGCGGCCCGGTCGACTCTGACCTTTTCAACGCGGTCGTTTCCGATAAACCCGTGCTGCTGTTATCCGGGGGCAATGATCCGGTGACGCCGCCACAGTATGCAAAGCGCGCCATGGAGCGGCTCAGCAATGCGCGTCATCTGGAAATTCCAGGCATGGGTCACGGTCAACTCGGCCAGCCCTGCATGGACCGGATCATGGCGGATTTCATTCGTGGTGACGCACCGGCAAACCTGGATGTCCGTTGCCTGGCAACGCTGAAACCTATGCCATTCTTCACCTCCCCGGCGGGCCCGGCACCATGAGCCAGCGCCGATGATCGAAGCGAAACACCTGCAGAAGAGTTTCGGCACAGTGGCAGCCGTCCGTGACGTCAGCTTCACGGCCCCCAATGGCCGCATTACCGGTTTGTTAGGCCCCAACGGTGCCGGAAAATCGACGACCTTACGCATGTTGGCCACGGTGCTGGTGCCGCAAAGCGGCCAGGCGCTGATCGATGGCATCGACACCCGCGACGATCCCATGGCAGCGCGGCGCCTGATCGGCGTTCTCAATCATCAGTCGGGCCTCTATCCGAACCTGACAGCCCGCGAAAACATCCTCTATTTCGCCGAACTGCACGGCATGGCGCGCGCCGCACGCGAGCAACGGGCCGACGAACTCATCGAACAACTGGCTATGCGCGAGTTCGCGAGCCGCCGGGCCAAAGGATTTTCGCAGGGCCAGCGCATCAAGACCGCTCTCGCCAGAGCGCTGGTGCATGGTCCTAAAAACATCATGCTCGATGAGCCCACCAACGGCCTGGACGTCATGGCGGTGCGCAATCTGCGCGCGCTGCTCAACGGTCTGCGCGATACCGGACATTGCGTACTGTTTTCCAGCCACGTGATGCAGGAAGTGGCCTGGTTGTGCGAAGAAGTCATCGTCATTGCAGGCGGACGCGTGTTGGCGAGTGGCACACCGGAGGCCATCCGCGAGCAAACCGGCGCCGCCCACCTCGAAGATGCCTTTGTCAGTCTGATCGGCGATGCTGAAGGATTGCTGTAGTGCGCGCCCTCTGGTCCGTGTTCCGCAAAGAATTTCTGGAAAATCTGCGCGATCGCCGTACTCTCACGACCGCATTGCTGTTAGGTCCGCTGCTGGGTCCGTTGGCGCTTGCTGGCTTGTTGCAGTTTGTAGCGCAGCGCGAGCAGGACAAGCTCGACAAACCTTTGCCCGTGGCGGTGAGCCACGCCGAGCGCGCGCCCAATCTGATCACCTACCTGCGAGCCAACAGCGTTGAAGTTTCACCCGCTGTACTGGATGCCGCCGCCGCGCAACAGGCGATACAGAGTCGCAAGCACCGTTTGATACTCGCGATCCCGGAGAATTTTGCCGGCCGCTTCGCTGACAATTCGCCGGCGTCGGTTTATCTGTATGTCGACGCCGCGAACATCGAAGATGGCCGCGCCATGCGGCGTGTAGCTGCGCTGATCTCACAGTATGGATCGACCATTGCGCAGCTGCGCCTGACTGCTCGCGGCGTGGACCCGTCGATTGCCCTGCCGATTGCCGTGCAGACCATCGATGTGTCGACGCCACGCAGCCGCGCCGAGACCGTGCTTGGCATGCTCAGTTATATCGTGATATTCGCTATGTTGTTAGGCGGCATGTATCTGGCTATCGACGCCACGGCGGGTGAGCGCGAGCGTGGCTCGCTTGAGCCTTTGCTCACCACGCCTATCGACCGCTCACAGATCGTGTACGGTAAAATTCTCGCGGCTTGTGCCTTCATGCTGATTAGTCTGGTGTTGACGCTGTGCACGGTTGCCTTCGCGATGAGCCGGGTGCGTCTCGACGGCGCTGGTATTGCGGTTGATTTCAGCCCCGGCACGGTTCTGGGCATGATCATAACCACGGCGCCCTTCATTCCGCTTGGCGCCGGACTCATGACATTGATTGCCACATTTACTCGCACCTATCGCGAGGCGCAGAGCTGGCTCGGTATCGCCATGCTTGTGCCGACGCTGCCGCTGGTGTTCGCGTCGGTGCTTTCGCTCAAGCCCAGTCTCGCGACCATGGCAATTCCTTCGTTGAGTCAGCATTTTCAGCTCATGGCCGCGCTGCGCGGTGAGAACCTGCCGTTGAGCTGGATGCTGCTATCGGCGGGTGCGACTCTGGGTCTTGGTCTGCTGGTGTGCTGGCTGGTCGGCCGGCTGTATCAACGCGAAGCAATCCTCGGCTGAGTGCGCTCAGACCTCGCGCACTCCGGAGGCATTGCCGCGCCGCAGCTCGGTCCGGTTCCGTGCTAACAGAGCGCGGAAACGATGCAAGTGGTCATCCGCAAACTCGCGCGCCTCGATCTCAAACCGATTGTCCCAGTAACCACGCCGAAACCACTCCAACAGATAGCGCCTCACGGTCAGCTGCCCGGTTTGCCACTGCTGCACGACATGGCAGAACTCGTGCAGCACGAAATCGGGCCGCGCGAAAAAGTGCTCGGCGCTATGCCTCAGGTAGATCCGATTGCGGCGCGTGGTCGCCAGCGCGCCACCGTGCAGTCGCGCAAACCACGAGTGTTCATAGATTTTGACATTCTCGATGTCGGAACCCAACAGAGCTATCAAAGTCAGCCGTTGATCCGGCGGCAATGATACCAATCTGCCCATCATTTGCCGATGCAGAAACTGCTGAAAATGCGCCCTAACAATTCATCGGCGCTCACCGCCCCAGTGATTTCGCCCAGCGCCAGCTGCGCTATGCGCAACTCCTCGGCCACCAGTTCGCCAGCGCGACGATTTTGCAGTTCGCCAGCCGCGCGTTCGACATGTCCTCGCGCACGCTGCAGCGCATCCAAATGCCGTTGCCGGGCCGACACCGTGCCAGCACCTGGAGTTTCATAGCCGATCGCCGCTTTCAAGTGCGCGCGCAATGCGTCGATGCCATCGCCACGCAATGCGGACACCGCAATCCTAGGTGGCCCGGCCAGCGTGTCAGCCAGCGGTATGCCCATCGCGATATCGCATTTGTTCAACACCAGCGTCACTGGAACATTCGCGGGCAATTGCTGGCGCTCTTCGGCATAGGCAGATGCTTGCGGATCCACCTGAGCATCGACTACAAAAAGGACGCGATCTGCCCGGGCAATTTCCACGCGTGCACGCCGTACGCCTTCACGTTCCACGACATCGCCCGATTCGCGCAAGCCCGCAGTGTCGATCACATGCAGCGGCATGCCATCAAGATCGATCCGTTCGCGCAGCACATCGCGGGTCGTCCCGGGTACAGCCGCGACAATGGCGGCATCATGGCCGGCCAGTCGATTAAGCAGACTCGACTTGCCCGCGTTAGGCGGGCCGGCGATCACCAGCGTCATGCCTTCGCGCAGCAACCGGCCCTGCCGCGCCGCATTCTCCACCGCCGTGAAGTGATCCTGGGTGTTCTCCAGTCGCTGCTTGAGCTCTTGATCACCGAGGAAATCGACTTCTTCTTCGGGAAAATCGATGGCTGCCTCGACATAGGTGCGCAGGTCTGTGACGGCGTCGATGAGACCTAACACCATGGTGGAAAATTCGCCTTGCAGCGATCGCATGGCAGCACGCGCCGCAGCGCTCGAGTCCGCGTCGATCAGATCCGCAACCGCTTCCGCCTGCGCCAGGTCGATTTTGTCGTTGTGAAACGCGCGTTCGGTGAATTCCCCGGGCCGGGCTCGGCGTGCTCCCAGTTCCAGCAACCGTTGCAGCACGGATTCGAGCAGCACGGGCCCGCCATGACCCTGCAGCTCGAGCACGTGCTCGCCGGTATAGGAATGCGGAGCCAGAAAGAACAGCGCCATGCCGACGTCGAGCGTTTCACCCTGCGCATCCCGAAATGGTGTCAGCACCGCGCGGCGGGCAGGCGGCACGTCACCGCAGATCACCGCGGCAATCTCTGGCACTTTCGGTCCGGACACGCGTACCACACCAATGCCGCCGCGACCCGGTGGCGTGGCAATTGCCGCAATCGTGTCGCTGTGCGCCATCGGCGAATGATAGTCCAGTCTGTTTGCGAAGAGCAGCCGGCGGGGGCGGGTCACGAGCCTTCTATCAGGCTCGCGGTCACACGCCCTTCGGGTACCCTCGGACGAGCTCGCTCGCAGCCAGAAGGCTCGTGACCCGCCCCCGCCAGCTGCTGTTCTACGCTCAGCCCGTCTTGACCTTTGCAGCTGCCGCTTCGATGCGCCGGTTGATATTCCACTGCTGCAGAATGCCTAACAGGGTGCTGGTCACCCAGTAAAGCACCAATCCTGCCGGGAAAAACACAAAGGTTGCCGAAACGACCAAGGGCATGAACTGGAAAATCTTGGCCTGCATCGGGTCCGTCGGCGCCGGGTTCAACTTGAACTGACCATACATGGCGATCGCATTGAGCACCGGCAGCACATAAAACGGATCGCGCGACGACAAATCCTGGATCCAGCCCATGAAAGGCGCCTGGCGCATTTCGACGCTCTCCAGCAGCACCCAGTAAAATGCCAGGAACACCGGCATCTGGATCAGCATCGGCAGGCAGCCCGACAGCGGATTGATTTTTTCTTTCTGGTAGAGCTCCATCGTCGCGCGGCCCAGTTTCTCGCGATCGTCCTTGTAGGTCTCCTGCAGCGCTTTCATGCGCGGCGCCAACACCCGCATTCTGGCCATCGACTTGCCGGCAACTTCTGCCAGCGGATAAAACGCCATTTTCAACAGCAGCGTCGTCAGCAGAATTGCCCAGCCCCAATTACCTAACAAACTGTGAATTTTCTCGATCAACCAAAACAAGGGTCGCGACAAAATCGTCAACACACCATAGTCAGTCACGCGATCGAGTTCGACACCCGTTAGTTTCAGTTGCGACTGCAGTTTGGGGCCGACAAAGAGTCTTTCGGTCAGGGTCGAGTCCGTTCCGGGCGCCACCGAGACAGCCGGGCCGACCACTGACAGCAGATACTGCCGGCCACTCACTTTGATGCCGTAGCGATAAGACTTCGCGGCATCCGGAACCACGGCGCTGACAAAATGGTGCTCCATCCCGGCAATCCAGCCCCCGGTGAGGTCGCGCGACAGGTTGTGGTTATCGCTGTCGCTCAGCGCCAGCTTGCTGTATTTGATGCCGTCGTAGTACGCGGGCCCTTTGTACGAATAGCTTTCGACGCTGAACATCGAGGTTTCCGGCAATATGTCGTCGCGCAGAATCTGCGCATAAGACGCCGCTACAAAAGGCTTGCCGGAACGATTCGTGATCTGGTATTCGAGGTCAATGCGATACTGGCCAGGCTTGAAAACATAGGTTTTGGTGATACTGACGCCCTGCCCGTCACTCCAGCTCAGCGGCACACGGATTTCGTTCGTGCCTTTTGTTAGCCGGTACTCCAGCGCCGCTGCGGTAAACGTCACCAGGTGCGTCGGCGTTGCTTCACCCGCTGTCGCGGCTCCCGCAGGCGCAAGCCCGGTCTGCAGTGCATAGAAGCCCTCGGCAACCGCTCGATCAAAGAGACGGACCGGTTTCGCCTCGCCTTTAACCTGCGGATAGTTCGTCAGATCCGCGCGCTGCAGCTCGCCGCCGGCCAGGCTGATATCCAGATCGAGCACATCTGTGATCACTCGCACCACAGCGGCCGGCGCTGTCGCGCCACTGACAGGCGCGGCGTCCGGCGTTGCTGCGGGCGTCGGCGCTGGGACTGTGGAGGAGGCTGCCGCCGGTACCGTGGCGGCCGGGGCCGTCGGTATGGCCGCGTCCAGTGCGGCCGGTTTGTTAGCTTGGGTAGCCGAGACGGCTGCCGCTGCAGCGGGCGCATGGTCTTTTTGCCAAGTCTCGAAGTTCAGCCACAGCGCCAGCGCCAGACCCAGCCACAAAAACATTCGCAGATTGCCGTCGTTCACGATCTTGTTATCTCATTGGGTTGACAGTCACAACTGCCGGGTACCAGGTCCACGCCACCCGGGTGGAATGGGTGGCATCGCAATATGCGTCGCGCGGCTAACACGCTGCCGCGGCCGGCGCCATGTAAAGCGATGGCCTCGCGCGCGTACTCAGAACAGCTGGGCCAGAAACGGCAGCGCGGCCCTAACAACGGACTTATCGCAAGCTGGTAGCAGCGGATTAGCCCGCGGAGGATGCTGCGCATAGCTTTGCGACCTTTTGCCAGAGAGTCTCGAGACTCGAGCGTAACTGCGCATTGCTCGCGACTTTGGCGGCACTGCGGGCCGACACCACAATATCGACTGCGGGGAGCGCGTGCTGATGCAATCGAAACGACTCCCGTATCGTGCGGCGCACTCGATTTCGTGCGACCGCGTTGCCGATTGTTTTGGCAGCCACAGCCAGACCGACACGCGCGCGCGCCGTCTTGCCCGCGTGGGGCTCGACACTTTTGACTATCAAGAGAAACATGGCATCGGAAATACGCCGGCCGCCGGCAAATGCGGCGTCAAATTCTGGCTTGCGCAGCACGCGCTGCGCACGCATCAGCCTAAGTGGGCGTGCGGCGGCCGGCAGCAAATGATTCTTAGGGAATCAATTTCTTGCGGCCCTTGGCGCGACGGCGCGCGAGGACGTTGCGCCCATTTTGGGTCGCCATGCGAGCACGGAACCCGTGGGTCCGCGCGCGGCGTATTTTGCTGGGCTGATATGTGCGTTTCATGTTCGCGCTCTAGCTATTGATTTTGCTTCAAAAAAGGGCCGGAAGGTTACGTTCGCGGGCCTCCGGGTGTCAATACAAATTGCCCGTCAGGGTATAGACTGCGCCCCCCCTTTTAACCGAACGCCAGCGACTGTCAGGGATAAGAACGTGGCGCCAGAGCTTTGGAGACAATGTGCCGCGGCGCTGGAAGACGAAATCCCCCCGCAGCAGTACAACACCTGGGTCCGGCCTTTGCATGCCGTCGAGGGTGCAGGATCCCTGCGCCTGTTGGCGCCCAATCGCTTTGTAGTGGACTGGGTCCGAGTCAATGTCCTGCCCCGGATCACCGAGCTGGTTGCCCATCACGCGGGGCCCGGCGGCCCGAATGTGAGCCTGGAGGTAGGTGATTTGGAGTCGCCGACCGTCAATGTGGCTGCCGCCGCCGCTCCAGCGGCGCCCCGAACCTCGTTCGGGCCTGCTCGGAACGAAGCCATTGTCATCGGTGGCCGGCTCAATCCAGCCTTCACTTTCGACAATTTTGTGGTCGGCAAGAGCAACCAGCTGGCCAAGGCGGCCGCGCAGCAAATTGGCGAGAACCCGGGCACGGCCTACAACCCGTTGTTCATTTATGGCGGCGTTGGCCTTGGCAAGACCCATCTGATGCAAGCGGTCGGGCACGCCATCCTGCGTGCCAATCCTGGCAGCCGAATCGCCTATGTGCACTCCGAGCGCTTTGTCAGCGATATGGTGACCGCGCTCAAACACAACACCATGAATGACTTCAAGGCGGCCTACCGAACTCTGGACGCCCTGCTCATCGACGATATCCAGTTTTTTGCGGGCAAAGACCGGTCCCAGGAAGAGTTTTTCCACACCTTCAACGCCTTGCTGGAAGGTCAGAAGCAAATCATTCTGACCTGCGATCGCTACCCCAAAGAGGTCAACGGCCTTGAAGAGCGCCTGAAATCCCGCTTTGGCTGGGGTCTGACCGTGGCCGTTGAACCCCCTGATGTGGAGACCTGCGCGGCGATCCTGATTCGCAAGGCGGATGACAGCGGGGTCCGTCTGCCTGAAGACTTGGCGTTTTTCATTGCCAAGAATATTCGCTCCAATGTGCGCGAACTCGAGGGTGCCCTGCGTCGGGTACTGGCGAACAGCCAACTCACGGGGACGGCTCTTAGCATCGATTTTGTGCGCGAATCGCTGCGCGATCTACTGGCAATCCAGTCGCGGCTGGTGACGATCGAAAACATCCAGAAAGCCGTTGCCGAGTACTACAAGGTGCGCATGTCCGACCTGTTGTCACCCAGGCGCACACGTTCGTTGGCTCGGCCCCGCCAACTGGCCATGGCACTCGCTAAAGAGCTGACGCGGCATAGTCTTCCGGAAATTGGCGAGGCCTTTGGTGGTCGTGATCACACCACCGTCATGCATGCCTGCAAACGCGTTAAGGAGTTGCGCAGTACCGAACAGCCGGTCCAGGAAGACTATTTGAATCTGCTGCGCACCTTGGCCGGTTGATACCTTCCATTATTGCTTGTGGGTAAGCTGTGCGCCCACCAATGAGCTATTTTTGTCCCCAATCGATACACAGGACTTCGTCAGGAAGTGCCGGCACATATCCCGTCGGAGCGGCTTTGCAAGCCGTTGAAAAAAGACTGGTTTTACCGGTTGTTCCGCCTGTCCACAGGCTCCACAATCACTACTTCTAAGTTTCCTTAAAGAAAGAAAGATTTAAGAGCCATGAAGATCTCTGTCACGCGCGATCAGATTCTCGGTCCTTTGCAAAATGTCATTGGTGTCGTCGAACGACGTCAGACCATGCCGGTGCTTGCCAATGTCCTGCTACAGGCGCGCAACGATCAATTGAGCATCACCGGCTCCGATCTGGAGGTTGAGTTGTTAGCTACTTCAGAAGCTAACGTGTCGCAAGCCGGCGATTTGACAGTTCCCGGACGGAAACTGCTGGATATATGCCGCTCATTGCCCGATGGTGCGCAGGTCAACCTAACAAAAGAAGGCGAGAAGCTGGTTTTGAAAAGCGGCCGCAGCCGCTTCGCGCTCGCGACTCTGCCGGCAGCCGAGTTCCCGGTCGTCGAAGCAATCAATGCGCTGCAGACTTTGGTGTTGCCGCAAGCGGAGTTTCGTCGCGTCGTCGATAAAACCCATTTCTCCATGGCGCAGCAGGATGTTCGCTATTACCTCAACGGTCTGCTGCTGGAGGCAGAAGGCGACAGTTTGCGAGCCGTCGCCACCGATGGCCACCGCCTAGCGTTGGCTGAAGCGAAATTGCAGGAACCGAGCAAATCGAAGCAGCAAGTCATTGTGCCGCGCAAAGGTGTCCTCGAGTTGCAGCGCATCCTGACGGCCGAAGGCATGCTGGAGCTGGGAATAGGCAGCAATCACGTTCGCGCCCAGATCGGCAATATTCGCTTCACTTCGAAGCTAATTGACGGCAAGTTCCCCGAATATGGGCGCGTTATCCCGCAAAACCCCAGCCGTTTGATCGAGGCCGACCGCGAAGCCCTTCGTGTTGCACTGCAGCGAACATCCATTCTCGCCAATGAGAAATACCGCGGCGTCCGGCTGGTTCTGAAAAATGACCTGTTGACGCTCCAGGCACACAACCCGGAGCAGGAAGAAGCGGAGGACCAGGTAGAGGTTTCCTACAAAGGCGAGGAAATCGAAATCGGTTTCAACGTCACCTATCTGCTGGATGCGTTGGCGGCTACTGATACGGAACGTGTCGTGCTGGGACTCTCTGATTCCAACAGCAGCTGCTTGCTCACGGGTCTTGGCACGACAACCAGCCGGTACGTTGTCATGCCGATGCGGCTCTAGCGAATTGCGCGCCACGTGGCGCTGATCCAGCTGTCGGCTGATGCAGTCCGTTGCCTGACGGGCGTCGAGATTGAGCTAAGCCCAGATCTCAATCTGATCATTGGCGCCAACGGTGCCGGAAAGACCTCCGTTCTTGAAGCCGTTTACCTGCTGGGTCGAGCGCGGTCATTTCGAACCCGCATTGGCGAGCGCCTGATCCGGCACGGCGCGGACAAACTGTGGGTTTTTGGCCGCAACGACAAAATTCCTGGTGACCACGGTGGTCTCGAGATTGATCGGCAAAGCGGCTCGCGGGCCAAGCTCAACGGCAGTGCTTTGGCAACCTATGCGGGGCTGGCAGAGGCGTTTTCAGTCCAAGTCATCGACGCCGAGATCCACAAATTGGTGGAAGAGGGGTCGTCTCGCCGACGGCGGTGGCTCGACTGGGCGGTGTTCCACGTGGAACATTCCTTCTCGGCAGATTGGGCCAACTACAGCCGTGCCCTTCGGCAACGGAATGCGGCATTGCAGACCCAGGCAGATCCGGCGCCTTGGGACACCGAGATCGCTCGGCTCGGCGAGGCCTTGACGCTGGCGCGGGAGAGCTTCGTGGCCGCGATGTTTCCGTTCTGGGAGCAAGCCGAAGCCCAGCTGTTGGGCCTGGGCCTCCAAATAGGATTCCAGCGTGGCTGGCCTGCCGGCGCGTCCTTGGCAGAGACCTTGGCGAGCAATCGCGGTCGCGACCAGGAGCGGGGGTCAACGGTCTCAGGGGCACATCGCGCTGACTTGCAGCTCAGAATAGGGCGTTACGCTGCCCGCGACGTGTTATCCCGCGGCCAACAAAAACTGGCCGCTGTAGCGATGACACTGGCTCAGCTGCAGTGCCTGCAAGCGGCAACGGATGTGAAGCCAACCTTGCTGCTGGACGACCCGGCGGCCGAGCTCGATAGCAACCGGTTGCAGTGCTTCATCGACCTAGTAAAGGCGCTTCGCGTCCAACGCATTGTCACATCCCTGAGTGCCGACTTCCGCGCGTTTGGCGATCCGGAGCATGTGTTTCACGTGGAACAAGGAGCCGTAAAAAGGCTATAATAGTGAACACAATTCACGGTGGCGCATGTCCGACAAAGACGTCTACGACTCCAGTAAAATCAAAGTCTTAAGAGGCCTTGATGCAGTGCGGAAAAGGCCCGGCATGTACATCGGTGATACCGATGACGGCACCGGCTTGCACCACATGGTTTTCGAGGTCGTAGACAACGCCATCGATGAAGCGCTGGCGGGACATTGTGACCGCGTGGTGGTCACCATTCATGCCGACGAGTCAGTGACGGTGACGGATAACGGCCGAGGCATTCCGGTCGACATCCACCCCGAGGAGGGCCGTTCCGCCGCCGAAGTCATCATGACTGTGCTCCATGCCGGCGGCAAATTCGACGACAGCTCGTACAAAGTCTCTGGCGGACTTCATGGCGTCGGTGTTTCGGTCGTCAACGCCTTGTCCGACGTATTGCATCTGACCATCCATCGCGACGGTCGCATGTACAAACAGGAATATCGCCTGGGCGACCCGGTTGCGGCGTTGGCGGATGTCGGCACGACCACCGAGAAGGGCACCACGGTGCGCTTCAAGCCCAGCTCAAAGATTTTTACGCACATCACGTTCGTCTATGACTTGTTAGCCAAGAGGCTGCGCGAATTGTCGTTCCTTAATTCCGGCGTGCGTATCGAATTGATCGATGAGCGCGAGAATCGCAACGATGTCTTCCAGCACGAAGGTGGCCTGCAGGCCTTCGTCAAATATCTCAACCGATCCCGTACGCCGATCCAGGATTCGGTGATCGCATTTCGCACCACCGAAGGTTTAACCCAGGTCGAGGTCGCGATGCAGTGGAACGATTCCTATCAGGAGTCGATGTTCTGCTACACCAACAATATTCCGCAGAAAGACGGCGGCACACATCTGTCAGGATTTCGTGCAGCGCTGACACGTACTCTCAACGACTACATCGAGAAAGAAGGCGCCGCCAAACGGGAAAAAGTACCGACGACAGGCGATGATGCGCGTGAAGGACTGACTGCCATTCTTTCCGTCAAGCTGCCTGACCCGAAATTTTCCTCCCAGACCAAAGACAAACTGGTTTCCTCGGAGGTCAAAGGCGTCGTCGAAACTGCAGTTGCTAACAAACTGAGTGATTTCCTGCTGGAGCGTCCGCAGGAAGCCAAGGCCATCGTTGCCAAGATCATCGACGCTGCACGAGCACGCGAAGCGGCGCGCAAGGCGCGCGAGATGACGCGGCGCAAAGGCGCACTGGATCTGGCCGGATTGCCGGGCAAGCTGGCTGACTGCCAGGAAAAAGATCCGGCACTGTCCGAGATTTTCATCGTCGAGGGTGACTCGGCCGGCGGCTCCGCCAAACAGGGTCGCGACCGCCGCACGCAGGCAATCCTGCCGCTCAAAGGCAAAATTCTCAATGTTGAAAAAGCGCGCTTCGACAAAATGCTTTCGTCCGCCGAAGTCGGCACGCTGATTACCGCATTAGGCTGCAGCATCGGGCGCGACGATTTCGACGTCAACAAACTGCGCTATCACCGCATCATCATCATGACCGACGCGGACGTTGACGGCTCACACATCCGCACGCTGTTGCTGACTTTCTTTTATCGCCAGATGCCGGTGTTGATCGAACGCGGCCACATCTACATCGCGCAACCACCGCTCTATAAAGTCAAGCGTGGCAAAAGCGAAACCTATGTGAAAGACGACGGCGAACTCAATTCCATGTTGTTGGCAAGCGCACTGGACGGATCGGCGCTGCAGACACGAGCTGGCGGCGAGGCATTGCGTGGCTCGGCCCTGGAAACCCTGGCGCGGCTGTATATGGAGACCCTGGCGATTGTCCGCCGCTGGTCGCGCCGCTACGACGAGCGGCTGCTGGAGCAGTTGATCTACAGCCCGGAAATCCGGCCCGTAGACTTCGATACGCCGGAGCGGCTGCGTGCCTGGACACAGTTGTTAGCCGAGCGCCTCAACGCGCAGGTGGACGGGCTGCGCAACTACGACGTGCAGCTGCGAATGCAACCTGATGGCGTCGTCAATCGCATCCAGATCCACAAAACCGAACACGGCTCTTCGACCGACAAATACCTGCCGCGCGAATTTTTCGAATCAGCAGAGTACCAGCGCATCATCGATCTCGGCCGAACGCTCGAGGGCCTGGTGGGTGAAGGCGCGTTCGCCGAACGGGATGGCCATCGCGAAGAAGTCGCAACTTTTAAAGCAGCAATGACCTGGTTTATGGACCAGGCGCGCAAGGGCCAGACGATTCAACGCTACAAGGGTCTCGGCGAAATGAATCCGGCGCAGCTGTGGGAAACCACCATCAATCCGGCGGTACGTCGCCTGATGCAAGTTCGAATCGATGACGCCGCCGCCGCAGATGACATCTTTGCGACTCTGATGGGCGATCAAGTCGAGCCACGCCGCGAGTTCATCGAAAAGAACGCACTATCGGCGATGAATCTCGACGTTTAGCTTTTGTCGACTGCCACAATTAATGAAATTCTTGCCACATTAGTGAAAAGACGCTGCCACAAATAGAGAAAAAATCGTGCAGAAACAAATTACATGCCAACTTTCCCATCTACGAGTATTGGCGCTAAGTATCCGTACACATTTAACCACTTAGAACGCGAGACCTTCATGTCGTCGACATTCCCGTGAACGTTATCAATGGGAACGTTCTCGGGCCATTTGCATCGGCCACCAGGGGTAGGCCCAACAGTTGTGTCACCAGGTGCTGCGCTGTAGACGTTGCGACCTCATGGGCCCGGCCGCGCTCGGTTTCGGTCAGGCCGCCTGGCGCAGCGGCTTCACGTTAGGCGGCTTCTTCTGACTGGCCACCCACAGATCGTGCTGCGCCTGCAGATTCACCCACGTCTGTGCATCGGTAGCGAGCGCCGCCGCGAGCCGAATAGCCATGTCCGCCGTGATGCGAACACGGCCGTTCACGATCCCCGACACGTGCTTGCTCGTGACGCCGAGGGCGCTGGCCGTCTCGATCACCGTGAGACGCATCGGCACCAGGTACAGCTCGCGCAGGATCGCGCCTGGGTGCGGCGGACTGTGCATCATCGAAGCCGCCTTAATGGTAGTCGTCATAGTCCACCTCCAGCGCGTGTCCGTCCTCAAAGCGGAAGACCACGCGAAAGTTCTCATCCACGCTGACCGCCCAGCGTTTTGGCTTTCCCTTGAGCGGGTGGAACCCGAGTCCGGGGGCGTTCATCACACCGGCGTGCGTGGCACCATGCAGCAAGCCCAAGATCAGTTTCAGTCGCGCGGCGTGCTTGGCCTGGACCTTGCGGTGACTTCCCGTATTGAAGTATTCCGCCAATCCCTTGTGCTTGAAGCTTTTGATCACGACCCACAGTATAACCACTATGGTTACACAAACGCAACCAGTTAGGTTGTACGGCGAAAAGCCGCACGCGCAGCGCAGGGCGACAGAACCCGTATTGGCCTGCACAGTTTTTTCAATTAATGTGGCGGAGAATCCGGATAGTTTCACTAATTGTGGCGGAAGCTCGCTATGCCGCCGCCACATAAAGTGAAAAACACCTTATGAATCAACACCCGGAATTTCATGATTTATGGCAGTCGACAGCTTTTGTCGACTGACATATAAAGTGAGACTTTCGCCAAATAAGCGAGACTGGCCTGCCACAATTAATAATACTTTCGTGCAGGCGCCCCCTCTCCAATGAACAAGGGCAATCGGTATAGCTATTGAATTTGCCAAGTTGGCCGATTCTGACTCCGTCATGAAGGTTTTCCGGGTGGAGTGGGGATTTATAACAATTTATACTCACTTCTAGCTATAACCGTGTATAAATAGCTATAAATGGATCCGATCAAAAACCCCTTCTCGCCCGGCGCTGGCTCACCACCTCCCGAGTTGGTCGGTCGCGACCCGATCCTGGAGCAGGCGCGCATTCTGCTTGGCCGGATCAAAGCGAAGCGGTCTGAGAAAAGCATGTTGCTCACCGGACTTCGGGGAGTAGGCAAGACGGTGCTGCTCAATGAAATCGAGCGCTTAGCCAAGGCAGAAGGCTATCGCACGATCGGCGTCGAAGCCCACGAAGACAAACCGCTGGGACCGCTGTTAGCACCCTATCTCCGCAATCTGTTATTTGATCTCGACAGAATTGCAGGAGCTGGCGACAAAGTGAAACGCGGGCTGCGCGTGCTACGTAGTTTTCTCGGCAAACTGCAAATCACTTATGAGGACGTCAGCATCGGTCTGGACGTCGATCCTGAAAAAGGATCGGCCGACAGCGGCGATCTGGAAATCGACTTGCCCAATCTGTTCGTCGCTGTTGCGGAGGCAGCAGAGGAGCGAAAGATCGCCGTCGCGGTGCTGATCGATGAGATCCAGTATTTCAGCCAGAAGGAACTAGGCGCCCTAATTATGGCCATGCACAAGGTGCAGCAACTTCAGCTTCCGCTCGTATTGCTGGGCGCAGGTTTGCCAATCCTTCCAGGGCTCGCGGGCGAATCGAAGTCTTATGCAGAACGATTGTTCAGCTTCCCAGATGTTGGTGCGCTTTCGGAACAAGACACCGCTAAAGCCCTTCAAGACCCAGCGCAGGTCGCAGGCGTTGATTTCGCAGCTAACGCATTGCGCGAGGTTTTTCGGCTCACCAAAGGCTACCCGTATTTTATGCAGGAATGGGGCTATCAGTCCTGGAATCTGGCAACGAACAGCCCCATTTCCTTGCAAGTCGTTCAGGACGCCACAGCCGTTGCCATTCCGAGGTTAGACCAGAATTTCTTTCGAGTCCGTTTTGATCGCCTAACGCCGAGCGAAAGAAAGCTTTTGCGGGCGATGGCGGCGCTTGGAGCCGGCGCGCATCGAACTTCGGACATCGCCAACATATTGGGCGTAAAAGTGACGAGTCTCGGACCCGTGCGTGCCAAGCTGATCAAAAAGGGCATGATCTATAGCCCGGCGCATGGCGACATGGCGTTCACCGTTCCGCTGTTCGACGAATTCATGGTGCGAGCTATCCCCGAGTTCAAAGCGTAGTCGGTGTCGCGACGGTGATCTTTCTCATCGCCGATACGTTTACCGACAGTCTCGGGCGCCTTACCGGCGACGAGCAGAAAGCTGTCAAAACGACCGCATTTGATCTGCAGATGAATCCGGCGAATCATGGCATGTGAAAGGGACGGCATAAGCGATCAGCTGACTGGCCAAGGTTTCGTTGTGGTTCCTAACGTAATTGACTCTGGCCAGTGCGATGCGCTGGCAGAAAAAGTTTCGGACGCAGCACGCATCGGTGTTGGAACGCGCAAATTGCTTGAAGCGCCGTGGTGTCAGGCAACGGCCTTAATTGTGGCGGAAGCTCGCTATGCCTCCGCCACAAATAGTGAAAAAATCCGGCAGTTGCTCCCGACTGCTGGGGAATGTGAGCCCTTCGCCAACGCGTCAGATTTTTATGCAGGCGCCCATATCGACCAGCCCGCCTTAGTCACGACGTCCATTGAACGGGGAAGTGTTGCCGTTAGGCAATTCGTCTCAGATTGAATCCTAGCGGCGGGTATGCACATCAACCCAGGGCACAAAGTTCGACGATGTGTCGTGATCTATGCCATTCATCGAAACCTACACGAGCGAAAAGCGTCCTTGGGTAGTTACTCCCGCGCGGCATAGTTTCGAGAAATTTCCTGCGATGACCGACTACGCCGGGCTGGTGGCGGATTACGCCAACCATGTATCAAGGCGGGCTTAGCGAATGTCTGCTTGGACACCGTCAGATCGGAACCATCGATGACGGGTCAGGGCCGGTCGCCGCGCCCCTACCAAGCCTGCGCAGTTATGTCACCAGCTGTTGCGAACACGCCACAAGCGAGGGACTAACGGCAAATTTCTGCGGTTAATGTGTCGTTTTCGTTAGAATACCCGCAAAAGAGCCCGCCGCCATTCTGTGGCGCGGGTGATACGACACACTTACGGGAGTAATCATTAATGGCAACGACCCAATTGACACGCGCTGCGTGGCTCGCGACTTTTTCCGCAATGCTGTCAATCAGTGCAACAGGTTTCGCGCAGGACAGTACGTTAGAAGGCACCAAAGCAGGTGAGGAAGATCTCAAGGAAGTGGTCGTCACAGGCTCGCGCCTGCGACGCGATGAGTTCCAGTCCACTGCGCCCCTGCAACTGATCACACGTGAAGAGACCGTGCTGGCCGGTCTCTCAAACACCACCGAGACTTTGCAGGGCACTGGTATTACCGGCGGTTCCGCGCAGATCAACAATGCTTTCGGCGGTTTCGTGACTAACGGCGGCCCCGGCGCTAACACGGTCGGCTTGCGTGGCCTCGGCGCTGGACGCTCGTTGATCCTGTTGAACGGGCGCCGCATCGCGCCGGCCGGTACGCGTGGTTCAGTTGGCACCGTCGACTTGAACGTACTGCCGAGCGCAATCATCGATCGCATCGAAGTACTGCGCGACGGCGCGTCTTCGATCTACGGCTCCGACGCGATCGCGGGCGTCATCAACGTCATTACAATGGCCAAAGTCGATGGCCTGACACTGGAAGGCAACGTCAAAACACCGACTGCCGGTGCTGGCGATCAGTACCGCGCTTCCGGCGTATTTGGCTGGAACAGCGACAGGCTGCATATCAAAGCATCCGTCGATGTCTACAGGCGCACCAATCTGACCTTGGGCGATCGCGACTGGGCTGCTTGTCAGACCGACTACACGTTTGCATCCGATGGCGTTACGCGCACGGACTTTATCGATCCTAGAACGGGTCAACCGAAGTGCTACACCATCTCGGGCACCGGCTCGAATGGCGTGACCATCAACACAATCGGCACCAGCAATGTGACTGCGACTACGCTGGCAACGGGTCCGGGTGTTCCGGCGCCGGGCGGCGTCGCCGGCACCATCAATCGTTGGCGGCCTAACGCCTCTATCGCCACAGGCCTGGTGGGCTATGAAGGCGTGGGCGGTGGTGCTAACAACATCAACGTTCGCGACACCTTCGATCCGCGCATGCTGAACCGCTCGTTGATTTCGCCAGCCGAGGTCAAAGTGGGATATTTTGAAGGTTCGTATGATCTCGAGGCCCTGGGCAATGCGCAGCTCTACGGCATGTTCCTCGCGAACCGTCGTGAATCGAGCCAGGTGGGTTATCGTCAATTGTCATATGACCTGCCGAAGAACAGCCTGCTGATTCCGACCAATCTGCAGTTCTCGACGATCAGCGGTACCAGCACCACGTTCTCAGCCATGGTGAACGGCCTGGTGGGCGTGCGCGCTTTTGTCGGTTTCGGAAACGATCAGTCGAGCCAGACGGTTGACTACGCCATTGGCGGTCTCGGTCTCAAGGGCGACTTCTTGATTGAAGGCTGGAAGTACGACGCGTACTTCGGTATCAGCAAGTCAGATGCTGAATACACGTCCCAGAACCACCTGACAAGTCGTTTGCGCGATTCCGCCAACGTGGTGGTCGCGCCGGCGACAGTTTCGTCTGCGTTTGTTCGCTCGTTCAACGGAGTGAACTACACCTGCGCCGTCAACGTGACCAGCCCACAGGCCGGTTGCATTCCGGCGCCAGGCCTAACGGCGGCCGTGATTGGCGGCCAACTCCCGCAGGACTGGGTGAATTACACCTTCCGCGATGTCACGGGTAAGACTATCTACGAAGAATCATTATTTTCGTTAGGTCTCGACGGTGGGTTGTTCAATCTGCCAGCCGGCCAAGTGCTGATGAGCTTTGGTGCCGAATATCGCAAGGCCCGCATCAATGACACGCCCAGCATCGAAAGCCAGAACTCCAATCTCTATGGCTTCACGAGTTCAGCGCTCACCAGGGGCAAGGACACCGTGAAAGAAATCTTCACGGAATTGGAATTCCCGCTGTTGCGTGACAAGCCGGGGGCCAAGGAATTGACCATCAACGTGTCGGGTCGTTATACCGACTATGACTCGTATGGCGCCGATGAAACCTTCAAAGGAACGCTGGCCTATAAGCCAGTTAGTTGGCTGACGCTTCGCGGCACCTACGGAACCTCCTATCGCGCGCCCGCGCTGTTTGAGCAGTTCCTGGGAGCAACAACCGGCTTTTTGGCCACGTCGCAAGATCCTTGCAACGGCTGGGACGCGCCTGGAATAAACCCGATCCGCCGTGCAAACTGCCAATCGGAAGGACTGCCAGCGGGATTCCAGCAGACCAGCGGCATCACGGTTTTCCAAGCCGGCGGCGCAGCCCAGGGCTTGCAGGCGGAAACCTCCGACAACTTCACTGTGGGTCTGGTCTTCCGTCCCGATTTCCTGCCGGATTCATTTGGCGATTTCGCGATGTCGGTTGATTACTACGACATCAAGATCGACAACGGTGTAGCACGCGTGGGTTCAACCAATTTGTTCAATCTTTGCTACAACGATCCGGGATTCCGTACCAACAGCGCCGTGGGCTATTGCGCGTACGTGCAACGCGACTCCAATCGTCGCGTGACGGTGTTTGATTCGTACACCAACGTGGCCAGTCAGGGCGCAGAAGGCATCGACTACAACCTGCGCTGGACACGCGACATCGGTCCGGGCCGCTTCCGTGCGAATCTGGAGGTGCAGACCTTCCGATCACAGCCTCTGCAGACGCTGCCGACCACACCCTCCGTCGAGTTCAACGGCACTATCGATCAGCCGAAAACCACGGGCGAGCTTGAGCTGACATACACCTGGAACAAGTGGCGCTTTCGCGCCAGCCAGGAATACATCGGCGCAATGGATAGCAACGTCCTGATCGGGAACACGCTGGCCAATGGCTCAGTTGACCCGCGCTTGGTGTTTGCGATTCCCTCGACCAGCCGCTACAACGCGTCCGCGCAGTACAGTGCTGACAAGTGGTCGGTAACCATGGGAATGCGCAATATCAGCGACAATGAGCCGTCGCCGATTTCGACTGGCGTTTACAACCGGGTCGGCAATGGCCGACTGTATAGCGACAATGACTACCCTGGCCGCACAGCCTTCATGAACGTGGCTGTCAAGTTCTAACAAGCCTGCGGGTGTTGCATGATCGAGGGCGGCGAGCTAACACTCGCCGCCCTTTTTCTTGGCGCGGATGTCCACGATGGTTTTTTCGATCCAGGTTTGAACTTCGAGGTTTAGATCGCGCGGATCACGTCCGGCCGCCAGAATCGGCGCGCCGATGACCACGTCGATCGTCCCTGGCAACTTCAGGAGTCCGCGCCGCTGCCAGAAAAAACCCGCGTCATGCGCGACCGGAACGATCTGACAACCGGCCTGCGAGGCTAACAAAGCGCCACTCGAACCATAGCGGCGGGTTTCGCCCTGCGGCATGCGCGTGCCTTCGGGAAAAATGATGACCCAGGAGCCGCGTTGCAGCCGGTCTTTACCCTGTTCCACAACCTGACTGACCGCTGTTGGTCCAGCGGACCGATTCACAGCGATGGACTTCATCAGCGCCAAGGTCCAGCCGATGAAGGGCAGCCACATGAGCTCGCGCTTCAGTACCCAGACCTGTTGCGGGAAAATCGCCATCATTGCGAAAGTCTCCCAGGATGAGGAGTGCTTCCACAGCGACACATGCGCACCTGGCGGCAGATGCTCCCGCCCCGTGACCCGGTAGTCGAGGCGGCACAGCCATTTCAACGCGAACAGCAGCGTGTGCGCGTAGCCATTGGCGAGGCGCCAGCGATAACGGAAGGGCAGGAGCAGGCACAGCGGAAAAAACACGATTCCGCAGAAGAAAGTGCCAAGGTTGAAAACCACCGTGAAAAGGATCGAACCTAACAACTGCACGCCGGTTGCGCTCCTTGGCTATCCAGGCAGGCGCGAAAAATCCGCAATGCCGGCAAACAGATCGCGCAGTTTGGCCAGCAGCGCGTGGCGATTGCCACGCAGGGCCGTATCGGGATCGTTGACCATCACTTGATCGAAAAATACGTCTACCACGCCGCGCAGATCTGCGAGCGTCGCCAAAGCGCCGGCATAATCGCCGCGAGCCACTGCCGAACGAACCGGCTCCTGTTGGCGAAGCAACGCAGCATGCAGCGCCTGCTCCGCTGGCAGCTTGAGTAAGCCGGGATCTATGTGGTGGGTAGCTGCGCCGTCGCCGGTATCGCCCGCCGACTTTCGCAATATATTGGCAATGCGCTTGTTAGCTGCCGCGAGACTGGCGGCTTCGGGCCGTTGCAGAAATGTGCCGAGCGCTGCGAGTCGCGCCGCCGCATCGCGCGGAGATCCGGGACTGGCTGCCATCACCGCGTCGAACATGTCGGTGCTGTTTCCGTTCTGACCATCGACCAGAATGCCGCGCAGACGCTCCCAAATGAAGTCGAGAACTTCCGCTGCTGCAGTGGCGGATTTGACCGGTTGTAGGCTAACAGCCTGGTCGACCCAGCTCTTGAGATCCAGAGCCAGGTTTTTTTCGAGCAAGATCCGCAGCAGACCAATGGCAGCGCGCCGCAAGCCGAAAGGATCCTTGGTACCCGAGGGCTTCTGCCCGATGGCAAAGATGCCCGCCAGCGTATCGAAACGATCGGCTAGCGCGACCGCGATGCCCGCAGCCCGCGTCGGCAGCGCATCGCCGGCGCCGCGCGGCAGGTAATGCTCGGCAATCGCCTCGGCGATTTCAGTGGGCAGACCATCGGCGAGTGCGTAGTAGCGCCCCATGATGCCCTGCAGGTCTGGAAATTCGCCGACCATGCCGGTCACCAAATCGCATTTGGCGAGTTCAGCGACTTGTCCGGCAGCCACAGGATCGGTGCCGAGTTGGGCGGCCAGCTTGCGCGCGAGTTCGCTGACGCGACGCGTCTTGTTGCCAAGTGACCCGAGTTTTATCTGAAAGGTGACTGCGTCTAGTGCGGCGACGCGCGCCGCCAGCGGCTGCTTGCGATCCTGCTCATAAAAGAAAGCGGCATCCGCGAGGCGCGGACGCACGACGCGTTCGTTGCCGGCGCGAACCTGCGCAGCGTCGCGGCTTTCAATATTGCTGACCGTGATGAACCACGGCAAAAGCGCACCGTTAACATCCTCCACGGGGAAATAGCGTTGGTGTTCCTGCAAGGTTGAAATCAGCACTTCGCGCGGTAGCGCCAGAAAGCGCTGTTCGAATTGCCCGGCCACGCCGACCGGCCACTCGATAAGAGATGTGACTTCGTCTAACAAAGCGTCGGTGACCAGCGGCCGGCCCATGTGTCCGGCGCGCAGCACTTCGGTGCGCACACGCTGTTTGCGTTGCGCGAAATCTGGCAGCACTTTTCCTCGCGTTTCCAGGACCGTCGCGTATTCTGCCGGCGTCGCTAGCGAGATTGCTTGTGGAGCGTGGAACCTGTGACCGCGCGTCTCGCGCCCGGATTGCGTGTCTAACAAGCGGGCTGGTACGACTTCATTGCCGAACAGCAGCACAAGCCAGTGCACCGGGCGCACAAACTCAGCGCTGCCCGAACCCCAGCGCATGCGTTTCGGAATCGGCAGCGCGTCGAGTGACGCCTGGACTACGCCTGGCAACAGGCTCATGGTCGTGGCGCCAGGCTTGCTGCCCGCGAACAAAAGAAACTCGCCCTTGCCTTCTTTGATGCGGCCCAGACTGGCGACCGACGAGCCACAGGATTCGGCAAATGCAGTCGCCGCGCGCGTGGGCTTCCCCTCGGCGTCAAACGCCGCGTTGACCGGCGGCCCGCGGCGTTTCTGTTGCTGAGTGGGCTGCGTTTCTAGCAGGTCACTGACCAGCACTGCCAGTCGTCTCGGTGTCGCGTAGGATTTTAGATCTACGAACGCCAGGCCCGACTCAGTGAGACCGCGGCGAATGCCATCCGCAAAGGCGGTTTCGAGCTCACGCAAAGCGAGCGGCGGCAGCTCCTCGGTGCCGATTTCGACCAGAAAGTCCCGGGTGCTCATGACTTGCTGCCAGTGACCGCGGTCTCACGCAGCATGGGAAAACCCAAGGCCTCGCGGCTGTTGTAATAGGTCTGCGCGACGCCGCGCGCCAGTGTCCGTACGCGCAGAATGAATCGTTGTCGCTCCGTGACGGATATGGCACCGCGCGCATCCAGCAAATTGAATGTGTGCGAGGCTTTCATCACCTGCTCATAGGCAGGCAGCGCGAGTTTCGCACCTAACAACTGTTGGCAGGCTGCCTCGTGTTCATCGAAATGACGAAATAAGACCTCGACGTTGGCATGCTCGAAGTTGTAGGTGGATTGTTCCACCTCGTTCTGGTGAAACACGTCGCGGTAAGTGACTTTGCCGCGCGGACCATCGGCCCAGACGATGTCGAAGATATTCTCGACGCCCTGGATGTACATGGCGAGCCGCTCGAGGCCGTAGGTGATTTCACCGCTCACCGGCCGGCAATCGAGACCACCGACCTGCTGAAAGTAGGTGAACTGCGTGACTTCCATGCCGTTGAGCCAGACTTCCCAGCCAAGCCCCCAGGCACCTAACGTGGGCGACTCCCAGTTGTCCTCCACAAAGCGGATGTCATGGGTCAGCGGGTCGAAGCCCAGCATCCTGAGACTGCCAATGTAGCGATCGAGAATGTCGAGCGGCGATGGCTTGATAACGACCTGAAACTGGTAGTAGTGCTGTAGTCGAAACGGGTTGTCACCATAGCGGCCATCCTTGGGACGGCGCGAAGGCTGCACGTAGGCAGCGCTCCAGGGCTCCGGACCGATGGAGCGCAGAAAAGTCGCGGTATGGAAAGTACCCGCGCCGACCTCCATGTCATACGGCTGCAGGATGACGCAGCCCTGATCGGACCAGTACTGCTGCAGAGCGAAAATGATGTCCTGGAAGGTGCGCGGGGCGGCCATGTTAGATGCTGTGCAAAGCGCGCGATTATAGATGAGAATTGTGTCATGGACGCGGAACTCAAAGCGGCGATCGAACAGTTGCACGATCCCTCGGGCTGGGTGCATCTGTCGACCATCGGCAAGGATGGCGAACCACATGTGACGCCGATGATGATGGCTCTCAAGGACCCCTGCCTGCTCTTCAGCATGACCGGAAAACAGAAGATTCGGAATATCGAGCGCGACCCGCGGGCCTGTGTGGCGATTTCGAAGCCGGTCACCATGGCGCATGTGATCGTCTGGGGTCGCATCGAGATCCGCCGCGACGCCGAGGCCCAGCAATGGTGGGAAGAAATGATTGTCAGGGCGTTCGGGCCGGAAGGCCTGGGCAAGCGTGCCCGCCAGTTGTCCGTGGACGGCACCAGTCTGGGCGTGATGACAGCAACGCATCACCGTATTTATGGCCTCGCCAAGAAAGCGGACTAACAAATCGGCGGCAGCCGCCACAGCGACGGTTTGGTACTTCCAATCGCCCGCTGAATGGCGGCGCTGGCTGGCGAAAAACTACCGCTGGGACGGCGAAATGGTGTTGCGGCTGATGCGCAAGCACGCCGCTGCCCCGGGGGTCAGCTACGCCGAGGCACTCGACGAAGCCCTCTGCTACGGGTGGATCGATGGGGTCCGGCGGGCATACGATGCCGACAGCTTTACCGTTCGCTTTACCCGCCGAAGGGAGCGCAGTATCTGGAGCAACGTGAATATCGCCCATGTTAAACGCCTGACCGAGACAGGACGCATGATGCCGCCCGGACTGGCGGCATTCGAAGCGCGCTCGCCAGAACGCCAGAGCGTCTATTCATTCGGGCGCGAGCAGACAGCGTTGGCATCCAGTTTCGCTGCGCGACTCCGAGCTAACAAAAAAGCCAACGCGTTTTTCCAGTCTCAGCCGCCCGGGGTTCGGCGCAGCAGCGTTCACTGGGTCATGAGTGCGAAACAAGAGGTAACGCGCGACAAGCGCCTGAGCCAGTTGATCGCGGACTCGGCGCAGGGACTGCGCATCGCCTTGCTGCGGCGATGATGTAGCCTTGTCGCCATGATTTCCTGGGAGACGCTGCTTTCACCGGTCATCCTTTTTTTCGCGCTGGGGGCCCTGGCCGCACTGGCGCGATCGGATCTGGCGATTCCGGAGCCGCTGGCCAAGGGTATGTCGCTATACCTGATGGCCGCGATCGGCCTGAAAGGCGGCGTGCAGGTTACGAGCGCCGGCGTACATACCGACATGCTGATCGCAATCCTGACTGGGGTTGGACTTAGCCTTTTTATTCCCCTGCCTGTGTTCGCTGTGTTGCGACGCTTCGCAAAACTCGATCGCATCAATGCTGCTGCGGTCGCTGCCCACTATGGTTCTGTCAGCGTCGTCACATTCGTGACGGGCGTTGAAGTGTTGACTGCGCTCGGCCAGGCACCGGCCGGCTACATGGTTGCGGTGCTGGCACTGATGGAAAGTCCGGCAATCATTGTGGGCCTGATGCTGGCGCGTGACCGAACCGACCAGAATGCCGCAGCGACCGGCCGTGGACACTGGCATGAAACCTTGTTGAACGGTTCGGTCGTGCTGCTGGTCGGTAGCTTTGTGATTGGCCTGATTGCCGGCAAGCAGGGCATGGTCACGATTGCACCGGTTTTCGATACGGCATTTCGCGGCGTGCTGTGTTTGTTTTTGCTTGACATGGGTTTGATTGCGGCGCGCAGATTGCGCGAAGCACGTGCTATTACGGCTCGCCTGGCATTACTGGCCGTGGTCTTCCCGGCGTTGAACGGTTCGATCGGCGTTCTGTTAGGCACGGTTCTTGGCCTGGACGCTGGTTCCGCCGCGTCGCTGGGAATGCTGGCAGGCAGCGCGTCATACATCGCGGTTCCCGCAGTCATGCGCTTGACCTTGCCAAAGGCCGATCCAGGTCTCTATATCGGCATGTCGCTGGGCATCACATTCCCGGTCAATGTTCTATGCGGCATCCCGTTTTTCATTTTTCTCGCTAACAGACTGGCATCCGCATGATCGAAACAACTTTGCGACGGCGAATCGAAGTTCTGGTGGATGCGCCCCTGGTGCGTTTGGTGGTGGCTGCCGCCCATGCGGCCGGCGTTAGCGGCTATACATTGATGCCCACATTGGGCGGCGAGGGCCGGCAAGGAGTCTGGTCCGACGATCAAGTGACTGGCGCGCAGGCCAAAGTGCTGTTTCTCGCGATCACTACCGACGAAAAGTCGCAACGACTGCTGGATCAACTGATGCCGCTGCTCGATAGCCACGGTCTTGTGGTGCTGAGTAGCCCCGTCGATGTGATCAGGAAGGAGAAGTTCTGAGCGGCGCATCACTCGATCCGGTGCTCGAAAACGGCACGTTCGTCTTTTGCTCGTTGCCCCGCGACTTCGACCTGAAAGGCGTGGCGGTGATCGCCATGATGCGCGAGCCAGAAGGAGTGTCAGTCGTTGTCACGGAGTCGCAAGCGCAGGCACACCGTTGGCCAATCTTGTTTCGGGCGGCCTGGATTCGCCTGGGCCTGACCACGGAGCTCAGCGCAGTCGGACTAACGGTTGCTGTTTCGGCTGCCCTTGCGCAGGCAGGCATTGGTTGCAACATGGTTGCCGGCGCGTACCATGATCACGTTTTTGTGCCCGTGGATCGGGCCGCGCAAGCGCTAGGTATACTGAGTCAATTGCGGGTCAGAATGGCTAACAACTAATGAAAAATCTCGATCATCTGTTTGAGCGTAATCGCCGTTGGTCCAAGCGCATGCATGAGCAAGACCCGGAGTTTTTCAGCAAGCTTGCGCAGCAGCAGTCACCTGATTATCTGTGGATCGGTTGCTCCGACAGCCGCGTGCCGGCAAATCAGATCGTGGGTCTTTTGCCGGGCGAGCTTTTTGTCCATCGAAACGTGGCCAATGTGGTTGTGCACACCGATCTCAATTGTCTCTCGGTCATGCAATTCGCGGTCGATGTACTCAAGGTGAAGCACATTATCGTTTGCGGACACTACGGTTGCAGCGGTGTGCGTGCCGCGCTGCGGCGCGACCGAATCGGACTCAGCGACAACTGGTTGCGGCATGTGCAAGACGTGCACCAGAAACATGCTGGTTTGTTAGCCAAGGCGTCGGACGAGGCGACCGCGGCGAACCGTTTGTGCGAGCTCAACGTGATCGAACAGGTGTCAAACGTCTGCCAGACCACCATAGCCCGCGACGCCTGGGAACGCGGCCAGGAATTGTCGGTGCATGGCTGGATCTACGGCATCCAGGACGGACTGCTGCGTGACCTCAACGCCAGTGTCAACGCTAGCGGCGAGGCGACGGGCATTCACGCGCGCGCAGTTTCTTCGGTTAGGTAGGGGGCAAAGATGGGAAAAACCAGGCTCGAGGCGTTCAGCGACGGTGTGATTGCCATTATCATCACCATCATGGTGCTGGAACTCAAAGTTCCGCATGGCGATCAGATCACCGACTTGGCCTCGTTGGCGCCGGTCTTTCTCGCCTACGTTCTGAGCTTTGTATACGTGGGCATTTACTGGAACAATCACCACCACATGCTGCATACCTGCAAACATGTGACAGCCAGTATCCTCTGGGCCAATTTGCACTTGCTGTTCTGGTTGTCTTTGGTCCCATTTGCAACTGGCTGGATGGGCGAGAACCATTTTTCGCAATTGCCGTCGATCTTCTACGGTGTGTTGTTGCTGATGTGCGCGATTGCGTACTTCATCCTGCAACACGCCATCATGGCGGCACAAGGCCAGGACTCGGTATTGCGCAAAGCAGTTGGCCGCGATTGGAAGGGCTGGCTGTCGCTGGCATGCTATGCGCTGGCCATCGCGATCGGCTTTTCCGTGCCGCTGCTGTCGCAGGTGTTGTATGTTTTGGTGGCCCTGATCTGGTTGTTACCCGATCGCCGCATCGAACGCGTGTTAGGTGCGCGTGCTTGAATTGGACTTTCACTGACGGCGTACTGCGCAGTTTTCTTTTCGGCATTACTGTTGCCGCTGCGGTCGGGCCGATCGCATTGCTGATTGTCAATTACGGCATTTCAAAGGGCTTTCGCGCAGCGTTCGCTGCGGGTTGCGGAGCTGCCACAGCCGATCTTCTGTATGCGCTGCTGGCCTTTATGGCTGGCGCGCAAGTGTCCGCCTGGCTCGAAGGAAACAAGTTCGGCTTTCAGCGGGGCAGTAGCCTGTTGCTGGTGTTGTTAGGTTTTTGGATGTTGTGGAGAGCCTGCTCGCCCCGGCCAGCGCCGCAATCTGGCACAGACAGCAGCGCACCGGTAGCCGACTCGTCACGACCGTTCCTGGCGACTTTGGTGCTAACGATCGTGAATCCTCTGACCGTTTTGATTTTCGTTGGCTTTGCTGGGCAACTACCGTTGGGTGGCTCCTTAAACGTCGCTGCGACATTGGCGCTGGCGGTGTTCCTGGGCAGTCTTCTCGTCCAGTCAGCATTCGCGCTAGGCGGAGCGGTTTTGGCGGGCGTGCTCACCGATCCAAGGCGGCGTCTGCTCAACGGCTTGAGTGGTGTGGGGATCGCTGTTTTTGGGCTCGTCGGTTTTTTCTGGGGACGGGCCCTGTAGCACTCGTGTCGCTGTTCTTGCGCCGGTCATGGTGTTGAAAATCCCGCGAAAAAGCGCTGGTCTGCGCTAAAATTTCCGCCGCCCGATTTTTGGGCAAGGCCACAAGTTCAACGTTTTCAGACTACGAATTGACCTATTTTAGGGCAGCGTCGACCACTATACGCCCTATTTTAGTGCATAATTAGCCAGCCTGAAGCGTAAGTTCTTGAAAAATATAGCAAGGTTGTTTGGCATGCGACCTGCATTGTTCCAGTGCTAAACCCTATACCGGAGGCTGACTACCCATGAACCCGAGCGACGTCATCAAGCTGATCAAAGAAAAAGAAGTGAAGTGGGCCGACCTGCGTTTCACAGATACGCGTGGCAAAGAACAACACGTCACGATTCCGGCGAAGATCGTGGATGAGGGCCTGTTTCGCGACGGCAAGATGTTCGACGGCTCGTCGATCGGTGGTTGGAAGGGCATCAACGAATCCGACATGATTCTGATGCTCGATCCGAAGACTACGGTGTTAGATCCGTTCTTTGAAGAAGCCACCGTGAACATTCGCTGCGACGTTATCGAGCCCGCAACCATGCAGGGCTACGAGCGTGATCCGCGTTCATTGGGTAAGCGCGCCGAGGCCTATCTCAAGAGCACCGGCATTGCGGATGGCGCGCTGTTTGGCCCAGAAAACGAGTTTTTCATTTTTGACAGCGTGCGCTGGAAAAACGAGATGCGTGGCTCGAGCTACGAAATTGACTCGGTGCAGGGCGCGTGGAATTCCAACACAGACTATCCCGAAGGCAACAAGGGACATCG
The DNA here is from genome assembly GCA_043769085.1 of Gammaproteobacteria bacterium. Taxonomy (GTDB): domain Bacteria; phylum Pseudomonadota; class Gammaproteobacteria; order Steroidobacterales; family Steroidobacteraceae; genus UBA964. The sequence goes on from JAYVJR010000049.1 coordinate 44,185, forward strand.
TCCTGGCATCAAGGGTGGCTACTTTCCCGTTCCGCCAGTCGATGCGTTCCAGGATATCCGCAACGCAATGTGCGGCGCCTGCGAAGAGATGGGTCTGGTCATCGAAGTCCATCATCATGAAGTTGCCACCGGTGGCCAATGCGAAATCGGCATCGGCGCGGGCGGACTGATCAAAAAGGCCGATGAAGTCCAAATCCTGAAATACGCTGTGCATAACGTTGCTGCGGGCTACGGCAAGACGGCTACCTTCATGCCGAAGCCGCTCGTGGGCGATAACGGTTCGGGCATGCATGTGCACCAGTCGCTGCAGAAAGACGGTAAAGCGCTGTTCGCCGGCGACAAGTACGGCGGCCTCTCAGATACGGCGCTCTACTATATTGGCGGCATCATCAAACACGCCAAGGCACTGAACGCGTTCACCAACGCGGGTACTAACAGCTATAAGCGCCTGGTGCCAGGCTTCGAAGCACCGGTGATGTTAGCCTATTCGGCGCGCAACCGGTCCGCATCGATCCGTATTCCCTGGGTATCGAACCCTAAGGCGCGCCGCATCGAAGTGCGGTTCCCGGATTCGTGCGCGAATCCGTACTTCGCCTTCGCGTCCATGATGATGGCAGGGCTCGATGGCATCCAGAACAAGATCCACCCGGGCGATCCGGCTGACAAGGACTTGTACGATCTCGAACCGGAGGAAGCGAAACACATCCCGACGGTGTGTCACTCGCTCGACATGGCGCTCGAGCATCTCGACAAGGATCGCGAGTTCCTGACCCGCGGTGGCGTTTTCACGAACGATGTGATCGACGCCTACATCGGGCTCAAGATGCAGGAAGTCACACGCTTCCGCATGAGCACGCATCCGGTTGAGATGGACTTGTACTACAGCTGCTAGTGACAAGCCTCCGCCAGAGGCTGAGAACGGGGGCGGTGGCGATGCGATCACATCGCCACGCCCCTTTTTTGTATCTGGGATCGCATCGGACTATGCTCTACGGATATGAAAGCCCGGCAACTTACCTTAACGCGGCTCGCGCTTGTGTTAGCAGCGGCGACAGTGTCCATGATGCTAACAGCGCCGCTGGCGACGGCCGAAGTGTACAAGTGGGTCGACAAAGACGGGGTCACGCATTACGCCGACCGTCCGATGCCTGGCGCGACCGAAGTCAAACTACCGCCAGCACAAACCTATCAGGCACCTGCAGCGGCGGCCGGGCAAGTGGCTGTACCCGCTGCATTGCCACCCGCGCCAGCGGACGCAACGACGCGCGATGTGGGACAGGCCTGCGAGCTGCGATCGCCCAAAGACAACGATGTGCTGGTCAATGTGCAGTCCATCGTCTTTACTTTCGCCGGCCCCGAGGGTTCGACTCCGGTTCTGGTGCTGAACAACAAGCGCTACAACGCGCAGAACGATGCCAACAGTATTGTTGTGCAACCGGCACCCCGAGGCGCATACGAAGCCAAACTGACCTTTTTGAACGGCCGTCGCGAAGTGGTTTGCAAAGTGCCGCCGGTGACGTTCTTTGTGCGCCAGCCATCGGTGCTGCGCAACCGACCGAATCGCTGACAGCACAGCTAGCTGGTTGCTTGCCGCCCTCCTCTGGAGAGGCAGATGGCTGCTGAACGCAATTTCGTCTCGCCGCTGAGTCATTACGACTCCACCGACCTGCTGGATGCTTTGACCACAGGAATGGTCGTGCTGGATGCGCAGTTGTGCGTGATTTATGCCAATGTCGCTGCGCAGGAGGCGCTCGGTATCAGCTTCAACAGCGTGCGCGGTCGCCCATTCAAGGGCCTGCTGCTCGAAGCGGAGCATCTGCTAACAAGCTTGCAGCGGGCCGCCGCCGAGCAGTTGGTGCTTACCGAGCATGAGATTGAAATCAAGCTTGCCGTGGCGCCACGGGATGCGCGCATTTTCGACATCTCGATCACGCCCATGGAAGGGCAAATGACCGGCACACATCTGCTACTGGAAATTGCCGATGCCGCACCGCGTTTGCGCATCGCGCGGGAAGCCGATCTGCGCAGCCGACTGGACGGCAGCAGAATGATGGTTCGCCAGCTGGCACATGAAATTAAAAATCCGTTAGGAGGGTTGCGCGGTGCTGCACAATTGCTCGAACGCGAACTGGACGGACCGGAATTACGAGAATATACCCAGGTCATAATCAGCGAGGCTGACAGGCTGACTGCGCTGGTTGATTCCATGTCGCTGCCGTCGCGGCCGCCGCAGAAAACACGCGGTAATATTCACGAAATCTGCGAACACGTATACCGTCTGCTGCGCGGCGAAGCTCGCAACATGGTGCTGATAGAACGAGATTACGATCCCAGCCTCCCGGAGGCTGAGTTCGACAAACATCAACTCATTCAGGCATTGCTTAATATCGGCCGCAACGCTCTGCAGGCCGTGGGTGAGCGTGGCCGCATTACGATCCGCACGCGAGTGCTCGCCAACACGCATATTGACCAGCAGAAGCATCGGCTTGCCGCACGGCTGGAAGTTGAGGACAACGGGCCGGGTGTGCCAGCCGACATTCGCGCCAGTATTTTCTATCCATTGGTGACCGGACGGCCTAACGGCACGGGCCTCGGCCTGGCTGTGGCGCAGGACCTGGTGACACGCAATGGTGGCGCCATCGAGTTCACCAGCATGCCCGGCTGCACCATTTTTTCGATGACATTGCCGTTGGACGGCGTCACAGAGGCGCCATGATCGGTAAACCCGTGCAAGTCTGGATTGTGGATGACGATGCTTCCATACGCTGGGTGCTCGAGCGCGCGCTACGCAACGCAGGCTTGCAGCCGCGTTCGTTTGAGACCGGCGAGACCGCGCGTGATGCACTAAAGCACGAAGCACCGGATGTGCTGATGACCGACATCCGCATGGCAGGGATGTCCGGGTTGCAGCTTGCTGAAGAGGTACGCAAGTCAAGACCCACTCTGCCTGTCATCGTGATGACCGCGCATGCAGATCTCGACAATGCGGTGTCCGCATTCGCCAGTGGTGCATTCGAATATCTTCCCAAACCATTTGATATCGATCAGGCTGTGGCACTGGTGCGCCGCGCAGCATTGAGTTCGCCGACTGCGGGCCTCGATCCTGATCTGGCGTCACCGACGCCCGAGTTGTTAGGCAGAGCGCCTGCTATGCAGCAGGTATTTCGCGCGATCGGTCGATTGTCGCGGACCACCACGACCGTACTGATCACCGGCGAGTCCGGCACCGGCAAAGAGCTTGTAGCTCGGGCATTGCACGAACACTCACCGCGCGCGGCGCGCAAGTTCGTCGCCCTTAATATGTCGGCAATCCCGGGCGAACTGCTGGAGTCCGAACTTTTTGGCCATGAAAAGGGCTCCTTCACGGGCGCTGATGCGCAGCGCCGCGGCCGCTTCGAACAGGCCGATGGCGGCACACTCTTTCTCGATGAAATTGGTGACATGCCCATCGCCTTGCAGACGCGGCTGCTGCGCGTATTGGCGGAGGGTGAGTTTTACCGCGTCGGCGGGCAGATTCCGATCAAGGTGGACGTTCGCGTAGTTGCTGCGACCAATCAGGATTTGCTGGTGCGGGTGGCAAGCGGGCAGTTCCGCGAGGACTTGTATCACCGGCTCAATGTCATCAACATTCACCTACCGCCGCTGCGCGAACGTACTGAAGACATTGCGATGTTGTTAGCTCACTACCTGCGGCTAACGGCGGCCGAAATGGGCGTGGATGCGAAATCGCTGTCTTCTGCGGCCGAAAGTACTCTGGTCAGCTACCGCTGGCCAGGCAACGTCCGTGAGCTGGTGAATCTGAGCCGCCGCATGACAGTGCTCGCGCCCGGCCGTGAAATCCAGATCGAGGACCTGCCCGCGGACATGCAAAAGGCCACTACTGCCGACCTCGGCGGCATGGACGACTGGGCGCAGCGGCTCGCGCGGTGGGCCGATTCGCAACTCGATACCGACGGAGCGCCGCTGCTGGATGTGGCGGCACCCGAGTTTGAGCGCGTATTGGCACTCGCCGCGCTGAAGCGCACCCATGGGCACAAGCAGGAGGCGGCGCGCCGAATCGGCTGGGGACGCAATACGTTGACGCGCAAGCTGCGCGAGCTAGGGATCGATGAGCATGCCGAGCCTTGAGAAGAAACCCGTCACTTTGCGCCGCGAAGATCCGGCGCAAGCGGATGTCAGAGCGCTGATTGCTGAGCTCGACGAATATCTGATTGGGCTGTACGATCCGGAAGAGAATCATCTGTTAGATATTGAATCGCTGCGCATGGATGACGTTAGTTTCTATGTCGCGCGAATCCACGGCGAGGCGCTGGCATGCGGTGCGGTGCGCGTGATCGAACCCGGTGTCGGCGAAGTCAAGCGTGTCTACGCCGCGCCATGCGCCCGCGGCCACGGCCTGGCACGACAAATTCTGCAGGCGCTCGAGGCGCGTGCCCGGGAACTGAATCTGCGCGAGCTGAAACTGGAAACCGGCGACCGGCAACCCGAGGCGCTGTTGCTGTTCCGCGCTTTCGGATTCCAACCCTGTGGGCCGTTTGGCGGTTACCCGAAAGGGGCGACAAGCCTGTTTTTTGTGAAGCCGCTTTGCTAACGACTGGAGTTTCTACCCGCGCAGAGCGCGGTGAAACGCCTCCGGGTCGCGCATAAATTCCGCGCGCATGCGCTGCGCTTTGAAGTCCGGATAGAATTCTTCGAAACCATCTTCAAAAGCGGCCAGACAGTGGTGACCATGGGTCAGAGCAGAAATCTTTGGCCCCGGCGTTCTCACCGACATATCTGATTCGATGGCGGCGGAGAACACGCTCATGAGCCGCGTTTTCTGTGGTGCTAATTCGGCCCGCAGCCCCTGGCACATCGCATTGGCGGCGAATTTGCTGGCGCAATAAGTACCTACCGACGGCGCGCAAAACAGCGCGCCGATCGACAGAACCTGGATGATGCCGCCGCCGTTGTTAGCTTTCAGGATCGGCGCAAATTCCCGCACCATCGCCAGTTGTCCCCAGAAATTGATTTCCATTTCTGCACGCGCGCCGTCGAGAGTCGCGGCTGTCAGGAAGCCCGTCATGGCCGCGATGCCGGCGTTGTTGATCAGCAGCGTGACGTCGCCGGCAACCCGAGCAGCATCGCCAACCTCGGTTGCGTCAGAAACGTCCAATTCCATGGGAATGATCCGCCCTGGCGCGAGCTCCACCAGTGGATCCAGGCTATCGGGGTTGCGCGCAGTGGCATAAATTCGTCGTGCACCCCGTTCCAGCAGTGCAAGTACAAAGCCCTTGCCGATGCCGCGGTTGGCCCCCGTGACTAGCGCAGTCGATTCGCGAATCTGCATTTCTTAGGTCTCCACAAAGCCCGGATTTCGCCCCGGGAAGTTAGCACGCCTTCGTATAATCACCGCATGAGTACAGTGGAAATGGTGTGGCAACAGCAGTATTTCGGTAACAGCGTGCGCGACTGGTTGGTGGCGGGGGTGGCTTTCCTCGCTGTGCTGACCTTGTTGCCATTGGTACGCAGCTACCTGCTCGCCCAGCAGCGGCGTTTGCCACCTGGCATGCCCAGTGGTGTGACGCTCACGCTGAGATTGCTGGAGCGAACCAGCAAAATATTCCTCTGGGCGCTGGCGCTGTATGTCGCCGAACGATTTCTGAATCTGCCGCCGCTGGTAGAGCGAATTTCCAAGATCTTGATCGTACTGATTGCCTGGGGCCAGGCAGCGCTATGGGCCAGCACTGCAGTGCGGTTTGCATTGGAGCGCCGTCGCGACGAGGCGGCCATGGCCCGTGGCGAACGAGTACTGCCGGTCGATGTCAGCGGCTCTTTCGATATTTTGTTGTTCATCGCGCGAATCGTCATTTTCGCGGTTGCCCTGCTATTGGCGCTCGACAACCTCGGGGTCAATATCACCGCGCTGATCGCTGGGCTGGGCGTCGGTGGTATCGCTATCGCACTTGCCGTGCAGACCGTCCTGGGCGACATTCTGGCGTCCCTGTCGATCACGCTGGACCGTCCATTTGTGGCTGGTGACTGGCTGCGTATTGACGATTGCGAGGGCATCGTCGAACACATTGGCATCAAGAGCACGCGGCTGCGCAGTCTGTCGGGGGAGCAGATCATTCTGTCGAACGCCGACGTGCTCAAGAGCCGGGTTCGCAATCTGGGCCGAATGCCGGAGCGCCGCTCACTCTTTACGTTGGGCGTGGTGTACGACACGCCACAGGCGCAGCTGGAAAAACTGCCACGGCTGGTCCAAGAGACGATCGAGGGCGTACCAGGCACGCGATTCGAATACTGCTTGCTGCGCGGTTTTGGCGACTCCGCGCTGCAGTTTGAGGTTTGCTATTTCGTGCCGGAACCCACGGGCCGACGCTTCCTGGAAATCCTGGATGCGGTTAATCGAGGCATCCTGGCGGCGTTCGATCGGGATGGGATCCGCTTTGCGTATCCCACCCGTACGGTTATCCAGCAAGCGTCATAGTGCTGTTCAACCGGAGACCCGCAAGCTTCCCACCAGCTCGGCGACATTCCCTAAGCCAGCGGCAGCGACGTAATTAGCGATGCCTGCGTTGATCTTGCGGCACACCAGCGGGTCGTAAAAAAGTGCGGTGCCAACACCGACAGCACTCGCGCCCGCGATCATGAACTCAATGGCATCGGTGGCATTGACGATGCCGCCCTGGCCGATGATGGGCACTTTGTGCAGCTTCGCGACCTGATACACCTTGTGGACCATCAGCAGTGCGATGGGCTTGATCGCCGGACCCGATAGGCCGCCCTGGGTATTGCCGATGACAGGCCGACGGGTTTTCACATCGATCGCCATGCCCATCACGGTGTTGATGACCGACAGCCCATCGCTGCCGGCCTCGATACAGAGCCGCGCGTTTTCCACGATGTCGGTCTGATTGGGCGACAGCTTGGTGATGATCGGTTTGCGGGTCGCCTTGCGACAAGCCGCAACAACCCGCGCCGACATGTCGGGCGAGTTGCCGAACTGCACGCCACCCTCCTTGACGTTCGGGCAAGAGATGTTGATCTCGATCGCATCGATCGGCGAGTCATCGAAGCGGCGCACCACGGCGACGTACTCCTCAATCGTGGAGCCGGAAGCATTCGCCAGGAACCGTGTTTCGGAAAAATCGAGCGTGGGCAGAATTTTGCCCACCACCGTGTCAACACCAGGGTTCTGCAAGCCAATGGCGTTCAGCATGCCCATCGCTGTCTCATAGACCCGGTGCGGCGCGTTGCCCAGGCGGGCCTGCCCGGTCGTGCCTTTGAGCGCGATGGCGCCCACGTCGCGATTGGAAAAACCCTCAACCCGCGTGTATTCCTCGCCGAACCCGACACAACCACTCAGCAGCACAATGGGCGACGCGAAGTCCAGGCCGCAAAAGCGGCTGCGCAGGGATGCCGGCGGGCCGGCGTCCAGATCGTCGGGCAGGGCGGACATGGCGGCATTATCGCAGAGCAGTTGTGCTGTTGGTTACCATTGTCGCGACCATGTTCCACATCGTGCTCTGCCAACCCGAAATTCCACCTAACACCGGCAACGTGATCCGGCTATGCGCCAACACGGGCGCGCATCTGCATCTGATCCGGCCGCTCGCGTTCGATCTAGACAAACCCTCGTTGCGGCGCGCGGGTCTGGACTATCGCTGGATGGCACAGGTGCGCCAGCATGCAGACTTCGCAAGTTGTCAGGCCGCGTTGCCGGCAACGCGATTCTGGGCGATCGAAACCGGCGGCCAGCGACATTACGATGCCGTGGCCTACCAGCCTTGGGACGCGCTGGTTTTTGGTTCTGAAAGACGCGGCCTGTCGGCCGATGTGCTCGCCGCAATCGGCGCCGAAGGCGTTCTCGATATTCCGATGCGGGCTGGCAATCGCAGCCTCAATTTATCGAATTCAGTGGCCGTGGTGGTTTACGAGGCCTGGCGGCAACTGGGGTTTCCCGACGCAGGGCTGCCAGCGACGGTGATTTGATCAGTGTTCGGCGCGCATCGGGCGCAGCATCAATGCTCGAACCGCGTCGCGCGGCGACCGGCCCTCATAGAGCACGGAATAGATACCATTCGCGATCGGCATCTCCACGTGATTTTTCGCTGCCACTTCATGGACCGCCCGTGCAGCGCGATAGCCTTCGACCACCTGTCCGATCTCAGTCTGCGCCGCGACAGGACTGCGGCCTTCAGCTAACAACAACCCGAAACGACGATTGCGTGACTGGTTGTCGGTACAGGTCAACACCAGATCGCCGAGGCCAGCCAGGCCCATGAAGGTTTCACGTTTTGCGCCGAGCGCCACACCGAGACGGGTCATCTCGTTCAGGCCGCGGGTAATCAGCGCGATGCGTGTATTGGCGCCAAAACCCAAGCCGTCCGACATGCCGGCGCCAACGGCGAGCACGTTCTTGACAGCGCCGCCCGTCTCGACACCAATGATGTCGCTGGAGGTGTAGATGCGAAAAGTCTCGGACGCCAGCGACTTGGCGAATGTTGCTGCAAATTCCGGGTCGTCCGACGCGATGGTCATAGCGCTGGGCAGACCTGCACCGACCTCACGCGCGAAAGTCGGGCCTGATACCACCGCTGTCTGCCAACCTGTACCTAACACATCATGGGCGACTTCATTCGGCAGTTTGCCGCTGTCGATTTCAAATCCCTTGGTGGCCCAGCAGATGCGCATGCCAGGTGCCAGCAACGGCCGCAATGCCAGCAGCAATTCCCTGAACGAGTGACTGGGCACCGCGATCAACACGTCTTGGGTGCCGGCAAGCGCTGTCACCAGACTGTCTGCGATGTGCAGTGATGGCGGAAAAGCGGCACCCGGAAGATAGCGGCGGTTTTCGCGGTCCGTGGCCATGTGGGCCAGTTGCGCGGCATCGCGGCCCCAGAGACGGGTATCCCGGCCGGCACGCGCGCACTGGATCGCAAGCGCCGTTCCCCAGGAACCGGCACCTAACACAGCAATTGGGCTCGACATGCGGGATTGCGTGGCGCGTCAGTTCTTGACGGCGTTCTGCGCTTCGGCCAGGGAACGCGCGTAGAGCGCGTCGAAATTAACGGGTGGCAACAAAAGCTGCGGAAAGCCGCCCAGCGACACCAATTGCGTCACGGTCGAGCGCGCATACGGGAACAGCATGGAAGGGCCGACACTGGCGATCGCACGACGCAGGTCTTCTTCGGCGAGATTTCGCGCCGTGAAGGCGCCCGCCTGTTTGACCTCAACGATGAAGGCCGTTTTGTCGCCGATCTTTGCCGTGACGTTCACTGTCAGGATGATTTCGCGCGCATCGTCACTGATGGTGTCGGAATGCGTGTTGAGATCGAGTGAGATCTGCGGATTCCAGTCCTTGGGGTCGAATCGCGGCCCGTTAGGCGCCTCGAACGAACTGTCTTTCAGATAAACGAGTTGCAGTCCGAATTCGGGTTGCGCCTGGGTTTCTTCGTCAGCCATGAGAGTCCTTTGTTAGCCATTGGCCAGCAGCGGATCCAGTCCGCCACGGGCTTCGAGTTCGTGTAAATCATCGCAGCCGCCGACATGGGTGCTGCCGACAAAAATCTGCGGTACGCTGCGTCGATTGCTGCGAGATTGCATTTCGGCGCGCGTATCAGGCGACGCTTCGACATCGATCTCTTGAAACGCCACGTTTTTGTCGCGCAGCAGCTGCCGTGCCCGTTCGCAGTAAGGGCACCAGCTGGTCGAATACATCACGACCTTCGCCCCTGGCGTCATGTCGTCTTGCCGTCCTTGCCCGGTGCGCCTTTGGCGAGTGGCATGTTGTCGGCACGCCAGGCGCCGAGCCCACCACGCAGTGTGAACGCGGCTGTGAAGCCCTGTCGACCTAGTTCACGCGCGGCCGACGCCGCCAGCGACCCCGTGTCGCAGACCAGCACGACGGCCTTTTCCCGATACTTTTTCAAGGTTTCGGAGGCTTTGAGAATCTGGTCCGACGAGAAGTGCCGTGCGCCCTGAATATGGCCCGCCGCGAAATCCTCCGGTTTGCGCAGGTCTAACACCACGCCACCCTGATTCATCAGCCGCACCACATCCTGAGGGCTCACGCCTGCAAATTGCGTCTGCCGCAGCCGCAGCTCGTTGACCAGCACAGCCACTGCCATTGCAACGGCGAAAATCACCAGATAAAGGTGGTTGCCGGCGTATTCCATGAATTGCTGCATCGGGAGAAAAAGCCCTTTCGGCCAATGTGTAAGTGGAGGCGGATTATATCGGAAGGCGCCTTCTTATAGACTTCGCTCGCCAAATGAGTGTTCCCAGCCGTCAACGCCCCTATTTCCTGCCCTGCTGGGCTGTCTTGCTGTTCTTCTGCGCACCGTTGCTCGCGCAATCCGCTGCGGACCCGGCCCAAACGGAAGCGGAGCTGGCCAACATTCGGGGTGCCATTGAGCGGGTACAGGCGCAGGTCGCAAAAGACGCGTCCGAAAAAGACCGGCTTGCCAGAGAGCTGCGTGGCGCGGAGAAAGCGGTGGCTAACGCCCGATCGACGCTGGCGCAGTTGCAGCAGGAACGACGTGCGGGAGTCGACAAACGCCGCGATCTCAACAATGAACGACAGGCCGTAGTGGCGCTGCTGCAGAAGGAGCGCACGGCGCTCGCGGGCCAACTGCGCGCTGCCTACATGATTGGCCGCGAAGAGCCACTCAAACTACTGCTGAACCAACGCGAGCCGGCCCGGGCCGGCCGAATGTTTGCCTATTACGGCTATTTTGGCCGCGCCCGCGGCGAACAGATAGCCCGCATCCAGGCAGGCGTGCTGCGAATTTCGCAGCTCGAAGCAGCGCTGGATACCGAGGATGTGCGGCTCGCGGAACTCGAGAATAAGCAGCGCCAGGAAGTTGAATTGCTGGACCGTGCCCGTGGCGAGCGCAATGTCGTGCTCGTCAGTCTGCAGAACGAGGCGCGCTCGCGCAGCGCCATGCTGGCGCGGCTGAAACAACAGCGTGCTGGTTTGGAAAAATTGTTAGGTGAACTGCGGCGCGCGGCGGCGCGGTTTCCAGTGGACAGTAAATCGCCGTTTGCCAAGTTGCGCGGCGCGCTTAGCCTGCCTGCCGAAGGCCGTCTGCTTGCGAGGTTTGGTCAGGCACGCGCCGGGGCTATCCGCTGGGATGGGATTTTGTTAGGTACGGAGCGTGGGGCAGCGGTGCATGCGGTCTATCACGGCCGCGTGTTGTACGCGGACTGGCTGGCGGGTCTGGGTCTGCTGGTGATCGTCGATCACGGCGACGGCTATATGAGTCTATATGCCCACAACGATCAGATTTACCGCAAGGTCGGTGAGCGGGTGACTGCGGGCGACGTCATTGCTGCGTCCGGCGATAGTGGCGGCCGTTCCAGCCCCGAACTTTATTTTGAAATCCGTCGCAACGGCCGACCGGTCGATCCCAAGCCGTGGTTCAAGGCAGCTAACTGAGCACCAAAAATTCGTGTGACGGTCGTCACACATTTCTGCACAGATTCGCGCTGTTTCCAGCTGGACCTGATCGTGGCCATTTGACGAAATGCGCACTCCGTCAACCCGCTGCGGACTGCATTGACGGATCATTTCACCCTACTTTCGTAAGCAGTAAGTGCCCATGGCCAATAGTAAAGTGGCGGACATCTGGAAGAGCCTGGACCCTTATGCCCAGTTGATCAAGGCACTGCTGCCACGTGCCGCCAGCGTCTGCGTTTTCGACGCGACCGCTGAGTTGCACTGGTCGAGTGAGTCGTCCGTTAGTACGGATCTAACGCAAGCAGTGCACGATCTGCTGGATAAGGCTCACGCTACCCCGAAAGCGGCTGGTACCTCCGTCCTCACAGACGGTGATGTGCCGACCTACGTCTGGTGGTTGCGTGACGATGCCGCCGCGCTGATTGCGGTGGTGGTCGTGACTACTCGGCGCATGGGTAACATTGACCCGCAAACTTTTAGTTTCGTCAATTCGATGGTGAAGCCCGCACTCGAATGCCTGCGTCGCGAATTGTCAGCACACGACAATATTGTTCGGCTGTACCAGACCCTGACATCGCGCGACAAAGATGTTGAGCTGATGCTGTCGGTTTCAGATCGGAGTGAAGAAGGCGCCGCTCAGGGCGACGAGTTGCGCACGCTGTTGCAGAATGCAACCGAGCATCTGAACTGCGCGTTGTCAGTACTGATCGTCCCTGAAAAAAGCATCGCGATGCTGCGCGCCGGGCCCGGCAGGACGCCCGACGGCACGGTACTCGCGCGCACCCATCGGCAATTGCTGCAAATGGCCCAATCGCGCCGCGAACCCATGGTAATCAACAAACTCGCGGCCGGCGAGGCGGCACTGCAACTTCCTTACCGTTTGGTGGTTTGCCCGGTGCGCCACCCCAGCGGGCGGGTCAACGGTGTTCTCGCCCTGTTCCGAGACGCCGATGCACCTGAATTTGAAGACCGCGATGCACGCATTGTCGAGCTTCTGGCGCGCAAGGCCGCGACCATCATCGAGTCGAGTTTCGACAGCCTGACAGGCCTGCTGAGTCGCGCCGTGTTCGAAAAGCGCGTGCGACCTACGATGTCGGAACCGGGGCGCCCAACAACCTGGAGCATGGTTTACATCGACGTCGACCAACTTCATGTGATCAACGACAACCTCGGCATGCATGTGGGTGACCAGGTCATCTCGCAAATCGGGGAATTGATTCGCCGCCGGGTACCACCAGGCAGTCTGGCGGCGCGCATTTCGGGTGATCGTTTTGCCATCTTGTTACCGGTAAAATTTGATGGTGCTGCGCAACTGGCAGAATCCCTGCGCGAGGCTGCTTCGAAGCTCGGTGCCATGCAGGGTGATGCACGCCTGCACGTTTCCATTTCCGTGGGCATCTCGCAATTGGCCATGGAGTCGCTGGATCTCGGCCGCGCATTGGCTGAAGCCGAATCGGCCTGCAAAGTCGGCAAGGACCGCGGTCGCAATCGTGTCGAGCTCTATCAGGACAACGACGTCAGTATCGTGCGGCGTTACTCCGACATCACAACCTCCAGCGATCTGCGACTCGCGATTGAGACCAATCGCCTGCGCCTCGATGCGCAGCTGATACTGCCGATCGGTGTGCACGAAACAACAACGCCACCTCATTTTGAATGTCTGCTGCGCATGATCGATCTGGAAGGCAAGACGATTGGTCCGGATCGCTTTCTGTCGGCCGCGCGTCGCTATCAACTGATGCCAATGATCGATCGTTGGGTGGTCGAGAAAACCGTCGAACTTCTGCGCCCGCACGCCGATCTGCTAGTGACTCGTCCATTGGTCTTTGCGATAAATTTCTCGGGTCAATCGCTCAGTGACGATGAATTCCCAGATTTTCTGTTGCGCACGATCGAGAAAAGCGGCATCGAACCCTCGGTTTTCTGTTTCGAGCTAACAGAAAGCGATGCCGTGGCGAACATTGCCAAAGCGGAACTCCTGATGCGTCGTTTGCGCAAGCTCGGTTGTGGCGTTGCGCTGGATGATTTCGGTACCGGTCTGTCGTCGTTGGCCTACCTGCGAACGCTGCCGGTCACCCTGCTCAAAATCGACGGTAGTTTTGTGCGCGACATCCTCAAAGACCCGCGTTCCGAATCCATGGTGCAGGCCATCACACAACTCGCGCATACCATGTCTATCAGCACCGTGGCCGAATACGTTGAAACTGACGAAATTCGCAACCGTATTGCAACACTAGGCGTGGACTATGCCCAGGGTTTTGCGGTCGGTCGCCCACAGCCCATCGAGGAGATCCTGGCTGAAATCCCGCTGTATGCCGGGGCCTCGCCGGTCTACCGCTCGGTCGAGGATGTTATCGGCGCGACCGGGCGTCTCCGCGCTCACTAACAGGCAACTCGCCTAACGGTCAGCTGGCCGGGTAGAATGGGCCCGCCATGCAAACCGAGTCACCCTTGTTCACCCGTTTCGGCATTCTGGCCATTTCGGTCGGTGCGGCGCTGGGTATTGCTTTGTCCCTGGTGCTGTCGGTGCGGGCCGAACGAACAGCGGCGCCAGTCGCCAGCAAACTAGCGGCCGATGCCTTGTCTGACGACGAAAATCGCCTGTTAGCTGAGGTTATGGAACGGGTCAAAGGTGAATACGTCGATCCGGTCGATGAAAGCAATCTGATGCGGCATGCGTTGCACGGCGTCGCTTCAGGTCTCGATCCTTACTCGGCATTTCTGGATGCTGACGAGTACCAGGAAATTCGCGACACGACCAGCGGCAGCTATCCTGGCGTCGGTGTCGAGGTCAGTGCGGATCGCGGCGGCATCAAAGTCATGCGCACGCTGGCGGATTCACCAGCGGCCCGCGCCGATTTGCGACCGGGTGATCTGATCGTCGGCATCGATCGCAGAGCTGTGGGTACCGATCTTGATCGCGCCATCGATAGGATGCGCGGTCTACCCGGCACAGAAGTTAGTTTGTCCGTACGCCGGCCCGGGATACAGGAAGTCCTCGATCTAACGCTGGAACGCGCGCAGGTAGAGGTGCACAGCGTTGCGGCACAGCTGCTGGAGCCGGGCTACGGCTATCTGCGTATCACGCAGTTCAGCAGCAATACATCTGCCGATGTCGAGTTGGCTGTTAGCCAATTGCATAAGCAGAATCACGCGGCACTGCGTGGTCTCATTATCGACGTGCGCAACAATCCGGGCGGTGTGCTGGAGGCATCTGTGGATGTCGCCGACCTGTTTCTCGAACAGGGCGTGATCGTCTCTGCGGTCGGCCGGACCCCGGAGGCCCGTTTCCGGCTAGAAGCGCAGCCTGGAGATTTGCTCGATGGCGCGCCGCTGGTTGTGCTGATCAATGGCGCGACCGCATCCGCCGCGGAAATCATGGCGGGTGCGCTGAAAGACAGCCACCGCGCCGCCATCATCGGGCGTCGCAGTTTTGGCAAGGGTTCCGTGCAAACCGTCATTCCTTTGTCGGGCGGACGGGCATTGAAACTGACCACCTCACGCTACTTTACGCCGGCCGGCATCTCGATTCAGGATCGCGGCATCGAACCGGATTTGGCGATCGAGGGGACCGAAGAGCCACCAGCCGGAATCGAAGCGCCGCAGTCCGTGGCGCTGGCGCGGCGTGATCGAGATGTGCGAATCGCCGTTCAACATTTGAAAAAGCCCGTGCGAGTGACGGTCGCGACCCGGCCCGGTTGACATGGAGTTGTTAGGTTGGTTGATCGACCTGATTCTGCATCTCGACCGCCATCTGGTTGAGTTGTTGGCGGACTATGGCCTCTGGTTTTACGCCATCCTGTTTCTGGTCGTGTTTGCGGAAACCGGCTTGGTCGTAACTCCTTTCCTGCCGGGCGATTCACTGCTTTTTGCCGCGGGCGCGCTCGCCGCGATCGATACCAGCGGGACGCTTAGCGCCCCGCTGCTTGCCGCCCTGCTGATTGCCGCTGCAATCCTCGGCAACACCACTAATTTTTATATCGGCCGCGCAATTGGGCCGAAAGCCTTCAGCGGACGCTATCGTCTGCTCAAGGTCGAGTACTTGCGCCGTACCGAGGAGTTCTTTGCAAAACACGGCGGTATGGCGGTCGTGCTGTCGCGCTTCGTGCCGATTCTGCGCACCTTTGCACCGTTTGTCGCGGGCATCGGTCGCATGAACGTAGCCCGGTTTCAGGCCTACAACATCGGTGGTGCCCTCGCCTGGGTGTTGTCGTTCGTATTCGGCGGCTATCTCTTTGGCAACATTCCGTTGATCAAGAACAACTTCGGCATCGTCACCATCCTCATCGTTCTGGTATCGGTGCTACCGGTATTTTTCGCCTTGCTCAAGGCGCGCCGCGATAGGCCGCCAAGCCTGCATAAATAAGTCCGCCGACTAACAAAATCAACACCGGCACTGTCGAGATCAGGAAACCCCAACCACGCTTGTCCGCCGCCTTGCGGTAACCGATCGCGTAGACGATCCGGCCGATGATGAATACGAAACCGAGAATAACCGCCCAACGTTCGCTAACAAACGTTGCGAAGCACAGCATCGACGGCACGAACATGATCAATTGTTCGAGCGTATTCATTTGTACGCGATAGGCGCGTTCGAAATCCGCGTTGCCGGTCATTGCTGGTGCAGCAATTTTGTGTTTGCCGCGTGCGGCGCCGACGGCCATGACAAAGTAGAAATACTCGACCAGTGCAAGGGCAATAACAAACCAGACGGCGGCCATGTTGGAGGTCATAAATTCTGTTCCCGGTTAGACATTTGAATTATTGTTGTTGAGCGCGTGGCAGAATAACGGCATGGCTGAAAAAACGCGAGCCTATGCCGCCAGAGTGGATATCCTGGCTCCTACGGAGCGGGTCTGGGCCGCACTGACGACTACTGAAGCACTGCAACGCTGGATGAGTCCGGACAGCCGCATCAAGGCGCAGCAGGGGGGTTCGCTGCTGGCGAATCTCGACCGTCGCAAGGCCTTTTCGGCCCATGTGGATGTTTTTGACCCACCGCGCCGGGTGCGGCTGGTGCATTTGCACCCCGACGATCTGCCTTTGTTCGACGGCGCAATTGTCGACGATGTGCTGATCGAGGCGCGCAGCACCGACACTATCGTGCGGGTTCTCGGTAGCGGCTTTCCCCGCGCCGCGGAATTTGGCGACTTTTATATGCGTCGCCAGCTTGGCTGGCGCCAGGCACTGGCACGGCTCAAAGTCTATCTCGAAAAGCGGCTGGACCAGCAGCCGGCAATCAATCCTGCAAACAAATAGCTCAAGCGAGGACTCACCATGACCGGATTTTTCTTTCGCGCCATCATTGCTGCGTTAGGTCTTTGGCTGGCCACCAATGTGGTTCCGGGAATTTCAATAAACTCCCCAACTACGCTGATTCTGGCCGGACTTTTGTTAGGCGTGGTTAACGCCATCGTTCGGCCGATCGCAGTGGTGCTGACTTTTCCGATCACCATCGTCACGATCGGACTGTTTCTGCTGGTCGTCAATGCCGGCATGCTCGGTCTGGTCGCCTGGCTTCTGCCCGGGTTCGGTCTGACTGGTTTTCGTGCCGCTTTGTTAGGCGCAATTGTTGTAAGTATCACTGGTTGGATTGGCTCGTGGTTCATCGGACCGAAAGGCCGCATAGAAGCATTCCGTTCACGCCGCAACTAGGCTTACCAAAGAACCACATGCGAAGGATCGCGATCCGGCCCGGGCAATGGGCATGGCTTTTTATGCTTGCGCAAATGGCCGTTGCGGCTGTCGCCAACGATGGTCTGGTGTTTCGGGGTACGGCCCGCGACATCCAGACTGGCCGACCGCTTTACCGCGAGAATCATTTCGTTAGCAATCCGGGCACGGCGCGTGAGTACCGCGTCGTTCACTATCAATGTCCCGAAAACGATGCGATTTTTGCCCGTAAGGAAATCGACTACTCGTTGTCGCGCGAAATGCCGCGATTCACGCTCACCGATATGCCAGCGGGCTATGTCGAAGGACTACGAACGCTCGCTGACAACCGGGTGCAGGTGTTTCAGGTTCCGGGGCCAGGTCGGTCGGAGCGCAACGCATTGTTGCCGAAAAGCGAATCCGTGGTCGTAGACGCGGGATTCGACGAATTCCTGCGGCGTGTCTGGCCAGCGCTGCAGCGCGGCGAGACGGTTCGTTTCGCTTTCCTGGTGCCGAGCCGCCTGCACGCGTTCCAGTTCAGAGTGACCAAGAATCGCGATGAAATTGTCGCAGGCACCGCCGTGAGCGTGATGCGATTGGGCCTTGCGGGCCTAATCGGCCGGTTTCTGCCGGAAATTGAAGCGAGCTACCGCACCTCGGACCGCGTTTTGATGCGGTACAAAGGTCTGACCAATTTACGCGACGCCGCTGGCGACAATTTCACGGCACGAATCGATTTTCCACAGACCGAACGGCGTATTGCACCGGTGGATATTGCGTCGTTACGCGCCGTGCCCCTCGTGAGTAGGTGTAACTGACACTCGCGCATCCCGGGGCCAGCTTGCCAGAGCGACGCCGGCAAGCATGACAACCATACCGAGCAACTGAGTCGCACTCAGATGTTCTTTCAACAACCCCCAGCCTAACAATGCCGAAATCGCCGGGACTACGTAGCTGTAGCTGCCAACGACCGCGGGCGAGCAGTTCCTGGCAAGCCAGGCGTAGGCGGTGTAACCGACAATGCTCGACATGAAAAGCATGTACAGCAGCGCGGTCATTCCCTGCGCCGACCATTGCCACCGCGGGCCTTCGCCGACCAGCAGTCCCAGCGCCGTGAGCAGCAGTCCGCCGATCAGCATCTGGCCGCCTGTAAACGTCATGAGATCGAGATGCGACGGATAGTTGCGCATGTAGACCGTGGCTACCGCCCAGCCGAACACCCCAATCAATGTGATGATTTCGGGCAGCGACTGTCGCGGCTGGTAGAAGATCGACCCGATGTTCGGCCCCAAAACGACGATCATGGTGCCCGTGAAACCCAGCAGCAGCCCGATCAGCGTCGGTCGATCGAGCGCATGTGCCCGCGGTCCGATGGTGCTGAGAACCGCGATCCACAATGCCCCGGTCGCGTTGAGCAGTGCGGAATGACTGGAAGCCAGGTATTGCAGGCTCCAGACGTTAGAGCCATTGCTGATGAGTACGCCGGCCAATCCAACCCACCACATGTGGCGCAGTTCCCGCCAGTCTAATGTCGGCCGATTGCCCAGCAGCAGCGACAGGCCGCACAGCAATATGCCGGCGGCAACGAAGCGCAATCCGCCGAACAGAAAAGGCGGCAGCTTGCTGACGCCGAAAGCGGTAACCGCGAAACTGCTGCCCCAGATCAGGTAGATGGCCGCCAACGCGAGCAGCATCGTCCTGCGACCCTGCGCGGCCTTGTGCACGGGCGATTCTTTCACTATATGGGCTGGTTGCCGACTATTCGCGTCGGGTAGCGGTGCGGTACAGCCAGGCCGCGAGCGCCGCGAGAATTGCAAGTCCTAACAGGCCGCCGAACTGCAATCCGGTTGGCAACGCTAACACGTCAGCGCGACCGGAAAGCACAATTGGGATGGCGATGACTATCCCCATCAGCGCCTCGCCTGTGATCATGCCGGATGCGAACAGGATGCCCTTGCGATTGCCACGTTCAGCGTCCGCTGCATTGCCAGCGCCAAGTTTTCGTTCGGCAAAATGTGCCAACAGGCCGCCGAGAAAAATGGGCGTCATGAGTTCCAGCGGCAGATAGATCCCGACGGCAGCCGCCATCACCGGCGTGCGAAACTTTGCACCGCGTGCTTTGAGGACTTCGTCGAGCACAATAATGGCGACGGCAACCAGCGCGCCGATTTGCACCATCTTCCAGGGGAGTTCGCCGCCGAACATACCTCTTGCCACTGAAGCCATCAGTGTCGCCTGCGGCGCCTGCAACGGTTTCGGATGTTCCGCCGTGGGTTCACCAATGCCGTAAGCGGCGGCTAACAAATTGAGCACCGGCGCCATTACCAGCGCGCAACTGACTGCGCCAACGCCGAGCATGACCTGCTGGCGCCAGGGCGTTGCGCCAACGATATAGCCGCACTTGAGATCCTGCAGATTGTCGCCGGCAACACAGGCCGCACAGCAGACCACGGCGCCGATCATGATCGTCGCGACCGGACCGATGGCGGCATCCTTGCCCATCAGGGCCAGCAGCACCAAAGCAGAAAACAGGATGGTGGCGATGGTAATGCCGGAGACTGGGTTGTTAGACGAACCAACCAGGCCGGCCATATAAGCCGACACGGAGCAGAATACAAATCCAGCGATGATCATGATGATGGCCATCGGCAGGCTAACCGCGATGCTGCCGACGATGTTTTGGTACAACAGCAGTAGCGGCAGCGTAAAAAGCACGATGCCGATCAATACCCATTTCATCGGCAGGTCCTGCTCCGTGTGCGCAACCACGGCCGAGCCACCCGCGCGCGTGGCTGCGAGGCCGCTACGGATGCCGGACACCAGCGACTTGCGCAATGAAATGAGCGCCCAGATGCCGCCGACCAACATGGCTCCCACGCCCATATAGCGAATCTGTTTGCTCCAGATCAGGCCGGCAGTTTCTTCGGCGGACAGACCCGCGGCGGCGGCGGCCAGATCGGGATTGCCGGCCAGAAAATTAGCGGCATAGATCGGAATTGCGATGTTCCAGGAAATCATCGCGCCTCCCAGCACGACAATGCCAATGTTGAGGCCGACGATATAGCCGACACCTAACAAGGCGGGCGAGAGATTGGTGCCGAAGTAAGCGATGGACTTGCCGGACCAGGCTGCGAATGCCGCGGTATCCGGAATCAGTCGCAAGCCGCTGGCTGCGGCAATCTTCGCGAACCCTCCGCCGAGAGCGGACCAGGCCAGGATCTTGACGCCCTGTTGTGGGTTTTCGCCGGCCCGCAACACCTCGGCAGCGGCCTTGCCTTCGGGGAAAGCGAGGCCCTGATCGACGATCATCGAGCGCCGCAAAGGCACCGAGAACAGCACGCCCAACAAGCCGCCCAGACCCGCGATCGCCAGCACCCAGCTGTAGCGAAAATCACTCCAGTATCCGAGGATCACCAGCGCCGGCACCGTGAAAATGACGCCGGAGGCAATTGATGAGCCAGCCGACGCGCCGGTTTGAACAATGTTGTTTTCCAGGATGCCGCCACCGCCTAACATGCGCAGCACAGCCATGGAAATCACGGCAGCTGGAATCGCCGAGGCAATGGTCATGCCGGCAAACAACCCGAGGTAGGTGTTGGCCGCCGCCAGAATCATGGCTAGTACGATGGCGAGCACAACGGCACGAAAGGTCAGCTGTGGCGCGGGAGAAGTTGCAGTATTCATTCGGGTGAGCTTAACCGTTTTGCCGACCGGCCGAAACGGTGCTGCAGGCACGCCCGCCTGCGTTGCGGGTCGTATTGGGTCCGGGTCGGTGGCCTGACTCCTGTTAGCCCGGAGTCTCGAGCCGCAGCACTTCCAGATATTCCTGGACGACAGTTTTCAGGCCCCGAAACAGCGCGTCGCTCATAATGGCGTGACCGATGGATACCTCATCCAGGTGGGGAAGCCCTGCAAACAGCTGCAGGTTGTCGAGATCCAGATCATGGCCAGCGTTGATGCCTAGGCCGAGACTGTACGCGAGGCGTGCCGCCTGCGCGTACACGCCAAAGGACTGCAGCGCAGCCTCGTCACCGCATTCATAGGAGCGTGCAAAGGGCTCGGTGTAAAGCTCAATTCGATCCGCGCCACAGGCTTTGGCAAAGCGAACGGCATTCTCGTTAGGGTCTACGAACACGCTCGCACGCACGCCAGCTGCTTTGACGCGCGCGACACTGGCCCTGACGATGTCAGTATCGCGCGCCGGATTCCAACCGGCTTCGCTGGTGATTTCTCCGGGACGCACTGGCACCAGCGTCGCCTGTTGCGGCTTCAGGTCGCAAACCAGGTCGAGCCAATCCCGAGTCGGGTCGCCCTCGATATTGAATTCCAGTTTTGGGCCCCAGCTAGCGGCGAACGCCTCTTGGATCTCGTAGGCATCAGTACGCTGAATATGCCGTTGGTCGGCACGCGGATGAATCGTAATGCCGCCCGCACCCGCGTCAATGCACACCTGGCAGGCGCGCACCACGTCCGGGATTGCGCCGCCGCGCGAATTGCGCAGTGTCGCGACTTTGTTGACGTTGACGGATAGCCGGATCACTCCCAGCCACACTGCTGCTTGCGGTTTTCTTTCTTGAGCCAGGTCATCAGCGGCGCGAAATACTCAATGATGGCGCTGGCATCCATCTGCCTGGTGCCGGTTAGTTTTTGCATGGTGTCCTGCCAGGACTCACTTTGCCCGCGTTGCAGCAGCTCTGCGAAACGGCGGCCTGCTTCGGCATTCGCGAAGACCGAGCATTCGTGCAAAGGGCCCTTGTTGCCGGCGGCTTCGCACAGCGCCTTGTGAAACTGGAACTGCATGACGAAAGAAAGAAAGTAGCGCGTGTATGGCGTGTTAGCCGGCACATGATATTTCGCGCCTGGATCGAAGTCCTGCTCGGTGCGCGTGATCGGCGCGGCAAGTCCCTGATACTGCTTGCGCAACGCCCACCAAGCCTTGTTGTAGTCCTCGGGCTTGATGTCCCCTGAGAACACCTTCCAACGCCATTGGTCGATCATTTTTCCAAAAGGCAGAAAGGCGATCTTCTCCACCGCCATTTTCATCTGCTGATTGACGACCGCTTCTTTCGAAGGTTTGACGGCGCTAACCAGCCCGATGCTATTCAGGTAGGCCGGAGTCACCGAGAGATTGACGGTATCGCCGATGGCTTCGTGGAAGCCGTCATGCGCACCACTGCGAAACAGCGCAGGAAGATTGCGATACCACATGTAGTAGTAGACATGGCCGAGCTCATGATAGACCGTGAACAGCTCTTCCTCGGTTGGTTGCATGCACATCTTGATGCGCACGTCGCCCGATCCGGGATTCATGTCCCAGGCGCTGGCGTGGCAGACGACCTCGCGATCGCGGGGCCGAGTCAGCATTGATTGCGACCAGAAACTATCTGGCAGTTTCGGGAAGCCGATGGACGTATAGAAACTCTCGGCCGAACGCGTCATCCGCTGCGCGTCCCATTGCTGCGCTTGCAGCTCGCGATCCGCAGATTCGATGCTGGCATTGGGGTAGGGCTTCAGGATGTCGCCGTAAATCTTGTTCCACTGCTGCGCCCACATGTTGCCTAACAACTGCGCCGGAATAGGTTTGCGATCCGGTACTTTATCTTTGCCGTATTTGGTCTGCAGTCTGGCGCGCGCATAGCAATGCAACTGATCGTAGAGCGGTTTGACTTGCGACCACAGGCGGTCGGTTTCTACCGCGAATTCGTCCGCCGGCATGTCGTACCCAGAACGCCACATGGCGCCGAGATCTACATAGCCCATCTGGCGAGCGCCTTCATTCGTCAATTCAACGAAGCGCTGGTACTTTGGCCGCATATCGCGGGAAATACGGTGCCAGCCGACCCAAGCTGCGGTGAGTTCGTCATAGTCGCGGCTGGTGGCAATGACTTTCGATAACTCATCCAGATTCTTGCAGCTGCTGGGGCCATTGGGACAATACTTGCCCTCGCCATACATGGAATCCATGCGCGCCATGATCTGCGTCATCTCGGTGCGCTTGGCGGGATCCGACGGCGCAGGCGCCGAGGAATTGAGTTTCAGCAGATCGATGGAGCGGCGCGCCGTCGCCGAAAGCTTTTGCGATTGGTATTTTTGCGCCTGTTTGACAGCGCCATCGAGCCACTCGAGATACCGATCGTTAGCCTGTGCATTGAGGAACTCAGTGTCCGAATTGATGTACGTTTGTTGTGCCCAACCCGCGGAGTTCAAGGTGCGCAGCTGCAGATCGAGTTCGCGATTGATACGCGCGACAAACTGGTCTGCTGTTTCGTCCGTGGTGTCGGCTCGCACGATGTTGAAAGCGCCAATCGTGAACTGCAGCGCGACCACGGCGCAGGCGGTGATCCAGGCGCTGGCGAGCGCCACTTTCAAACGCTGTCGCCCCCTTGACGACAGTTGCAACGACGCTCTCATTTTGCGTCCCCGATTAGTTTCTTGGCCCAGGGCGACAACAGCAGCATTACGATGCCGGCGAGCGCGCCCCACCAGAAAATGAACAGGAACGTGCCTGGCATTGCCGGCAGGTTGTTAGGATCAAATTCGCCAGCGATCTGCCCGGCGACGTTGTTGCCGAGCGCGGTGGCGAGGAACCAAACGCCCAGCGCCTGGCCGACGAAGCGTGCCGGAGCCAGCTTGGAGAACGACGATAGGCCCACGGGCGACAAACAAAGTTCGCCAAATGTGTGGAACAAATACGTGAGGATCAGCCAGGTCGGCAACACTTTGTGACCTGCGACCACGTACTGCGACGCAAAATACATCACGACAAAGCCTACGCCCATCAGGATGAGACCTAACGCGAACTTCACCGGAGCGGATGGGTCGAGGTTGCGCTTTCCCAGCCACACCCATACAGCGGCGAATACCGGCGCGAATATAATGATGAAGGTCGGATTGACGTTCTGCAGCACGCCCGCCGGCATCTCCCAGCCAAACATCATGCGATCCGTGTAGCGCTCGCCGAACAGATTGAGCGACGCACCCGCCTGCTCGAAGCCGGCCCAGAACATGGCGCAGCCCAGGAACAGGAGGAACATGACAATCACGCGCTTGCGTTCCGTCGCATCCAGTCCGGCGAAGAATCCGAGATAGGTGAAGTAGGCAATCGCCGCAAGCAGAATCACAAAGGTGGCGCCGCGGTTGATTGCGATCGGGTCGATGACGACCGTGCCCGACAACGCCAGCACCGCGATCAGTGCCAGGATGCCCAGAAAAGCCAACACTGGCAGCCAGCTGCCTTTGCCATGCGAGGCGAGACCAGCGGGTTCCGCGCCTGCGCCGTAAAGATATTTTCGGGTCATCGAGAACTGGATGAGGCCGAACAGCATGCCCAGCGCCGGCAGGCCGAAACCGGCCGACCAGCCCACTTCCTGGGCGACAATGGGCACCAGGGTCGATCCGAGCGCCGCACCCACATTGATGCCCATGTAGAAGATTGAGAATCCGGCGTCGCGCGTCGCGCCGCCTTCCGGGTAGATCTGGGCCACGATGGCGCTGATGTTAGGTTTCAGCAAGCTGACGCCAAGCACGATCACCAGCAGGCCGATGAAGAAAAACCTCATCTGGCCCAGGGCCAGCAGGCCATTGCCGACCATGATCATGACGCCGCCCCACCAGACGGCCCGCTGCGCGCCCCAGATGCGATCTGCGATCCAGCCGCCTAACAGGGACAATACATAGGTGCCGGAGATGTACAGACCATAGATCGCATTGGCCGACTTGTCGTCGATGCCAAGCCCGCCGTCTGCAACCGCACCGACCAGAAACAGCACCAGAATCGCCCGCATGCCGTAATAGGTGAAGCGCTCCCACATCTCAGTCATGAACAGTGTGAAAAGCCCCCGGGGATGACCAAACCAGGTGGCGCGGTTTTCCACCGCAATAGTCGGCGTTGTCATGGGTGTTCTTCTTGCGTGTTATGGGCGGCTGGGGCCGCAATGGCCCGAGTTTCCCCCATTTCACGCTACAGCGGCAAGCCGAACCCGAGTGGGCTGCTCAGCCCGTGTTTTCAGCGTTTTCTGCGTCGCGCTGGGCCTGGTCGGCCTTGCGTGTCTTGACGGCGAGTCTTGCGAACAGCAAACCCACTTCGAACAGCAGATACATGGGCACCGCCATAATGGTCTGCGACACGGCGTCGGGCGGCGTGAGGATCGCCGCAACGATAAAGATGCCGATCAGCACATAGCCGCGCGATTCGGCGAGTTTTTCCACTTTGACGACGTTACTGAGTGCCATCAAAACCACGGCCACTGGCACCTCGAACGCAACCCCGAAGCAGAAAAACATGGTGAGCACGAACGACAGGTATTCCGAGATGTCGGTCATCATGACAACGTTTGCCGGCGTCGTCTGCGCAAAGAACTCGAACATGACCGGGAATACCGCGTAGTACGCGAACATCACACCGCAATAGAACAGCAGAATCGACGACACTAACAAAGGGATCGCGAATTTTTTCTCGCGCCGGTACAGCCCTGGCGCGACAAATGACCAGATCTGGTAGATGACGACCGGCATGGCGATGAAAACAGCGACAAAAAGCGCCAGCTTGAACGGCGCCATGAACGACGAGGTTACGCTGGTCGCAATGAGTGTCGCACCTTTTGGCAATTTGTCGCGCAATGGCTGCGATACAAAAGTGTACAGGTTGTTAGCAAAGTACATGCAGGGCAACGCCGCGATAAATATCGCCAGCACCGCGCGCAGCAAACGGTCGCGCAGCTCCAGCAGATGCGACATCAGCGTGCCTTCGGCGAGTTGTTCTTCCTCGGCGCTCACGCCTTGTCCGGCTCGTCAGTGCTTGGCACCAGCGGAGCTTGATCGCTGCCGCCGGTTGCTTCGTGGGATGCGATATCGTGATGTGCAAAATCGTCATCCGGCGGCACACCGGTTGTGAGTGTGGATGAGGCGGGCGCATCGTCAGCCACAGGGTCCGCTGTCGCGGCAATTGCCGGCGGGGCGATGCTGTTAGCAGCCTGATTCTTGGCCGCTGGTTTGCTGGTGGATTTTGTTTCCTCGAAGATGGATTCCTCTTCGAGCTGATCGCGGAATTGCCGGGCCATGGTGCGTGCGCGCCCCATCCAGCGACCGACCTGCGCGGCTAGCTTGGGCAGCTTTTGCGGACCAAGCACCAGCAGAGCGATCACGCAGATCAGCAGCAGCTCAGTGAATCCAACCTCGAACATCGCTCAGGTCCGTTTGCGATCTGGGGCAGGCCCACGGCGAGCCCGGTGACAAGTAATCAGGCCTTGGGGTCGGACTTCTGCTCGGCGCCTGATTTGGTAGTGCGGGCAAAATCGGCGTCGGCTGCTTCCTGGGCGATTTGTTTGGCGTTCGCGTCGGCATCGGCATCGACATCACTGTCCGACATGCCTTTCTTGAAACCTTTGACTGCCGCACCCAGGTCCGTGCCAATCGATTTGAGTTTCTTGGCGCCGAAAATCACCAGCACGATCAACAGGATGACGATCAGCTCGCGCATTCCAATGCCCATAACAACCTCGTCCAAGTACTTACTTAACTGCGCCCATGATAGGCGAAAAGCGTCTGTCGCTGCGTCAGGATTCCAGCCAAAAGGTGACCGGTCCATCATTTATCAGTCTGACCTGCATGTCCGCCCCAAATCGACCAGTAGCCAGGACGCCGCCATGGCGTGCCCTGGCGGTCGCCACCAGACTCTCGAACAGGGTTCGCGCCCGTTCGGGCTCAGCTGCCGGCTGAAAGCCCGCGCGCATGCCCGTGCCGGTATCCGCTGCCAACGTGAACTGTGACACCAGCAGCAAGCCACCCACAGTGTCCGTCAGCGACCGGTTCATTTTCCCCTCGCTGTCCGCAAAGACTCGATAGCCGAGAATTCGTTCCAGGATTCGCTCGACGTCGACGGGTGTGTCTGCTTTGCGTACGCCAATCAAGGCCAACAGTCCTGGGCCGATCGCGCCGACAATCTGGCCGTCCACTGCTACTTGGGCTTCGCGAACGCGCTGAATCAAAGCAATCATGGCAAGCTTGCTGCTTAACGAATTGTTCGTGGAGCGTAACCGATGAAGCGTCGACATTTCCTGCGGACGGCGAGTGTGGCCACAGCAGCCGGTCTCGGAGCGGCGGCTTGCGGCAGCAAGACTGCGGCGACTGCGCCAGGTATTGGCAAGGCAGCAGTCGCGGAATTCAAATGGAAATTGGTCACCACCTGGCCGCCGAATTTTCCGGGCCTCGGCACAGGTGCGCTTTATTTTGCTGAGACCATCGAAAAATGCAGCCATGGGCGCATCAAGATCAAGGTCTACGGGGCTAACGAACTGGTGCCCGCGCTGGAGGTTTTTGATGCGGTTTCGCGTGGCACTGCAGAGCTCGGTCACGGCGGCGCCTATTACTGGAAAGGCAAGACAGAATCTGCGAGCTTTTTTTCAGCGGTGCCCTTTGGCCTGACAAGCACCGAAATGAACGCCTGGCTCTATTTTGGCGGCGGTCTCGAATTGTGGCGTGAAGCCTACGTTCCCTTTGGCATCCTGCCCGCACCCTGCGGCAACAGCGGTTGCCAGATGGGGGGCTGGTTCAACAAGGAGATCAATAGTGTCGCCGACCTCAAAGGCCTGAAAATGCGGATTCCAGGTCTTGGCGGTGAAGTGTTAGCTCGTGCAGGCGGCACCTCGGTCACACTGGCGGGCGGTGAGATATTCACGGCGCTGCAGACCGGCACCATCGATGCGGCGGAATGGATTGGCCCCTACAACGATCTGGCATTCGGACTTTATAAAGCTGCGAAGTACTACTACTACCCGGGCTGGCACGAGCCCGGCTCAACGCTCGAATGCCTGATAAATCAGAAGGCTTTCGACACGTTGCCGCAGGATCTACAGGCTATTGTGCTAACAGCGGCACAGGCAACCAACGATCGTATGCTGGCAGAGTTCAATGCGCGCAGCCCGGCGGCGCTGGCCGCGCTGATTAATGACCACAAAGTTGAGCTGCGGGCCTTCCCGAACGACGTGCTGAAGCTACTGCGCGAGCTGTCGCACCAGGTTGCGCAGGAAAAAGCCGCCAAGGACGCCTTGTTCAAGAAGGTGTACGACTCTTTTCTCAAATTTCAGAAAGACGTCATTCCCTGGACCCGCATTGGCGATCAAGCCTTCATCGCGGCGCGCGCACTTTAGGGGTGGGTCCGGGTAGCATTTCAGGAGCCGAATCCGTAAGATTCGCCCCGCATTTTCTGGCATTTCGGCATTGTTTGGGAGCAGGTATGACGAGGTCTTTTCGGGCATGGTTGTCGGCGGCTGCGGCGGTGGTCGGTTTAGCTGTCAGCGTTCCCGGTGCAGCCCAGTCCGCCCCCGCTGGCAATGTCGCCCGCGGCAAGACTCTCGCCTATACCTGCCTCGGTTGCCATGCGTCCGAGGGCTACAAAAACGTGCAGCCGATGTACAGCGTACCGCGCCTCAGCGGTCAGTCGGCTGCCTACCTGGTTGCTGCGCTCAAAGGCTACAAGAGCGGCGAACGCAGTCACAGGACCATGTATTCACATGCAACCGGCATGTCCGACCAGGACATGTGGGATGTCGCGGTCTACCTCGCCGGTAACACTCTCAAAACCGAGGCCGTGAAGGCAGTGGGCACCGCTCCTGCTGCCGCTGCGGTGTGTGTAGCCTGCCATGGCAATAACGGTGTGGGCATCACGCCCGACTACCCGATTTTGACGGGCCAATACCGCGATTATCTGCTCCGAACATTGAAGGACTATCAGCAGGGCGGACGCAAGAACGCGGTCATGGCGGGCTTTATGGGCGCACTCAAGCCAGCCGACCTTGAAGCATTGGCTGCGTATTACGCCGCGCAAAAACCGGGCCTTAGTATTGTCACCAAACGCACTTCGATGATGTCGGCGCGCTGACGACAAAGCCTCACGCCAAAGGCGTGAGCAATCACTTCAGAAACGGCTGGAACGCCGCCGCCGAGCGTCCTGTGAATCGGCTCACTGTTTCGATGCACCGCGAGGGCTAACGTATCCCGGCACTTCCAGCGGCGCCGCACGCGATGCAACACCTAACGAGACCGTATCATTCTCTTTTGGGCGCGTGCGAATCACCAATGGCGGCGCATCCTTCTGCTTCGACGTCAGGGCCGCTCGCGCTTGTTAGGGTAGCGACAGTCGCCGCAGGAACAGCGCCATGGTTTTCAAATAAAAATCGCGATTCGCCTTTTTTCGAAAGCCATGGCCTTCGTCCTTCGCCGCGAGATACCAAACATCGCCGCCGTTAGCTCTGATCGCAGCCACCATCTGTTCTGATTCGCTGGCAGGCACACGCGGATCGTTCAGACCCTGCACGATCAACAGCGGTTGCGTGATTTTGTGCGCGTTGCTGCGCGGTGAGATAGCGCGCAGAAAAAGCCGCATTTTTGCGTCGCGCTCATCGCCATATTCGAAACGGCGTAGATCCTGGCGATAATTGGCGGTGTTCTCGAGAAAACTGACGAAGTCACTGATGCCGACCACGTCGACACCGCCGCGCAGACGCGGTCCGTAGGCCGCCAGCGCCGCAAGTGCCATATAGCCGCCATAGGACGAGCCCATCACGACCACGCGTTTGGGATCAAGGTCTGGCTGTTTCGCGATCCAATCCAGCAAGGCGCCGATGTCGCGGACCGAGTCTTCGCGCAAATAGCCGTTATCCAGCGTCCCGTAGGTTCTGCCGTAGCCAGTTGAGCCGCGGACGTTAGGTGCTATGACCGCATATCCCAGTTCACCAGTCAGAAACTGAGTGGTGGCGTCAAACCCAGGCCGCGCCTGGCCTTCCGGTCCGCCGTGAATGTCGATGACCACCGGATACGGCCCCGGCTTGCGGGGCTTGTAAATAAAAGCTGGTATGCGCCGTGGCTTGCGCTTGGCAACGACATCGAAAGTCGGGTAGCTGAAGGCTTGCGCGGTTACGTAGCTGCTGCGACCAATCGGCCCAGTTTCGCTACTGGTCCAGCGTTGTAGGCTGTTAGCCTCGAGGTTCAGCAGCCACACGTCTCGCGGCTGATCTGCTCCAGACAGTGTTAACGCGAGCTGTGAAGAGGCAGGATCGAAACGCAGATTGGCGATCAAGCCGCGCGGTATCGGCGGCAGCGAGATTTCCAGCTCATTGTGTAGATCGAGCAGCTGCAGGCGACTGTAGCCGTTTTCGTTGGCGGTGAATGCCAGCCAGCGGCCATCGGCACTGACGTCAAATTGTTCAATGTCCCAGCGGATGTGCGCGCTCAGGCTGCGGCTCGGTGCGGCTACTGCAAGATCGAGATAGCGTAATTCCAGAAACTCGCTGTCACGGTTGGATATCAGGTAAATGCCACGACCATCGGCCGCGAAGCGGGCGCTCAGGTACGCGACGGGTGGCGGTGCAACCGGGACATCCAGCTCGGTCAGCGTATTGCTGGCGACTTCCAGCACGAACAGGCGACTCTCGGTTACCGAAATCGGATTCCACAGCAGCAACCGACTATTGTCAGTCGACCAGTCGAGCGGGTAATAGGTAGTTTGGTCACCCGTTAGCAGCGTGGATGCTTCGCTGTTGTCAGTCATGTCGCGCACGTAAACGTCGAAAATCCCGGGATCGCGGCCATTGCCGTACCAGGCGATGCGGCGGCCATCCCGCGACCACACCGGGCTGCCGTTCAGCGTGTTGCCCTTTGTTAGCAAGCGCGTGGTGCGATCTGCCAGCGAATAAAAGTAGAGCTGATTGTTTTCATCGCCGTCACGGTCTTTGAGAAACACAAAGCCGTTGGCTCCGGCGCGGGCGGCGCGCGCTGCGATCACCGGTTCGCGATAGAAGGTGAGCTGCTCGCGGGCCGCACCAGGCGTTGCGACCCGATGCAGCTGTTCCACGTCGCCGAAGCGGGTGCTGATCAGGATGCCGCCGTCCGGCAGGAAATCGACAAAGCTCGCTCCGCGCACCGCAAGCCAGCCGTCCAAGCGATCGGCGAGTGGTGCGTCTATCGGCGGTATGTTGTCGAGCACCAGGTTGCCGCGCTCCTCGCGGCTCGCGGCGTCCGCAGAGCGCGCTATCAGCAAGGCACCCAACGCCAATACGATGTAAGCCTGCCGCATGTCTGCTATGTTGCCAAAATCCTATGGCTGATCCGAGACTGAAAGACCAATTATCCCGAGGCGAGTTCATCGTCGCTCCCGGCGTCTTCGACATGATGTCGACGTTGCTCGCGGAGCGGGTCGGTTTTGACGCAGTGTATGCCTCGGGGTTCTGGCTCACCGCTTCCTATCTTGGTATCCCTGATGCGGGCATCGCCACCTACACCGACATGCTGGCGCGCATCCGCCTGGTTGTCGAAAAAAGCTCGGTGCCGGTTATTGCCGACGCCGATACTGGCTTTGGGGGTCTGTTGAATGTGCACCACACCGTGCGCGGTTACGAAGCCGCCGGCGTCAGTGCGATCCAGATCGAAGACCAGGAGTTTCCGAAAAAATGCGGCCACACTCCCTATCGCCGGGTCGTACCGATGGAGGACATGGTTGCCAAGGTCAGGGTCGCGGTAGATGCCCGGTCGGACCCTAATATGCTGATCATCGCCCGCACGGATGCGCGAACGGGGTTCGGCTTCGACGAGGCTGTTAAGCGTGGTCAGGCCTATGCTGGCGCTGGCGCGGACATTGTGTTTGTCGAGTCGCTGCAGTCCGACGACGAAATGCGCCGCGCCTGCGCCGCTATTGACAAGCCAATGATGGCTAACATGTCGGATGGCGGCAAGACACCCATTCGCCCGGCGAAGGAGCTGCAGGGATTTGGTTACTCGCTGGCTATCTTTCCGGCAATGGCGGCGCTGGCGGCCAACGCCGCGGTTGAAAATGCCATGCGCAGCCTGAAGGCCAGCGGTACAAGTTCGAGCCCTGACGTGCCGTTGTTCGATTTCAATGAGTTTTGCCGCCTGGTCGGATTCGGCGATGTGTGGGCCTTTGAAGAGAAATGGAAAAACGTACTGGAGAAGAAATCATGAAACAATTAATGCGGACGATTTTGTTAGTTCTGGCGACGATCATGATCGCGGCGCCGGCTGTCAGCTCTGCCAAGGGCGAATTGGTGCTGGTTGCGGGCGCCACCGGACGCACTGGTAAGCAAGCAGTGCTGCAACTCGCGGCGCGGGGTTACAAAGTGCGCGCGCTGGTGCGCGACGATGCCAAGGCGACAACGGCCGAATTTCCGGCAGGTGTAACCGTCATCAAAGGCGACGTGCGCGACCTGGCCAGCCTCAAGCCGGCTATGAAAGGTGTGAAATTCGTGATTTCCGCCATAGGCGCTGGCGGTGGTCCGAACCCACAACCTGGTAATGGTGCCGAGGACATCGACAACCTGGGCGTGGCGAATCTGGCGCAAGCCGCCAAAGCGGCGAAGGTGAAACAGTTGGTGCTGGTGTCGTCCGCTTCCACCACACACTACGCCGATTATCCGGTTGCCTTCATGCGGCCGATTTTCGCTGCCAAGTTCAAAGGCGAGAACGCGCTGCGCGCCAGTGGCGTACCGTACACCATCGTTCGCCCAGGCGGGCTGAACGACGAGCCGGGCGGCAAACTCGCCGTGCAATTTGCGCAGGGCGACACAGTGGCGGGCCGCATACCGCGAGCGGACGTCGCCACGGTTTGCATCGAAGCGCTCGGCCGCAAGGCATCCATTGGCAGGACGTTTGAAATCGTGTCAGGCACAGAAGCCTGGCCAAACGACTGGAACAAGAGTTTTGCCACGCTGACCGTCGATCCCAAACGTTGATTGCACATCCGCACGGCATTCATGCCATCGACGCACACTACGTGCGCCCGATGCAGGATGCCGCGCACTTGATCGTTCAGCAGAATCGCGCCGCGTTCGTCGATTGCGGAACATCATATTCCGTGCCGCACCTGTTAGCCGCGCTGGACGCATTGGGTCTGGCGCGCGATCAGGTCGACTACGTCTTTCTGACGCATGCGCATCTCGATCACGCCGGCGGCGCCGGCCAGTTGCTGCGGGCATTGCCAACTGCGCGCGCCGTACTGCATCCGCGGGCCGCGCCGCACCTGGTGTCGCCAGAGGTCTTGATCCAGGCGTCGATAGGCGTTTATGGCGAGGAAAATTTCAAGCAGCTCTATGGTGAGATTTTGCCAGTGCCGCAGCAGCGAGTGATCATCACCGACGATGGCATGAAGCTCGCCTGGGCCGGGCGTAACCTCGAGTTTCTGCATACTCCTGGCCATGCCATGCATCACTATGCACTGGCGGATCTTGATCACAGCGGCATATTCACGGGCGATATTTTTGGCATCTCCTATCGCGAGCTCGACGTCGCTGGCCGGGTTTTTATTTTTCCGACCACGACTCCAACGCAGTTTGATCCTGCGCAGATGCTGCAGTCCATTGATCGCATCGTCGCGCGTCAGCCGCAATGCGTGTACCTCACGCATTACAGTCGCGTGACCGGCGTGCCGCAGCTGGCTGAATCACTGCGCCGCCAGGTGAATGCTTTTTCAGAGCTGGCGCTGCGTCACGCAGCACTGCCGGATCGTCGCGACCGCATTGCCACGGACATGCTGACACTATGGATGAATGACCTTCGCGCCATGGGCAGCCGCTTGAGTGACGATGAATTGCGTGATGTGTTAGGTTTTGACTCAACGCTCAACGCCGATGGGTTGGTCTCCTGGTTGCAACGGACACGCAAATGAACACCTTCAAGGCTTTTAGAATTCACGAAATAGACAAAAAGATCGTCGCGAAATTCGACACGCTGACGCTCGCCGATCTTTCGCCCGGCAACGTAGTTGTGCGGGTGATGTATTCCGACATCAATTACAAAGACGCGCTGGCGGCAACCGGTGCAGGGCGAATTCTGCGTCGCTATCCGTTGGTGGGAGGTATCGATCTCGCTGGCGTGGTCGAAACCTCGGAGGATCCGCGACACAAACCCGGTGATCACGTGTTAGTGACCGGCTGTGGTTTATCGGAAAATCATGATGGTGGCTATAGCGAGATGGCGCGCCTCAATGGCGAGTGGCTGATCGGCATGCCCGAGGGGCTGGGTACTTTCAAAGCCATGTCACTCGGCACCGCGGGATTTACCGCAGCCCTCGCAATCCACAAGATGGAGCATAACGGTCAGACACCCGAGAAGGGCCCGATTGTCGTGACCGGCGCAACCGGCGGTGTCGGCAGTATTGCCATCGACATGTTAGCTGGACGCGGCTACGAAGTGATCGCGGTCACCGGCAAGGAAAGCTCAGTCGATTACCTTAAGTCTCTTGGAGCCGCCAAAGTGCGGCTGCGACAGAGTATCGACTATGGCAAACGCCCGTTGGAAACGGCGCAGTTTGCCGGCGCGATTGACAATGTTGGCGGCGAGACGCTCACCTGGCTGACACGCAGTATGCAGGACGGCGGCAATATTGCGAGCATCGGTATGGCAGCGAGTATCGACCTTCATACTACGGTACTGCCTTTCATCATCCGCGGCGTCAATTTGTTAGGCGTCAATTCCGCGGCGCAACAGCGACCCATGCGCCTGGTCGTCTGGCAGCGTATTGCCAGCGATCTCAAGCCAAGACACCTTGACGCGATCGTGTCAGCGACTATCCCCTTTGATCAGCTGCCGCATGCGTTTGCAGGCTATATCAAAGGCACTGTGACGGGGCGCACAGTCGTCAAGATCGGTCATTAATCCAGTCCGGAACTTTGCACCCTGATCCTCCGTCGAAGGGGTACGCTTGCTGTTCCCAGGAGGATGTATGATCAAAACATTAGCAGTGTTAGCTGTCTGTGGTGCCGTGGCAACGGCTAGTGCGGCTGACAACGGCGTGTATCTGGGCTTGGGTGCTTCGCAAAGCAAGTTTGGTCTGCCTGGAGCAAGCGACGACAAAGACAATGGACTGAAGGCGATTGCCGGCTTTCGAGCGTTGGACAGTTTTGGCGTCGAGTTGAATTATGCAGATCACGGCAAGGCAATCTTGCCGACCCTCCAGTTAGGAGGCCCACCTTTGCCGCTGCCAACTCCGTTGCCCGCCACTCAGGCAGGCCTCAAAAGTTTGTCTGCCTTTGCAGTCGGATTTTTGGATTTTCCGCTGCTCGATCTATTCGCCAAAGTGGGAGTGGCCAGTTGGAAGTTTGATGTCAGCGCGCCGGGATCGGGCCTGCCGAATCTGAAATACGACGGTACCGATTTCGCCTGGGGCGCCGGTATCCAGGCACATTTCGGCAGTCTGGGTGCGCGTGCTGAGTACGAGCAATTCAAGTTTTTCGAAGGCCAGAAACTCGATGTCGTGTCGGTGAGTCTGCTCTACACATTTCTATAGAAAACAATAGGACGCGAACTGTCCGGCATCAGTCGGAGAAGCCCGCAAAAGTGGCGAATTCTTCGACTGGCGCGCGATCGGAACGCAGCGAATTCACCGGCGCGGACGTGTCTGCGTAACCTAACGCCATGCCGCAGTAGATCATTTCGGTCGGCTCGAGTTTGAATCGCGCATGCAGCGATTCTCGGATTCGCATCCAGACTTCTTGCATACAGCTTTGGACGCCGCGTTCTTCTGCCGCCAGCGCAATCGTCTGCATGAACATGCCAAGGTGCGCCCATTGGCCGTGACCCATGCGACGGTCGATGATAAAAAACAATAAAACCGGTGCGCCAAAAGCGCGGAAATTGTTGGCGACATGCGCCAATCGGGCTGGCCGATTCTCCCGCGGAATTCCCATCTTGGCGTACATGTCTTCGCCTACCTTGAATCGTCGGCTGCGATACGGCTCCCACACTTCAGCCGGATACATCGGCCGGTCACCCTCTTCGGTGAGCCGATGGTCGTGGCCAACCTTGGCGAGGGCGAAATCTTTCAGTTCCTGCGCGGCGGCCCCTGCGGTTACGATCACCTTCCAGGGTTGCATGTTGCCGCCGGACGGCGCCCAGCGCGCGACCTCGAGGATT
>JAYVJR010000050.1:0-2152 GCA_043769085.1 Gammaproteobacteria bacterium
TGCGATTTCGTCCTGTCCGGTATGTTCACCGGCCAGAGCGATGCTGGTGACCGGGCGCCATCCGCAAACGACCGGGCATCTGATCAATTCGACGCGTACCCGGCACAGTGAGCTGTCAATCGCCGATGCCTTCGGGCGACGCGGTTATCGCACCGGCTGGATCGGCAAATGGCATCTGCACACCGGCGTGTGGCCTGCGATCGACCACATGCCGCAGCACCCGGACTGGGTACCCGAGGGTCGTGATCGGCTGGGCTTCGATTACTGGCGTGCGTACAACCAGCACATGGTCTACTTCAATGGGTTTGTGCAAGGCGATGACTGGAACTATCTGCGCTGGGACGGCTATGAAACCGATGGGCTCCTGAACTACGGTCGCGAAATGATGGATGCTGCCGGCGACGATCCGTTTTGCCTGTTTCTGTCACCGCATCAACCACATTTCACGCCATTCGAGTTTGCGCCCGCTGCTTATTACGATCGCCTGCCGGAGCAGCTGGAGTTGCCCGCCAACGTGCCCGCGGAGCAGATGCCCGCATCACTGACGATGTACCGGCACTATCTCGCGATGATTCTGGCGATTGACGACATGGTCGGCAATCTTGATGCCTATCTGCACCGCACCGGGCGCGCCGATAACACGATTGTTGTCCTCACCTCGGACCACGGCACTCAGGCCGGTGCACATGGCGTGCGGCCCTGGCAGAAGAAGTATCCGTACGAAGAGTCGATCCGCATTCCGGCGGTGATCCGTTTTCCGGGTGTGATCAAGGCAGGCTCACAAAGTGATGCACTGACAGCGATGCCGGATTTCTTTCCGACGCTGTGCGGCTTGGCCGGCATACCAGTTCCACGCTCCGCCGAAGGTTATGACTTGTCCGGCGCCTGGCAAAACAAGCCGGGCGCGTTCGAGCAGGACGCTGTTCTGACGATGAACTTCTCGCAGGGCTTTGACTGGTTCATCAACGGCATGGAGTGGCGCGGGCTGCGCACCAAGGATCACTGCTATGCACGCTGGCTCAATGGCAAGGTAGAACTATTCGATTTGCACAACGACCCGCTGCAGATGAACAATCTGGCCGACAGCGCCGAGCACGCCGAACTGCGCGCGCAACTGGAGGCTCAGATGGCGGCATTGCAGGCGCGGCGCGGTGATTCGCTGGTGGCATGCACCGACTGGAAAAACTGGCTGGACAACCAGCGGCGGGTGGTGCGCAATGCCTACGGCGAACTGGGTGATCCGGAAAAAATGCCGGACTGGTCGTTGTTGTACTGAGCAGGAAGATGCGTAGGGAAGAACATGCACTTCCCTACGGCTGGATTTAGATCGTCTGGGCAGTAGCGGTGTTGCAATAAGGAAGGTACAGGATAGGTAACATCCCGCGCAGCCGCGCCTGAGCTCAGTTGGCAAATCCGGTGTAGTAGTTGATCACTGCACTGATCGGCAGACCGTGAGCCAAGCTCGAACCGTCGCGCCAACGCAATCCAACGCGACCGGGCACATCCTTTAAGTGCGCGCTATTCACTTCTGTATTTTGTAAACGGTTTCCGGGTCGCGGCGGCCCTGTGCAGCCGGCCCGGCTGATTGGCCGCGGTTCGGCTATTAGGACATATCAAGAGCGAGTCCTTGCAAGGGAGGGCCGGACTGATGATGTGGTTGGTTATGCGCCTCGCTGGTTCGGTCGGGTGCGCAAAACTTGACGGTGGCCAATCCATGCCGATGTGGTAGATTCAATCGCTTGATTCGTGGCCGCATGCCACCTCTAAGCATAGGTTCGCCGCCAAGGCAAGGGGCGAATTTAGATGCGGTCCTTCTGGATTCTGACGGCAATCCTCGGCCTTGGCGCACCAAACTAGGCGGAGTATCGATTTTTGCGGTTTTCCGAAAGAAAAAGAATGGCGAAATCATTGCTACTTCAATCGATGCCGGCAACGCCCGGATCGAGCAATTTTAATGATGCCGGCAGTGCCAGGGCTGGAGGAATTCATTACCCTGAAATCGATGTGTTCCGAGGTTTTGCGGCTCTATTTGTAGTGCTTTCACATTATTTTCCGCACTGGAATCAGTATCTGGGCAAAGCTCCGATCATCGTTCCGAATTTGTACGGTGCGTACGCCGTGTGGCTGTTCTTTGCAATTTCCGGCTTCGTCA
>JAYVJR010000051.1:0-27026 GCA_043769085.1 Gammaproteobacteria bacterium
CTCAACCCGCAGAATCAGCCTGGCCGTCTGTGTCTGATTCATCGTTACGGTGCGAAGGACATTGCCAAGTCGCTGCCGAAGGCGATCGCCGCCGTCAAAGCCACGGGTCAAACAGTGCTGTGGATCTGCGATCCCATGCATGGCAACACCGAATCCAGTCAGGGCGGACTAAAGACGCGGCGTTTTGAGAACATTCAGAATGAGCTGGAGCTGGCGTTCGATATACATGCGTCGCAGGGCACACAGCTTGGCGGCGTTCATATCGAGCTGACGGGCGAGGACGTCACCGAATGCACCGGCGGCGCGCGTGGGCTGTCTGATTCCGACCTGCAGCGCGCCTACAAATCCACGGTCGATCCGCGCCTGAATTACGAGCAGTCGCTGGAACTGGCTATGTTGATCGCGGAACGTACGCGACGACCGCGGCGTTAGATTTACATGGCGCAGGTGATGCAGGCCCTGGCTGCCAGTATCGAAGCTGACTGGCGGGCACTGGTAGAGCTGCAAGGAGATGCCTGCTTTTGGCTGGACGCCAGCGGCTGTATCCGTCGCGAGCACGGTATTTGGCCTCGCTCGGCGGCGGACTCAGAAAGGGTCCGCGAGTCTCACGTGGGCAAGTTGTTAGCCGAGGTGTTGCCCGCTTCCGTGGCGGCGAGTTTGCGCGCACTCTGTGCTTGCGCAAGCCAAGGCTCGGGCCTGCGCTGGACGGCGGACATGGGCGGTTCACGCCGAGAATACGAATTGCGTGCTGTGGCGCTCACAGGCAATCGCTGGCTGGTGACGGCGCGCGAACTCACGGTGCTGGCGGACCCGATTCTCGAAAGCGAATGCGCGCGGTTGCGCTCGCGGGTAGCCACACTCGAAATGCGACTGCAACGCGTTCAGGATGAACGGGCGATGTTTGCCGCACGACTGACTGAAGAAGTAGAACGTGCAGCGCGCCGCGCCGATCCAGTGTCGGTAGTACGGCTCGAGTTGCACGAACTCGCGCACTACGGACAGAAATTTGGCGACCCTGCGTCGCTCGAGGTGCTGGGCACGGTCGATCAGGCGCTGCGGCGCGATGCGCGTGCCGGGGACTTGGTGGCACGTTGGAACGACAGTGGATTTGCGATGCTATTGCCGAATACCGACCGCTCAGCGGCTCGTCTGGTGGCCGAGCGTCATCAACGCGGCATTGGTGCGATTCACTGGCCGCACCAAGATATTGGCGTGCGCGTCGGTCTCGCCACTCTCTGGCATGACGCCAGCGACCCCGACGATCTCCTGCAAAAATCTGCGCCAAGCCACTGACAATCATGAAATTCGAACACATTGTGTTGCCGGCTCAAGGCCGCAAAATCACCGTCAACAGCGACGGCTCGTGCAAGGTTCCGGATCACCCGATCATCGCTTTCATCGAAGGTGATGGTATCGGTGTCGACGTGACGCCGGTCATGAAGACGGTGGTCGACGCTGCGGTCGCCAAAGCGTATCGCGGCCGACGTCAGATTGCCTGGATGGAGGTCTTTGCCGGCGAAAAAGCTAACAAACTGTATGGCAGTCCTTGTCCTGATGAGACGTTGCTGGCGCTGCGCGAGTTTGTCATTTCGATTAAGGGTCCGTTAGGCACGCCGATAGGTGAGGGCATGCGTTCGCTCAATGTGGCGATCCGCCAGCAGCTCGATCTGTATGCCTGCGTGCGACCAATTCGCTATTTCCCGGGTGTTGCGAGCCCGATGCAGGATGCTTCGTTGACCGACATGGTGGTGTTTCGGGAAAACACTGAAGACATTTATGCCGGCATTGAATATGCAGCCGGGACGCCGGAAGTGCACCGGCTAATCAATTATCTGCAACGTGAGCTGGATGCCACCGGGATTCGTTTTCCGAATTCTTCGGGCATCGGCATCAAGCCGGTTTCAAGAGAAGGCAGTCAACGCCTGATCCGCATGGCCATTCAGTATGCGGTGGAGACGGATCGTGTTTCGGTGACCCTGGTGCACAAGGGCAACATCATGAAATACACCGAGGGCGCGTTTCGCAATTGGGGCTATGCGCTCGCGAAAGAGGAATTCGGCGCCACGGAAATTGGTGCAGGCCCGTGGTTGACCTTCAAGAACCCGTTGACCGGAAAAGACATTGTTATCAAAGATGTGATTGCCGACAATTTCCTGCAGCAGGTGCTGTTGCGTCCCGAAGAATACGACGTCATTGCGACGCTGAACCTCAATGGCGACTACATCTCGGACGCGCTGGCCGCTCAGGTGGGAGGAATAGGTATCGCACCAGGCGGCAATATCGGATTCGGCGTTGCGGTGTTCGAGGCGACGCACGGCACAGCGCCTGGATTTGCCGGCAAGAATCGTGTCAATCCGGGCTCACTGATCCTGTCCGCCGAGATGATGCTGCGTTACATGAAATGGCATGAGGCTGCGGACTTGATCATCAAGGGCGTTACTAACACGATCGCTGCCAAAGAGCTCACCTACGATCTCGCGCGTTTCCGCGAGGCGTTCAAGGTGTCCAAGCGCGAGCTGGCCAGCCGAAAAAACGTCGAGGAAGTCATGCAGGCGCTGATTCCCGGCGCCAAATTGATGTCCTGCTCCGGGTTTGGCGAAGC
Organism: Gammaproteobacteria bacterium; assembly: GCA_043769085.1. Lineage (GTDB taxonomy): Bacteria > Pseudomonadota > Gammaproteobacteria > Steroidobacterales > Steroidobacteraceae > UBA964. Next base: position 2,603 of record JAYVJR010000051.1, read on the forward strand.
GATTGTCCGGCATATGGATGACTGAGCAACTCGCTTTTGATCCTGACTGCGACGCATGCCCGCGTCTCGCCGGTTTTCTGTGTGAGGTTCGAACACGTCATCCGCAGTACCACGCGCGGCCAGTGGCGCCCTTCGGCGCCGCCCGACCCCGGTTGCTGATCGTCGGACTCGCGCCGGGTATGCATGGTGCTAACAGAACCGGACGGCCATTCACCGGCGATCATGCCGGGATCCTGTTGTATGCCACGCTGCATGCGGCAGGGTTGGCAAGCCACAGCGAATCACGGGCCAGCGACGATGGCTTGCGCTTGACGGGGGCGCGTATTACCAATGCCGTCAAGTGCCTGCCCCCCGCTAACAAGCCGCAGCCTGATGAAATCCGGCGTTGCAACGACTTTTTGCGCCGCGAGCTTGAAGTGCTGACGAGTTGGCGCGTGGTGTTGGCGCTGGGGCGAGTAGCCCATGATGCGGTCCTTGCGGCACTGAGTATCCAGCGCAGTTCGATGGTGTTCGCGCATGGCGCCGAGCACCAGCTGCCCGACAACCGTTGGCTGGTGGATTCTTATCATTGCAGCCGTTACAACACCCAAACTCGGCGACTGACTACGACGATGTTCCAGAAGGTCGTGTTCGCCGCCCGCGATCTGGCGGGGCTGCCAGGGGCCTGACGATGGCCGAAACCGGGTTCGATCACGCCAGTTTTGTCGCGAGTCTGCCGCGCCGGCCGGGCGTATACCGGATGTTCGACGCCAACGGCGTGGTGATTTATGTGGGCAAGGCACGCCATTTGCGTGATCGGGTCAGCAGCTATTTTCTGCGCAGCAATGTGCATCCCAAGGTGCAGGTGTTGGTCGCGCAGATCACCAACATCGAAGTCACCGTCACGCGCTCCGAGACCGAGGCGCTGATTCTTGAATACAACCTGATCAAGGAACATCAGCCGCGTTACAACGTGCTGCTGCGTGACGACAAGAGCTTTCCGTACATACAACTGGCGTCGGGTCATGATTTCCCGCGCCTGCATTATTACCGCGGTTCGCGCGAACGGCCGGGCCGCTATTTTGGCCCCTATCCTAACGCCTATGCGGCGCGCGAGACTCTGCACCACGTGCAGAAAGTCTTTCGTATTCGCAATTGCCGTGACAGCTACTTTGCGAATCGCAGCCGACCTTGCTTGCAATATCAGATCGAACGCTGTTCTGCGCCCTGTGTCGGTGTGATCAGCCGTGAGGACTATGCACGCGACGTTGCAGCAGCGGTGCGAGTACTCGAAGGACAAGACACCGAAGTCGCCGGCGAATTGACACGCCGGATGGAGGAGGCCGCAACGCAGCTGGATTTCGAGCTGGCGGCGCGTCTGCGCGATCAGTTGGCTGCGCTGCGCGCCGTGCAGGCCGAGCAGATCGTGGCCAGCGATGAAGATCGGGATGCGGACGTGTTTGCGATCGTCGGCGATATCGCCGACTACACACTGACCGTCATGCGAGTCCGGGGTGGGCGCAACCTGGGAACTCTGAGTCAGTCCCTGCGTTCTGCGCTCGCCGATCCTGCCGAGGCGCTGGCGAGCTTCATCATGCAGTTTTACGGTGCGGCGCCACCACCGGCTGAAGTGCTGACCAATATTGAGCTGGCAGATGCCGCTGCCTTGTCGGAGGCGCTGACTCGGCCGCAACAGAAAGTATCGGTGCGCATGCCGGCCCGCGGTCTGCTGTTGCGCTGGGTGGAGCTGGCTACTGAAAATGCGCGGCAGGCGGAACGCATGCGCAACGTACAGCGCGCCGGGGTTGGACTGCAACTGGCAGCACTGGCCGAATTGTTAGGTATCGGGCGAACGCCGGAACGTATCGAGTGCTTTGACATCAGTCATTCGGGCGGTGAAGGGACCGTGGCGTCGTGTGTGGTGTTTGGCGCGGAAGGCCCGCGCAAGAAAGACTACCGACGATTCAATATCGAAGGCGTGACAGCAGGTGACGACTACGGGGCGTTGCGCCAGGCACTGGCACGCCGCTTCCGCAGAATCGCCAGCGGTGAGAATCCTGCGCCCGATATTTTGTTGATTGATGGCGGCGTGGGGCAGTTGAATGAGGTGCGCAAAGTCCTGGAAGAGCTGGGGTTCGCCGAACAATGTATGGCGGCGGTGTCGAAAGGGCCAGATCGGCGGCCGGGCCAGGAACGATTGCGTCTGCCAGGCACCGAACTGCCGATTCCTCTCGCCGGTCACCCCTCGTTGCCCCTGGTGCAGCGGATTCGCGACGAGGCGCATCGCTTCGCGATTACCGGGCACCGTCGCCGACGTGCCAAACGCTTCAACGAGTCGATTCTGGAGAGTGTTCCCGGACTGGGACCGGCCAAACGCCGCGCGCTGTTGCGACATTTTGGCGGCCTGCAAGGGCTGTTGCGCGCAGGTGTGGACGATTTCGCGGCCGTGCAGGGTGTTGGCCCAGTGCTGGCGCGCGCAATTTATGAGCAAATGCATCCGGGTGAGTAGAATCGACACTACGCCATGCTGATGACCCTGCCCAATGTGCTGACCTGGATGCGGATCTTTGCGATTCCGCTGGTTATTGTGCTGTTCTATCTGCCCTACCAGTGGGCGGATCCGGCCGCGGGCCTGTTGTTTGGAGCTGCCGGCATTACCGATTCGCTGGATGGTTACTTCGCGCGCAAGCATGGGCAAACATCGCGGTTGGGCGCGTTCCTCGATCCTGTGGCTGACAAGCTGATCGTTGCAGTGGCATTGGTGTTGCTGGTCAGCAAGGATCCACGTGCGCTGGTGGTTATTACCGCCGCCATCATCATCAGCCGTGAGATTGCCATTTCGGCGTTGCGCGAATGGATGGCAGAAATCGGTGCGCGTACCAAAATCGCCGTGTCGAAACTCGGAAAGTTCAAGACTATTCTGCAGATCGTCGGCCTGTCGCTGATGTTGTTTCGCTGGGATCTGTTCGGCCTGCCGATGTACCTGCTTGGACTGATTTGTACAATCGTCGCGGCGGCTCTGACCGTATGGTCGGCGGTGGAGTATCTGCGCGTGGCCTGGCCAGAGCTGCGTGGCGCTGCCTGAGACGAAGATTGCTGGCGCTCGCCGACGGTTGTTAGTCCACCTGCTGGCGACAGCGGCCGCTATGCTGGCACCGCCGTCGAGATCTGCTGCGCGCGCGCTTGCTGACAAAAATGCAATTGCTGCGTTGCTGCAAGATGTGGCGGGCCTGCCGCGTGATACCACGGTCGGCCTTGCGGCGCGCATCCAGCGACTGTCGTCGGCAATCCTAGGTCGGGCCTACGGCCTTGATCCGTTAGGCGAGGGTGCCGACGGTGTTGTAGACAGCGATCCACTATGGCGCCTGGATGTGTTCGATTGCCTGTCGCTGGTCGAAACGGTGCTGGCGCTGGCTCGGGCAAACTCCATGGCGGGATTTGTGGAAGAACTGACCCGCATTCGCTACCGACAGGGAGAGCTCGCCTTTGGTGCCCGCAACCATTTCATGGAGGCGGACTGGTTGCCCGCCAACATCGAGCGCGGCGTGTTAGCGGACGTTAGCCGGTCATTGCCAGCGCCGCAGGCTACAGCGGACGGTCTGCTCACCCGCAAGCGCTGGTTGCAAATGCTGCAGTCAAATCCTTTGCAGGCAGGCAATACGGCTTTGCGGCGTTCAGCAGCTGCGCAGCGTGAGCTGCGGCGTCTCGCAGAACTCGCGAGCGCTACCGAACCCGTGTCGTTAGCCTACGCACGGCTGCGCGAATTGACGCCAGCCGGATTGGCGGCTGTGATCGCGGCCATTCCGCCGAGTGCTATTGTGGTGATTGTTAGGCCTAATACCAGTCTGTTTGGGGCAGTCGGCGCAGTCACTCAGGTGTCGCATCTCGGCTTTGTGGTTGCCGGGGCGAATGGCCCGAGCTTTCGCCATGCCAGCAGCAAACGGCGCAATGCTGGAGTAATAGACGTGCCTCTTTTGGCCTATCTTCAGGAAATGCAGCGGACACGTAGCTTTACTGGAATCAAGGTGTTACAAGCTATTCCTTAGAATTGTTCGAGCTTGCCTTGACATCCTGGTATCGGGCCCTACAATCGCGCTTCGCTTTTGCATGCGGGAATAGCTCAGTTGGTAGAGCACGACCTTGCCAAGGTCGGGGTCGCGAGTTCGAGTCTCGTTTCCCGCTCCATATTTCGGCTAGGTGGCAGAATGGTTATGCAGCGGCCTGCAAAGCCGTCTATGCCGGTTCGATTCCGACCCTAGCCTCCATTACCCTGTTCGGCGCCGTTCGCTGCGGTTCAGGCCAATATCTTGCAAGCCGCACCTATTCAAAACCTCACTCAGTTGGATTCCCAAAAAGCGGTGCTTACGGACCTGTCAGTAAAGAGCGCCAGGCCAGACGAAAAGGCTTACAAGCTTTTCGATGAGAAAGGCCTGTATTTGCTGGTTGCGCCGACCGGCGCTCGACTGTGGCGATTCAAGTATTTTGTTGCCGGTCGCGAAAAATTAGTCAGTTTGGGGCGATATCCTGACGTAACGCTCAAACTCGCACCGGATCGGCGCGACGAAGCTCGTCGTCAGGTCGCGGCCAAAGTCGATCCTGAAGCCGAGCGCAAAGCCGCCAGAATCGAGCTGAGCAATACTGCATCAGTTACGCAAGACGCTTCACAGCGACACCGTGGCTCGCACTCGCAATCGTCTGGAAGACTGGGTCTATCCGCAGATTGCCTCTCGGGTGATCGCTGAGATCAAGCCCAATGACCTGTTGGCGTTGCTGCGACGAATTGAAGCCAAGGGCCGCCACGAGAGACCGCGCACCGAACGCGCGCGGACCTCAGTCGGCTGATGCGCTATGCGGTGGCCACCGGGCGCGCGTTGAAATTGTTGCCCTATGTATTTGTGCGACCCGGTGAATTTCGGACGGCGCTGTGGACTGAGTTCAATCTCGCCGGTGAAAATCCAGAATGGCGTCTGCCGGCAGAGAAAACCAAAATGCGGCGCGCACACATTGTGCCTCTCTCCCGGCAGGCTGTGGCGCTCGTCCGTCAGCTTCAGGCGCACACCGGCAAAGGCCCGTTGTTATTTCCGACGCAGCGCGATCCATCCCGTCCCATGTCGGACAACACACTGAATGCGGCGTTAGATCGATTGGGCTACCGCGATCGCCAGACCGCGCATGGCTTTCGCAGCAGCGCCTCGACGCTGCTCAACGAGGCCGGGTGGCATCCGGACTTGATCGAGCTGCAATTGGCCCACAAGGAACGCAACGAAACCCGCGCTGCCTACAATCGGGCGCAGCGTCTCGCGGAGCGACGGACCATGATGCAGGCCTGGGCCGATGCGCTGAATTCGGTCAAAGCGGGGGGCTCGATCAGGTCGTTAGCCAAGGCGGCGTAGCCGCGACGCTAACAATGACGGACCGGATTACGAAATAACCCGCAGCGATTTGAGACGGGAGAAATTCCGTTCGTGAGTCACCAAGGCGTCCGCATTGATGGCCAGCGCGCTGGCGGCTTGCACCGCATCGGGCAACTTGAGACGTAGCGAAGCTCGTAGTCGCGCGGCACTTTCTGCAATGTCTGTATCGAGATCGACGACTCGCCAAGATTCCAGGATGGCGCGATAACGGCGAGCCAATACTTCATCGTTGGATTGGAGCGGACCTGTGAGCACTTCGGCGAGTGTGATCGTGCTAACGGCGAAACGTAGGTCACCCTTGCGGTGCGCTTCAAAAAGCGGCTGGAAGCGTGGCCCGAATTCCCTGTGGTCCTCCAAGCAATAAATGATAGGCGCCGTATCGAGCAGCAAGAGCGCTTGCTCCGGCAACCCAGATAAATCTAGCGGCTCCATTCGTCACGCAGTTCGCGCAGAGTTCGCTGGCTGTCGCGACCCCACAATCCGCGGCCGGATCCTTTGACGGGCAGCAGCGGCTGTTGACGGAGGCCGCTGGCGAAATCCGCCATGGGCACAATGGCGGCGACCGGGCGGCCATGTTTGGTGATAACTGTGGAGCAGCCATTCTCTGCAGCTGTCAGGAGGTCGGGAAGCTGGTTGCGGGCTTCTTCGGCGCCTTTGCGTCCAGTTTGGGTCATTGGGTCACCTCGCTTAGAACTGTACTGCACCGTACAGAATTATACAGGACTAGTCAAGCGGCTTCTGCCGTATTAGCGGTTTACGGCTAAGGAGTTTCAAAAGGCCGACATTCATTTGTACTTGAGGCGATATTCCGTCGAAGCTGGTATCTAAAGAAATAGCTTTTAAGTTCAATTATTTATAAGGTTTTCTTCAGATCAATTAGATGCACAGGTTGCGTTTTGCATTTGGCCGCGTATGATGAACTAGGTAGCATTATGCTACTTTGTTAGGAGCGCGAGAATGCCGCAGCCAGTCAAACTGTCGGATCGCTTGGTCGATGCCGCTCGTGCAGTCGTCGCGGACACGGATCGATCTGTAGCCGGCCAAATCGAGCATTGGGCCAGCATCGGTCGCGCCGTCGCAGCGTCGCTAACACCGCCAGAAACCGCCAAGGTCAAGAAGGGATTCAGTTCGGCAACGGGCGACAGGCAGGATGATCAGTCCCTTGCATTGCTGCAGTCTTTGCGGCTTGCCGTCAGCGCGGCCGCGCAATCGCGTATGGGTCAGATACTCTCCGCCTCGGACAAACCGCGGTACGGCAGCGATCCCGCATTTCCGGGCTTCCTGGTGCGCTTTGAGCCAGATGGTCGGCGCATCCCGGGCCATATGGTGCAGCGGAAGTTCGTGCCGTTGACGGACAAGAGGGCGTGATCGACGACATCAGCGAACTGTTAGCGCGGACAATTGTTGCGCCTGGGCCGCTGTTAATCGTGATAGCCGGACCTAACGGTTCCGGCAAAAGCACGTTTTTCGACGTTTATCTGCGTGCTACCGGCATCCAGTTCGTCAATGCTGATGACATGGCGAAAGCACTTGGTGGGCCCGCTGCGCTCCCCGATGGTTACGCGGCGGCGCGCATTGCAGAACAAGTTCGTCGGGACTTGGTTGCGCGTCGCGAACGGTTCTGCATGGAAACGGTGTTTTCCGATCCTGCCGGCGTGAAAGTGGCATTTTTGCAGGAGGCGCAACAGCAGGGATACCGCATATTGCTCATCGCGCTACGGATCGAATCGCCGGAATTGTCCATGGCGCGTGTGCAGCAGCGCGTCGAAGCTGGCGGGTACGATGTACCCGATGACAAGCTACTGGCTCGATTTCCGCGAACGCAGGCGAATATCAAGCAGGCGCTCGAGTTCGTGGACCTCGCGCTTGTGTTTGACAACAGTCGAGTTGATTTACCGTTTCAGTTCTTCGACGCATAGGCCCATGGCAAAAGAGTCTGATGGCGGTTGCCATTGCTCTAGCATACGCGAGGTCGTTCGCCGCAAGTCGCTGCGTCGGCACCGTTTCAGACACGGCTTACTTCACAGTCCTACAGTATAGAATCCCAAGAGTGCCTTCTGGGAATACGTTTTGTGATATCATGGATTCATGAAAACCACTGTAGATATTCCAGAAAAAGATCTCGCAGATGCGATGCGTTTCGCTGGCGCGGCCACAAAGCGCGAAGCCATTGTGACCGCGATTCGTGAATACAATCACCGCCGGCGCATGGCGGCACTGGTCAAGCATGCAGGCACTTGTAAAACGTTAGTCACGTTGGAAGAAAATCGTGAACAACGTCGACGAGGCTAATTCCCGTGATTTTGGTTGATACTTCGTCATGGATACATTTGCTGCGGCCCGATGGCGACACATCCGTCAGGGCGCGAGTGGAGCGAGCGCTTAACGACGGCGACGCGTGCTGGTGCCCGCTGGTGCGGCTTGAATTGTGGAACGGTGCCTCGGGCGACCGCGACCGCAAAGTACTGCGCGATTTCGAGTCGGTGCTGCCAGAGTTACCGATCAGCGCAGAGGTTTGGGCGCTGGCTTATGAATTCGCGCGCAAGGCCAGGGCCAAAGGTGTTTCAGTGCCTGCGACGGACATTCTGATCGCGGCCTGCGCGCGGCTGCATCGGGCCACGCTGGAGACGTCGGACGCAGATTTTGTCGCACTCGCGAAGGTAATCGCATAGCGCAGTCGAATTGCAGGTATTCAGCGGCGTATATTTTGGGGTAGATTTCTTTCTGGAAATCGGAAAATGCTACAAAAAAGCCTGAATTGTCGCCAACTAGATTCCGACCCTAGCCTCCAATTTGCCGTTTTCGGTAGTTCGTCGCAGTTCGCGATGTTGCAAAAAACCTTGGAATTTTAGGTCGACGAATTCCTCGCCCGGCGCCGGCAGACAAAATAGACCGCAACTCCGGCACCGACCATGACGCCCGTTCCACCGAGTATTTTCAATACTGCGAACGCGTGATTGCTGTCGCCGGGCGGCGGCAGTGTCGCGAGCACGATGGAGCTCAGCGTGGTCGCAAGACCGATCAGCCCCATCAGCACGATCGTGACCCGGCCGCCTGGGATGTGGATGTCGCCGGGTTGTGCGGGCGCAGCCGAGAGTTTGATGGCGGCACCGAACAGCGGTACAAACGGCAGCAGCACTGCAATCACCATCATGCTAACAAGTACGTCATAGGCGCCCTTGACTGTGGTGCCGGCCTGGCCGAGAAAAACAAACAGGGCGGCAATCGTCGATTGTGTGGCCAGAGCCACGATCGGCGTGCGCCACTTTGGGTGCAGACGGCCGAAGCTGGCGGGCAGGAAGCGATCGATGCCAGCGACGAAGGGGATGCGCGCAACTGAACCGAGCCAGGCGCCGACACTGCCGAGGCAGGTGACGGTGACGAGGATCGCTGCGATCGGCACGACGCCCGTGAGGCCAAGCCGCGTTTCGCTGCGTTCGATGGCTTGCATGACGCCATACAGAGCGCTGGTTTCGGCGGGCGGGACAGCCACTAGCACGCTGAGCGTACCGAGGATGTAGATGAGCGCGATCATGGGTGCCGCAGTGGCTAACGCGCGGGGCACCGTCCGTTCGGGATTGTGAATTTCGCCGCTCATGAAGGCCGCGGATTCGGGGCCGGTCCACGCAAAGGCGATGGTTGACCAGAACACCAGCTGCGCCACGCCGAAGCCCGGTGTCAGCGAATCGGCGTTGATCGGTGAGGCGGATCCAAATCGCCACCAGATCATCAGTCCCAGCCCGATCAGTACCAGCGTGGCGCCCCAGCGTGCAAAGGCACCGATGTTGCTGAGCCACTTCGCCACGTCGAGGCCAATGATGTTCAGCCACGTTGCCAGCAACAGACCTAACAGCGCGAAGGTGATGAAGTAAGTGGGCGACCCCGCCAAGGCTTGCGTGCTGCCGCCGCCCGTCAGAAAAAGCGCATTGCCGGCGGCGAAATACAGCAGTCCCGGAAAGTAAGGCAGATTGCTGGTCCAGTAGGTCCATCCAGTCATGAAACCCGCGAATGGCCCAAAGGCGCGTTTGCTCCAGGCGTACATGCCGCCCTGCTCGGGAAAGCGCGACGACAGGAAGACCACACAAACAGACAGCGGCATGAACATGGCCAGCGCACCGATGACCCAGACCAGCAGTGAACTTGGGCCGGCCGCGGCGGCCGTTGCCACCCACTGCAAATTGGTGCCGGCCGTCACAAAAAACAGAATGACATCCCGCAAACCCAGGGTACGACGCAGGGCGGGAACGGCCGAGGTCAGGATGTTGGCCGGTTCATTCACTGTTAGGAGTCCTAGCCGCGCAACTTTATACCGTCAGGGTCATAGGGTGGCACAGGCAGCACGCGTGCGGGTCGCTCTTCACCGACGATGTGCACGGCCAAAGGCAGGTTCGACTCGAGTGCGGGCTTGTCGACGTAGCCCAGCGCGAGGCTCAGGCCGGTGTGATGCCCATAGCCACCGGAGGTCACGAATCCGGCGCGTTGACCATCAACCCAAATGGGCTCGAATCCAAACGCATCGGCATCGATCGAGTCGATCGCCAGTAGCACCAGCCGCTGCGCGGCTCCGGTCTCGCGCTCCCGCAGCGCGGCGTCGCGTCCAATGAAGTCCGGCTTGTCGAAATCAATAAAGCGATCGAGCCCCGACATGCCGGGCGTGTACGACTGCGCGAATTCCGCTGACCAGACGCCATAACCTTTTTCGAATCGCAGGCTGTCGAGCGCGCGCATGCCGATTTGCCGCAGTCCGAAAGGTGCGCCCGCCGCACACAGCGCAGCCCACAAGGCGCGCTGTTGGCTCGCAGGCACGGTGATTTCGTAACCGAGTTCGCCGGTCAGCGATAGACGAGCAACCACGGCTTGCAGCATGCCGACGTTCATGGTTCGACACGACATGAAGGGGAATGCAGCATTCGCGACGTCCTCGTCGGCCAGTGCCGCGAGGATCTCGCGGGACTTGGGCCCGGACAACGAGAAGCCGAGCCATTCTTCTGACAGATTGCGGATCGCGACACCGGTGCGGGGCTGGTGGTCACGGAACCAGCGCAGATGCCACTCCTGCAGCACGTAGGAACCGACCAGCCAGAAGCGCTCCGCGCCGAGCCGCGTCACTGTCAGGTCGCCCATCAACTTGCCCGCGGGACTCAGCATCGGCGCGAGCCGGATGCGCCTCACCGCCGGAATGCGCGATGCTAACAGATGGTTCAACCAGGCTTCAGCGCCAGGTCCGCTGACTTCATAACGCGCATAGACGCCGGTTTCAACGAGACCCGCGGCGCCGCGCGTCGCACGCACTTCGGCGCCCACGAAATCATGCGCGTTGGAGCGCCGCAGCGACGGGTTCTCGACAAAGTCTGGCTGGCCCGGCGCAAAAAACAGTGGCGTCTCCATGCCCCAGATTTCGCCAAAATGTGCGCCGGCCGCGCGTAATGCGTCGTAGCACGGCGTGACTTTCAACGGCCGGCCGGCGGGCAGTTCCTCGTTAGGATAGGTCATGGAAAATCGGCGCGCATAAAACTGCTGCGTGGTTGCTTTGAGGTAGGCATCGTTGCAGGCGAAGGCGCCGAAGCGCGCAACGTCCATGCCGAACACGTCGGCGCCGGGGTCGCCATCGACCATCCAGTGCGACAGCGCGAGTCCGATCGCGCCGCCTTGTGAGAATCCAGCCATGCAACCGCAGGCGGCCCAGTAATTGCGCAACCCGGGCACCGGACCGACTAACGGATTGCCGTCCGGCGTAAACGTGAAGGCACCGTTGACCCAGCGCTTGATGCCCGCCTCCTGCAAGGGTGGAAAGCGCGCGAAGCCCGCGGCAAGTTCTTCCGAGATCCGCTCGATGTCCTCCGGCAGCAGTTCCATGCCGAAGTCCCACGGTGCACCGCCAGTCTGCCAGTGCCTGGGATTGCGCTCATACACACCGAGGCACACGCCGTTGCGCTCCTGACGCAGGTAGGTGTAGCCATCCATGTCCGTGACCGAGCACATTTCTTTCGAAAGCGCGGCCAGGGCCGGGATGTCGCCGGTCACGAGGTAATGATGCTGCATCGGCGTCACCGGCATATCGACGCCCACCATCCGGCCAACCCGCCGGGCCCAAAGCCCCGCCGCATTGACCACATGTTGTGCTGTAACGGGCCCGAGCTCTGTGTCGACACGCCACTCACCACTCGGTAGTGGCGTTAGTGCCAACACGCGATTGCGCAGGATTACCTGCGCGCCGAGTTTCTTCGCAGCGCCAGCGTAAGCGTGGGTCGTGCCGTGCGGATCGAGATGTCCTTCCTGCGGGTCGAACAAACCACCCTCGACGCCCGTGAGGTCGATGATCGGGCACAGCGCCGCAATCTCCGCGGGCGTGATCAGCTGGGCGTCCATGCCGAGAGTGCGAAACAGCGCCCATTCACTCTTGAGCCATTCCCAACGCGCCGGCGTGCTGGCAAGTTCAATGCCGCCCGTCATATGCAGGCCGACACTCTGGCCACTTTCCTTTTCAATCTGGCGGTACAGATTGATCGTGTAATTTTGCAGCGCTGAAATATTTGGGTCGGAATTCAGCGCGTGAAAGCCCGCGGCGGCGTGCCAAGTCGAGCCCGCGGTCAGTTCCGAACGCTCGATGAGAGCGATGTCGCTCCAGCCCAGCTTCGCCAGGTGATAAAGAACACTGACGCCGACAACTCCACCGCCGATGACGACTACGCGATAATGGCTGTTCAACTGAGGTCCTTTTCCATACGGTACTCAAGGAGCGGCAATGTCGGAATCCAAACTGATCAGGCCGCGCGGGCGTGAGACGCGCCGGGTTGCCCGCAGCCAACAGGGGACCGCCAAACTCTCCTACATACGCCGCAAAATCCCGGTGGTCGAACTGCTGCACCCGGAAGCGATCGATATTATCGAGCACAACGCCGAGACAATTCTAGAGGAGATCGGCATAGAATTTCGCCGCGACCCCGAGTCCCTTGCGCTGTGGCGTGCCGCCGGTGCCGACGTCCAGGGAGAACGGGTGAGGTTTCCGCGCGGCATGTGCCGTGCCTTGCTGAAGTCCGCGCCGTCGGTGTTCGAGGTGCACGCGCGCAACCCCGTGAAGACCGTGCAGTTCGGCGGCGACGCGACGGTATTTTCTCCGGTCGGCGGGCCACCGTTCGTCACCGATCTCGATCGCGGCCGGCGCTACGCAACGCTTGAGGACATGACGAATTTCGTCAAGCTGGCGCACATGGCGCCGGCGATTCATTTCTCCGGTGGCAGCGCCTGCGAGCCCATGGACATCCCGCCCGGCAAGCGCCATCTCGACGTGCAGTACACGTATTTCCGGTATAGCGACCAGGCCTGCGAGGGGACTCCTGAAACCCCAGGTCACGCGGCCGACGCGGTGCGCATGGCCGAAGTGCTGTTCGGCCCCGCGTACGTGGATTCGCACGCGGTGCTGCTGGGCAATATCAACTCGAATTCGCCGCTGACCTTTGATGGCCGGATGTTAGGCGCGTTGCGGGAATTTGCGGCACACAACCAGGGTACGATCATCGTGCCGGCGGTACTGGCAGGCGCCATGGGCCCCGTGACAACGGCCGGATGCATGGCGGAAATCCTGGCGGAGACGCTGGCCGGCATGGCCCTGACGCAACTGGTGCGGCCCGGCGCGCCCGTCATCATGGGCTCCTTCGTGGGTGCGGTGTCGATGCGCACCGGCTCACCGACCTTCGGTACGCCCGAAGCAACGCAAATGATATTTGCGACCGCGCAACTGGCACGTCGGCTCGGAATTCCGTGTCGCAGCGGCGGGTCGCTGTGTTCGTCGAAGCAGGCCGATGCGCAGGCGGGCTATGAGAGCGCGCACACGCTGCTGCCAACCCTGTTAGCAGGCGTGCACCTGGTGACGCACGCCGCCGGCTGGCTCGAGGCCGGGCTGGTAGCGGGTTACGAAAAATTTGTCATGGATGTCGACCAGCTGGCCATGATGCAGGCGCTCGCGGCCGGCATGGACCTGAGCGAACGCGGTCAGGCGATGCATGCGATCCGTGAAGTCGGACCCGGCAGTCACTTCCTCGGCTGCGCGCATACGCTCGCGAATTTTGAAACCGCGTTTTACCAATCCACAATCGCGGACTATTCCTCGTTCGAACAATGGTCGAGCGAGGGCAGCCTGAACGCCGAACAACGTGCTAACGCCGTGTGGAAGAAAATGCTGGCCGACTATGTTGACCCCGGGCTGGATCCGGCGCTGGATGCAGCGCTGCTGGAATTCATGGCAAAGCGCCGCTCCGAGCTGGGCGACGCGGTCGACGAGGATTGAATCGAGCGATGTTGCAACGCTACTCAGCCCTGGCACTGGCGCGCGCCGCGTTAGGTCGCAGCGACTACTGGCGACCGCTGTGGACTCGAGCGGCACCCGCAGCCGCCTACGAGGTGGTGGTCGTGGGCGCCGGAGGCCATGGCCTGGCCACCGCCTATCATTTGGCGCGCGATCACGGCATCAAGCGCATTGCGGTCCTGGAAAAACGCCTGGTCGGCTACGGCAATGTGGGTCGCAATACCACCATCGTCCGTTCGAACTACTTGCTGCCCGAGAATCACTATTTCTACGAGGACTCGTTGCGTCGCTGGCAGACGCTGTCGCGGGACCTAAACTACAATGTGATGTACAGCCCGCGCGGAGTGGTGGATCTCGCGACGTCTGACGATGAAATGACCACGCTCGCGCGTCGCGGCAACGCCATGCGCGTCGCCGGCATTGATGCCGAATTGCTGGACCGTGCGGCGCTGGCGCGCTTCGTGCCGGCGCTCGGTCTGGATGCGCCGCGGCGCTTTCCGATCGTTGGCGGGATGCTGCAGCGGCGCGGCGGCACCGTGCGCCACGATGCGGTGGCCTGGGGGTACGCGCGCGCCGCGGCGGCACTCGGCGTGCATATCGTCGAGGACTGCGAGGTCACGGGCCTGCGCACTGCGGCGGGCATGGCGAGTGGTGTCGAAACCAGCCGCGGCTACGTCGCCGCGAATCGAGTCGTATTCGCAGTCGCTGGCCACACCGGTGCGATCGGCACGATGTTAGGTGTGCGTCTGCCAGTCGAGACGCATTTGCTGCAGGCGATGGTGACCGAGCCCGTCAAGCCGTTGTTAGACACGGTGCTGGTCTACATGCATCCGCACGGCGAGGTTTACATGAGCCAGTCCGATCGGGGCGGACTGGTGATGGGTGGAGCTCTTGATGGGTTCCCGTCCTATACACGTGAGGGTCAGTGGTCGCGGCTCGAGGACGTGGTGCAAAGCGCGGTCGCGCTGTTGCCGCAAATCGGCGCACTGCGACTGCTGCGGCAGTGGGCCGGGACCAACGATCAGACCATGGATGGCAGTCCGCTGATCGACCGGCTCGGCTGGGATAACGTGTTCCTCAACGGTGGCTGGTGCTACGGTGGATTCAAGGCGATTCCTGCGTCCGGTGTTGCCTGCGCCCGATTCGTCGCCACCGGCACCGCTCCCGATCTGATCAAGGCCTTCCGGCTGTCGCGCTTCGCGACCGGCCACATGCTGGACGAGAAAGGGGCAGGACCGTTTCCTGCGCGGCAGTAGCGATGCACATCAACTGTCCGCATTGCGGCACGCGCGACATCGAGGAGTTCGAGTTCCGCAGCCTGGTGCCGGCAGCCGCCGCAGCCGCATTCGAGCGTGTCTATGAGCGCGTCAATCTCCTGGGGCAGAGCGTCGAGTACTGGCAGCACGTGCACGGCTGTCGGGCCTGGCTGGTTCTGGATCGGGATCCGTCCACGGGTCAGGTGCGCATGCTGCACTTTCTGGCATCGGCGCCATGATTTCGCCGACCATGCGCCGCGGCTACCGACTGGGCAGTACTCCGGTGAGCTTCTCGTTTGACGGTCGCCGCTTCGTCGGTGTTGCCGGCGATAGTGCTGCATCCGCGCTGCTCGCCAACGGCGTGCGTTTGTTAGGGCGTAGTGTCAAGTACCGCCGGCCGCGCGGCATTCTGAGTGCCGGACCTGACGAGCCCAACGCGCTGTTGACCGTTGGTTCGGCGCCTGCTCTCGTGCCTAACGTGCCGGCGCCGTGCCTCGCGATCGCTGATGGCCTGCAACTCGCAAGCCAGAATCGCTGGCCGACGCTGCGCTTCGATCTAAGTTCTGTGTTAGGTATCGGCAGCCGTTTTTGGGGCGCCGGTTTTTACTACAAGACTTTCATGTGGCCATCGTGGCGCAGCTACGAGGGACTGATCCGGCGTCTCGCCGGGTTCGGCCGGGCGCCCGGCACCTGCGCGCTAACGGCCCCGACCACCGAGCATCTGTCGTGCGATGTGCTGGTCATCGGCGCTGGTGCCGCGGGGCTCGCGGCGGCGCTGGTTGCGGTGCAGGCGGGCGCCAAGGTCATTGTCTGCGAGCGCGAGCCCGTGTGCGGCGGCGAGCTTGAGTTCGAAACGGCCAGCATCGAGGGTCTACCGGCGCAGCGCTGGGTCGCCGACACATTGGCGCGACTCGCTGCCGGCGGCGCCCGCGTGTTGCTGGAGACCGCGGTTGTCGGCGGCTCTGGCGACCTGGTTGTCGCACATCGCGAACCCGGAGGCCTGCCCGCAAACGCCCGCGTGTATCGGATTCGTCCGCGCTCACGGGTGATCGCGATGGGAGCGATCGAGCGACCAATCGCATTCATCGACAATGATCGTCCCGGCATCCTGCTGCTCGGCGCCGCGGAACGCCTGCTGTCCGGCTACGGCGTACGCGTGGGCCATCGTGCGGTACTTTTCGGCAACCACGATCGTCTCTACGCTGCCGCGCGACGCTTGATCGCAGGTGGCATGCGCGTTGCGGCTATCGTTGATGTTCGCCCGCGTCACCAGGATCTCACCCTCGACGATCTGCTCGCTAACGGCGTCGAGTGCCTGTTTGAAATGGCGGTGTTAGCGGCGGTGGGCTCGAGCGAGGTGCGGGCCGCCAGAGTTGCACCACTGGCGGATCCGGACAGCGCCAGGGTCATCGACTGCGATGTGCTTCTGGTCAGCGGCGGCTGGACTCCGTCGATGCATGCCGGTTTGCATGAGGGTGGCGCGCGGCAGTATGCGCCGGAACTCGGCGCCTTTATCGCCAGTGATGCATCTGCCTGGCGTGTTAGCTGCGGCGCTGCGAACGGCCAGCTGGAGCTTGCCCAGGTGCTGGCGGACGGTCACCAGGCAGGGCTCACGGCCGCTGCGCGCGCGCGGTCCGCAGCGCTTGAACACAGCACGGCGCCCATCGGCCATGGCGATGCCGCGCCACAACTGCTGCCGTTCTGGCGCTCATATGCCAATCGCGCCGATGAGAAACGGCAGTTTGTTGATATGCAGAACGACGTCACCGTGGCCGATTTGCGCCAAACTCTCGCCGAGGGATTCCAGGACATCGAGCACGTCAAGCGCTACACCGCGCTCGGTTTTGGCACGGAGCAGGGCCGCACCAGCGGCGTACTTGGCGCGGCAATTCTGGCCGAGTTGTCGCAGCGCTCGCTGGCAACTGTTGGCATAAGCCGTACCCGTGCCCCCTTTCAGCCGGCGACGCTCGCGACCCTGTGTGGGGATCGGCAGGGGTGGGCGTTGCGTCCGGAACGTCGCACGCCACTGCACGACTGGCACGCTGCCCAGGGCGCCGAACTCGAGTCGATGGGACTGTGGATGCGGCCGCGCTTTTATCGGGCGAACGGTGCGGATGCGTTCAGTGCGGGAATTCATGAAGCCGCACGGGTACGCGCCCACGGCGGCATTGTCGATGGATCGACGCTGGGCAAGATCGAGGTGTACGGCGCTGGTGCCGCGGCTTTCCTCGATCGACTCTATCTAACAAAAGCGAGCACCCTCAGGATCGGCCGCAGCAAGTACATGGTGCTGCTGCGCGAAGATGGCATGGTGCTCGATGATGGCATCGTGTTACGACTCGCGGAAGATCGTTTTGTCGCAACCGTCAGTTCCGGGCACGCGGGCCACGTGTTGTCGCACTTCGAGTTCTGGCGCGACCTGGAGTTCGCCACCCGCCATGTCACCTTGACCGACGTGACGGAAGCATGGAGCGTCATTGTCGTCGCCGGGCCGCAGAGCAGCGATACGCTGCAGAGAATTCTGGGAGCCGAGTGGCACGCGGCACTGGCGGGGCTTAAACACATGGACTTCACCGCTGGGCGGTGGCGCGAGCGCGAACTTCGGGTGCTCAGAGCCAGTTTCTCCGGTGAGCGGGCATTCGAGCTGCACTGTCGACCCGCCATCGCGGTGCTGCTGTGGGAGGCGCTGGTCGCCGCTGGTCTGATGCCGTATGGACTCGAAGCGTTAGATATTCTGCGGGTTGAAAAGGGCTATCTGGTGGGCGCCGAAATGAACGGGCAGACGACCCCGCAGGATCTGGGCATGGACTCAATGCTCAGATCGGCTAACGCCTGCGTTGGTAGAGAGTTGCTGGACCGGCCGGGACTCGCGGAACCGGAGCGACCGCGACTCGTCGGGCTGTGCGCGGCGGACGAAAAATCGATTTTCTATGCAGGCGCGCAACTCACGCGGCCCGAGGAGCAACGTCGAACCTGCGGTCACGTGACATCGTCCGTCTACAGCCCAGCGCGGGGGCAGTGGATTGCGTTGGCGCTGGTGTCGCGCAGCATCGGTGTCGGCTCTGAACTCATCGCCCGCGATCCGGTGCGCGGCCGCGAAACCAATGTGCGTGTTAGCTCGCCGGTTCATGTCGATCCGGCCGGGGAGAGAATGAAGTGATAGCTCGTGCCGCCCGCGTCCAGCGAGGAATACCGCAGCAATTTCGCGAGCGGCCGCTTCAGGCATGTGTCGAGCTCGTATTCCCACCTGGAAACGGATCGCCTGCAAGTCCATGGAACCTGCCGCCTGGCGCGGTGCTGCGCCCGACGGAGCAAATTGTTGCGTTAAACCTTGCGCCGGGACGATGGCTGCTGCTTGACGCGGACTCATCTTGGTTAGCGGCTGCAGTCAGTGCCGGTGGTGTGGCGATTGATGTTGAAGGCAAATGGCGTTGCTTGGAGATTCGCGGCGCGCAAGCCGCCTCAGCGCTGTCGGCTGGCGTCGATCTTGGGTTGATTCTCGAGGGTCGCGAATGTGCTGCGGTGCCGTTGTTTGATTGTCCGACGGTGATCGCGGCGCGACCGCGCGACGCTGGGTTTGATGTTTGTGTGCATGCGAGTTACGCGGCCAGCCTCTGTGCGGCTTTGCAGGCAGCACTGGATCGCAGTGAAGGAGCACAATGACGGCGGGAAAAAAAGTGCGTGGCCGATCAACTGTGCCTCGGTTCACAGACACACATGATCTGGCGCTTACCGCGCTGCGCCGGCGTCCGTCCCAGGCCCGGGGCGTGCAACGCGTGACCGACGTCATGAACGCCTGCGAACACCTGCTGGCGAGCCGGCGCTTCGAAGATCTGAAGATGGAAGACATCGCGTGCGCTGCAAAAATCCAGATTGGCAGTCTTTATCATTTTTTCCCCGATAAGACCGCAGTCGTTGTCACCGTACTCGAGCGGATACTGATGGATGAGGGTTCGGTCTTTGAACCGCAGCCTGCGGACGCCCGGCGCGATTTTGTCGATTACATCGCGGCGCTCGAGTCGCGCATGGTGTCCGTTTGGCGCAGTCACGGCCAGTTGCTCGACCTCTATTTCGCTTTTCAGCGCCACCCACTCATCTGGAAGCTAACGCTTACACAGCGTCAGCGTACCGCGATCCAGGTGGGTACCAAACTTCGCCAGCTCATGCCGCAGCTATCGCGGCGCCGCGCGATCGAGCAGGGGCGAATGGTCAGCATGGTCATGGGCGTGCTGATCGACAATCTGGTTTACTTGCCGGCAGCCGCTCAGAAGACCTTGCGTCGCGAAACATACGACATGCTGAGCCGCTACGTCGGATTTGCAAAATAGCTCAGTGGCTACCCTCACAGAGTGATTGCCTGGGGCTTCCGTGGCACACGCCGATCGCATGGCGCTGAACGTCGATGACTGGCAGATACTTCATTAAGACCTTTAAGTTCAATTACTTATGATGGTCTTTTCAGATCGATTAGATGCACATTGCATTTTGAATTGAGTCGCGTATGATCGTCTAGGTAGCATTATGCTACTTTGTTAGGAACGCAAACATGCCACAGCCGGTCAAACTATCGGATCGCTTAGTCGATGCGGCCCGTGCGGTAGTCGCGGACACGGATCGATCTGTTGCCGGCCAAATAGAGCATTGGGCAAGCATCGGTCGCGCTGTTTCGGCTTCACTAACGCCACCGGAAACCGCCAAGGTCAAGAAGGGCATTGTTGCGGCTCCTAACACCAATCAGGATGATCAGTCGCTCGCGTTGTTGCAATCATTGCGGCTTGCCGTCATCGCTGCAGGGCAATCGCGAATGGGTCAGATACTTGGCGGCTTGGATCGGCCGCGGTATGGCAGCGATCCCGCGTTTCCGGGTTGCCTGGTGCGCTTCGAGGCGGACGGTCGGCGCATCCCGGGACGCATGGTGCAGCGGAAGTTCGTGCCTTTGACGGACAAAAGCGTGTGATCGACGACATCAGCGGGCTGTTAGCGCAGAACATCGTCGCGCCCGGACCGTTACTGATCGTGCTAGCCGGACCTAACGGCTCCGGCAAGAGTACATTTTTCGACGTCTACCTGCGTGCCAGTGGCCTCCAGTTCGTGAATGCTGACGAGATGGCGAAAGCGCTAGGCGGATCGGCTGCGCTCCCCGATAGTTATGCGGCCGCCCGCATTGCGGATCAAGTCCGCCGCGACTTGGTTGAGCGTCGCGAACGATTTTGCATGGAAACGGTGTTTTCAGATCCTGCCGGCGAGAAAGTGAGCTTTTTGCGCGAGGCGCGCAGGGACGGGTACCGCGTGCTTTTGATTGCGATTCGCCTGGAGAGTCCTGAGTTGTCCATGGCGCGTGTTCAACAGCGCGTCGAAACCGGTGGGCACGATGTACCGGATGAAAAACTCATAGCTCGATTTCCGCGTACCCAAACCAATATCAAAACGGCACTCGCGTTTGTGGACCTCGCGCTGGTGTTTGATAACAGTCGGGTCGATTGGCCGTTTCAGCATCTGGAAACCTGGGTCCATGGGAAACCAGCCTGAATTTGCGCCAACTAAGGTCCGATCCTAAGCCTCCACTCGCAGTTAGCAGGCGTGCGAACGCAGCCGATGTTGCTTTTGGGGATGGGTTCTGAAAAGCGGTGCATGCCGAACTCGCGGTGAAGTCCGCCAGGTCGCGCAGAAAGTCGATCCGTCGGCTCGTTGTCAGGCGAGCAAACTTGAGCGTCGTACTAGACTGCGGCTGCAATCCCGCCACGATGGCGCCAGGCAATCCGACGGGCCCGTCACCCTGTAGGAAAGGGCTTACCTTGCTATCGGACGGGGCGTGCGAACCAGACGTGTGTTTCTGACAGGTCGAGCAGGCCATCTCATGCAATCTGTTTGCCATTCATTCTAAAAGGCAGAGTTTGCGATGAATATTTCCAGATTGGTGTTTTTGGGTGTGCTGGGGGCTTTATCGTTAGTCGCCTGTGCAAAGACTGAGACGCCCTCTGAAACTCGCCAAGACGTTGCCGCGGCAGCTAACAAAGGCGCTGAGAACGTTGCGAAGGCAGAGCGTGATGCCGCGAATACTTCGCAGGAAGCAGGCACAGATGTTGCAAATGCAAATCTCGATGTTGCACTGGTTGCGGCGAAGGCGGCCTACAAGGTGGAAATTGAGCGTTGTGAGGCGCAAACCGGTAGTGCACGCACTGCTTGCAAGACCAACGCACAGGCCACACTTGATGCGGCGCAAGCGCAGGTCGTTGCCCTCAAACAGTAGCGGTTCGGCGCGCTGATCTACGGGGCGTGATTGGATTGACGATGTTATGAATAATTCAACCAATAAGAAGAGTGCAGCCTACGTCCAAGGGGCCATGCTGCTGCAGATCGCGATCGTGGCGATAATTGCTTTCGCGATCGCGACAGCTTTTGCCGCGACGCCCGCCAGGAAGTCGCAATCCCTCGCTAGCGACGGGCAGCGCGGCGATTTACCTGCCGAGCAGCCGGCTGATCTGGTCGAGCATGTGATAACTCTGCGATGAATCCATTCGAAGTCGCGCACCGAGCTGGAAGAATGAAGACACTGCCATGCAAGCTACGCGACGCTCTGCGCTACCGGTGACATCGGCGGCCATCGTTCAGCCCGGGCCGCAACAATTTCTGTTGTCGGGACATTGGACCGCGTTAGGGATGGGCGCCATTGCTGTGCAACTGGAGTCGTTATCTCTAGAGCCGCAGTCGCAGGCTATAGCTGACGGCGCGCAAATAGACGCGCTCGATACAGCCGGTGCGTGGCTGCTGCAGAAGTTGCTTCAGCGGCTGCACGAGCACGGCAGCACGGTATCTCTTCGTGGCTTGAGACCAGAATTTACCAAACTAATGGAGATTGTCGCACAGCGAACCAAGGAGCAGTCCGCCCATCCCGACAGGCATACGGTGACGGACGCGACCTGGCTTGGCCGCATCGGCCACGGTGCCGCTACTACCGCCGAGGAAACCATGGCGCTGCTTGGATTCATCGGTGAGTGTGCCGTCAGCGCCGCCGCCTGCATCCGGCATCCGACGAAATTACGTTGGCGGCCGATTCTTTTCAACATACGAAGTGCCGGGTTTGACGCACTGCCGATCGTCGGCTTGTTGTCATTTCTGTTAGGTGTCGTGGTCGCGTATCAAGGGGCGGATCAGCTCCGGCAATACGGTGCAAACATCTTTGTTGCGGATCTTGTGGGGGTGTCGATGTTGCGCGAGTTCGCGCCACTGATTACCGCCATTATCATTGCCGGACGCTCGGGGTCGGCATATGCCGCGCAGATCGGCACCATGGCTGTCACCGAGGAGATTGACGCCATGCGCACGTTGGGCGTCGCACCGATCGAGGTGTTGGTTCTGCCCAAAGTAATCGCGATGGTGATCGCCATGCCATTGCTGACAGTTGCGGCCGACGTGTTAGGCGTATTCGGCGGGATGCTGAGCGCACGTGCGCAACTGGACGTAAGTTTCGTCGAGTTTATCGATCGACTTGCCAAAGCGATCGGGACGACAACTTACATGGTAGGCATTGGCAAAGCGCCCGTATTCGCTGCGATCATCGCTGTAGTGGGTTGCTTCCAAGGCTTTCGAACCAAGGGCGGCGCAGACAGCGTTGGCCGCCAAACAACTCGCGCCGTGGTGCAATCGATTTTTCTGGTCATCGTCGCGGACGCTTTATTCTCGGTTGCCTTCAGTGTCTTGGATATATAGTAGTGTTAGCCACAGACCCTGCAGATCCGGTGGTTATTGCAGTCAGCAACGTGTCGACGCACTTCGGCGCGCATGTCGTGCACAGCGACGTCAGCCTTGAAGTTCGGCGCGCTGAGATCTTTGCGTTGATTGGCGGCAGCGGCTCGGGCAAGTCGACGTTATTGCGAGAAATGATTTTGCTGCACCGCCCGGACACTGGCACGATCAAAGTACTCGGCGTCGATTTGACCGGTCTCAGTGACGACGAATGCCTTGGGTTACGCCGTCGGTGGGGCGTGATGTTTCAGCATGGTGGCTTGTTCGGTGCGCTAACCGTGCTGGAAAACGTGGGTTTGCCATTGCGCGAGCACACCGACTTGGCCGACAGCCTCATCGATGAGATTGCCGCCTGGAAGATCTCGATGGCGGGTCTGACGCCCGAGGCCGGCGCGAAGTATCCGTCCGAACTCAGTGGTGGAATGCTGAAGCGCGCGTCGCTTGCTCGCGCTATGGCGCTGGATCCGGAGATTTTGTTTCTCGATGAACCGACGGCCGGCCTGGACCCGATCAGCGCTGAAGGCGTCGATGACTTGGTGCGCAAGTTGCGCGACGATTTTGGTTTGACAATCGTCATGATTACGCACGATCTGGATCTTCTGTGGCAAGTCGCCGATCGTGTCGCCGTGTTGGCTGACGGCAAGATGCAAAGCGTCGGCTCGATGGCCGAATTGTCGAAGGTCGATAACCCGAGTATCCGCGCGTTTTTCGACGGTCCCCGCGGTCGCGCGGCACGTGCAACCAGCGCGAAGCCGGCAAAGCACTGATGGAAACCAAAGTGAACTATGTGTTGGTCGGCGCTTTTGTGCTGGGGCTTGGTACTCTGCTGATTGCGATCGTGCTGTGGATCGCATCGGGGGGGGCACTTCAAAAGAAATACATCCGCTATTTGGCCGTTGCGGATGAATCGGTAGCTGGCCTGAATGTGAGCGCTCCTGTCAAGTTCAACGGCGTGGACGTCGGCAAAGTCAGTGACATCGCATTGGATCGCAACAACCCATCGCAGGTGCGTCTGCTGTTAGATATAGAACGCGGCACGCCGATCAAGATCGACACGGTGGCAGTGCTAAAAACGCAGGGCCTGACTGGCATCGCCTATGTTGAACTCGACGGTGGTGTGTTGGACGCACCGATGCTGGTGGCCATTGCGCCTGAGCGGTATCCCGTCATCCGCACCAAGCCGTCGCTTGGCGCACGACTGGAAAACGTGCTGACAAACGTGCTGGCGAAATTGGATCGCACTTCGAGCAATATCGATGCAATTCTCAGCGAGGATAATCGTAAGGCTTTCAGTAGTGCGTTGGCCAACATCGACGCTGTCAGTCAGACCCTGGCAACGCGAAAAGAGGCGCTTGATGCAGGAATCGTCAGTGCTGCGCGTACGTTCGAGAATAGCGCACGCATAACCGCCCAACTCGGCCCAGTTATCGAGCGCATCGGTCGGAGCGCGGACGCGCTGGAAAAAATGGGCGACGCCACGGCGCAAGCCAGCACCCATGCCGGCAAGACGATTGACACGGTCGGCGCCGATCTGCAACGATTGAGCGCGGAGACTGTTCCCAGTCTGCAGCGTTTGTTAGGCGAGCTCAGTGTCCTGTCGGGATCTTTGCGCCGCCTTAGTGAGCAAACGGAACGCAATCCGTCCAGTCTAATTTTTGGCAGTCGGCCGGTGCCGGATGGTCCAGGCGAGGTGTCGGCCGGAACGCAACGACCATGAGGCTTAT
>JAYVJR010000052.1:0-23100 GCA_043769085.1 Gammaproteobacteria bacterium
AGTTTGGAGTCAAAATGGATTTTTCCCTGAGCGAAGAGCAGCAGCTGATCATCAAGACCACGCGTGATTTCGTGGAAAAAGAGCTGATGCCGTTTGAAGACGAGATTGAGCGCACCGGTGTGTTGCGCGAGGACCTGTACCAGACTCTCAAGGCCAAGGCGATTATGGCCGGCCTTTATGCCGCCAATATGCCGGTGTCTGTGGGTGGGGCGGGGCTTGATACTGTGAGCTGGGTGCTGTACGAAAAAGAGCTCGGGCGCACGGGCTATGCGTTGCATTACAACTGCGTCGCGCGTCCGTCTAACATTTTGTTAGGCTGCAATGCTGAGCAGCGCGAGCGCTATCTGTTGCCGTCGGTGCGGGGTGAACGCACAGACTGTCTGGCAATGACCGAGCCGGGCGCCGGATCCGATTTGCGGTCCATGAAGACGACGGCGATCGAGAAGGGTGGCGACTTCATTATCAATGGCACGAAGCATTTCATCAGTCATGCTGATCGGGCCGATTTTGTCATTCTGATTGCCGCGACCGGGTCATCCAGCAGTGATCGCGGGCCACGCGCGCAAATGACCGCGTTCTTGATAGACATGGGTCACCCGGGATTTGAGGTCCGCGAGGGATATAGCAACGTATCGCATCGCGGCTACCACAACTGCATTCTGGATTTCCAGGATTGCCGCGTGCCGCGCAGTGCCATTCTGGGTGAATTGCATCAGGGTTTTGCATTGGCTAACACCTGGTTGGGGGCCACGCGACTGCAGGTGGCGTCGACCTGCCTTGGCCGTGCAGAACGTGCTCTGGACCTGGCTACCCGCTGGGCGGTCGAGCGCCACCAGTTCGGCCAGTCCATCGGCAAGTTCCAGGGTGTCAGTTTCAAGCTGGCTGACATGGCGGTCGAGCTTCGAGCGGCAGAGCTACTGACACTGGAAGCCGCCTACAAACACGACCAGGGCACGGCGACCGACATGGACATGGCTGTTGCCAAGCTCAAGTCGACCGAAATGCTAGCCATGGTCGCCGATGAGGCGTTGCAGATCCACGGTGGTATGGGCCTGATGGCTGACCTACCGTTGGAGCGTATCTGGCGCGACGCGCGCATCGAGCGTATCTGGGATGGCACCAGCGAGGTGCAGCGTCACATCATTTCCCGCTCGCTGTTGCGACCGCTCGGCGGCTAACAATATTGAGTTGCGCGGGTAATCAACGCCCGCTCCAGCGCGGTGGACGTTTTTCAGTGAAGGCAAGCGTGCCTTCCTTCAGATCATCCGAGCGTACAACCTGCTGCACCAAATCGAGGGAATCGTGCAGCGCGAAAGCTTCGTGCTCAGGCACCATTTCCGTGTGACGCAGAAGTTGCTTGATGGCCGGGAACAACAGCGGCGGGCCAGCTGCGATTTGCGCTGCAATTTCCTGGGCCTTCGCGAGCGCCGCACCCTTGGGCACGACATGGTTGGCGAGGCCCCAGTGCTTGGCCTCGGCAGCATCCATCCAACGACCCATCAGCAGGAACTCGACGGCCACGTGATAGGGAATGCGACGTCGTAGCTTGATCGAAGCCGCATCCGGTAGCACACCGACGTTGATTTCCGGCAGCGCGAACTGCACATGTTCTTCAACAACGATGATGTCGCAGCCCAACATGATTTCAAAGCCGCCGCCGCAGGCAATGCCGTTGACGGCGGCGATGATCGGTTTGTTGAGGTTGCGCGGATAGTTGAGGCCGCCGAAGCCGCCCGGACCCCAATCCTCATCGGATTTTTCACCTGCTGCCGCCGCTTTGAGATCCCAGCCCGGGCAGAAAAAACGCTCACCGGCGGCGGTGATGATGCCCACACGCAGCGCGGCCTCATCGCGCAACAGGGCCACGGCATCGTTGAGTGCGCGACTGGCCGCAAGATCGATGGCGTTAGCTTTGGGGCGATCGATGGTAATCAGCAGCACCGCGCCCTGGCGGTCCACGCGGATTCCGTTAGCCATGAACATTCTCCTGGATAATGTCTGAACTCAATTCTCGAATCAGGGCATCGACAGCCACAACGCCTTGTCCCAGAGGACGTACGAGCAATGGGTTGATATCCATCTCCACGAGCGTAGCGCGATGCTTGTCAGCGTAGTTCGCAATCGACTGCACGGCGGATACCAGTGCGTCGACATCGCCTGCGGGCTTGCCGCGAAACCCGGCGAGCAGCGGCCAGCTGGTCAGGCGTTGCAGCGCCGCTCTAATGTTGGCGTCCGTCCAGGGTCGCAACAATCTACTGGTGTCCTTCCAAAGTTCGGCCTGGACTCCGCCATTGCCCAGCACCAGTACCTGACCGAACTGAGGATCGCTGATGACACCGACCAACATCTCGGCGACCGCGCCTTCAATCATGGCCTCGACGATCAGCTGCGATGACATGGCACCCAGTCGTTGCGCCGCTCGCTCGGCGTCCTCGCGCGAGCGAATGTTGAGCACGATGCCGCCGCGGTCGCTTTTGTGCGCGATGTTGACGCCGGCGATTTTCATCACCACGGGAAAACCTAGGGTTTGCGCAGCCGCGGCGGCCTGGTTTGGCGTTACTACTGCGCTTGCCGGTACCGAGAGACCGAACTGAGCGAGGCGCTGTTTCGCGGCCTGTTCGCCAATCACGAGCGCGTTGCCCGTTGGAATGGGGGTCGCGCCGATCTCGGGAAACGATAAGCGCCATGCGGCAGCGATGGCGGCGCCGTGATGCAGCGCCTTGAGACCTTCTTGGAGCCCCTGCAGGGGCACCACGCCACCGGCGATACAGCGTTCGCGAATGCTGTGATTCAGCGTTTCAGGCAATGAAGCCAGCAGCGCAGCGCGTGGTTTGGCGTGCCTTGCCGCGGCGATGTACTCATCGATCACAGGCACGAATGCCGAATCATCCGCCCGACCTAACGGCGGACAATCCAGCATGAACACGACCGCATCCACGTCCTGCGCCAGTACCTGGTCAAAGATCGCGCGCATGGCGGCGTGATCGAACCAGGTGTAGGTATGCATATCGAAGGGATTGGCGATGGTGACCCGATCACCCAGTATTTCTCGCAGTGGCGTTTGCGATTTTTCGGTAAACACCGGGAAATCCAGTGACAGTGATTCCGCGAGATCGGATGTCATTGCCATGTCGCCGCCCGAGGCTCCCATGACAACAATGCGCCGCCCAGTCAGCGGGCCGCCGGC
Source organism: Gammaproteobacteria bacterium (assembly GCA_043769085.1). GTDB lineage: Bacteria > Pseudomonadota > Gammaproteobacteria > Steroidobacterales > Steroidobacteraceae > UBA964. The sequence continues at coordinate 3,188 of JAYVJR010000052.1, forward strand.
ATGCAACAGTTTCAGAGTTTCACACAGCTCCGACAGGGTGTGGCAGCGGGCAATGCCTGCCTGCTGACAGAACGTGTCGAAAACCGCATCGCTGCCTGTCAATGCGCCGGTATGACTTTGGGCAGTGCGCGCCGCTGCCGCGCTCCGACCGCTCTTGATCAGCGCAATGGGTTTGCCGCAGTCACGGGCCTTTTTCGCCGCAGCGGCGAATCGCGGTGCGCTGCTAATTCCTTCGATATAAAGGCCGATTGCGCTCACACGATCGTCTGCGCACAACGCTTCGATCAGATCTTCAGCGGCCAGGCGTTGTTGATTGCCGATCGTGATCAGATACCCAATTGGTAAACCCCGATCATGGAACATCAGCGTTAGCGCAATCGTGCCGCTCTGACAGATGATGGCAATACCTCGCGGCAGCGAATCACCAACTACCTGGTCTGGCCAGAGCGCAACACGATCGAAGAAATTGACCATGCCGTAGCAGTTAGGTCCGAGAAAGGGGAGCTGTCCCGCGGCAACTTCCAGCTCGCGACTGAGATGGATGCCAGTCTCGGTGGCTGTCTCGGCAAAGCCCGAACTGAAGCAAACAAAGGCTCCTGCGCCGCGATCGGCCAGCGCCTTGGCGACGGGCGGTACTTCCCGCGCGGGCACCGCCAGGAATGCGCAATCTGGAACGCCGGGCAGTTCTGCGACGGAGCGGTAGTAAATGGTTTCGGCGCTCGATGCACGCTGCGGGTGGATGCGCCAGATGTCGCCCTGGAAACCCACCTTCTGTGCACCCGCAGCGACAGCATCCGTCCATGTACCCGCGCCTAACAAGACAATGCTGCGGGGATTGAGTAGCCGGCTCAGCGACGGCTTGTTCAAGAACGCCGGCTCATGGTCAGTGCGCGGGAGCCTAGCGTCAGCACATCAGCAGGTGCCGGCTGGCGGGCCCAAGCAACTAGTCGCTGTTGGATAGTAGCGGGAAACGGCCGCGTGGTTACGGCGTCGCCCTGATGCACATGCAACAACATGACATCAACAACCGCCGCCGTAGTCTGATTGCCATGGATGCGCATCGCGATCAGCGACCGCAGCCGCTTGGTGTCAAATTCGACTGCGTATCTGTCTAACGTCAGGACGTCGTCATGTTTCACTTCGCTCAGAAAGCGCACATGCATTTCCACTGTATACAGTGTGCACCGCGATTGCTGGCGATAGCTCTGGTCGAGTCCTAAATCGTCCATCAGCGCGTCGATGCTGGCGCTGGCTATCAGCCCATAATAGCCATCGCGCAGGTGACCGTTGTAGTCGATCCAGCTCGACTCGATAGCGCTCTGATAGGCGCTCGGCGACCATGCCGGCGCGTGGTTAGCGGAGTCGGAGTCGCTCACGCGTCTCGGCCACGCTCAGCACTCGCGCGCCCATCGCCTCGATAATGGTGCGTGCTTTGGTCACCAACTGTTCGTTGCTGGCATAGACCCCTTTGCTGAGGTAAAGATTGTCTTCCAGGCCGACGCGGACATTGCCGCCTAACAGAATGGACTGTGCGACCCACGGCATCTGCATGCGACTGATTGCAAATGATGTCCAGATGCAGTTTTCAGGCAGCGAATTGACCATGGCCAGCAAATGGCCGGTGTCAGCAGGCACACCCCAGGGTATGCCGGTGCATAGCTGGATAAGCGTTGGTGCATCAAGGAGGCCTTCCTTGATCATCTGTTTGGCGAACCAGAGATTGCCCGTATCAAAAATCTCGAGTTCTGGTTTGACGCCCAGATCGCGCGCGATGGCCGCGCCCTGGCGCAGATAGGTCGGTGTCGAGACATAGGCTCGGTTGCCGTCGCCGAAATTGAGACTGCCGCAATCGAGCGTTGCGATTTCCGGTCGATACTTGCCTTCTTGGCAGAGCTCGATCACATGCTTCATGCGCTCTTCCTGCGTCACAAAGTCGCTGCCCGGCGCTGGCGTATCGGCAAGCCCGTTGTTGCCGATCACGATGTAGCCACCCATGCCGCAGGTGAGGTTGACGATGACGTCCACTTTGCTTTCGCGGATATGCTTTACCACTTCCCGGTAAAGGCGCGTTTCCATGCTGAAGCCGCCGGTATCAGGATCGCGAACATGGATGTGAACAATAGCGGCGCCAGCGCGGGCCGCGGCGATTGCGGATGCAGCGATGTCGACGGGCGCGATCGCACAGTGCGGGCTGCGCGTGACTTTAGTGTCGTCGCCGGTAATCGCGCAGGTAATGAATACTTCGGGGTTCAAGCGGGCAGTCTCCGGTAAAGCTTCCTGACAGCGGCAAACTATATTATAACGTTGATAATAAAAAGGCCCGTCGCGGGATAACAATGCAGCTCGAAAAACGTTCGATTGACTACATACCGCTGGCCGAACGACACGGCAAGGTCTGGCACCTGTGGCCGATCTGGTTCACCGGCGACGCTCACCTGGCAACACTGGCGGTCGGCGTCATCGGCATCGGCCTCGGTGGCAATTTTCTGTGGACCGCCATTGCGGTAACCGCCGGTTGCGCCCTCGGCACGTTCTTCATGTCGTTTCACTCGACCCAAGGGCCGCAACTGGGTTTACCGCAACTGATTCAATCGCGGCCGCAGTTTGGCTATATGGGCGCGTTGCTGGTCTGGGTAGTCGCCCTGGTGGCGTACATCGGCTACAACGCATTCAACGAAGTGTTGATTGCGCAGTCCGTTAGGCAGTTGACGGGCGCGTCGCACGACATTGATTCAACTGTCATCATCATCTTCACGCTGCTTGCGGCCGCAATTGCTGCGGTGGGGTACGACTGGATTCACCGCGCGCAGCGCTGGCTCGCCTATGTGATGCTGGCCGTGTTGTTGCTGTTTTCTGTTGCAGCTGCATTCACATTGCGGCTGCCGGAGCAACACTGGATTGTCGGTGATTTCAAGACCATTCCGTTTCTAGTGCAGTTTTTTGCTGCAGCCGCCTATCAACTTAGCTGGTCCATTTATGTGTCTGATTACTCGCGCTATCTGCCGCGCGAGGTTTCCGTTGCTGAGTCGTTCTGGTGGACTTATCTCGGGGCTTTTGTCGGCGGCGTGTGGATGATGCTGCTTGGCACGGTTGCTGCCGCTCTTTTTCCAGGTGCTGAAGTTGCCGCGGCGGTTCAGCAGGCTGCGGACTCTGTGATTCCGGGCATGGGTAAACCATTGCTCGCGGCCGGGATGTTAGGCCTGCTGACCATTACCAGTCTTAATTTTTATGGTGCGTCGCTAGCCCTGCTGAGTATTGCCGATTCTTTCAAACCAGCGCCACCGACAGTCAGCAAACGCCTGGCTTTTTTGGCTCTGGCAACGGTAGTGTCCATTGCGCTGGCGCTGGTGGCATCCAAGGATTTCGTCCATCGGTTCGAAGATCTACTGGCTGTGCTGCTCTATCTGATGACGCCGTGGACTGCGATCAATCTGGTCGACTTTTATGTCGTACGACGTAGCGCCTATTCGATTCGGGAAATCTTCAATCCCGATGGCATGTACGGTCGATGGAACTGGCGCGGTCTGTTTTCCTATGCGGTCGGTTTCGCCGCCATGATTCCGTTTTTCAGTTCCGGGATGTACCGCGGACCCGTGGCGCAGGCACTGGGTGGCGCAGATATTTCCATGCTGATCGGCTTGCCGGTATCGGCCTTGCTGTATTGGTACCTGTACCGGAACCACGACATGGCCCGGGAACTTGCCGTCATTAAGATTGCTGACGCGGGACTCGATCCGGAACCAACGAGGGATTAGTCTTGCCGATCGATCGATACTTCAATCATCGGGGGAGAGCGCATTGAACAGTACGGCTATAGACGCCCAAGTGACCAAGGATCGACTGTCGCACGCATTGCGCCCGCGCCACGTCACTATGATTACCATTGGCGGCATCATTGGTGCCGGGCTTCTGGTCGGCAGCAGTGTCGCGATATTGCAGGTCGGACCAGCGGTCGTGCTCAGCTATGCGCTGACAGGCCTTTTGGTATTGATCGTCATGCGCTGCCTTGGCGAGATGGCGGTAGAAATGCCGCAGGTCAGGTCTTTCACTGAATTCACGCGTGCGGGCCTTGGCAATTGGGCCGGATTTTCGGTCGGTTGGCTCTATTGGTATTTCTGGGCAATTGTCATTCCGATCGAGGCGATTGCTGGCGCAGCCATTCTGCAGCAATGGTTGCCGTATGAGAATTGGGTCATCGGCACAGTGCTGATGGCGGCCATGACAGCAGTCAACTTGATGTCGACTCGTTCGTTCGGCGAGTTCGAATTCTGGTTCGCGTCCATCAAGGTTGCGGCCATCATTGTATTCATCACGACCTGTCTGGCCTATGCACTGGGCTGGACCTCGCCCAACGGCCCGACGTTCAGCAACCTGACGGCCCATGGCGGTTTCGCGCCATTTGGTTTCGCCGCGGTGCTAACAGGAGCGATTCCGGTGTTCTTCTCGATGATGGGTGCCGAGGTGGTGACCATTGCTGCGGCGGAATCCACCGAGCCCGCAAAGTCCGTGGCTCGAATGGTGTCCACCGTTGTTTGGCGCATTCTGGCGTTCTACCTGGGTTCGGTCGCGTTGATAGTCAGCGTAGTGCCGTGGAACACGGTGAAGTCCGGCGAGTCGCCGTTTACCCTGGTGCTGAATTTCATGGGAATTCCACTGGCCAGCACAGTGATGAGCATCATCATCCTGACCGCCGTTCTGTCTTGCCTGAATGCCTCGTTCTTTGTGGCCTCGCGTGTGCTCTATGTGTTAGCCGAAAAGGGCGATGCACCCAGCTTTCTTGCGGAAACCAACAGTCGTTTTGTACCGGCGCGGGCCGTCTGGCTGGCCAGTATTGTGGGCTTTATCGGCGTTATCGCTGCCATCCTGTCGCCAGGACTGGTGTTTGCGTGGTTGGTCAAAGCCACAGGCGCCATCATCATCGCCATTTACATCATGATCTGCATTTCACAAGTGCGACTACGCCGCCAACGTGAGCGCGAAGGCAAACCTGCGCCTGCGTTGCCCATGTGGTTTTTCCCCTGGGCCACCTATTTTGCGATCGCTGCCATGTTCGCCGTGTTGGTCAAAATGGCGCTGGATCCGAAAATGGCGAGTGAGTTCTGGGCGAGCGTGGGTTCGATCGCCGTGGCTCTGATCGCCTATTTTATCAAGTCGCGACGCGCTCGCTGAGCCGTTAGCTCGCAGCCGCGAGCCTGACAGGCGCATCCGGAGTGGCATTTGCAAAAACCTAACATTTTGATTGTCATGTTTGACCAGATGAGCGGCGTCCTGCTGGATGACGACCGAATCGACTCGCTGCAGGTGCCCAACATGCGTCGCTTGCTGGCGCGCGCTGTCAGATTTGACAACGCCTACAGCTCCAGTCCTTTGTGTACGCCCGCTCGCGGCGCTTTCATGAGCGGACAACTGCCATCGCGCAGTGGTGTTTACGACAATGCCGCAGAGTTCAAGGCATCGATTCCAACTTTCGCTCACTATCTGCGCAAACTGGGCTACCAGACTGCGCTCGCGGGCAAGATGCATTTTGTCGGGCCGGATCAGCTGCATGGTTTCGAGGAACGTCTTACCACGGACATCTATCCCGCCGACTTCGGCTGGACACCCGACTGGGAACGGCCACTCGAACGCGTGGACTGGTGGTACCACAACTTGAGTTCGGTGACAGAGGCGGGCATTGCTGAAATCACCAACCAATTGGAATTCGATGACGAAGTGTCGTATCAGGCTCGACTGAAATTGTTTCAGTACGCTCGCCGCCAGGATTCACGGCCTTTTTGTCTGACTGTCAGCTTCACGCATCCGCACGATCCATACCTCGCGCGTCGGGAATACTGGGATCGTTACGATCCAGCGCAGATCCCAATGCCCCGGGTCGGCGCCATGCCCTATGAAAGTCAGGATCCTCATTCGCAACGGCTTCTCGATGCGGTTGACTTTAGGAAGTACGAAGTCACCGCGGACCATATCCGCAACGCGCGGCACGCCAGTTTTGCCAACATCAGTTATCTCGACGACAAGCTCGGCGAGTTACTGAAAACGCTTGAGCAATGCGATTTCGATCAATCAACGCAGATCATTCTGTGCGCAGACCATGGCGACATGTTAGGTGAGCGTGGCCTCTGGTACAAAATGAACTTCTTCGAAGCCGCGTGCCGGGTGCCACTGCTGATGGTAGCGCCGCAACAGCGAACACCAAAGCGCGTGGCGACGCCGGTCTCACTGCACGACTTGCTGCCGACGCTGGTCGAACTGGCGGGCGGCGATGTGAACGATATCGTGGGCGACATTGACGGCCGCAGCGTGTTGAGTCTGGTGCACGGTCGAGAGGATTCCGAGCGCGCGGCCTACGCAGAATACTGCGCCGAAGGATCGGTCGGTCCGATGATCATGATTCGGCGCGGCCAATTCAAGTTCAACTATTGCGCCGCCGATCCTGTGCAACTGTTTGATCTGGAGGCGGAACCCCTGGAAGCCAGGAATCTTGCCAACGAGCCGTCGCATGCACCGGTCATGGCGGCATTCATGCGTGAGATGTCGGCGCGTTGGGATTTCGAGCAGTTCTCGCGAGATGTCAGGCAGAGTCAGAAATATCGACAACTGGTAAATGCCGCCAATCGATCGGGGCGTTTCACCGCCTGGGATTACCAGCCAGTGACCGAGGCCAAAAATCGATTCATGCGCAATCACATGGATCTCAATGTCCTCGAAGCCAATGCGCGCTATCCGAAGCGCTGACATATTGTTGCGCCGGTAAGACAGGCGCACAATCGGCACAGCACAGCCGGTTAACAATCCGTTGGGAGGAAACGCAGCCATGTATTCATTGAACGTCAATGGCAAGACGCTTGAGGTGGATGTCGAAGCGGATACGCCGCTGTTGTGGGTGTTGCGCGATACCCTGGGAATGACGGGCACCAAGTACGGTTGTGGCATGGCGCTGTGCGGCGCCTGTACCGTGCATGTCGATGGCGAACCGATTCGTTCTTGCGTGACGCCGATCAGCTCCCTGACGGCGGGCCAGAAAGTCACGACCATTGAGGGCCTGTCGACCGACCGCAGCCACCCCGTGCAGAAAGCCTGGATAGAACTTGATGTTCCGCAATGCGGCTACTGCCAGTCTGGACAGATCATGTCCGCGGTGGCACTGCTGGCCAAAACGCCGAAGCCAACCGACAGTGACATCGATGCCGCGATGGCCGGCAATTTGTGCCGCTGTGGAACCTATCAGCGCATTCGCGCAGCTATTCATCGCGCTGCCGCTATTGGCGCCGACAAAAAAGTCACCTGACTCAGTCGCTGCAAATCGTCATTGGACGCGGGGGTGTTTCATGGGTAATGCAATCAATCGACGCGATTTTCTCCAGCAAGGCGCAGTAGTCTCAGGCGGTTTGGTTCTGGCAATCAGCCTGGCGGGCTGTGAGCGTCAGTCCGGTGTCAAACCCTCGGGCGTACTGACAAAATCAGATCTCAATGCCTGGTTACAGATCGGCAGTGATGAGTCGATTCGCTTCTATTGCGACAAGTCTGAAATGGGCCAGGGTGTGTACACGGCGCTGCCTATGTTGCTCGCCGAAGAACTGGGTGTGAGCGTCGACAAGATAGTGGTCGAGTTTGCGCCTGCGGGCAACGCATTTGCCAATTCTTTGTTAGGTACGCAGATTACCGGCGGCAGCACCAGTATCCGTGAAGGCTGGAGCAAGTTGCGCACCGCGGGCGCGCAGGCGCGAGAAATGTTGATCTCAGCCGCCTGCAGCCAATGGGGCCAAAGCACTGCTGGCTGTCGCGTCGAAAATGGCGAGGTCGTCTCGCCGCGAGGCAATCGCCTGAGTTTCGGCGTGATCGCTGAAGCGGCCGGCAAACTTCCGGTGCCCAACGAAGTCCAGCTGCGCAAGTCAGCGCAGTTTCGCGTCATCGGCAAGCCGCAGAATCGTCTCGATACGCCGCGCAAGGTCGATGGCACGGCGCAGTACGGCATCGATGTGCGTCTCGATGGCATGCTCTACGGCGCCCTGGCCCAGTCCCCTGTGTTAGGTGGCAAGGCGCAGAGCTTTGATGCGACGAAAGCCAAGGCGATGCCAGGTGTCAAAGACGTCATCCTGACCTCGACCGGCGTCGTGGTCCTCGCCGACAGTTGGTGGCGCGCGCGGCGCGCGCGCGACACGCTCAGCATTGTATGGGACGCGGGCGCTAACAAGGGATTGGACACTGCGACTATCTGGAAAGGGCTGCGCACAGCCGCCGGCGGCAGTGGGCAGGAAGTCCGCAACGATGGCGATGCCATCCAAGCATTGGCAGAAGCTAGCAAGTCCGGTGCGCGAGTAGTGCGGGCCGACTATGAACTGCCATTGTTAGCGCATGCGACCCTCGAACCCCAGAATTGCACCGCGAATGTCACGGCAGACGGTTGCGATCTCTATGTCCCCACCCAGATACAACAGGTTGCGCAGCTTACTGCGGCAGCCGCCTGTGGGCTCAAACCCGAACAGGTGCGCGTGCACACCACGTTTCTGGGTGGCGGCTTTGGCCGGCGCCTGGAGGTCGATTTCATTCCGGCGGCCGTCGAAGCCAGCAAGGCGGCGGGCAAGCCCGTCAAAGTTTTGTGGACCCGCGAAGATGACATGACGCACGACGCGTATCGCCCACCGGCCTTCGATAGGGCGGCCGCCGTGTTAGGCAAAGACGGCAAGCCGACCACCTGGCACTTGCACCTGACCAGCCCATCGGTCACGGCGCGCATGTTTCCAGCCGTGGTCGAGACAGCGGTTGATCCGTTTGCGGTCGAGGCGGCCAGCAATTATCCCTACGACGTGCCTAACGTGCGCATCAGCTACCAGAGGCATGAAATTGGCATCGACGTGGGGTATTGGCGCTCAGTCAGTCATGCGCTCAATTGTTTTGTGGCTGAGTCCTTCATGGATGAGCTGGCCGTCGCGGCGGGTACCGATCCGCTGGCATATCGGTTGTCGTTGCTCGATAAACAGCCGCGCTATGCAGCGGTGCTGAAAACGGCCGCGGAACAGGCCCGTTACAACACGCCGCCGAAAGGGCACCGTTTTGGCGTCGCGCTCATGGAAGGCTATGGCACGTACATGGCACAAGTGGTCGACATGTCCATGGCCGATGGCAAACTGAAGATCCATCGAGTGCACTGTGCGCTGGACTGCGGGCAAGTGGTTAATCCAGGGATCGTCGAAGCTCAGGTGGAGGGTGCGACGCTGTTTGGGTTGTCCGCAGCGCTTTGGGGGCAGATTGATCTCAAGGGCGGGCGGGTTCAGCAGACCAATTTCGACCGCTACCGGATCTTGCGCTTGTCGGAGGTCCCGCGTATTTCGACGTACCTGGTGGAAAGCAATGCAGACCCAGGCGGCATCGGTGAGCCCGCCACAGCGCTGATCGCACCGGCGATCTGCAATGGGCTGTTTGCTATGACTGGGAAACGCATCAGGTCGTTGCCGCTGGCCAAGCATGGACTCGCCTGACTAACAACGCTGGTACCAGGCGACGCCTGCGGCGTCGAGGAGACGGGTAGCCTCACCTCGCCGCAGCAGGTAGTGCAGACAGGCGAGGCTTTCACCAGTGGCCATCTGCAGCAGATGGTGGTCAGATTGCGAGATCGAGCGCGCGAACAGAGCGCCGAAAACGTCAATCGCGCGTTTAGGTTCCTGTAGCGAAGCCGATAAGCGCTCAAAGATTTTCAGTTGACCAGAGATCAACGCATCTAGGCGCGCGTGCAGTCCGCGAAAGCAGTCGTTGTGGGACGGCAGCACCAGCACATCGTCGGGAACCAGGCGCTTGATCTTCGCCAGCGACTCGAGCCAATCCGCCATCGGATCGGCATCGGGCTCCGACGGGTAGACCGACACATTGCTGGAAATTCGCGGCAACACCTGATCCCCGGAAATCAGTATTTTTAACGCTGGGCTATAAAAACAGGCGTGCTCAGGTGAATGCCCGGTGCCGACAATGACTCGCCAGGTGTGTTCGCCAATACGGATTTCTTCGCCATCGACAATCCGTCGAAAACTGTCTGGCAGTGGATGAATATACTTGCCGAAATTGCCAAATCGGCTGCGGTAGATCTCAAGATTTTCCTGATCCCAGCCAGCGGCGCGATAAAAATCAACCGCATCGTCGGGCGCTTCGCGCCCGGTGTCTGCAGCCAATATTCGGCAATATAAATACTCCTGCCGCGTCATCCACAAATGACAGTTGGATTGGCGAGTCAACCAGCCTGCCAAACCCACATGATCCGGATGCATGTGCGTAACCAGAACCCGGGTCAGCATCTTCGGGCCAGCCACATTCGCATAGAGCATTCGATAGGCCTGTATTGACTCTTCGCTGCGTATGCCGGTATCGATCAGGGCCCGGCCTTCGCCGTCGTCCAACGCCCAGATGTTGATGTGATTGAGCGCCATGGGCAATGGCATGCGCAGCCACAGCACGCCAGGCGCTACTTCCAGAGACTCTCCAGGATTCGGCGGCGCCGCGAATGGATATTCCGGCATCGAATTACTTGAACTGTCAGTTCGCGCCATGCGACTTCATCAGTGAATTGAATCGATCAGCGGTCATGATTCTGAGCTCCATAGCCGCTTCACGCAGCGACTTGCCATTTTGATGCGCGTATTTCGCGATCTGCGCCGCTCGGTCATAGCCGATATCCGGCACCAGCACGGTGACCAGCATCAACGAGCGTCCGAGCAGTGCGGCGATCCGTTCCCGATCCGCTTCTATTCCCGCCACGCAGTGGCAGGTAAAACTTCTGACTCCATCGGCTAACAACCGTGCGCTTTGCAAAAAGTTGAAGATGATCATCGGCCGATATACGTTGAGTTCGAAATTGCCGCTGGCGCCACCGATGTTGATCGCCACGTCATTGCCAAAGACCTGGCAGCAGATCATCGTCAGCGCTTCGGATTGCGTGGGATTGACCTTGCCCGGCATGATCGATGAGCCAGGCTCATTTTCGGGAATTCGAATTTCACCAATGCCGCAGCGCGGCCCGCTCGCCAGCCAGCGAATATCATTGGCGATTTTCATCAAACTGGCGGCACACACCTTGAGCGCGCCATGCGCAGCCACCAGTGCGTCTGCAGCGGCCATCAACGCGAATTTGTTGTCACAGGCCACAAGTTCCGTGCTTGTCAGAGCCGAGAGTTTTTCGGCGACCCGGCGACCAAACTGCGGGTGCGTGTTCAGGCCCGTGCCGACCGCTGTGCCGCCAATCGCAAGTTGCTTTAGCGCGGGCAGAGTGGACTGCAGGTGCTGCAAGGACTGATTCACTTGAAATACATATCCGGAGAACTCCTGGCCCAGGGTCAACGGCGTCGCATCCTGCAGGTGCGTGCGACCGATTTTGACGATGTCGGCGAATTCGTGGACTTTTTGCGCCAGCGCCTGCTGCAGTTCAGCTAGCGCGGGAACGACTCCCTGTTCGATGGCGCTGACCGCCGCCAGGTGCATCGCCGTGGGAAACACGTCGTTTGACGATTGGCCTTTATTGACGTCATCGTTAGGATGCACAAGACGATTGACTCCGCGGACACCGCCGAGCAATTCGCTGGCTCGGTTGGCAATGACTTCGTTGACGTTCATGTTGGTTTGTGTGCCGGAACCTGTTTGCCAGACTGACAACGGAAACTGATCGGCAAAAAGGCCAGCCAGGATTTCATCGGTGGCTTTGACAATCGCGCTTGCCGTTTTGGCGTCCAACAAACCCAGCTCATGGTTGACGGTAGCGGCTGCCTTTTTCACAAGCACGATGGCATCCAATAGTGCTCGTGGCTGCGTTTCATTGGAGATCGCGAAAAAGTGCAGCGAGCGCTGAGTCTGCGCGCCCCAGTAGCAGCGCGCATCGACTTCAATGTCTCCGAAGCTGTCATGTTCAATTCTGGTGGGATTCATGGATCACACTCCTTTGGCGCGCTGGCTCGCGCGGTTGGCCGGGAACAGTGTATGACTTCGCCGACGTTCGCAAATGCTGCTTTCGCGTGAACGCTTGATCTCAGTCAAGGACCAGAGGACGGCTGCGTATTAGCGTCCGCAATCGGAGGCCAAGACATGAGCGAGGCTGATTTTCGACAGGCAATCAACGCCAGCAACCAGGATCCCATTCCGCGCGACATCTTTGTGCAGGTGTGGCTGGCGGAGCAAGGCGTGGACGCGGTACTGCAGCGGCTCTATCGCGAGATGGAATTACTGGCACCTTTGCTGGCGCGGGATCGTCGGGTGGTCAGGCTCGCATTCGAGGGTCGTGGCTTAAATGCTTTGTCACAGCTTGCGAAGTCCGATTTGATGGATTCGCTTGCGCAACATTTCTCGTTGGCGCCGGCGGCAACCAATACCATGGCTGTCGCCGCGGATGACTGTGACCTACTGGGTCTCGGGCCGGGCGCCGTCAGCCGCTTTGGCGAGGCTATTTCGATGAATGCCGCCGATCCGACTGTCTATTGCAACGCGCTTGACCAGGGCCGTCTGCCGATTGTTGAGTGACTAACGAACTCGAATCAGCATCGTCAACACCGTATCATGGGCGTTTGCGCGCCATGCCATCAACAACCACTGCGGTATTTCCAGACGACGGCAGCGACGTCAAATTCTGCTCTACCTGCGCGTTTGGCGCGGTGTGCATGCCTAATGGCTACGACAAATCCACTTTGCAGGCCTTGCATTGTGTGGTCGAGCACGTCGGTCCGGTTCGCGAGAATGAGTACTTGTTTCGTGCCAATGAGCGGTTTAGCGCCATCTACGCAGTTCGCGGTGGAACGGTTAAGACCAGCATGGTCGACAGCCTCGGTCGCGAGCAAGTGCTCGGCTTCTATTTGCCGGGCGAGATGGTCGGTCTGAATGCAATTCATCCCGATCGCTATCCCTGCGACGCCATCGCACTCGATTCCGTCTATCTGTGTCGCTTTTCGTTTCCGGCGCTGGCCACTCTCGCGGCGCGAATTCCGGGGATCCAACAGCAACTGTTTCGGCTGCTGAGTAAGGACATCGGCACTGCATCGTTGCTGGCGGGCGACTTTACCGCCGAAGAGCGTGTCGCTGCATTTCTGGTGGCGGTTGCGGATCGCTTTGCAGCTCGCGGTTTTTCCGCGAACGCGTTCCGGCTTTCCATGCCGCGGGCGGATATTGCCAACTATCTGCGTCTGGCGGCCGAGACAATCAGCCGTGTCTTGCGGCGTTTTCAAGATCAGGGCCTGATCAGAGTCAACAGCCGCGATGTCGAGTTCGTTGACCCGGCGGCGTTGCGCGCAATCGCTCGCAACGTCCTGCATTCGTAAATTCCACAATTCCCCAGAGCGCTTGATCCAGATCAGGGCGCGACCCAGGTCGGCTACCTAGCATTCAGGTAGCGGATAACTGTGGGAGAACTGCGATGTCGGAAGCTAAACGTCTGTGGATCGGGCTTGGCCTTTTGTTGGGCGTCACATTTGCTGTGTTGCTGTGGATGGGCGGCGAAGTCTACCGCTCGGCACCGCCGATGCCCGACCGCGTAGCCAATGCGACCGGTCAGGTTCTCTATAGCCGCGATGACATCGAAACTGGTCGCCAGGTTTGGCAGTCATTCGGCGGGCAGCAACTGGGAACGATCTGGGGACATGGTGCGCTGATTGCACCGGACTGGAGCGCTGACTGGCTGCATCGTGAAAGCGACGCTTTGCTCGAGCTGTGGGCGCAACGCGACTTCGGTCACGCGTTCGCTGCATTGCGTACCGCGGATCAAGAAGTCCTCAAACTACGCGTCCGCGAGGCGCTCCGGCCTAACACCTATGAGCAAGGCAGCAAAACAATTGTGGTCTCGGACGACCGTGCGCAGGCCATTAGCACCGTTGCGGCTCACTATGTGAGTCTTTTCGGTAACGACCCGGCCACTGCGAAACTGCGCGAAAACTATGCGATGCGCGACAACACAGTCGACACAGAGGCACATCGCCGCGCGCTGACAGGATTCTTTTTCTGGACTTCCTGGGCCGCAGTCAGTGAACGGCCGGGATCGAAGGCGAGCTACACCAGCAACTGGCCCTACGATCCTTTGGTCGGCAATTTCGCAACCTCGGGGACTTTTCTCTGGACCGTATTCAGCATCCTTTTCATGGTGGCGGGCATCGGTCTGTTAGCCTGGCACTACGCCGCCTACCACGGCAAAGAACCGCCGCTGGTGCCGCCCGCCACTGATCCTCTGCAGGGGCTCCTTATCACGCCATCGATGCGCGCTACGGCCAAGTATTTCTGGCTGGTGATGGCGCTGTTCCTGGTGCAAATTCTGCTGGGGGCGATCACCGCTCACTATCAGATTGAACGGGAGTTCTATGGCTTTGAGATTTCTCAGTTCTTGCCGTATTCGATAACCCGCAGCTGGCATACCGAACTCGCGGTGCTGTGGATTGCAACAGCCTGGCTTGCGACTGGGCTTTATATCGCGCCGGCCATTTCCGGTCATGAACCGCGTTTTCAGTGGCTCGGCGTCAACGTCCTATTCGTCTGTCTGCTGGTCATTGTGGTCGGCGCTTTCGCCGGCCAGTGGTTCGCGGTCATGCAAAAACTCGGGCTTGCTAACAACTTCTGGTTTGGGCATCAGGGTTGGGAGTACGTCGATCTCGGTCGCTTCTGGCAGATATTCCTGTTCCTGGGATTAATAATCTGGCTGACGCTGGTCGGAAGGGCCTTGTGGCCGGCGCTGCGCCGCAAAGACGATATGGCGTCCATCGTCGGACTCCTGTTCCTGTCCACAGTTGCCATCGGGCTTTTCTATGGCGCCGGTCTGATGTGGGGCGAGAAGACTCACCTGTCGGTGGTCGAGTACTGGCGCTGGTGGGTCGTGCATTTGTGGGTCGAAGGATTCTTCGAAGTTTTTGCAGTGGCAGTCATCAGTTTCCTGTTCGTGAAACTGGGGCTGGTGCGGGCAAAGACAGCGACAGTCAATGTGTTGTTTGCGACCATCGTGTTCATGGCTGGTGGCGTGTTAGGAACATTTCACCATCTGTATTGGGCGGGCACGCCGATTGCAATTCTGGCACTGGGCGCCTCGTTCTCAGCGCTTGAGGTCGTGCCTTTGGCCTTGATCGGTCTTGAAGCCTACGACACCTGGAATCACAGCCGGGCGACACCCTGGATGAGTCGATATCGATGGCCCATCCTGTTTTTTCTCGCGGTGTCCTTCTGGAATCTTGTCGGTGCGGGTCTTTTCGGTTTCCTGATCAATACGCCGCTGGCGCTCTATTACATGCAGGGCCTCAATCTGACGCCGTTGCATGGCCACACGGCGCTGTTTGGCGTCTATGGGATGTTAGGAATAGGGCTCATGTTGTTTTGCCTGCGTGGTCTCAAACCCGACGCGATCTGGTCCGACGGGACACTGCGCGCGACCTTCCTGTCTCTCAACATCGGGTTGGGATTGATGGCGCTGTTAGCGCTGCTGCCCATGGGTGTGCTGCAACTCCAGGCAGCGCTCGAAAACGGCTACTGGTACGCGCGTTCGGCCGAATTCATGAGCCGCCCGCTGATGCACCTTCTGGTCTGGATGCGCGTTCCTGGGGACACGATCTTTGCGGTCGGCGCGGTGATTCTCTCCTGGTTTGTCCTGCGTCTGTGGGTTGCGCCGCGATTGCGTGATTGAGTTCTACCCGCAAATCAGACTGGCCCACATCAGTTTCGCGCTGATGTCGGGCGGTCTGTTCCTATTGCGCGGTCTGCTGTTGCTGGCAGGTTCGCCGTACGCGGGCCATGTGGTGCTGCGCTGGCTCGCCTATGCGATCGACTGCGCATTGCTAACAGCCGCGCTGATGCTGATCACGATGTTGCGCCAGTATCCGTTTGCGCACGACTGGCTGACTGTCAAACTGCTGTTGGTGCTCGTCTACGTGGCACTGGGGACACTGGCACTGAGCCAGGTGCCCGCAAGTCGAGTCCAAAAACAGCGCTATTTTGCAGCGCTGTTGGCGTTCCTCTACATGCTGGGTGTCGCGCGAGTACATCATCCACTCGGCATTTTCTATACGTTGTTCTACTGAGGGACTGCGGCCGCTGGTTTGACTCATATCAAGGTAGGCTAGCCAGCGGCCCCAAAGTCCCGGCGATTGCCGCAGACACGGGTGGGTCCGCCGCTGGCGATTTCGGGCCGCCGCAGGGCGAACCGATTAAGGCGGTGCTGACCAGTCCGCCTAACGTGCCGCCGCCCACCAATCTCACCAAGCCCGCCAAGGTCATTGTCGAGCTCGAGGTGCGTGAAGTGGAGCAGGAGATTTCTGAGGGCGGATAAGTTTCTGACGACTCCGCCGCAGGGAGTGCGCGATTTTTATGTCGATGCCAGTGTGCATCGTTGGGGAATGGACGCATCGCTGGTCTGGCATGACTTCCGAGCCAGTGCGAGCAGTCAGTCCTACGGTCGCGAGTGGGACCTGTCGCTAGGCCGCAAGTTCGCCAAGCGTTTCGAGATCCTATTGAAGGGCGCGCAGTACGATGCGGCTGGGTTCAGTAGTGACACGCGCAAATGGTGGTTGCAGTTGGTAGCGGACTACCCCTGAGTTCGCCCCAGACCGGTCATTTCGGCACGGTGGAATCGACGAATCAGCGTTGAGCGACTACATTGCGCGGCAAGGAGATCCCTCATGCTTAACCTTGTCAGCCGTCCGTTACGAACCTTTGCCTGGTTGGTCCTTGCTGGCGGCCTGATCACCGCGACGCAGTCAGCGACGCGCAGTAAGGTTCCGCAACTGGTTCGGCCAGACGGCAGCTACCCGACTGTCGCACTTGCCAAAGATGTCATTGTCATCAAGGTCGTGCAGAACGCTCCAAAGAACATTCAGAAATCACCTTCGCCGCGTGAAGGTTTGGCGCAGAACGTGGAGCGCATGGCCTATTGGATCAATGAGGCCTGCACCAAGGGGAAAAAACCCGATTTCATTTTGTTCAATGAATTCCCCCTAACAGGATACTCATCAGGGTCGCGTGCCGAGAAACTCAAGTTCACTATTCAGGTGCCTGGCCCCGAAACAAAACGTCTTGGAGAGCTGGCGAAAGCCTGCGACAGCTATATCGTGTTTGGCAGTTACGCCACGGATCCAGCCTGGCCAGGCCATATTCTGAGTCTCAATCCAGTGATCGGGCGGGATGGGCAGATCAAGAAGGTCTACTGGAAGTCGCGTAACGTCCTGCGGTTCGGTGCCGAGGAAATTCCGACCACCACCGTGGAGAATGTCCGCGACAAATTTCGAGCGAAATACGGCATTGAAGAAGAGTTTCCGGTGTTGCAGACCGAGTTCGGCAACATCGCCGTGAGTACCGTGCAGGTGGATCCTTTTGTGTTCGCGGCCTACGCGATGCGCGGCACCGAAATCATGCTGCGCACTGCGACTTTGTTTTCCAAGACTGACGTGCAAGCAATCGCCTTTTACAACAACATGTATTCGGCGATGTCTAATATCACCTTCCCGCCGGAATCTGGCGTGCCAGCCAATTTTGGCGGCGGCTCTCTGATCGTGGGACCTGATGGCAAACCGCTGGCGGAAGATCCCAGCAACAATGAAAGTGTCATCGAGGCCGAGGTCCCAATCGCGAAATTCCGTACAGGGCGGCGCATTCCCCGCTATCCATTGGAGGTGGTGCAGCCGGTTTTTGACCAGTACCGCCAGGAAGTTCCGCTCAATCATCTGGATCTGCCGGCGGAGCAGTTGCCGCAGACTAACAAAGACATGAAGGATCTGTTAGATCGGGTCAGCCGATGGTTGCATGGCAAAACCTGACTACGACACGCTGATTGTAGGCGCGGGTTTTGCCGGGCTCTACATGCTGCATCGTGCCCGGGCCTTGGGTCACACAGCGCGAGTTCTGGAAGCCGGCAGCGGCGTCGGTGGCACCTGGTACTGGAACCGCTATCCCGGCGCGCGCTGTGATGTCGAAAGTACGCAGTATTCATACCAGTTTTCCGCCGAGTTGCAGCAGCAATGGCGTTGGACCGAGAAGTACGCAACTCAGCCAGAAATTCTTCGCTATATCGAACACGTCGCGGACCGTTTCGATCTGCGACGCGACATCGAGTTCGGCGCATGCGTGACAGCAGCGCGATTTGATGAGACTGCGCGTCAATGGGAAGTGCACTATGAGCGAGGTTCGCGATTGACAGCGAGATTTCTCGTGTTAGCCCTGGGCTGTTTGTCGAGTGCCAATCGCCCGGAGTTTGCCGGGCTGAATGCATATCAAGGCGCCCAGCTGCATACCGGACAATGGCCCGAGCGGCCGCAGGACTTCACAGGCCGTCGCGTGGCAGTCATTGGCACCGGCTCGTCGGGTATTCAATGCATACCCATGATTGCGGCTCAGGCAGCGCAAGTGACCGTATTTCAACGCACGGCAAACTATGCAGCGCCTGCCTGGAACCAGCCGCTTGACGATGCTACCGACCGGTCGATCAAGGCCGACTATCTGGGCTTGCGGGCGCGCGCCAAATTAAGACCAACCGGATATGCGTTTCCCTATGGCGAGAGCGCGGCGCTGGCGGTATCCCCGGAGGAGAGAGCCGCCCAGTACGAAAGGTTCTGGCAGCTCGGCGGGCTCAAGTTCCTGGGCGCGTTCACTGACTTGATGGCCGATCGCGCCGCTAACGACACGGCAGCGCAGTTCGTGCGTGAAAAAATTCGCGGCAGAGTCCACGACTCCACCGTGGCAAACAAATTGCTGCCCACTGGCGTCATTGGTTCCAAACGCATGTGCGTCGAGAACCAGTATTTCGAAACATTCAATCGACCTAACGTGACACTGGTCGATATCCGCCAGTCGCCGATGCAAAGATTCACCGAGCGCGGCCTGATCGCCGGCGGCCTGCCGCACGAGTTTGATACCGTTGTGTTTGCCACTGGTTTCGATGCCATGACCGGATCATTCCTGCGGATCAATGTGCAGGGCAGGGCCGGTAAAGGTTTGCGAGATCATTGGCGCGAACAGCCAAGCACCTATCTGGGGATTGCCGTCGCGGGTTTTCCGAATCTGTTTCTGATCAACGGCCCAGGAAGTCCGTCGGTGTTATCCAACATGGTGCAGAGCATTGAACAGCATGTGGAATTGATCGCCGGATGTCTGGCTGAGACGCAAAAACGCGGCGCGGCTTCGTGCGCCGTGAGCGCCGCGGTAGAGCGAGCATGGGGCGAGCATTGCCAGGAGGTGGTAGCCAGTTCGATTCGTGCCACTGAAGACTCCTGGTATGTCGGCGCTAACATTCCTGGCCGACCCAGAGTTTTCATGCCCTATACCGGTGGCGTGCCCGCGTACTTGCGCAAATGCGCGGAAGTTGTCAGCGCCGGCTATTCTGGAATGGAATTTACTCAATGAGCCGGGTGATCCCATGACCGATGAAATCAAGCGGACAACGCTGATGGTGCGGGATGCCGACATAGCGGCACAGTGGTATGAAACAGTATTTGGAATGACCCGATGGATGGACACGCCCTTCACATTGTCGGGCGAACAACTGGCAGCCGGCCACAAAGGCGATCGCACACGACTGATCATTCTGAAATGCCAGCACGACACGATCGGCATGATTGGTTTGTTGCAGTGGCTGGAGCCAGTGCAGTCCGCACCGGCGGAACTGCCGCGCCGCGTTCAGTTCGGCGCTCCTATTTTTGTGGTGGCATCGAATGACGTGCGCGGCGCAATCAGCAGAGCCGGTTCGTTAGGCTCGCATATCTACTGCGAGCCCCGCGCGTGGACCGTTACTGGCGCAGACGGCCAGCTCAAGGATATGTTGGGCGCATCGCTGTTCGATCTGGATGGTTATTTTTTCGAGATCAATCAAGTATTGGCAGTGCGTAGCGCCTAGTGTGCTGTCCCATAAGAAACTAATACACATGGATGATGTCCAAGAGGTATCTTTTGTATCTCAAGGACATCGCCCATGCCTACCCACAAACGCG
>JAYVJR010000053.1:0-11756 GCA_043769085.1 Gammaproteobacteria bacterium
AAAAAGAACCGACATCAAATCCATCATGATTATCGGTGCGGGGCCTATCGTCATCGGGCAAGCGTGTGAGTTCGATTATTCCGGCGCGCAGGCCTGCAAAGCACTGCGCGAAGAAGGTTTTCGGGTCATTCTCGTCAATTCGAATCCGGCCACCATCATGACCGATCCGGAGATGGCGGACTCGATCTATATCGAGCCAATCAACTGGCGTACGGTCGCGCGCATTATCGAGAAAGAACGCCCAGATGCCTTGCTGCCAACGATGGGCGGTCAAACCGCGCTCAACACAGCACTTGATCTGGTTCGTGAAGGCGTGTTGGCGAAATTCAATGTAGAACTCATTGGCGCGTCGCGCGAAGCCATCGATATGGCAGAAGACCGCGAACTTTTTCGAAACGCGATGCGCGAAATAGGTCTTGAAAGCCCAAGATCCTCGATCGCGCGCAGTCTTGACGAGGCGATTGTCATGCAGGCCGATGTCGGCTTTCCTTGCGTGATACGCCCGTCTTTCACGCTCGGTGGTTCGGGCGGCGGTATTGCCTATAATCGCGAAGAATTCGAAGCAATAGTGATGCGCGGCCTGGAGGCTTCGCCGACCTCCGAAGTGCTGGTTGAGGAATCGGTGCTCGGCTGGAAAGAATTCGAAATGGAGGTGGTCCGCGACCGCGCCGACAACTGCATTATTGTTTGCGCGATCGAAAACCTCGACCCGATGGGTGTACACACCGGCGATTCCATTACCGTGGCACCCGCTCAGACGCTGACCGACAAGGAATACCAGCGGTTGCGTAATGCATCCATCGCGGTGTTGCGCAAAATCGGCGTTGATACCGGCGGCTCCAATGTGCAATTCGCCATCAATCCTGACGATGGTCGGTTGCTGATCATCGAGATGAACCCGCGTGTTTCCCGGTCTTCCGCGCTGGCATCGAAAGCCACTGGATTTCCGATCGCCAAGATCGCCGCCAAGCTTGCGGTGGGCTATACCCTGGACGAATTGCGCAACGACATCACGGGCGGCGCCACGCCGGCGTCATTCGAACCCGCCATTGACTATGTCGTAACCAAAATCCCGCGTTTCACGTTTGAAAAATTTCCGGCCGCCAACTCGCGACTAACGACCCAGATGAAGTCGGTCGGCGAGGCGATGGCGATTGGTCGTTGTTTTCAGGAGTCGCTGCAAAAGGCATTGCGCAGCTTGGAAACCGGTCTCGATGGTCTGACGGAAATCATGGTTTTAAAGCCTAACAAAAAACTGGGTGACGAGGATATCGAACGCCTCACCTATGAACTGCGCGCACCGGGACCTAACAGATTGCTGTATGTCGCCGACGCTTTCCGGGCTGGCTGGTCGCTCAAGCAAATACAAGATTTGACAAAAATTGATCCTTGGTTTCTCGCGCAGATCGAAGACCTGTTGGTGTCCGAAGCACGCGTGCTGGCCGAGAAAGACCAGGCCTTGCATGGCGACAGCCTGCGCGGACTGAAGCGACAGGGTTTTTCTGACATGCGCCTGGCGCGACTGGCGGGAATTGACGAAGACGTCCTGCGGGCGCGGCGCTGGGAGCAAGGCATTCGCCCGGTATACAAGCGCGTCGATACCTGCGCAGCGGAGTTTGCCACGACCACCGCGTATATGTATTCCACCTACGACGACGAGTGCGAGGCGGCGCCGACGCGCCGCAAACCCAAGATCATGGTGCTGGGCGGCGGTCCCAATCGGATAGGTCAGGGCATCGAGTTTGACTACTGCTGCGTGCATGCGGCGCTGGCACTGCGTGACGATGGTTACGAGACCATCATGGTCAACTGCAATCCGGAGACGGTTTCCACCGACTACGACATATCGGATCGGCTGTATTTTGAACCGCTGACCCTCGAGGACGTGCTCGAAATCATTGACAAGGAAAAGCCCAAAGGAGTGATCGTGCAATATGGCGGCCAGACTCCGCTCAAGTTGAGTCGGGCACTCGAAAAGGCAGGCGCGCCCATCATCGGCACCAGCCCAGAGTCGATCGACATCGCCGAAGACCGCGAGCGATTTCAGAAACTGGTCGAGCAACTCAAGCTGCTGCAGCCGGCGAATGCCACCGCGCGCACGGAGACTCAGGCGTTGAAGCTGGCGCAGCAAGTCGGTTTCCCGCTCGTGGTGCGGCCATCCTATGTGTTAGGCGGCCGCGCGATGGAAGTGGTCTTCAATGAAGACGATCTAAAAGCGTATATGACTGACGCAGTCAAGGTCAGCAATGACAGCCCGGTATTACTGGATCGCTTTCTGGACGATGCAATCGAAGTGGATGTGGATGCCTGTTGTGACGGCCACGATGTGCTGATTGGCGGCATCATGGAACATGTCGAACAGGCTGGTGTGCACTCGGGCGATTCCAGTTGTTCGTTGCCACCCAATTCACTGAGCGCTGCAATCCAGGATCAACTGCGTGAACAGACCCGTCGCCTGGCGCTGGGACTGAACGTGATCGGCTTGATGAACGTGCAGTTTGCGATTCAGGGCGGTCGCATCTTTGTGTTGGAAGTCAATCCGCGGGCATCGCGGACCGCGCCTTTCGTTTCCAAGGCCACCGGCTACCAGTTGGCGAAAATCGGCGCGCGCGTAATGGCGGGTACTTCGCTTGCATCGCAGGGTGCGCTCAAGGAGCGCGTGCCGCCTTATTTTTCAGTGAAGGAAGCGGTGTTTCCCTTTGTGAAATTCCCTGAGGCCGATCCGATTCTTGGGCCGGAAATGAAATCGACCGGCGAAGTCATGGGTACGGGTCGCAGTTTTGGTGAGGCCTATGCGAAGGCACAGGCAGCGTCGGGCGTCAGTTTGCCAACCCACGGTGTATGCCTGATCAGTGTCAAAGAGCGCGACAAGCCAGGGGCGGTCGAGCTTGCGCGCCGATTGTTAGCATTGGGTTTTGAGCTGATCGCGACCGACGGTACCGCGCGAGCTATCAATGATGCAGGCATGATTTGCCGTCGGGTCAACAAAGTGCGCGAAGGCCGACCGCACATTGTTGACATGATCAAGAATAACGAAATCGCTCTGATCATTAATACGACGGAGGGCCGGCAGGCCGTGCGTGAGTCCAATGCCATACGTCGGGAGGCTGTGCAAAAGCGAGTGACGTACTACACGACCATGGCAGGCGCGTTTGCGACCTGCGCTGCGATCGACCAGATCGATCACGTCGACCCGCATAAACTGCAGGATTTGCACCGGGAACTGCAACTATGAAGCGCAATCCCATGACTTTGCGCGGCGCCGAACTATTGCGCGCCGAGCTCAAGAAGCTCAAGAGCGAGTCGCGACCGACCGTCATCAAGGCAATCGCCGAAGCACGCAGTCATGGCGACTTGTCGGAAAACGCTGAATACCACGCGGCGCGCGAGCAGCAAGGCTTTATTGAGGGGCGCATCGGCGAAATTGAAAGCAAGCTCGGCAATTGTGAAATTATCGATGTCACCGCCATGGCTAACAATGGCAAGGTGATATTCGGCGCGACCGTCGAGTTGGAAAACCTCGATGATGGCTCGAAGGCTGCCTATCAACTGGTCGGCGAAGACGAGGCGGACATCAAGGCCGGCCGCATCGCTTTTTCATCGCCCATCGCACGAGCGGTTATCGGTAAAAGTGTCGGCGAGGAAATCGAGGTCACGGCACCGGGTGGTACCCGTCACTTTGAAATTATCCAAGTCCGCTACGAGTAATGTCCGTCAGTCCGGAATGACGATTTTCGGCAGCTTTCTGTTGGCGCGATAAAGTACGCCGACATGGCCAATTCGATGCACCAGTGTGCTGCCGCTGCGGGTCGCCAGGTCGGTCAACATCTGATCGCGGGCCACCCGTTCAGCACCGCGCGCCTTGACCTTGATGAGTTCATGCGATTCAAGGGCCGATTGCGTTTCGCGCACGACAGCGTCGGATAGCCCGCTATTGCCAATCCAGACCACTGGGGCCAGCGGATGCGCCAGGCCGCGTAAATATTTTTTCTGCCGTTCCGAGAGTTCCATGCCGTGATTTTCGCATAGTCGGTAAAGTACCGGACTGATGGTCAGTCTTTTGGCTGAATAAAGTGGTGGATATGACGGCGCAGGTCTTGAAGCGGGGGAAAACCGCCCTCATGCAGACCTTTGGTGGCGCGGGACCTGGATCACACCGCAGTGAAAGTCTTGTCATAGCCGACGGGAACTGAATGGTGTAGGGTCGATCTGAAGAGGAATACATGAACGATACATTCAAGAATTTCGCGATTTGGGCTGTGGTTCTGGTGGCGCTGTTGCTGGTTTTCAGCGAATTCATGCCACGGACTGCGCCCGCGACCGAAGTTGCCTATTCCGATTTTCTGGTCAAGGTCCGCGGTGGCCAGCTGAGCGAAGTGACTCTGCAGGGCGACTATATCTACGCGCTCGACAAAGACCAGAGCCTGCTCAAAGTTCATAACCCGGAAACCGACAATTCAGCTTTGATTGGCACGCTCGAAAAGGCACGCGTGCGTATCAAGTCAAAGGAACCCGAAGGCACGCCGATTCTGTATCAGATTCTGATGCAGCTGTTGCCGGTCGCCTTGGTGATGTTCCTGTTCTTTTACCTGATGCGCCAGATGCAGGGCGGCGGCAATGGCCGCGGCGCCATGTCGTTCGGCAAGAGTCGCGCCCGTTTGTTAGGCGAGGATCAGGTCAACGTGACGTTTGCAGATGTTGCGGGTGTCGATGAAGCCAAACAAGAAGTGGGTGAAATCGTCGATTTCCTCAAGGATCCGGGCAAGTTTCAGAAGCTCGGTGGCAAGATTCCAAAAGGCGTGCTGATGGTTGGCTCGCCGGGAACCGGCAAGACGCTGCTGGCACGCGCCATCGCTGGCGAAGCGAAGGTGCCGTTTTTCACAATTTCCGGTTCGGATTTCGTGGAGATGTTCGTGGGTGTCGGCGCATCTCGAGTGCGCGATATGTTCGAGCAGGCTAAGAAGCATGCGCCCTGCATCATCTTCATCGATGAAATTGACGCCGTGGGCCGGCATCGAGGTGCCGGACTGGGCGGTGGCCATGACGAACGCGAACAGACGCTGAATCAGTTGCTGGTTGAGATGGATGGTTTCGAAGGCAATGAAGGCATCATCGTCATCGCGGCGACCAACAGGCCCGATGTGCTCGATCCGGCACTTCTGCGGCCCGGCCGGTTCGACCGTCAGGTGGTAGTGCCGCTGCCGGACGTGCGCGGACGCGAGCAAATTTTGCGGGTGCATATGCGTAAAGTGCCACTTGGCGACGACGTCAAGCCCGCCCTGATCGCACGCGGCACTCCTGGATTTTCCGGCGCCGATCTGGCTAACCTGGTCAACGAAGCGGCTCTGTTTGCGGCGCGTGCTAACAAACGCACCGTCGACATGGAAGAGCTGGAGAAGGCCAAGGACAAGATCATGATGGGCACCGAGCGTCGCTCCATGGTCATGAGCGAAAAAGAAAAGCTCAACACGGCGTATCACGAGGCCGGGCACGCGATCGTTGGCGTCAAGCTCCCGGAGCATGACCCTGTTTACAAGGTCACCATCATCCCGCGCGGTCGCGCGCTCGGCGTCACATTCTTTCTGCCGGAGGAAGACCGCTACAGCTATAGCAAGCAGCGGCTTGAGTCGCAGATTGCCAGTCTTTTTGGCGGCCGCATCGCGGAAGAGCTGGTGTTCGGCAAGGATGCGGTCACGACAGGTGCGTCCAACGACATTGAACGGGCAACCACGTTGGCACGCAACATGGTGACCAAATGGGGTTTGTCCGACAAGCTCGGACCATTGACCTACCTCGAAGAGAGCGGCGAGGTGTTTCTCGGCCGGTCAGTGACGCAGAACAAACAAGTGTCTGACGAAACCGCGCATGCAATCGATATTGAAGTCCGCCGAGTCATCGACACGGCGTATCAGAAAGCGAAAGGCATTCTGACTGAACATCGCGACAAGCTGGATGCCATGGCACAGGCCTTGATGAAATATGAAACGATCGACGACAGTCAGATCAAAGACATCCTGGACGGCAAGCCGCCAAAGCCGCCGGAGGGCTGGGACGATACGCTCAGCGGTCGCAGCGGCCCGCAGAAGCCCGCGCCGACCGCAGAGGGTGGCGTAGGATCGCCGGCGCCAGACAACGCTGGCTGAGGCTATTTTTTTGTTAGCCTGTGGCGACCGGCAACTGGATCTCAGTCGCCCGGTAGTCATGGGAATCCTCAATGTAACGCCGGATTCTTTTTCCGACGGTGCTCGATACCCCAGCGTGATGGCGGCTGTGGATGCGGGCCTCGCCATGCAGGCGGCGGGAGCGGCGTTGGTTGACGTCGGCGGGGAATCCACCCGGCCGGGCGCTGCACCGGTTGCGCCTGACGCTGAA
The DNA here is from genome assembly GCA_043769085.1 of Gammaproteobacteria bacterium. Lineage (GTDB taxonomy): Bacteria > Pseudomonadota > Gammaproteobacteria > Steroidobacterales > Steroidobacteraceae > UBA964. The sequence goes on from JAYVJR010000053.1 coordinate 6,373, forward strand.
ATTGCGCGGGTGCTGCCAGTGGTTGAGTCACTGGCCAGGCGAGGAATACTGGTGTCCGTGGACACCAGTTCGCCTGAACTGATGCGCCTTGCGGCCGGCGCGGGCGCCGGCATGATCAACGACATTCGGGGTTTCCGCCGCCCAGGCGCCCTGGAGGCACTGTCCGGATCGAAGTTGGCGGGTTGTGTGATGCATGCTCTGGCGGAACCTCAGGATATGCAGCTCAATCCAACATATTCCAATGTCGTGACAGAGATCAAAGTCTTTTTGGAACAGCGCCTGCAGGCTTGTCGGGCGGTCGGCATCGACGCGAACAGACTTGTCGTGGACCCCGGTTTCGGCTTTGGCAAGACTGTGGCGCATAACTTGGAGCTGCTACGCGGTCTGCCGCAGATCGCCGCGCTTGGTGCGCCAGTGCTGGTAGGCCTGTCGCGCAAATCGTTGCTCGGCGTGCTAACAGGACGGCTTCTGCCTGAGCGCATGGCTGGCAGCCTGGCTTTAGCCATGCTTGCCATTGGTCGCGGAGCGCGTATCGTGCGCGCGCATGATGTGGCGGAGACTGTCGATGTTCTGCGAGTTGTCGAGCAGGTGGAAAACGCCCACTAACGGATTCTAAAATTTATGGCACGAAAATTTTTTGGAACAGATGGTGTGCGCGGACGCGTCGGGCAATACCCAATGACCGCAGATTTCGCGCTGACATTGGCGAGCGCAGCGGCGCGGGTGCTGGCACCTAACGGTGGCACCGCGCTCATCGGCAAGGATACCCGCGTATCAGGCTATATGTTTGAGGCTGCATTGGAAGCCGGCTTCGTTGCCTCGGGCGTCAATGTCATGTTGATCGGCCCGTTGCCGACGCCTGGAATTGCCTTCCTGACGCGACGGTTCGACTGTGATTTCGGCGTCGTCATTAGCGCTTCCCACAACCCATATTTCGACAACGGCATCAAGTTTTTCGACCGCCATGGCGGAAAATTGTCGGACGAGATGGAGCTTGCCATAGAGGCGGAACTCGCCAAGGGCCCGTTGACGCGACCTTCAGAAAATCTCGGACGCGCGCGCCGCGTCGACAAGTCGCGGAATTTCTATCAGGAATTTTGCGCGAGCACGCTGCCAGCAGGCATGAATCTTGAGGGCATGACACTCGCCATCGACTGCGCTAACGGTGCCGGTTACAAAGTGGGGCCGCGAATTCTCGCCGATCTCGGTGCGCAGATAATACCCATCGGTTGTTCGCCTAACGGCCGCAACATCAATGAAGGCTGTGGCTCTACCGACACCAAGTTGCTGGAGATGATGGTGCCGGGCGTCAAGGCGCAGGCCGGCATCGCTCTGGATGGTGATGGCGACCGATTGGTGATGGTTGATCACACCGGACAATCTATCGATGGCGATCAGTTGATTTACGTCATTGCCCGCGCGCGCGCCGCAGCGGGGCAACTCAAAGGCCCCGTGGTTGGCACTGTCATGAGCAATTTGGGACTGGAACTCGGACTGCGCGAATTGGGAATCGACTTCAAACGCGCGCAGGTCGGCGACCGATATGTGCTCGCGATGCTCAAGGAAGCCGGCGGTGTGTTAGGTGGCGAGACCTCAGGTCATTTGTTGTGCCTTGACAAGGCGACGACTGGCGACGCGATGGTGGCGGCGCTACAGGTGCTCGCGGTCATGCGGGAGTCAGGTAAGACCTTGCGAGAACTAGTGGCCGGGATGTCGAAGATGCCCCAGGTCATGGTCAACGTACAGGTCGCACAGCGATTTGATCCGGCCAGCCACCCGAAGGTCAAGGATGCGGTGGCCGCCATTGAAAAACGTCTGGCGGGCGCAGGGCGCGTGGTCCTTCGGGCATCAGGCACCGAGCCTGTCATCAGAGTCATGGTTGAAGGTCGCGACCAACCGACCACAGCTGCTTGCGCCCATGAATTGGCCGATGTCGTGCGGCTGGCGGCTGCCTGAATTCGGGTCACTGGTTGGCTGCGGTTGCCCATCCAGCCTAGCGCCGCTATCATCCCGCCCCATTTTCTAAGGACCCGAGAGTTCGGGGTTCCGCCATGCGTCAGCCGATTGTTGCTGGAAACTGGAAGATGCACGGGGCCCGTGCGGAAAACACGCGCCTTGTCGACGCCGTGCTGGCTGGGCTCAGCGACAGCAGGAGTTGCGAATGCGTTATTTGCCCTCCGGCAGTCTACTTGGCCGAAATTGGCCGGGCTATTACCAGTACGGGTCTTCGTCTTGGAGCGCAAAACGTCTGTGCCGAGACTCAGGGCGCATTTACCGGTGAGATTTCCGTCGGCATGTTGCGGGAAGTCGGCTGCGAATTTGTGATTGTCGGGCATTCGGAGCGGCGCAGCCTTTATTTAGAGAATGACGCGCAGGTGGCACGGAAGTTTGCCGCGGTTATCGCCAGTGGCATAACACCGATACTGTGCGTGGGGGAGTCGCTGGCAGAGCGCGAGTCAGGTAGCACCGAGTCCGTCGTGAGCAGGCAACTGGACGCAGTCGTGGCATTGGCGGGCGTCGATAGTTTTGCGAGCGCAGTAATCGCCTATGAACCTGTTTGGGCGATTGGAACCGGTCGTACTGCGACGCCCGAGCAGGCCGAAGAGGTTCACCGCTTCATCCGCGGACGTTTGGCGGGCCACGATGCTAAAATAGCCGGCTTGACTCGCATTCTGTACGGCGGAAGCGTCAAGGCCGTCAATGCCGCCGAACTGTTCGCCAAGCCAAATGTGGATGGCGGCCTGATCGGCGGCGCTTCCTTGAAGGCCGATGAGTTTTTGGCGATCGTTGCGGCTGCGAACAGCCGTTACGGTCAGAATTGAACTGGATATCCAATATGTTGCGAATCATTTTGACGGGTGTGCAGCTGTTTAGTGCGGTAATCATTATCGCGCTGGTTTTGCTGCAGCGGGGTCGGGGTGCGGATGCGGGGGCTGGTTTCGGCGCCGGCGCGTCTGGCACGGTTTTCGGGGCACGTGGTGCAACTACGGGTTTATCGCGCGCGACGGCAATCGCAGCCATCGTGTTCATGATCAACAGCCTGGTACTTGCCTATACGGGCAAGCAGGAAGCCGCCGTGCCGAAGCCGCTGATTGAAGTGCCGGCGCCTGCCGCACCGGCTAGCGGCGGAACAGTGCCGACGGTGCCGACAATTCCGGCGGCCAGCGCACCTGTGGCAGCACCCGAACCCAAAAAATAGTAGCCAGTGTCGACTTGCTCTAGGCTGGTCAGAAATGGATTGCGTCGTCGACGTGGTGGAATTGGTAGACACACTAGCTTGAGGGGCTAGCGCCGCAAGGCGTGGGAGTTCGAGTCTCCCCGTCGACACCAACGCAATTAGGTTTCAAAGCGGGATGCTGCACTGCTAGAATTGCGCCCCGTTCGGCGCGGTCGCGCGATGAATGGCGTTCAGATGCTAACAAATTATCTTCCGGTCCTTATATTTCTAGTCATTGCGACCGGAATTTCAATTGTTTTGATGCTGGCAGGCACCGCGATCGGCGGCTATTTCAGCCGCTCGCCAGACGATGCGGAAAAAAGATCCGCCTACGAGTGCGGTTTCGAGGCCTTCGAAGACAGCCGCATGAAATTTGACGTCAGGTATTACCTGGTTGCCATCCTTTTTATCATTTTTGATCTCGAAATCGCTTTTCTGTTTCCCTGGGCGGTGGCAATCCGGGAGATCGGTGCGCCTGGACTGATCGGGATGGGCATATTCCTGTTGATTCTCGTGGTGGGCTTCGTTTACGAGTGGAAAAAAGGAGCCCTGGAGTGGGACTAGAAGCGGACGACGGCCACGACAGTCCCGAGGGCTTTGCGCAACGCGGTTTTGTGACTACCGGTGTCGACAGTCTGATCAACTGGGCGCGTACTGGGTCCTTGTGGCCGATGACATTTGGTCTGGCCTGTTGCGCGGTCGAAATGATGCATGCCGGCGCGTCGCGGTATGATCTGGATCGGTTTGGCGTCGTGTTTCGTCCCAGTCCGCGTCAGTCCGACGTCATGATCGTGGCGGGCACGCTGGTCAACAAAATGGCTCCCGCTCTGCGCAAGGTCTATGACCAGATGGCAGAGCCGCGTTGGGTCATCTCTATGGGGTCGTGTGCCAATGGCGGCGGCTATTATCACTACTCCTACGCTGTGGTGCGGGGTTGTGATCGCATTGTTCCTGTGGATGTCTACGTACCTGGCTGTCCACCGACTGCGGAAGCTTTGCTATACGGCATCATTCAGTTGCAAAAGAAAATCGCTCGCACCAGCACCATTGCCGGCGGCGCGGTTGCCAAGCGGCCGCTCGCCGGGGCGGTGGCGTGAACGTCAGTTTGACCGGCATTGCGCGCATCGAACTTCTGGCGGCCAACGTGCAAGCCGCAGTTGGTTCAGAGACGCTGCGCTTGGCCGCCTTGCCCGACGAGCTCTGTTATGAAGTGCCCGCGGCCCATTTGTTAGCAGTTGCAACCAAACTGCGTGACGAACCAGCGCTGCGATTCGAGATGCTGATCGATATCGCTGGTGTCGACTATTTGGAGTACGGCAGCAGCGAATGGCAAACTGAGTCGGCGACCCGCTCCGGTTTCAGTCGCGGAGCGTCGCGCGGTGCGGCCGGCGACCTGCAAGGCGCGACGCCATTCGGAGGTCACCGCGCGCGCTTCGCGGTCGCCTATCAGTTACTGTCGGTAACGCATAACGAGCGCCTGAGACTGCGTGTCTATTGCGACGATTCCGAAGATCCAATCGTCGATTCTGTGTCTGAAATCTGGTCGGGTGCAAATTGGTTTGAGCGCGAAGCTTTCGACTTATACGGAATATTATTTCGCGGTCACGTCGACTTGCGCCGCTTGCTGACCGACTACGGTTTTGTCGGTCATCCGTTCCGCAAGGATTTCCCTTTGTCGGGCACTGTGGAAGTGCGTTATGACGAAGCTCAGGGCAGGGTGGTTTATGAGCCTGTCAGTATCGAGCCACGGGTGCTGGTGCCGAAAACCATTCGCGATGACCATCGCTACGACCCTGCGCTGACGCGCGCGCCAGTCGGAGACGGCGTTAACAAGGCTAACAAAAGTGGCTGAAATACGTAATTTCACGCTCAACTTTGGCCCGCAGCACCCGGCGGCCCACGGCGTACTGCGTCTCGTGCTGGAGATGGACGGCGAGACCATCCAGAAGGCAGATCCACATATCGGACTGCTGCACCGCGCTACTGAGAAGTTGGCGGAATCCAAGGTTTTCAGTCAGTCCATCGGCTACATGGATCGGCTCGATTACGTGTCCATGATGGTCAACGAGCACGCCTACGTGATGGCGATTGAAAAGCTGCTCGGCGTTGAAGTGCCGCTGCGCGCGCAGTACATCCGCGTGATGTTCGACGAAATCACGCGCGTGCT
>JAYVJR010000054.1:0-12160 GCA_043769085.1 Gammaproteobacteria bacterium
TGGCGGAGAGGGTGGGATTCGAACCCACGTGCCGGAATTACCCGACCATCCGATTTCGAGTCGGCGCCGTTATGACCACTTCGGTACCTCTCCGGCACGGTTATTTACAAGCAGCTATTCTAACGCATCGTGCTTAACCCCGCCCTGTCCTTCCCACGAACGCTCGCCAGATTGGCATTGGCTATGGCCGCGCTGTGTCTGGCTTTGACGGCCTGTTCACGCACTGAAAAGCCCCGAGAAATGCTGCTGGAACGCGGTGTTCTAAAGGTCGCAACGACCTTTGGACCCCTGAGTTATTACCTCGGGGCCGAAGACCCGGAAGGTCCGGGGTATGAGCTAGTACGCGATTTTTCGACCATGCTTGGCGCCCGACTGGAAATGACCGCCTACCCGGACCTCGCGGCGATGCAGGCGGCTCTGCGTGATGGCAAGGCCGACCTTGCGGCGGCAAGTCTGACCTTTGATCCGAGCTGGAGTCCCTACGGTCAGTCGGCGGAGCCTTGTTACTTGATGCCGCAGGTGTTCGTCGGTGTTCGTGGCCGCACTCGCGCCAGGGAGATGAAGGATCTGGCGAGCTTGCGTTTGCTGGTTACAGAAAAAGGTCCGCAGTTCTATCGCGCCATCGCTTTGCGCACCGACTTTCCTTCGCTTCAAGTTGTTCCCGTCTCAGCCTCGCCGGACAAAGACTGGGTCGATCTTTTGTTAGCGGGCGCGGGCGACCTGGCGCTGGTGGACGCGGCGGAATTCGCTCTAGCCCGCAATGTACATGTGCGACTGATCGACGCTTTCGGCGACACGGAAGAGCGTCCGGTGCAGTGGATTGCGCGCGCTGGCGCCACGGAACTGATCACAGCTATCAACAAGTTTTGTGCGACGGCCGACAGCGCTACTTTGTTAGCTCGCGCGATGCAGCGAACCTCGATGCCAGGCCAACGCGTGAAACGCGTGGCGGCGAAGGAGTTTCGTCTGTTGCAGAGCACGCGGCTGCCGCAATTGCTGCCTTTTTTCCAGGAAGCCGCGGCCGCAACCGGCCTCGACTGGCAACTGATCGCTGCGCTTGGCTACCAGGAATCGCAGTGGAATCCAACTGCCATCTCGCCTAACGGCGCGCTGGGTCTGATGATGCTGATGCCGGCGACGGCTCGCTCGTTAGGCGTGGTCGATCCACTGGATGCGCGCGCCAGTATCCTGGGTGGCGCCAACTATCTGGTGCAGCAAATGAAACGACTGCCAGCCCGTATCCTGGAGCCGGATCGCAGTTTGCTGACACTGGCGGTGTACAACATCGGTCTAGGGCATGTTGAAGACGCGCGTTTGTTAACCCAGAAAAACGGCGGCAATGCCGATCAATGGGCGGATGTGAAACGTTTTCTGCCGTTGCTGGAACAGCAATATTGGTATTCACGCGTCACCAATGGCTATGCGCGGGGCAGTGAGACAGTGGGACTGGTGGAGAGCGTGCGCCAGTATCGCAGTTTGTTAGCTGACTACATGCCGCCGGTGGAACAGCCGGCCGAAAACACCGACGCTGACATCGATGCTGACATTCCGCCCAGCATCGAGGCCGTCGCGCCGCCTGCGCCTGAAACGCCCTAGCCTGCCGGCAGCATGCGCGCTTTGCGCCAGTTGCCGCGCAGATAGTAGACGCCGGTCAGTAGCAGTGCGACAACACTGGACGCCGATATGCTCCACCAGATGCCATCCGCCTGCCAGGTCGACATCAATGCCCATGACATCGGGATGCGCACCAGCCAGAGCGAGACAAAAAGCACGATCAATGGCGCCATCACCGCCCCGGCCGCGCGCACCACGCCTGACAACACCATGGACATGCCGAAGAGCAGATAGGACCACAACACGATGTTGTTGATGTGCTGCGCGATGCCGAGCGCCGGCGTCCCCGGTGGCAGAAATAGACCTAACGTCGGACGGCTGAAGATATAGAGCAGCAGGATAGCCGCGCCGCCCAATAGAAAATTGAACAACAGGCCATAACGCGCGATCGCACCCACCCGGTCCCAGCGATCCGCGCCGATATTCTGCGCGGCCATGGACGATACGCCGGCACTGAGTGCCAGCGATGGCATCTGGATATAGCTCCAGATTTGCATGGCGGCCGCGAATGCCGCCGTGGTGTGCGAGCCATAAAGATTGACGAGGCCATAGGTCGCCGCCAGTGACCCCGACATGACGATCATCTGCGCGCCCATCGGCAGACCCTTCATGACCATGGTTTTGACGATCGCGAGATCAGGACGCAACAGATGCAGATCGGCACGTCGCAACACCAGCGGGTTTTTACCGCGATAGATGTGCAACATCAGACCGGCCAGGCTGACAACCTGTGCAATCACGGTCGCGACTGCCGAGCCTGCCACACCCATCACCGGCGCAATGCCCAGGCCAAAAATGAAAACTGGATTCAGCGCGATATCGAGCAGCACCGACAAAATGAGGTAGATAAACGGCGTGCGCGAGTCACCAGCGCCGCGCAATGCCGCAATGACGTAAAAATAGAAATAACTAACAGGCAGTGCCAGGAACAGCACTCGCATGTAAGACACCGCCATGGCGAGCGATTCCTGGGGCGTTTGCATCGCCCGCAGGATGGGCTCCGCCAACACCGAGCCGATGGAGGCAAATAGGATCGCGAGGATCAGGAAAAAACTGGCACTGGTGCCCACCACCCGGCGCGCCATATCGAGATTTCGGGCGCCTACGAATTGCGCGATCAGGATGGTCGACGCCATGGTCATGCCAAACACAGAACCTAACAACAGAAAAATGACGGTATTACCGTTGGCGGTGGCGCTGAGCGCGGCCTCACCCAGGTACTTGCCGACCCAGATGGAATTAATGGAACCATTCAGTGTTTGCATCACGTTGCCCATCAGGATGGGCAAAGAGAAAAAGAACAGGGTTCGCGGAATCGAACCGGTGGTCAGACCGGAAGGTGAGTTCTTCATCGCATGGGGTCACTCAGGGTGTCGACCCAGATCGGATTGGTGTAGGCCTTGTTGCCGTCGCGGTCCCGCACCATCAATGAGTACCAGCCAGCAGTGCCTTCTGTCAGAGCAAAATCCACGTGCATTTCTTGCAGCGCGGCGTCTGTGATCGACTCCGACTTGATCACATTGCCGCCGCCGATCAATTCGATTTTGCTCAAACCTTTGACGGACTTGATGTCGAAGCCGAGGGAGAAGGTGGCACCTGGTTTGATCTTTAAGGTGTCACCAAACATCACGGACGGAAATATCAGAGGCCCAAAGCTAACGTAGGAATGCCCGTCTTTGAGCGCCTGCGCAAACGCAGCAACGGATGGCGCACCATTGAGATGTGCAAACATTCGATTGCGCCCCGAGCGCTCATTCCAGACATCGTGTGTGTCTGTTCCTGCTGATAAATACACTCGATGCCCGGCATTCCACAGCCGCCATAGCACTGCTAACACTTTGGCATCATCGTTAGGCAGATCGGCGTTGATCTCCAGCAGGTCGAATCCGGCGTTGAATCCGCCCGGGACAGTCTGCGAGCTGAGACTGGCCAGATAGCCATAGAGCAGAAACGGATGATTGGACTGCAGGATGCTTGCACCCATGCGTCGCGCGTCGCGAAACAACTCTTCGGCGGTCGCCGTCGTGGTATCGACGCCGAGCTTCGCGCCCGGATTTAGCGGATAGGCGTTGAAATGACCCCAGGACGGCGACAATTCGATCGACCGAATAAACGGCATGCCGCGGCGCCGAGCTATGCGGTCAATCACCGCGTGGTTGACGGTCGAGTCGTGATCACTGACAAACAACAGGTCGAGCCCCGCCGCCAACTGCGAGCGCACCATATCCGTCGGCGGAGTCACCGCTTCGGCTTGATCGGCATGATGATGCAGATCCGCGGAATACCAACCTTGTGCGGTCGGATCGAACTGGCGTTGCAAAGCCACCGACACGGTCTGGGCCTGACCTCCGATCACAGTGACCGGAATTTCGCGACTCGGTCCCAGAAATCCACCGCCCGCAGACACATGAAACAGATAGGGGCCCGCAGCAATCGGCACCTCAATTTTGCCGCGCGCATTCAGTTCCGTGAAAAAAACCTTGCGCCCCAAAAACTGCACCAACGGCTTTTGACCTTCGGTGATCGCGATACGCGCATCCAGCGGCACGCCGGCGCCGGCGCTACGCACGTCGAAAAGTATGCGACCCGGCCCGTCGAGATTCTGGAAATTGCGGGTCGCCTGCGAACCGGCGTCGACTGTCACGGCAAGCCTGCCGCTTTGCGATGAGTACTTGGCAGTTGCGTACACCGCGTACTCGCCTGCCGGGAGTGTTAGCTCATAACGGCCTTTCTGGCCAATGACCCAGCCGTACGGATGACCCTGCTTCTCAATGACGATCACCGGTCGATCGACGGCAACACCCTTGCGGTCTGTCACCGTGCCGCGCACCACGCCCGTCGGCGAGCGCTTGCGGTCAATGTCGGCCTGGATGACGGCGCGTAGATCGCCGCTCGGCGTAACCTGCAGCCGGCCGTTGAACGCGCGGCTTGCACCGGGCTGCAAAGTGTGCAGCCGAAAAAGATCTTTGCCGCCATTGACCACATGATCGAAATCGTCCATGTGCAAGGCCACCGCCCACGATTCGTCGTAGGCCACAAATCGATCAGCGAGCGCCGATTCGACCTTGCCTTGGAAACCGACAGGTAAACCGGGGACACCGAACTCGTAGCCGCCTCTGGGCCACAGGGTCAGCCCGGACAGTTGATCGACCAGCGCAGCATCGCCGTCATTGCGCATCGTCGTTTGAATCTCGAGCCGATCGGCCTGGGATTTCAGCGTGTACACGGTCGTGATCGTCACCTTGCCCCAGTCGCGCTCGGCGCGCACCACCGCCTGGTCGGGGCCCCGCTCGACAATGCTGACACGCTGGAAGGTGTTAGGCCATGACGACCAGTTGTTAGGAATGAAATCGGCAAAGACCGCCTGGTCTTGCCCGATCTTGCCGCCGCGCACTGGCGCCACGTCAACGATCGCGCCTCGCGGCACGCCATAAGGAACCGTCGACTCAACCGCCAGCGCAATCGCCAGTTTCTCGTTGACGAGCGTGATGTCGCCCGCTGCGCGAGCATCGCCGCTCTGGATGGGCGTGGGACCGACCAGTACGCGTACGTCGGCCTGCGCGGCCGATGCCAGCGCCAATAGCACAATGCCCAGCGACGTGATCGATTGTCTGTACATCCATGTCCTCGTCAACCGCGCCTCGCGGCAAAAAAATCCTTAAGCAGCGCGCCGCACTCCTCTGCGAGCACGCCGCCAAACACGTCAACGCGGTGATTGAGCGCGGGTATCGCGAAAATGTCGGCCACACTGCCCGCGCCGCCCGCCTTCGAGTCCCAGGCGCCAAACACCACCCGGCGCACGCGCGCATGGATGATTGCGGCCGCGCACATAATACAGGGCTCCAAGGTCACATAGAGCGTCGTATCTGTTAGACGGTAAGTTTGCAGCGCCTTGCCCGCTGCGCGGAGCGTTTCGATCTCGGCATGGGCGGTTGGATCACAACCCGCGATCGGATTGTTAGCTCCCTGCGCGATGATCTGATCATCGCGCACCAATAGAGCGCCTACCGGTACCTCACCGCGGGCAGTCGCGGATCTGGCAATCGCCAGAGCCTTCGTCATGAATTCTGAATCGGAGAGCATGCGCTCGAACCTCGCAATCGGCGCTAACAGTTAGTTGACCAGCACAATTTCCTTGCCCACCGAACTGGAATTGCCTATCTGTGCGACCAGGAACTCAGCCACATCTGCGCGGGCAATAATCCCGTTGCGCCATTGCGAGGGCTGTTCAAGGGCCAGATAGCGCCCTGTCCGCGCACCGCCGGTCAGAACACCGGGCCGCACGATCGTCCAGGCCAGAGAACTGCCTTTAATCAAGTCTTCCTGCACGCTTTTATCCTGATACGCACGGCCGAATACCACTTGAAACGGCACGCGTTGCAGAAAACTGATACTTGCGCGGCTGTCGCCAGCGCCAAAACCAGTGACAGCGATCAGGCGTTTAACACCGCGCTCCTGCATCGCAGCCACCAATACTCGGGTTGCATTCGAGAACAATTGCACGGGCCGAAACAACTCGCCGAGCCCGATGCCCAAGGTTTGTATCACGACCTCCACGCCGTGTAGCGCGGCCGCAATGTCGCGCGGATTGAGCGCGTCGCCGGGCATTTTCTCCAGATTGCTATGAACCAGATCGATAGTGGCGGCTGATCGCGCCAGTGCCCGCACGTGGTGGCCCGCCTCGAGCGCGCTGCGGGTGGTTGCGAGCCCGATGCCCTTACTAGCTCCGACGACCAATATGCGTGCCACGCCCCTACTCCCTCTCAAACACCGGACTGCTGCGTAATCATCGTGGTGCTTTACCGCCACACGATGTACCTGGCTTGTTAGGTAGGCCAAGATACTTGGGATCCTTGGCATCAAGATCGACAAGAATACGACCTCTGCCAGATTTCAGCACAGCAAAGCAGGCCACCCGGTCAGCGTTGGCCGAATTTTCTCCGGATAGAGATCTCGACCCGACTCTCGAGCACCTCGGGGTCAACGCCAAGCAGCAGTGCGCGCTTGCTCGCATCACTGCGAAATCGCTGCCATTCGGTGGCAAAACGCCATTCGTCGGTGGCGTCGAAAAGCCAGGCAAGCGTCCAGCCGTCGCCAACGTCGCTGTTGGACGGCGCATAGCCCAGCGTGCGCCGACGAAGGCTGAAGTCGTCGTAGCGCGCACTCAGTCGATGACGGCGTCCCAGTTCACGGCTGAGCAGTACGAACGAGGCATCGTAATCCCAGTCGATTCGGGAGCCCGCCGGCGCGATGGCGGTGTCGCCGCTCAGGTGCTGCGCGATCAAAGTCCAGCCGGCCGGCGTCTCCAGGCGCATGCCGATCGCGTTGAATCGGGTGTTCCACACGAAGTCCTCGACACGCGGCACGTACACCGTCGGATCGCCGCGGTTGTCGTAGCGCAGCGCGCGCAGTTCGAGGCGCCCCGCGATCAGGCTGCGGACGCCGACATAGTGACCCGGCCGATGGTCGGATTCGAGAAACGGTTCGCGACTGTAGGCCTTGAGGCCCGGCTGCGCGACCGTCGCGAACAATCCAGTCTGGCGATCCTGCGCGCGGAAGCCCCGCGCCGCCAGAAACGCGCCGGCGAAGTCGTTCCAGCCGTACACGCCCATGACCAGGCCGACATCCAGGTCGCGCTTCGCCCTGGACCCGAGCCAGTCGATCTGCAGTTCGCCGCCGACCGTGCGCAGCTCCTCGCCGATCCAGGCATTCAAGGCAGACGAACTCAGCAGATAGGGACTCTCCCAACCCGCCGACCGGTTCTCTAATGAAATTGGGGCATAAAACGCCCCGATCCTGCCGCGCACACGCCATGCGGCACGCGGGTAAGGCCGATATTCCAGATAGGCTTCTGTGACGTCTCCGGGCTCGTCGGGATCGTCTGCCGAGAGGGTCGCGTTGCCGAGCAACCGCCAGGTTTCGCCGATCGGCTGGACCACGCCGATCGTCAGTCGCGTGGTCTGCAATGAGAGGGTGTCGCTGGCCCGTAATTTGCCAAGTCCACCCTCCAGGAAGGACGGTGTGGCGTCCGACCACTGAACGCGCACATCCGCTGCGATCTCCCACGCTGCTGAAATCGCTAGGGGAGGCGCGGTGCCGCAGGCGCAGATGCAAGCGGCCAGCACGAGTCGCGCCGCTCGCGGCTGTAATTCCGTCAAGTTGGCGAACTCCGTGGGTCTGCCGGGGGCGGGTCTCACACTTAACATTGCGTGCCGTGCGGCCGATGGATCGCATGCGCAGTTTTCGCGCCAGGATCTCCTCGTTCCAGCTCGGCCCGGTCGTGGTAACGCAGACTGCGACGCTGATCGCAGTTCTTGCGCGCACACGGTGCGCAATAGCTGCGGGTCTGAACAAAACCTGTGCGAGTGTCGAGGCCGCCTACGGTCTTCGCATCGCCTTCGATCGGAAAGATCGCCACAACCACTAGAACAGCGACTCGTTCTATTACGGACCTGGAGTGCCGCTGGGCACCTAACTACTCCGCCGGCCCCATGGTCAGTTCGATCGTGCCCACCCCTTCGACGGAGCCCGCGAGCTTGTCGCCAGGTTTGACCGGCCCCACGCCTTGCGGCGTGCCGGTGTAGATTAAATCGCCGGCTTGCAGATGATAGTACTTCGATAAATCCGCAATAATGGCCGCGACCGGATGAATCATCAGGCAAACATCCGAGCTTTGCTTGAGCGCGCCGTTCAGGCGCAATTCGATCGCGCCACGCCGCACATGGCTACACTGGGAGACCGGCACAATCTCCGATAGCACTGCGGAATTTTCGTAGTCTTTGCCCAAATCCCACGGCCGGGCTTTATCTTTTGCGGCGTTCTGCAGATCGCGGCGCGTCATGTCCAAGCCGCAGGCATAACCTAACACTGCAGCCAGCGCGACCTCCGCCACGACACGAAACGCCGGAGCACCGAGTGCCACCACCAATTCCATTTCATAGTGGTTGTTAGATGTGCCTGGTGGGTAGGGGACGGTGGCGCCGCTTGGCACATAGGCCGATGGCGTTTTGCAAAAATAAAACGGCGCTTCATGATCCACCGTAGTTCCCATCTCGCGCGCGTGTGCCTCGTAGTTGCGGCCAACGCAGAAAATACGGCGAATGGGATACATCTGCTTGCTGCCACGGATGGGCACGGCAGGTATCGGCGGTGGCGTGAAACAATATTGGGTCATGCTTACCTAACCTGGTTTGTGTCTTGCATTCTTAAACATCAGGGTTTACGATTTTTTAGCCGCTGCTTGCTGCACCAAGCGATTAAGTTCTTCACCACTCTTGTAGTGCGGCACTTTGAACACCAGACGCCAGCTGCGCTGAACAAAACTGTTGCTGCCGGCCACTTCCTGGCTCCAGTAGCGGTTGGCCAGCGCCAGGTTGGCCGGGGTGTCGAGCTCAAACGCAGCCCGCGAGCCCGCGCCGCCGAATATGTACAGCTTGCCGTCGATGATGCGCCAGGTGTTGGCATCGCCACCCCATGGAATGCCATAGACGATACCGTTGGCACAAAAGCCACCGTATTGGGGCAGGTACTTGGCGGGCTCCTGGTCGAACAGGCCTTTGTGTAGCGAGTTGGAAAAGTAGAAGGTGACGCCTTGGTGCAGGGTCTTGAACTGCGGCGTGCCCATGGTGTGGCGGCCCTCGGTGAAGTAGGACACCACATCGTGGCCGTCAAGCATGACGCGGGCATCGTCGCCCACGGCCGTGGCGCGCACGGGCTTGAGTGGGCTGCTGGGGTTTTGCGCCAGCATGGCGCCGCAGCCGCTCAGGCTGGCCACCAGCAACAGCAGGGCGGTGGTGCGCAGAGATTTGCGGGTACCGATGGCAAGAACGTGGTCAAGGGTCATCGTCAGTCTCCGGAGGTGAAAGAAGGTCGAGTGTTGCTGTGCTGTGGCCCGCCGCTCCTGGGCGTGTCGTCGGCTGGGCGGTGAACCTGATGATCCGCGTAGGGCGCTGTCCACCCGATCAGCGCGCTGGCTTCTTCGGCAAGTCGGCGCAAATGAGTCTCATCGCGACCGTGCAGGTCCAAGATACCGTAACGGTGGTTGCCCAGCCACTTGAAGTCGCGTGCCAGATCGTAGCCACGCTTGGGGTAGGTGAAGAGTTGGGCGTCGGGAAAGCGTTGCCGCAGTGCCGTGCGTTGCGCGGCGCTCGGCATCTTGGGCGCGGCGCCGGGTGTAAAGGTGCGGTAAACCAGGCTGGCCGCAGCGCCAGCCACGGGGTCTACGCGCGGCAACTGTGTCGGGTCTTGGCCCAGAGCCAAAGCCACCGACATGGCGTGTGGGTCAAAGCCCCGCACACGGCGGTAGAGGTCCGAAAACTGCGACGCCAGACGGGGGTTGAACTCGATCACCGACAATTTGCCTGTAGCCGCGTCATGGAAAAACTCCATGTTGAACATGCCTTGGCTGAAGCCCACCGCTTGCAAGAAGCGCTGCGCCACAGCCAAGGCTTGGGCTTGCACCGAGGCAGGCAGCTGGCTCGGGTGTTGCCAACGCATGAAGGCCTGGGTGCCGGGGTACATGATGGCGTCGACAACACCCAAGGCATGGGTTTGACCGTTGTAGACCCAGCCATCCAGGTTGTATTGCGCGGCCTGCACGGGCTGTTCGAGCAGCAGCCGGTGGGCGGTGCCGGCCTGGGCCAAGCGCTGGCGCGCGATGCGCTCAAAGGGCTCAACCAGGCGCTGTATGACCCACAGCTCGCGGCGACCATAACGTGTGTGGCGCTGCAATTCGTTGTAGTTGTCGACTCGCCGTGCCAGCACGGAAAAAGCCGCTTTGACCGGCTTGACATAGGCTGGGTAGCTCACGTTAGCAGGGATGCTGCCGCCGTACTCGGCGTCCAGGACCGCAAAGGCGATGTTAGCCTCGGGGCAAACCTGCGCCAGGACTTGGCGCGCATGCAGCTTGTGTTGGCAGGCCAGGATGGCCGTCACCGGCGTGCCGGGCAGGCCCAGGCGCTCGGCCACCAACGCGGCAGCCAAGGCACCAAATTGCTCCTGGTGCGACACCACGCCGCCCCAGCCACGCCGCCGTCCACGCCTCGCTTGTCGGTCGGCAAAGCGGTCCAGGTCAAAGCCCACCAGGCGCGCGTTGCTGGGAAAGGTGAGGAGGTCAAAGCCCGCTTTATCCCAGGTGAACTGAGACGCCAAGCGATCAAAGCCCAGTGTGTCCCAGTCGTAGCTGAAGAGCAGGCCGATGCGCGGTGTGGTTGGGCTCAAGGTGTGGCTGTTAGGAAGTTCAAATGCCTAGGCAGCGCAGTCTACTATGCCGAACGGGCCTAATTGAAGCCCGAGCCCGACCGGCGGCGCGATGATCGCCCCGTTGTTCGGCTAGAGGTCCGTGACCGCGAAACGATGGAGGCAGCCATTGCGCTGTCGACTCTGCATGCTAACAATGCGGCCGAGCCATTGGATCGCATCATCAATATGTTTCCGCGGGACCAGCACAACCAGATCTGCCGGGACTTGCCACAATACCTGCGCGCGATCATGTCGCAGCGGTTGGTGGTGACCAAGGACGTTCAAAGACTGAGAAACGGATTGGCAATGCGCAACTGACCGTCAACGAGCTGCCCGTGCTGTAAATCCTCCGAACAGAGAACCTTAGTGCCAGCGATGAGTGCTGCTGCGACCAGCATTGAGTCGTAGAGCGAGAAACCGTAGCGCTCATGAATTGCTAGTCCGCGATCGTGCGTCGCCACGGTGACCGGCTCTACGTTACATACGGTTCTGATGGTGTCGAGAATCTCGCGTACCTCACTCAATGGCATTTTTAGTTTGCGCAGCGCAACGGCCGCGAATTCATTCAGGACCTGCACGCTGATTGTGCCGCGATCCGCCAATAGCTGTTCAATTCGGTCGGCTTTGGGTACATCGGCTGAGAGCAGGTACAGAAGAACGCTCGTGTCGAAGAAAGTGTCAGCGGCGCTCATTAGCTTCGAGGCGATCAAACTTGAACGTCTTAGGCAATCGACCACGGAACTTTCGCAGCCGTGCCAGAAGTTCACGCACACCAGGCGCCTTTGCAACTGCGAATGACTGTTTGCCGGCTACCTGAATCTCAACCTGATCGCCGTCCTTCAGCCCGAGCGCCTCTACGACTGTTGCGGGCAGTCGAACCGCCAGGCTGTTGCCCCATTTTGAAACCTGCATGGCGCACTCCTCATAGATATACGTATGTGTCGAAGTATATCACTGTCAAGGGTTCTGGCGCCACAGTCGCGTGCGTTGCATACACACGCCCTCTTGGACCGCGTTTCGCGGTCTCCGCCCACATTCAGGGCGTGGGGCGTAGCGGCGGATAGGAAGTTCAAACCACCTTGCAGCGCAGTCTACTTCGCCGAACGGGCCTTATGGGATGAGCCCGAGTCCGCCATCGCCAGACCCCGCCCAGTGAATCCTGCGAATCCGGCAGCCAGTATCCCCTCTGGATCGTCCGCCCTCCACGCCCCGACGGCAATCCAGGCTCAGGCCTGCCCACCCCGCCGCTTCAGCCGCCAGCAGAATCGCACCCCCACCCTTCGAGTTCACAGCAGACTGGACTGCA
>JAYVJR010000055.1:0-2017 GCA_043769085.1 Gammaproteobacteria bacterium
GCCGGCGGCACGCAGGCTTCGATCGTATCCCAATAGTAGCGCATCAGTTCCTGAGCATCCCGCGAGCGACGCCCCAGCCGCGTCACGACAGGAATCACGTGCTTCAGATAAAACTTCAGGAAGTGATACTGCAACCAACCTTTCGGACGTGTGATTTCAAGCAGCAGAACCTTTCCGCCCGGTTTCAGTACGCGGCGATATTCGCAGAATGTTAGGAATAGATCTTCTACGTGGCGCAACGCATAGCCCATCGTTAGCACATCGAATTCGTCATCGCCCAGCGGCAGCGACTCGCCGCGGCCAAGGCGCGCGTCTCCCACGCCAGCCTTGCGCGCCTCGGCGAGCATGCTGTCGCTGGGATCGACCGCGACCACACGGCCGGTGGGCCCAACCAGCCCCTGGGCCGCCACCGCTATGACGCCGGTACCGCAGCCTACATCGATCAACGCCGCACCAGGACCAACACCAATTCTGCGCAGTACATCCCAACGGTACCAGCGACCAGTCCCGAAGGACATCACATCGGTGATCCAGTCATAGTGCGTGGCGGATACGTCAAACAGCTCGTTAACGCGGCGCTTGCGCCCAGGCTCGTCGTCGTAATACTTTGTCAGCAACGGATGGGGAGCAATAGTCCTGGTGCTGGTCGAATCGTTGGCAGGCGCTGTCATGCTGTGGATAATCTCATGAACTTCATCATGGCGGTACCGCCCGGGCGCATGTGCTGAGAGTCAGGACAGGTCAATTAGACCGGCCACTGCCGGACAACGCGCTGTGCTGTTTCCATTTTTCTGAGGGACCCACGCCGGCTGCCGACGACCGCATCATTCACGTCAACATGAGGTCCCTGACCGCAGGTGCAGACTGCGAGATGTGGCTGGGTTCGGGACCGGTGGCATGCGGACGGCGCGACCGGTTCCGGTACGCCCATGACGGCGAAACGGTTTTCGCCTCCGTTGTCGTGCCCGCGGAGGACAGCCTCGATCTGGAGCGGACTACGCGCTCGCACTACCTGCGCATGGATGCATTGCTGCGTCACCTCGGCTATCCGCACTGGCAACGGATGTGGAATTACCTGTCGGCAATCAACGATGGTGATGGCGACAAGGAGCGCTATCGTCAATTCAATTCCGGCCGCCATGCTGCGGTTGCCTTGCGGTCCGGCGGCTACCTGGCGCTGCCCGCGGCGAGCGGCGTCGGCTGCGCTGGCGGCGACCTTGTGCTTGTCTGCGTAGCTGGTCGCCGCGCCGCGAACCAGATCGAGAACCCGCGGCAAATGTCGGCCTTTAGCTATCCGCGCCAATATGGCGCTCACTCCCCGATGTTTTCGCGGGCGGCCCTGGTGCCGGGGACGAATGGCGCGCAACTCCTGGTGTCAGGCACTGCCAGTATCGTCGGCCACGAGAGCCGGCATCTCAATGATGCAGGCGCACAACTGGAAGAGACTCGGGCCAATCTGCGGGCCCTGCTGACGGAAACGCTCAGAGTGCGGGGATCCGCGCTCGATCCTGCGGAGCTGCAACCGGAGTCACTCAAGGTCTATGTGCGAAATCCAGCGGATTTTGCAGTGATTGCTAACAAATTGGCAAGATGGTCGCTGCCGCAGGAGCCGACGCTGTATCTGCAGGCCGATATCTGCCGACGCGAACTGTTGCTTGAAATTGAAGGCACGTACCAGCTGCCGCCGCTAGCGTGACGGACTTGTTGACGAAACTGGCGCGGACTTGGCGCATCGCGGCGACCGGATTCTGCTTTGCTTGTTTTGGCCTCGGGGCGCTGGTACAGGGGCTCAGCGTGTGGCCGCTGCTGTACCACTTCGGCCGCGGGCCCGAACGCGGCCACGCGCGCGTGCAGCGAGCTGTCTGCGCATCTATGCGGCTTTTTGTTTGGCTGATGAAATCCCTGGGTGTGCTGACCTATGAAATCCACGGGCGGCAGTGGCTCGAAAAGCCTGGCCAGCTGGTTATTGCCAATCACCCAAGTCTCATCGATGTCGTTTTTCTGGTGTCGTTGATGC
>JAYVJR010000056.1:0-27619 GCA_043769085.1 Gammaproteobacteria bacterium
GCTTCGCACGCAAGCGCAAGTCAGCTACGGCCTGACTTCCTCTCCCGCACGCCAAGATCAGGGCTCCTGCGGGAGCCCTTTTCTTTGGTGAGCGTCCAATTGAGCTCTGCTGGTCACCACAGTCGTCGTGCAACAGCCAGATCAGGCGATGATTCAATCTCGTAGGTGACGAAACGTCTCTTTCATCCCGACTCTGCTTGTTCTTACCCCCTGGTCCCGGTTGCACATGAACCCCCACTCAGACGAGAGCGTCGCCAGGATCAGCCTGAAAGACAATCGCAGAGTCCGCGGGCCTGCCACCAACCGGTCGATCAACTCATTGATTCCCTTTCAGTTGGCCGCATTTAACTGATTGCGACCTGCTGGAATCCTGCCAATGGGCAGCAAGGTCAAATTGGCGCACCGCTCGTCTGTTGTCCGCCCAATCCGGTAAAATGGCCCTTGAACTTCCACCTTTAGACACAATCCAATCGAGCTCTGTCTGTTTGGCCTTCACATGGAGTGATCCGCGATGAAACGCATTGTCCTTTTCCTGATGACCAACCTCGCTGTCATGGTCGTACTGACCGTCGTGGCGCGGCTGCTCGGCATCGACACTTACCTTGCAAGCAGTGGACAGGATCTAGGCGCATTACTGGTTTTCGCGGCGCTGTTCGGGTTTGGTGGTGCCATCATCTCCTTGCTCATATCCAAGTGGTCTGCCAAACGCGCGATGGGCGTAAAGGTGATCTCGCAACCGGCCAATGAGACCGAGCGCTGGTTGGTCAGCACGATCGAGCGGTTCGCCAAAGAAGCCGGCATCGGCATGCCGGAGGTCGGCATTTTCGAAGCGCCGGACCCTAACGCGTTTGCGACCGGCGCTAACAAGAACAAGGCGCTGGTGGCTGTTAGCACCGGGCTCCTGCAACGCATGGGTCGGCGCGAAGTTGAGGCCGTATTGGGACATGAAATCGGCCACGTCGCCAACGGCGACATGGTCACGCTGACCTTGATCCAAGGCGTGGTAAACACGTTCGTGATTTTCCTGGCCCGTATCGTCGGCAATTTTGTCGACAAAGCAATCCTGAAAAGCGAAAACGGCCGAGGCATTGGTTATTTCGCTAGCGTGATCGTGGCCGAAATCGTCTTCGGCGTGCTGGCGAGCATGATTGTCGCGTGGTTCTCGCGACAGCGAGAATTCCGTGCTGATGCCGCGGGCGCTGTGTTAGGTGGCAAAGACGCGATGATCGGCGCGCTCGAAGCACTGAAGCGTGTGAACGACCCGCAGCCGCTACCAGATGCGATGAAGGCCTTCGGCATCGCGAGCGGTGTGGGTGGCGGACTGAAGGCGCTGTTCATGACGCATCCGCCGCTGGATGTGCGTATCGCGGCGCTGCGAAATGCCAGCGCGGCCTGAGCCTCAGGCAACAACAGCGCGCGCATGAATACCACGGCATCCTGGCCGGTGCGCTGGGCGCAGGCGCTCGCACTCTGGTTTGACTCGCGCGCGGTGGCTAACAGCAACCGCGAATTACTGCGCGACCAGGTCGACTGGGCGCGGATCCTGCCCTTTGCGGGTATGCATCTCGCCTGCTTTGCTATTATCTGGGTAGGCTGGAGTCCGGTGGCACTGCTGGTGGCCGGCATCGCCTATCTAGTACGCATGTTCGCTATCACCGGCTTCTACCACCGATATTTCTCGCACCGCTCCTTCAAGACGTCGCGCGTTGGTCAGTTTGTTTTCGGTTTGTTAGGCGCATCGGCGGTGCAGCGCGGTCCGGTTTGGTGGGCTGCACATCACCGCCACCACCATGCCTATTCTGACCGCCACGAAGATGTTCATTCGCCGATACGCCATGGCTTCGTGCGCTCGCACATGGGTTGGTTCCTGACTGAAAAAGGTTTCACGCCAGACCTGAAACGGGTCCGCGACCTGCTCCAATTCCCGGAGCTGAAACTGCTCGATCGGTTCGACATCCTGATCCCCGTGGCGCTGGCATTCGGGATGCTCGGGCTGGGCGCGCTGCTAGAACGTTTCGAGCCGCAGCTCGGAACCAATGCCTGGCAGATGCTGGTGTGGGGTTTTTTTGTTTCCACGGTCATCTGTTATCACGGCACCTACACCATTAACTCGCTGTCGCATGTGTTTGGTGGCCAGCGTTACCGCACCGGCGACTCAAGCCGCAATAATTGGCTGCTCGCGCTGCTGACGCTCGGGGAAGGCTGGCATAACAATCACCACCATTACCCAAGCGCTACTCGCCAGGGCTTCTATTGGTGGGAAATCGATATCACCTGGTATGTTCTCAAGGTACTGTCCTGGCTCGGCATCGTCTGGGATCTCAAACCAGTGCCGATTCATGCACGAGATTTTTCAGACCGCCGAATCCAACCACGCCACTAAACCGTATAGACGCAAGGATGCGTATCGCCATTATCGGTTCCGGGATCGCCGGCCTCACGGCTGCGTGGCGCCTGTGCAATCGTCACGAGGTGACGATTTTCGAAGCCAACGATTACGTCGGCGGGCATACAGCCACAGTGGACGTCGAATGGCAGGGACGGCAGTACGCGATCGACACGGGATTCATCGTTTTTAACGACTGGACCTATCCGCAATTCATCGGGCTGCTCGACGAATTGGGTGTCGGCTGGCAGAACTCGAACATGAGCTTTGGCCTGAGTTGTCAGCACAGCGGGCTGGAATATAACGGCACGTCGCTGAACACATTGTTCGCCCAGCGCCGCAACCTTTGGAATCCAAGGTTTGTCGGCATGTTGGTCGATATCTTGCGCTTCAGCCGGCGCGCGCCCGATTTGTTAGCACCGGCACTCGCTGACGACGCAGCGACCGCGCAGCTGACGCTCGGCGATTATCTCGATCGCGGCGGCTATTCCCGCTACTTTCGCGAGCGCTATATCGTACCGATGGGGCGCGCCATCTGGTCGGCCACCGAGTCGCAGATGAACGGCTTTCCAGCCCGTTTTTTTGTCGAATTCTTTCAACGACATGGTTTCCTCAATATCAGCGATCGGCCGGTGTGGCGTGCGATCAAGGGCGGTTCGCGCGAATACGTGCGGGCTTTGCTGGCCAAGATGCGCGCTACCATTCGCCTGGGCGATGCAGTGACGCGCGTTGAACGCAATTCGGATTACGTCATCGTGCATACCGCCGGCGCGCCACCGGCAAACTTCGACCAGGTGTTCTTTGCCTGCCACGGCGCTCAGGCTCTGAGTCTACTGTCCGATGCGAGCGCGGCAGAGCGCCAGGTGTTAGGTGAGTTCAGTTGTCAATCTAACAACGTGACACTGCATACGGACGAGCGCGTGTTGCCGAGAGCGCCGCTGGCGCGCGCTGCGTGGAACTATCATCTGCCGGCCGCGCATGGCGAATTGCTGCAACTCACATACGACATGAATATTCTGCAGAGCCTGGATGCGCCGGTGCGCTTCATGGTCACGCTCAATCGCGACCATGACATCGACCCGGCGAAAATTCTGCGGCGTTTTGTCTATGAACACCCCGTGTACACCCCCGGAGCTGTACAAGCGCAAGGTCGCCGTCACGAAATCTCCGGCGCCCATCGCAGCTTCTATTGCGGCGCATATTGGCGTTACGGATTTCATGAAGACGGCGTCATGAGTGCGCTTTGGGCGCTCGAGGACTTTGCCCGCGTGACGGGCGAGACCCCGGACGCTGCGTGGCACAAACCTGTTAGTCGGCCATAGTGAGCGCTGTCATGCACAGTTGCCTTTACACCGGCCACATTCGCCACCGGCGCTTCGCGCCGAAGTTGAACGATTTCCGCTATCGTATTTTCCTGTGCTATCTGGATCTTGCTGAGCTGCCACAGGTGTTTGCGCCCTACTGGTTGTGGTCGGCGCGACGACCGGCGCTCTGCTGGTTTCGCCGCAGCGACTATCTCGGCGATCCCAATGTGCCACTCGACCTGGCAGTGCGTGAGCGCGTGCGCCAGGACACCGGCACGCGGCCCACCGGGCCGATTCGTCTTTTGACGCAACTGCGCCAGTTCGGATGGGTGTCCAATCCTGTTAGCTTTTACTATGTTTTCAATGCTGCGGACACAGCCGTTGAGAGCATCGTTGCTGAAATCACCAACACGCCCTGGGGCGAAAAGCATGCTTACGTGCTTGCCATGAACCGCGCAGAGCGCGTGGGTGCGCAAGTATCGCGCTGGACATTCGGCAAGGCCTTCCACGTCTCGCCCTTTATGCCCATGGACATGGACTATGACTGGCGTTTTACGGCGCCCGTCGACCATCTGCATGTGCACATGGAAAACTCTCGCGACGGAATCCGGCAGTTCGACGCCACCCTGGTTATGCATCGCCAACCATTGTCCAGCCGGACACTGGCCGCTGCTCTGGCAACCTACCCGCTGATGGCCGTCAAGGTATCGGCGCTGATCTACTGGCAGGCACTGAAGCTGTGGTGGCGCGGCACAGCGTTTTTCAGTCACCCCGCAAAACTTGCAATCCCCACACAACTGGCCAACGACCCCAAGAGTCGGAGCTAAAACCTATGAACTCGCGCAGCATCACCCAACACACGCCCTTGGTTCGTGCCCAAGCGGAACCCCATTTGCCTGACAGCAACAGCGCGCTTGCGCTACTCGCGCGGCGACTTTTGTTCGCACAGCTCGAGAAGCTGCAGCACGGCGAACTGGTTATCATCGAACCGACCATGCAACGGCATTTTGGCCGGCGCAGCGCACGCTTCGACCACACGGTCACAATTCATGTCGATCACCCGCAGATGTACGCCGATACAACTTTTGGCGGCACGGTCGGGGTTGGCGAAGCGTATATCCGCGGACTCTGGCGTTGCGACGATCTAACTCTGTTAGTACGGATGTTCGTCATCAATCGGCACGTCATGGAGGGCATGGACAGTCGCTGGTCATTGTTCTCGCGGCCGATGCAGAAAATTTTTCACTGGTTGAATCGCAACAGTCGCAATGGCAGCGCGCGCAACATCAGCGCCCACTATGACCTGGGCAACGATCTCTATAAATTGATGCTCGATGACACCATGGCATATTCCTGCGGTATTTTTCCGCGGGATGACACCACATTGCATGCGGCGCAGCTGACCAAATTCGACGCCATCTGTCGCAAGCTCGATCTGAAACCCGGCGAAGAACTGGTTGAGATTGGCACTGGCTGGGGCGGCCTGGCCATTCATGCAGCGCAGAACTACGGCGCTTTGGTCACGACCACGACCATCTCGCGCGAGCAGCATGACTATGCGCGGGATAAAATCGAGCGGCTCGGCCTTGGAGGCCGCATCACGTTACTGCTGGAAGATTACCGCGATCTCAAAGGCCGCTTTGACAAAGCCGTGTCCATCGAAATGATCGAAGCCGTGGGCGCCAACTATCTCGACACTTACACGCGCCAATGCGCGTCGCTGCTTAAACCCACTGGCGCGATGCTGCTGCAGGCGATCACTATCCAGGACCAGTTTTACCAACAGGCGCGTCGCTCTGTCGATTACATTCAGCGTTACATTTTTCCAGGCAGCTTTATTCCATCGACGCAGGCGATCAGCGAATCGTTGAGTCGCGTGACCGACTTCAAGATTTTTCATCTTGAAGACATCGGCCCGCATTACGCCCGCACCCTGCGCGAGTGGCGGCAGAATTTTTTCAGCAATATCGACAGGGTGCGCGAACTAGGCTACCCAGAAAGTTTCGTGCGGATGTGGGAGTACTATCTTTGCTATTGCGAGGGTGGCTACACCGAAAGGCAGCTTGGCAATGTGCAAATGCTTCTGACTAAACCCGAGTATCGCCGCAGCGCAATTACCGCACTCTGTTAGACTTGCGTGCATGATGCACGGTGCAGGCAGTTCGCTCGGTGTATTGACTTCGCTGGTCGGCGCCGATGTCATCACGACCGATCCAGCGACCCTGGCGCCGTTCGAAGTCGACCAGCGACGTCTTTTTCATGGCAAGGCACTGGCTCTCGCCCGGCCACGCGATACCGCGCAAATCGCCACCATTCTCGCCTACTGTAATGCACAAAAAATAGGTGTCGTGCCTGTGGGTGGCAATACCTCGTACTGCGGCGGCGCTACGCCGGATGAGTCGGGTTCGCAGCTGGTGCTGTCGCTGGCGCGCATGAATCGTATCCGCGCTATTGATCCTGACAACAATTCTCTGACGGCCGACGCGGGCTGCGTGCTGGCTGCGGTGCAGCAAGCTGCCGCCTCAGCGGAACGCTATTTTCCGTTGTCGCTCGGCGCCGAGGGCAGTTGCCAACTCGGCGGCAACCTCGCGACTAACGCCGGCGGGCTAAACGTGGTTCGCTACGGCATGGCACGTGATCTGGTGTTAGGTCTCGAGGTTGTATTGCCAGACGGCCGAATTCTTGAAAGCCTTGGCGCGCTGCGCAAGGACAATACTGGCTACGACCTCAAATCCCTGTTTGTCGGCTCCGAAGGCACGCTGGGCATCATCAGCGCAGCCAGTGTCAAGCTGTTCCCCGCGCAGCGCGGTTTCACCACTGCGCTGGCGACTGTCGCGAGTCCGAACGCCGCGCTAACCTTGTTAGGCATGGTACGCGGTCGCTGCGGCGAATCGCTGAGTTCGTTCGAACTCATGCCACGCGTTGCGGTCGAACTCGCGGGTCAGCAGCTACCGTCCCTGGCGATGGTCGCGCCTGCCGGCGCAGGCGACTGGCTGGTACTTCTGGAAACGACCACTGGCCAAGTTGACGACGGCGCCGAGATACCGTTGCACAATATCCTGGCCGGCGCCCACGATTCCGGTTTGTTGCAGGATGTGCTGTTAGCGCAAAATTCGCAGCAGCGAGATCGATTCTGGCAATTGCGGGAGGCGATTCCGGAAGCTCAACGCTTGGCGGGCGCCAGCCTCAAGCACGATATTTCAGTGCCCATATCGCGTCTGCCACGGTTCATCGAACGCGCTGTACCGATCATAGAAAGCTTGATTCCGGAGGGGTATTTGATTGCCTACGGTCATTTAGGGGACGGCAATCTGCACTTCAACGTTCAACAACGACCAGGCGCAAACCGCGGCGCGTTTCTGGCGCGCGAATCCACCTTGAAGCGCGCGGTGCATGACCTGGTGCAGGAATTTGACGGCAGCTTCAGCGCCGAACACGGCATTGGCCGCCTGAAAGTCGACGAACTGGCTCACTACGCGTCGACGATCAAAATGGATCTGATGCGTGCCATTAAACGCGGTTTCGACCCTAACGGCATCATGAACCCGGGCAAGGTGCTGCGCGTTTAGAGAGCAGCGGCTATCATGGCGCCGGGGGTGCGCACTACCATGCTCAAGAAAATTCTCAAGTATTTGGCCCTGATATTGTTCGCCGTTGTCATCGTCGGGGTTTTTTTACCGGCCAAGTCGACGGCCTCACGTCAGATTGAAATCAAAGCGCCGGCAACTGTGATTTTTGGGTTGTTGAACGGCTTCCAGCGATTCAATGAGTTCTCGCCCTGGTATCAATATGATCCAGGAGCGGAGTATTCCTGGTCTGGCCCGACAACCGGGGTTGGCGCGACAATGGCCTGGAAGAGCGCGCATGAGCGCGTCGGCAATGGGATGCAGGAAATTATAGCCGTCGAAGCCAACCAGAGCGTCACTACGCGTCTGCAATTCGACGCACCCGGAACCAGCATTGCGCGCTGGCAGCTGACGCCTGCCCCAGGCAGCACTCGAGTGACCTGGCAGATGGAATCTGACGCCGGCTGGAATCTGCTAGGCCGTTGGTTTGGAGTTTTTCTCGATCGCATGATCGGCCCGGACTTCGAATCAGGCCTGAAACGTCTGAAATCAGTCGCGGAGGCGGAAGCTTCCAAACCAGCTGTTGCTGCGCAAGACATCGCGCTCCTTAAGAAGGTCGATTCGCTCGTCAGTTATGTTTTTCGGCCTGACCGGTAATCCCTGCATGACATCCCTTCCGGCGCAATGGCGCGTACTTTGCGCATTCTGGGTGTTCGCCACTGTCATCGTCACGGTGACGCATGCGCAATCAGTCACGACGCCTGATCGCAGCTGGCAGGATTGTGACGGTTGCCCACGGATGGTTCAGGTTGCCCAGGGCAGTGTCGTGTTAGGTTCGTATCCGGATGTTGCAGATCGTGGCAGCGGTGAAGGGCCCAAACGAACGGCTAACATAGCTTACGATCTGGCGGTCAGCCAGACCGAAACGACGCGTAGCCAATGGCAAGCGTTCACTGAAGCCACCGGATACAAGACGCCCGACGGCTGCCAGTTCTACGACGGTCATTTTGGTTACGTCCTGGAACACAACTGGCGCAATCCAGGGTTTCCACAACGGCCGGATCATCCTGTCGTTTGCGTCAGCCTGCGCGACGCTGAAGCCTATGCGGAGTGGCTGAGCACGCGTTCTGGACGGCGCTATCGCCTGCCCTCGGCGACTGAATTCGAGTACTTCAACCGCGCTGGCGCCGACACGCCGTGGTTCTGGGGAATAGATAGCACGCTTGCCTGCGACTACGCCAATATCGGTGACAACGCCATCAAGCCTTTCTACCCAAAGCAGCAGGTGCACAATTGCGCCGATGATTACCTGCACACCGCACCCGTCGGCAAATTCAAACCTAACAAGTTCGGATTGTTCGACACGGTTGGCAATGTATTCGAGTGGACCGTGGACTGCTACCACGCGGACTTTGATGGTATTCCTGCCGATGGCAGCGCCTGGCTCGCCGACCGCAAGGGTGACTGCTCCCTGCGCTCGCCGCGCGGTGGCTCCTGGGTCAGCGGGCCGAACTGGACCCGCGCCGCCGCGCAATCCCGTGACCCGGTGGACTACCGGAGTTTTCTGTTAGGATTTCGCCTCGTGACAACCGAACTGAGGAAATAGGCGTGCTGACTCCCATGGACAACACAGGCGCGGTTGGCGGTCTCTTCGAAGCCTGCGTCGGAGTTCCGGATCTGGTCGAGGCAATTGCTTTCTACGAAGCCTTTGGTTGCCGTGCCGGACCCATCGGGCGCCTCGATAGGAGCGCGGCACGCAGCCTGTATGGCGTCGATTCGTCATTGCGTTCGGTACGTCTGTTGCACCAATCTGCCGACCACGGTGGCGTTCGCTTGATGCAATGGGAGCGGCCGATCAACGCCGGACTTGGTATGGGCAACAACCTGCGCTGCGTCGGTTCCCGCTGGGGAGTGCGCGTCACCAGCAGCGTACTCAATCTCGTCAACCACGCACAGCGCGCCCAAGAAACGGGAACCGAGCTGACGCTGATCGAACCTTTGTTAGCCGTGATCGGTGAAGTGAGCGGCAAGAACGCGGTACAGCCGTTCCGCGAGCCCATTGTCGGCGTCCGCGAAATGGTACTGCTGTTACCGCACTACCGGCAGGTGTTCTTTGAACGATTTGGTTACGAATCTCCGGGTTACGGGCAGATCAATCCGCATTGTCTGTTCGGTACCAGCCAGCACACGCATTTCGGTTTAATGATCGCCCATGACGATCCGAAGGTTCTGGATTTTTATGATCAAGTGTTAGGCCTAAAGCGCTGGATGGACGAACGTGTCCCCTATGAAAACGCGACTGGCTCACGCAAGATTTTCGGACTGGCGGCAGGTGAAGGTTTCCACATGGTGGACTTTGACGATCCAAGATCCGGATTGGCGCTGTCGGAACGCCGCTCCGGAAAATTGAAGTGCGTGCGGTTTGCAGCGAACGCAGATATTGAACACAAGCTCGACCATTCTCGCGCGGGTTGCCTCGGTTACTCCATGTACGTCTGGCGTGTCGGAAATCTGGAAAAAATGCACCCGCGTATCGCCGCTGCAGGTGTCACTGGCCTGACCGATATCCGAAGCGATGAATTTGGCCAGCAGGCCTGCAGTTTTTTTGCGCCAGACGGCTATCATTGGACCCTGCTGCAAGCCTGAGAAACCCATGCCAATGCCCTGCCATTCACGTTTAGTTTTTTTCGGCCTGATCGCCTTGGCCGTCACTGCTTGCAGCCGCACCAGTACGCCGGACACTAACGCCATTACGAACAACGGGCAGAACATGCCCCAAACGAATATGACCCAAACGAACAAGCCACAAAACGACGGTGCACCCAGGATTACAGACTCGCCAGACGGCGTGCATATCGAATACCGTGTCAGGGGCGCTGGTTCGCCACTGGTTGTGCTGGTTCACGGCTGGTCATGCGATTCCAACTACTGGCGCGCCCAAGTGCCGGCGCTGACACCGCGCTATACCGTATTAACGGTCGACCTTGCAGGTCACGGTGCCTCCGGGCGAAATCGCAGCGACTGGAGCATGGGTAATTTCGGCGCCGATGTTGCGGCTGCTGTCAACGCTTACTGGCTGCAGAACAAAGAAGCGCCTCGTCAGGTCGTGCTGGTTGGTCATTCCATGGGCGGACCCGTGGTCATCGAAGCCGCGCGGCGATTGCGCGGCTCGGTGTTAGGCGTCATTGGAGTCGATACCTTCAAGGGTTTTGGCCAGCCAATAGCGAGCGCGAAGGAGCGAGAGGCTCGCCTGGCAGCCATGAGCAAGGACTTCATCGGAGCGACGCGCGCGATGGTGACCACGAGCTTTTTCCGGCCCGATGCCGATCCAGTTCTGGTGCAACAGATCGCAAGCGATATGTCCTCCGCGCCGCCAGAGGTGGGTATTCCCGCGGTTCGCGGCATGAATGACTGGGGACAAGGCCTTGATTTGAAGGACATCACCGTCCCGATCGTCGCGATCGAAGGCGATATGACTCCAGTGGATGACGTAAAAAGCCGGGCGATTGCACCCACCTTTCGCAGCATTGTTATGAAGGGCCGCGGGCATTTCCTCATGATGGAAGATCCGGCTGGTTTCAATCCCATCCTGATTCAGGAAATCGACGCCTTGATCAAGCCGGCGCCAGGTCAATAGTCCGGGCTTATTCCATCGATGGAAAACATGGCGCAGCATATTGCCGCACGCCACGTTGCAACGTTTGCGCGCTATCGTCGTCTGGCGGAGCTCTTTGATCGGGAATTCCGTATTCCGGGCACCGCAATCCGCTTCGGGATTGACCCCTTGTTAGGTCTCGTACCCGGTCTGGGCGACCTGGCCGGCGCCGCGTTTGCGGTCTATGGCATTATCCTGACGCGACGCATGGGTGCGCCGCGCAGTTTGCAGCTGCGAATGGCGGGCAACATCTTGCTCGACACTCTTGGCGGCAGCATCCCGGTGTTAGGTGATCTGTTCGACATGGCCTTCAAGGCGCACATTCGAAACGCGCGCCTCTTCGAGCGCTGGCTGGAAAAAAGCAGCCGCCCTATTTCGTAGTCGCTTGCAGATAGGCGATCAGCGCCGCGCGATCCCGTTTGGCCGCGAGCCCAGCGAACGCCATTGAGTTTCCCGGCACCAGAGAGCTCGGTTTTTCGATCCATTTGTCGAGCTGCGCCAAATCCCAGACCTGTCCCCATCCGCGCAATGCAATGGAGTACTGGGTAAATCCGGCAGCCGTGCCCGCTTTGCGGCCCAGCATGCCGTTTAGGTTTGGTCCCACTTTGTGTGGCAGACCGGCTTGGACCTCGTGGCAAGCGCGACACTGGATATACAGCAGGCGACCGCGTTTCATATCAGGCGTTTCTTGCGACGTCTTTGCCGTGGCAGCAACAGTCGGTGTTTGCGCCTGCGAAGGCACAGCGACTAACAAACAAAACAGCCCGGACAACAGCGTGCCGAATTGAATTTTTGACTCACTCATGGTTTGGTTCCGCGGCCGGTAGGTGAACTGGAAGCGGAAGTTTGCGGCATCACCATGCGCGTTAGCCCTTCCTGTGCGCTACTGGCCACCAAGCGGCCACTGCGATCAAAGAAACTCCCGCGCGCAAAGCCGCGTGCGCCCGAGGCGCTCGGACTATCCATGGAGTACAGCAACCAGTCATCGAGGCGGAATGAACGATGAAACCACATGGCGTGATCGATGCTAGCCAGGAGCATCCCGCCCGTCAAATAGCTGCGCCCATGAGGTAGGGTTGCAGTATTGAGCAAATTATAATCGGAAACGTAAGCTAACAAACAACGGTGAATATGGTCGTCGTCCGGCAGTTTGCCGATGGACCGCACCCAGACCTGTTGCAAAGGCGGTGCCGGCTTGGGATCAATAAAATCAACATCCTGAACCAGTCGAAACTCGAATGGCCGCTCGTGCAGCAGAAAGCTGCGCAGCTTGTCCGGCAGTCGCGCCAGGATATTGGACGGCGGACTATGGGCATCCTGCAGCGACTCGGGCGGCGGAACCTGCGGCATGTCGATCTGGTGATCGATGCCCTCCTCGGGAGCCTGGAACGACGCAGCGAAGGTAAAAATCTGCTCGCCATTTTGAATGGCGATGACGCGTCGCGACGAAAACGAGCCACCATCACGGCTACGATCGACCTGATACACGATCGGCATGTTGAAGTCGCCGCGGCGCAGGAAATAGGCATGCAGCGAATGCACCACGCGACCTTCAACCGTCGCATAGGCGGCCGTCAGCGCCTGACCTAACACCTGACCACCGAATACCTGTGGACTGCCAATGTCCCGGCTTTCGCCGCGAAACAAATTGACCTCGAGTCGTTCGAGGTCAAACTGCCGCAAAAGATCCGCGAGCTGGTCGGTCATTGTTTATTGAACAATGAACTTGCCACGCATCAGCCCGATATGGCCCGGGAAACTGCAGAAAAAAGTGTAATCGCCACCTTTGACCAGACCCTTCGTCGCAAAGGTAATCGTCACGCTCTGGCCGCCGCCGACCAGGCTGGTGGCCGCCAGCACGCGTTTGTCACCGGGCGGGACATGGTTCTTGGCGACACCTACGGTCAAACCCGCATTGTTCACCGGCATCGCGTCGCCAGTCTTGGTCAGGACCCAGTTATGACCCATCGCGGAAATCGGCAGTTTGCCGGTGTGTTTAAGCGTCAGCTCAACGGTTTTGCAGTCAGCTGTGATGCTCAATTCCTTTTTGTCGTACTGCATGGCGTCGTTGCCGCCGATGGCGAGTTTGCAGACTTTTCCGGCGGCCGCCGTCGGTTTTACGGCCGGTTTGGCGGCCGGCACTGCGGCGATACTGTTGCTGCAAATGGCTGCAACGGCTAACAAAACTAGATTGGCTCTGATGTTCATGTCTTTTCCTGAAATAAATGGCTCAAATGAATGCTCAATGACGTCAACCAACTGCCTGGTCATTCACCACTGACACCGAGGCGCTTGTGCATCACAGGGCTGGTTGTCGTGTACTGCAGAAACTGCTTCTTGCCGGGATTCAAATGCAGCTGGATCGCGAACGCTGCCAGAGCTGCCTCATGAAAACCGCTCAGAATCAGTTTTTTCTTGCCCGGATAGTGGTTAACGTCGCCTATCGCAAAAATTCCTGGCACGCTGGTCTGAAATTTTTCAGTATCAACGGTCAGTGTTTTTTTCTCCATCGCAAGTCCCCACTCCGCAACGGGGCCGAGTTTCGGATGCAGGCCAAAAAACGCAAATACGTGATCGGCAGGCACTTCGTGTACGACTCCATTGTTAGCTTTGACACGCATGCCGCCTAATTGTTCACCGCTGAACATCAAAGATTCGGCCAACCCTTCGATGAAAGTCAGCTTGCCGTTTGACTCAAGGTCGCGCATACGGGACACCGAGGCCGGCGCGGCGCGAAACTCGCGCCGCCGATGCACCAGAGTCAGCGCCCTTGCCTTGTTGGCAAATTCGAGTGCCCAGTCGAGCGCCGAGTCACCGCCACCAAAAATCAATAAGGCATGGCCGTGGTATTGCTGCGCATTTTGCACGCGATAGTGAATTTGCCGTCCTTCGAACGCCTCCGCACCCTGCACGCCCACGCGGCGCGGCTGGAAAGAGCCAACGCCCGCTGCGATGACGACGGTTCCGGCATCGAAATGCGTGCCGGCGGCGGTATGCAAGTCGAAACGACCATCTTCGCGCCGCTGCAGCTGGCTGACTTCCTCGCCCAGATGAAAAACCGGGTTGAATGGCTTGATCTGCTCCAGGAGGCGATCAACGAGTTCCTGTGCCCCACAGACGGGAATTGCCGGGATGTCGTAAATCGGCTTGTCTGGATAGAGTTCGGTGCATTGCCCGCCCGGCTTGGCCAGCGAATCGACGATGTGGGCGGAAATGCCCAGTAAACCGAGCTCAAACACCTGGAAGAGGCCACATGGGCCAGCCCCCACGATGACACAGTCGGTGCGAATCAAGGTGCTGAGCGCGGCGGTCGGCGATGGGTCCATCAGGTCTGCAATTCTATCAAAGCGACCATGGCCGGCGGCTGAATCGAAGGTTATAGTCTGGGGCTGTCTGCTTGAATTTTGAGGACCGACCGGTGCAAAAACTGACTATCAACGGCAAGAGTATCGAAGTCGACGTCGAGGCCGACACGCCGCTTTTGTGGGTGCTGCGCGACACGCTGGGCATGACCGGCACAAAATATGGCTGTGGCATGGCCCTGTGTGGCGCCTGCACGGTGCATCTGGACGGCGAACCAATTCGCTCTTGCGTAACACCGATCAGTGCTGTGACCGAACAGCAGATAATCACGACCATCGAAGGGCTTTCGACCGACCGCAGTCACCCCGTGCAAAAAGCCTGGATCGAGCTGGATGTGCCGCAATGTGGTTATTGCCAGTCGGGGCAGATTATGTCGGCAGCGGCCCTGCTCGCTAAAACTGCCAAACCGTCGGACGCCGACATCGATGCGGCTATGGCCGGCAATCTGTGCCGCTGCGGCACGTACCAGCGGATTCGCGCGGCGATTCATCGTGCGGCGTCTTTGAAGTCTGACGGCGGCTGATTCGACACACCTGTCACGTGAACAACGAGGCTTGGCAAAAGCGACGCATCGCAGCCGTAGCGCGCGGCGTTGGTAACTCGTTGCCCGTTTACGCGGCGCGCGCCCAGAATGCCGAACTTTGGGACGTGGAGGGTCGCCGGTATATCGACTTCGCTTCCGGTATTGCCGTGCTCAACACCGGACACCTGCATCCGGCGATCGCCCGAGCGGTCGGCGATCAGCTAACAAAACTGACGCACGCCTGTTTTCAGGTCACGCCTTATGAATCGTACGTGCAGCTCGCTGAAGAACTGAACGCGATCGCGCCGGGCCCGACGCCGAAAAAGTCTCTGTTCCTGACGACTGGCGCCGAGGCCGTTGAGAATGCGGTCAAGATCGCACGTTACGCAACCCAGCGCGCAGGGGTGATCGCATTTTCAGGCGGCTTTCATGGCAGAACGCTCGCCTGCCTGGCTCTGACCGGCAAAGTGCAACCCTACAAAGCGGGCTTTGGCCCGATGATGCCCGATGTCTATCATCTGCCATTTCCCATCGCCTACCACGGCATCCGCAGCGAAGATTCGCTCGCGGCACTGGACCAGTTGTTCAAAGCCGACATCGATCCCACTCGAGTCGCCGCGCTCATCATTGAACCGGTGTTAGGGGAAGGCGGCTTTTATGTGGCGCCATCTGAGTTTCTGCGCGGCCTGAAAGCACGCTGCGAGCAGCACGGGATTCTTTTTGTTGCCGACGAAATCCAGTCTGGATTTGCCCGCACTGGACGCATGTTCGCCATTGAACACAGCGGCATTGAGCCGGATCTGATGACCGTCGCCAAGAGTATCTCGGGCGGCCTACCGCTGTCTGCGGTGATCGGCAAGGCAGCGATTATGGATGCGCCGGCACCGGGCGGACTCGGCGGAACCTTCGCAGGCTCGCCGCTCGCTTGCGCCGCAGGTCTGGCTGTGTTGGCAACCATTCGAGCGGAGAATCTTATCGCGCGCGCCGATCATGTCGGCCGCGAGCTGTCCGTCACACTGCGCAACTGGCAAATCGCCCATCGCTCGATTGGCGACGTGCGAGGCCTTGGCGCCATGGTTGCCATGGAACTGGTCAAGAACTCAGACCCGACTCAACCGGATGCCGACTTGACGCGTGCGTTGGTACAGGCCGCTGGCCGCCGCGGTCTCATCCTGCTGTCCTGCGGCATTTACAGCAATGTGATCCGCTTTTTGCCACCGCTGACGATTCCGGACGCGCAATTGCATGAGGGACTGGAAATTTTGGCGGCCGCCCTGCAGGAAGTGGGCGCCTGAAAACTATTTGTTATGCACGGCCCGCGTTGGCGTCCGTGGGCGTATGGAAATACTCACTTTCGTTAGCCATCTGTTCGAGAAGCCTTTTGAGCTCTGTCATGCGCGCCGTCGACGTGCTGACTCCGGCGCAATCAGTGCAGAGCGGGTCACTGCAAGGTTGCCGCGAGTAGAGCCAGTATTGCACCGCGCCAGCCAGCAGACCGTCAGCGATATCCCAGACATCGGCGTCTTTGTCATGATCCGCGAGTGAATTGCCGAGATCGACAGCTTTGGTAAACGCATCGTCAAAAATCTGCGGAGCTTGTTCCATGGCCGCATTCTACACTTGGAGACATTGAGCCATGAAATCCTGCGTTTACCAGCCCCTAGTCAAGGAACCGCGGCATCTGGCCCGTCGCGGGGCGTTAGCTATCCTGTTGCTCGTGTTGACTGGCGATTCGTCGGGCGCAAATGCCGACGGTAACGCGCGTCTGATCCGCTCGGCGGACGGCGTGCCAATCTGCATTTACGAGACCGGCAACCCCGCCGGACCGCCGTTGCTGTTCGTGCATGGCTTTTCACAGAGCTATGCCGTTTTCAAGTTGCAGTTCGAGTCGGACCTGGCACGTGACTATCGCTTGTTAGCTTACGATCTGCGCGGCCATGGCTGTTCCGGCAAACCCTGGGATGCCGCGCAATACACTTCCAAACGCATTGCCGGCGACATGGCCGCCGTGCTGAAGGAATTTCGCCCGCAGCGTCCGCTGTTGATCGGCTGGTCATATGGCGGCTATGTCATCATGGATTACATACGCCACTACGGCGACGGGCAGTTGGCCGGTGCGATGTTGGTCGGGTCGAACGCGGGACTGCCGCCAGCGCCTACCGATGCCGCGGCCCTCGAAAGAACACGTGTCATGCGCGACAACAATCGCAATGCATCACCCGACATCGCCGCCGCCATCAAGGGCGGCCATAATTTTGTGCGCCTCATGACAGCTAAGCCGGCACCCACCGAGATGGCGGAGATCATGTTTGCAACTAATCAGATGCTACCGGCCTACGCGCGTCGCGCGATGGTGGAGCGCAATCTGCAGAACGATGATGTGATACCCAAAGTACATGTCCCGATCCTGCTGCTGGCCGGCACCCAGGACGCCACACAACCCTCAGCGGTGTTGCAGGCCATCGCAGACAAACTCCGCAATGGCAAGGTTGTACTAATTCAAGCCGCGGGCCACGCGACGTTTATCGATGCGCCAGCGGAATTCGCCTCTGAACTGCGACGCTTCGCAGCAACCACCGCGCCGCGCTAGAAGCGCTTGAATCGGCACCACAATGAGCGGCAGCAAAAAGCTAACGGACTCCAATGCGCTTGCCATCTGCCTGTTTTGCGGCTCGGCGTCCGGCACGCTACCCGTTTTTGCCGATGTCGCAGGCCGACTTGGCGCCGCGCTCGCAGCTAGCGGTGTCACCCTCATCTATGGCGGCGCAAGCATCGGGCTGATGGGCATCGCCGCGGATGCGGCGCTGGCCGCTGGCGGTCGGGTAATAGGCGTACTGCCTGAATCGTTACGGTCGCGCGATGTGGCCCACCTGAAGCTAACGGAGCTGCGAATCACGCCGGATCTCGCCAGCCGCAAGCTCGAAATGCTGGCGGCGAGCGATGCCTTCATTACACTTCCTGGTGGCATCGGCACGCTGGACGAATTGTTCGAAATCTGGACACTGATGCAGCTTGGCGCCCGACGTCGGCCTCTGATCTTGATTAATCACGATGGCTACTACGACAATCTGCTCGCCTTTCTGCGTGGCAGCGTACGTGACGGCTTTCTGCAGCGCGAGACCTTTGAGCTGTTGGTGGCTTTCGAGACTCCGGAGGACGCTGTCGCAGCAGCCTTGCGAAGTTTGCTAAGTCGTTAGGCAGGCTTTGCCAATTGCTGACAGCCGAGTCGATCGGCCAATTCTGACGGCAGCTCGCCGAGACGTGCGCACGCGTGGCGGTAGCCACTGTCGATCGCAACATCGAAAGATTTCCAATTGAGCATGTCGACCTGATCCAGCTCGGGCACCAACAACAGATCGGTCTGCTCACGTCGCGCCATCGTGGTCGCCGCACTGTTCACCATACCCGAGCGTACTAGAACCTGGATGATGTTTGGACGACGGCGCCACGTGCGACGCCAGGCACTGACGTGCCAGGCAGGAGGCATATCGACTTCGTCGGTGTTAGCACGGAAATCACGCATGGCACCAACATCCACGCCAACTACGGGGCCGCGGCCGAACTCCCTCATGATGTCCACAGGCAAGTTGTTCATCGTGCCGCCGTCGACGTGTACTTCGCCATTATGAGTCACAGGCGGCAGCACGCCAGGAATGGCCGCGGATGCACGCATCCATTTCCAGAGCTCACCTGTCCGGTGGACACCGTTATGCCCGGTCGTCAGGTTTGCCGATACACAGTAATAGGGCAGCGGCAGATCCGCGATGTCGATGTCGCCAAATTCCCCCCGCAAGCGTTGGCTGACGCGCCGGCCAGTGGCCAGCGCTATGATCGGCAGAGTGAAGTCGCCTAACGGATTACTGGTGACAAACGTCTTGCGAAATCGTTCTTTCATTTCCGCTACAGACCACTCCGCCGCCACGGCAGCACCCATGATGGCGCCAATACTGGTGCCTCCGACCAGATCGATCGCGACACCGGCTTCGAGCAGCGCCTGTACAACCCCGATGTGCGCGAAGCCGCGTGCACCGCCGCCGGACATGACGACACCGACCGCACGTCCGGTCAGCAGACGTGCTATGCGGGCAATATCGCGCTCATGGCGCACATGGTGATGCGGCACTCCGGGTTGCGTGGCGCACCAACGGGCCGCCGCGCCGCGCAGGATGTCATCGCCATGGAAAAGCACCAGCTCTGAGCGCTGCGGCGCGGCGCTGGCATTGCCGGTCTCGATGATGGCG
This sequence comes from Gammaproteobacteria bacterium, assembly GCA_043769085.1. Taxonomy (GTDB): domain Bacteria; phylum Pseudomonadota; class Gammaproteobacteria; order Steroidobacterales; family Steroidobacteraceae; genus UBA964. The sequence goes on from JAYVJR010000056.1 coordinate 19,039, forward strand.
GCGAATTGTCCGGCGTCACATTCGGCCCGTGCTAACAACAATAGCGAATCCGCCTGCCGCACGCAAAGTTTGCTCCAGGGCGTCGCGGTGTGGTCTGCCACATATATGACGTAGTCGTTAGCAGATTCGATCTGATTGAACCAGTGACTGGTGTGATCAGCGCCGCGGACATTCCACACCAGCTCTACACGCCCGAACTTCTGCAGACAATTGAGTAGTTCGATGGCGAAACTGGCGCTGTCGACATCGATGCTCTGTGGAACGAGCGTAAAGGTGCGCGGCCCATGATTGCGCTGGCGTGGCGTGCTGGCGCTAGTCTCGGCGCTACCAACGACCTGCTTCAGCATGCGCATCAACGCGTCAGGATAACGGCGGAAAATCCGATCGAAGGTGTCGCGCGATAGCCGTGCGATTTCCGTATCACGCAGGGCAACGACGTTAGTGGAGCGCGGCCGACCGCTGATCAGACCCATTTCACCGACGGTCTCACCGGCACCAATGCGCGATACAAACCGTCGTCGCTCGCGCGTGCCGCCGGCGGCAAACGTGCCTAAGCCGCCGGATAGCACCAGATACATGGCGTCCGAACTCTCGCCTATCAGGTAGAGGGGCGCTCCGCCGGGCAGCGACAACCATTCAAGCTCTGCCGCGATGGCGTCCACGATTTCCACGTCCATGGCGGAAAAAAAACTGAGCCGCGCGAGCATCACTCTGATGTCGCCGCGCACCACCATGGACTCTTCGGGAATATCGCCTTCCATAACCTTTTAATGCTAATCCTTGTCCACTCCGGAGTCGCAGGCGTTCGCCGGCTAAACGGGTGATCTGTCACACTTGTTACATGAGCGAAGTCACAAACAGCGAGCGACCCAAGGGTAAATCGCTGAAACCGTTGAAAGCCCTGGTTCCCTATCTGCTGCCCTATCGTGGCGTCATGGTCGCCGCGGCCTTTGCTCTGCTGCTGGCTTCGGGTGCCATGCTGGCCCTACCAGTGGCGTTGAAGGGTTTGATCGATACCGGCATGAAGGCCGGCAGCGCCAGCACGATCGACAGTTATTTCGTGGCGTTTCTGGGCGTCGCGGTGTTGTTCGGCGTCTTCGCAGCACTGAGATTTTATCTGGTCACCTGGCTCGGCGAACGCGTGGTTGCCGACATTCGCAGTCGCGTCTATCGTCGTGTTGTGCAGATGGACCCGGCGTTCTTCGAGGTCACACGCACCGGCGAAGTGTTGTCGCGCCTCACCACAGATACAACGCTCGTTCAATCGATCGCCGGCAGCGGACTGTCGATCGCGCTGCGCTCAACGGTCAATCTGGTCGGAGCGCTGGTGATGCTGGCCATCACCAATATCCGTTTGTTAGGTTTTACGGTCATTGGACTTGCCTGCGTTATCGTGCCGGTCCTGATTCTTGGCCGACGCCTGCGAAATTTGTCGCGCAAGTCCCAGGACCGTATCGCCGACACCAGCGGCCTGGCGGGCGAAACATTGAACGCGATACAGACTGTGCAGGCCTTTACGCTCGAGGAATTGCATAGCCGCCGTTATAGTGATGCAGTCGAAGAGTCATTTCTGGTGGCAGTAACCCGCACGCGTGTGCGAGCCTGGCTGACCGCGCTCGCGACCATGCTGATCTTCGGGGCAATAACGGTCGTGTTGTGGTTTGGCGCGCGACAGGTTCTTGCCGGTCACATGAGTTCCGGCGAACTCGGGCAGTTTCTTTTGTTAGCTGTGTATGCAGGGACGTCGGCGGCAGCACTGAGCGAAATGTGGAGTGAAGTGCAGCGCGCCGCTGGCGCGATGGAAAGACTGGTGGAACTGGAAAGCGCCGAACCGAAAATCATTGCGCCGCCTACCCCAGTGTCCTTTCCGGCGCGCGATGCCAAGCAGCGCGCCGGCCGCATTGAGTTCGACCACGTCAACTTCAGCTATCCGTCACGTCCAGACAGCGCCGCCTTGCAGGATTTTTCGCTGCTGATCGAACCTGGCGAGACCGTTGCATTCGTCGGTCCGTCGGGCGCCGGCAAGAGCACGACCTTTCAGCTGTTGCTAAGATTTTATGACCCGCAGTCCGGGCGGGTATTGATCGACGGCGTCGATGTATCGCGGGCTGATCCACTGGCAGTGCGTGGACGAATTGGTTTAGTACCCCAGGAGACCGTACTGTTTGGCGCGAGTGCGCGCGAAAATATTCGCTATGGCCGCCCGTCAGCGGTCGACGCAGACATTGAAGAAGCGGCGGTTGCCGCCGCCGCCGACGAATTCCTGAGCAAACTACCCCAGGGGTACGACACTTTTCTGGGCGAACGCGGCACCCGCCTGTCCGGCGGGCAACGCCAGCGCATCGCTATCGCGCGCGCGATTTTGAAGGATCCGCCCATCTTGCTGCTCGACGAGGCTACGAGTTCACTCGATGCGGAAAGCGAAAGGCTGGTGCAGTTTGCGCTCGAGGAGCTGATGCAGAACCGCACCACCATCATTATCGCGCATCGACTGGCCACGGTGCTGAAAGCGGATCGGATCGTCGTTCTCGACCACGGCCGCATCGTGGCCATCGGCAGTCACGAAGAGTTATTGCGTTCCAACGCACTTTACGCGCGGCTTGCCGCACTTCAGTTCACGGACGCTACTGCGCTGGCCTGACGCCGCTGCTTTCGCGAGGCGCGGCTCCGCGACGCAAGTAGTATTCAAATGCATCATCGCGTCGCCCGGACACGTACGGCACCATGTAGAGAATGGCCATTCCCTCGAGAACGCGGGCATGCCGCAACGGGCCCAGATCCAGGGACTCGAAACCGAAAGCGCTGACGATGGCCGCGACTCTGGTTTTTGCAGCCGGATCGTCGCCTGCCAACGGAATCGTCACCGGTCCGCCCGCAGCCGCAGGATCGGCAATTACATGAAAGCCCACTGCATTGAAAGCTTTGACGATATGCGCACCGGGCAATAGTGCCTGGATGCGTTCGGCGGCCGATGTGTCGACTGCCATCTCCATTTGTTTGTTAGCACCGGTGCGTATCGCATTGATCGGATCGATGACGGTTTTGCCCTTGAGATTCAAACCGCGCAGCGTCGCTTCGGTCGCCGACCAGGGCAGTGCCAGCACCACAAGGTCGGCGCGCCCGACTGCGGCCGCCGAGGACACCGCTTCGGCACCGTGACCGGTCTTGAGCAGCAGACTCTGCACGTCGGCCCGGCCAGGATCGCGCGACCCGTAGATCACGTGATAACCCAGCCGCGCGAATTGACCGCCAAATGCGCCGCCCATCCGACCGGTGCCAAGGATAGCCACCGTTTCGGCCGCTATTGCCCTGCCACTGAACGATGCGACTGCTAACAGCGTTAGCACTAACAAGCGAACGTACATCAGAGTCTTAGTCCGCCGTCAACGTCGATACAGTGCGCCGTGAAGAAATCGTTCTCGCAAATGTAGATGGCGGTCGACGCAATCTCATGCGATTCGCCGAGCCGCCTGGCAGGCACGTTGCTCAGCATCTTGTCGAGAACTTCCGGTTTCATCGCAGCCAGAATCTCCGTACGCGTAAAACCGGGGGCGATTGCGCCGCTGCGGATATTAAAGCGCGCCAGCTCCTTGCCCCAGACTTCGGCCATGGCTGCCACTCCGGCCTTGGTCGCGCTGTAGTTGGTCTGACCCGCATTGCCATACCGCGACACGCTGGAAATATTGATAATGACGCCCCCCTTGCCAAAGCGAATCATTCTCTCAGCGGCCTCGCGACCGCAGAGAAATACGCCGGTCAGATTCACATCGATGACCAGCTGCCAGTTCTCGATGGACATCTTGCTAACGATGGCACCATCCTTGACTTTCACCAGCAGACCGTCGCGCGTAATGCCGGCGTTGTTGATCAGGACGTCCAGTGCACCGAAGTCCTTGACGACCGCGTCCATGGCGGCAACCACGTCCGCCTCCTTGGATACGTTGGCGATGTAGCTGTGCGTATTCACGCCCATGGTTTTACATTCAACCACCGTCTGATCAAGATCCGCCTGATTCATATCCAAAACGGCGATGTGCGCACCCTTGGCTGCGAAACTGAGTGCTATTTGACGCCCAATGCCGCGGCCGCCACCCGTAACAACAACTGTCTTACCCTGCAATTGCATGATCGATCTGCTCCTGGCGCCGTGAAAAACCGTGGGGGATTCTGGCGGGTTGCACGTCGGAAATAAAGGTGCTACTCCATACTTATGCTCACCATTACCGCCGCGAACCGCTCCCATCTGACCCTGATTCAACAACTGATCCTGGGCCTGGCCGTGTACGAGCGCATGGCGGATCAAGCCATTGCCACCCAGGACGATCTGTCCACCGCACTTTTCGGTGCATCCCCAAGGGTCTTTTGCGATATCGCGTACTGGAACGGCGAATCCGCCGGCATGGCTATCTGGTTCTACAATTTCTCCACTTTTCGCGGTCGCCATGGGCTGTACCTGGAAGATCTTTTCGTCAGACCGGAAATGCGCGGCAAGGGCATCGGCGCCGCGCTGCTGCGCCACCTGGCGGCGCGCTGCGTGCGCGAAAAACTCGCGCGCTTCGAGTGGTCGGTATTGGACTGGAACGAACCCGCCATGGGGTTTTATCGTTCATTAGGTGCGCGCCGAGTTCAGGAATGGACCATTTGGCGTCTCGACGGCGACGCTCTCAATAAACTAGGAAATCAACCATGAATCGCCATCTGTTAGCTGCGCTGCTGACAATGATGCTGCCCGCAACTCCCGCGGCTGCTCAAGCGCGCACTGATCTTGACGCCCAGCTCAAGCTCCTGATGCAGTGGTGGCCGGGGGACTACGACAACAACGAACAAATCGTGCGCCAGTCGGGCGGTGGTCTCGGGACACCCACACGCGTCCCATTCTTTCGCCTGCACAGCCGTTTTCAGAATGTGCGCATGCCATCGTTAGGCAACAACGTGCTGTACCTTGAAGAGTACCGCGACAACGATCCGTCGCAGATCATGCGGGTGCGTCTCTACAGCCTGACCATCGATGAGACTGCGCGCGCGATCCGAATTAAATTGCACTCGCCGTCGGATCCAGCAACTGCACGGACTGGCTATGGCCGCGATCCCCAGGCCGCTTTAGAAAAATTACGGCCGCAAGATATCCGCAGTTTTCGTGACTCCTGTGACCTGCTATTGCGCTTCGTGGGTGGCCAGTTCGAAGGTGGCATGACAGAGCGCGGCTGCGACTTTGAAGGCCAGGAGTGGTTTCAGTACCAAGTGGTCGTTGGACCACGCTATCACTGGGTTCGCGACCGGCGACTCAGCCTCAAGGATCAGCGGGTCACCTGGGAGCTGGCACCTGGCTCTGACTACCGCTGGTTCGAACAGACCAAGGCGCGCTGGTTTTCGTGCAACGTCAATCATAACGCCAGCGGTGACATGACGCAGACCAAACCGCTGAGCATCATCGAACTGCACGATCAGGGTGGCGAGGCGGACATCGCCTGGCCGGATGGCCGCACACTGACATTCATCATTCATACTCGGGCGTTTACCTCGCCGCCCGATCGCGAGTTCCCGCTCTTCCGGATCCATGAGAAAGGCAAAACCGTGCCGATCGCCTACGCCTATGCGATCGATGACGCCGAGCGCTTCGGCCTCAACCTGGGCTGGTTCTATATCCTCTGCCGCACGAGGTGAATCTCAGACCACGAAGACGTTAGGTGGTACGGTGTGCAGCGGCTCGCTGCCTTCCTTGGTGATGAGCGACAGGTCTTCCAGATGTGAGCTTCCACCTGCTCCAGCATGACCCAAGGGGCAATCGACCGATAGCACCATGCCCTCTTCCAGTACCAATGGCTCGATGGCCTGCGGCTCGGCGACTGACTGGAACGGCATATCGCTGTGATACAGGCCGACGCAATGCGGCGTAAAACTGATATTGAAATCGCCGCCCTGCCGCTTGATCGATTCCTTGCCGATACGCTGAATCTCGGCAAACGCCAGTCCTGGACGCAGTGCGCCGCGCACGTCTTGCCAGGCCCGATTGGTCATGGCGACCACTTGTTGCATTCTGGCGCTGGGTTCGCCGATGAAAATCGATCGTGAAAAATCACCGTGATAAAAACGCAGGCTACTGACGCAGTCGATCGCAAAGCACTGCCCTTCGCGCAGCTCGGCATTCATGACTTCGGACGATGACTGATCTACCACCATAAAGAGCGGCATCAGACCGCGTGCCGCGGCTTCCGAGAAATAGCGCGCGCGCAGTGCACGGGTCGTGCCGGCCACCCTGGCGGTCTTGGCGGCGGCGATCGCGGCATCGACATTGAGCTGTGCGCCAATACGCATCAGCTGAATTTCCCGAGCTGACTTGACCATGCGGATACGGCGCAGGAGATTGTCGCCCGGCACACAACGCGCGCCCAAGCCGCGGGCACCACACATCAGTGCGATATCCGGGTGGTCGTAGGCAAGCCGCGCATCGTCGAGCCGCAACTCGCGCAACGCATGCGCAAGCGCCCAGTCCATGCCCGCTGACACGTGCCGTACCGCAACGACTGCGGCACGACGTCGCTTCTCACGCGCCGACACCAGCTCCGGATTGAGCACGGGGTACACGCCAGTCGGTACCGCTGCCGGCTCGCCGTCGGACAAAGCACCTGTCTGGCCGGCGGCCGCCGATGTATAGGTAAAAACCGCCCGATTGCCACCAGGTGTTTCGTCGGAATGCACATAGTAGTGGAGAAATCCGGGCATGATGACAGCTAACGGCCGCGCAGGATCGAGCGGCAAAATGGCGAGCGCTGTGTTGCCATGACCCATGCGGTCATGCTGTGGCCAATGGCCGCTTAAGTGAAAGACGTTAGGCGCCAGCAACGCGACAATCGCATCGACACCGGCAGCGGCCATTTTTTCGCGCGCCCGTTCGGCGTTCACCAACGTACCCTCGCGCAGGAAGGACAGGTCGGGCGGGACAATCACGCTCACAGGTTTTGCGGCGACGACGGACGCACCCGCCACTATGGTCGCGCCCGAATAACCCAATAGTTCTCTGCGTTTCATATCGGGCACAATACACCCGACCCTGAAATTGTGCACAAGCTGAGGGAGTACGGCATGAATCGACGTCATTGGCTGCAGGGCAGCGTTGCTTTGGGACTGGTAACAACGACGGCCGCTGCTGGCGGAGAATTAAGCGGCGATTCCTTGCGCCTTTATCGCAAACTGCGATTTGCCATGCATGAGGAGGTATTTTTCTGGTGGTTACGTGGCACCAAGTTTGGACTGGTCGACTCGCGCGTTACGCCGCTCTATAACATGGAAATCGCATCGATTTTCCGCTGCCAGAACGGCTCGGGCGATGAATTCAGCGTGGCAAGTCTGGAGCTTGTTTACAACACCGACCTCGTGACCGGCGAGCCCCTTTCGCAGTGGCGCAATCCGTATACCGGCGATACGATTAGCATGCGCGCTGCGGATCCAGTTGGCCCAGTCACGGTGCCCTATCGCACGACTGGGCCGATTCTTCCCACTGCATTGCCTGGCGCAAGCATGCGACATGACCATCATTCCGAATTCATGGATGGCGATGGCGACACACAAATTCTGCGCGACGAGTCTGTCAGTGTTGTCACGCCCACCGGCGGCGGAACGGATTTCGTCGTAACCGATCTATCGACCTACCGGGCGTCGCGACGCGATCTGGCTAACAAGAAACTGCTGGCACCACCTGCCAGCGTCGCCTTCAATGCTGTGTCGAACTGGCAACGCTGGATGAAAATGGGCGACCGACCCGGGAGTCTGCTGTCGCGCGCGGTCGGCGGCAAGGTCGTTCGCGTCACCGACCTGCCAAAGACCTTTCTTAATTTGTTAGCACGTTTGCACCCTGACATTTTGCGTGATCCTGCGGCCGCTTTGCTGCGCCCGCCGGCGAAATTCGATCGTTAGCCCAGGTAGATCTCATGAACCGTAATTTGCAAAGCATTTTTCTCGTGTGCGTGCTTGCCATGTGGTGGTTTTTCGGCACCGCGATATTTAATGGGACCTGGACCCGCGAGCAATGGATCATGCTGATCGTCGCGCATGTCGCATGCCTGGTGGTGTTTTACCGTTTTGCCTATGTTTTCTCCTACGGCTACGGGATTAGCATGCTCGCGGTTTCGCTGATTCTGATGTTCAAGTTCCAGAACCTGCCAGCGCTCTTGATTGGCGGATTGTGTGCCGCCTACGGACTCAGACTCTGGCAGTTTGTGTTCGCGCGCCACCGTGCCCGCGCCGCGCGCGGCGATCCCGACACAAATACTGAGCTGCATATGCGCACGCCACTCGGCGTCAAGATTTTTATCTGGATCATGGTCAGCTGGCTGATGGCATTTCTCGGTATGACCACGTGGCTTCTGGGCACGCACGGCACCATGACACCATGGACACTGATCGGCGCCAGCCTGATGGTGCTAGGCCTTGGCATGGAGACCATCGCCGACAATCAAAAGCAGTTGGCGAAAACTGCCGCGCCAGACCGGTGGGTTGACAGCGGCCTGTTTGCACGCATGCGCCAGGCCAATTACGCCGGTGAAATCCTGTTCCAGATCGGTCTCATGGTGGCCGCGGTCGG
>JAYVJR010000057.1:0-72007 GCA_043769085.1 Gammaproteobacteria bacterium
CCGCACGCCTAACGGCTTGGTCGCCGTGACGTCGCTGGCATAAGCCGCCACGTACCAGTTGTTGATCAGCATGTCCCTTGCCGTTCCTTAAGTTTGCATTCGCGTCGGCAGTTTATGCCAACGTGTCCTGTACCAGCTCAAAAACGATGCCACAGGGTGCGGTGAGCGTTGCCTGCAGCGTGTTTCCGTACGCGGGATCCGCCATCGCGACCGGCCAGGAAATTTCTGTCGCGCCCGCCGTTCGCGCGCGCAGCAGCACAGCTTGAATATCGTCCACCGGCAAGCTGTACATCACCAGACCCGTCGCTGGCAGACATGGTGGATGCGGCGGTTGTACTACCTCCATGTTGGTGAACTGAAGAAAAATCAGAAAACCGTGAGCACCGAACGGCGGATAGCACTGCGCGATTTCAAACTCGGTACCGTCAGGCGTATTCATGGCCCCGAGTCGGCCTGCCGACCGTTGCCGGCGGCGATTGCGGGTTTCGTAGCCGAATGCGTCGCGCATGAATACGCACATCTTATCGGTGTCCGGCACCACGCACATCGAGTACGCGGGTCCGCCCAAACCCATTGAGTTCACCGGCGAGATCGGTGGCTGGTCCGCACCGCGTGCAATTCCGACCGCTGCGACAAATTCCGGCGCAGTGGCCAACGATTCGAGGATTTCCCAGCTGCGCCCGTCCTGATGCTGGAACAGGGTTCGCTCCAAGGGATTGCGTGCGCCAAAACCTAACGCGCGGAGCTGCGTGTCGAGTTGTTGCTGTACCGTGTTAGGAAAGCCGATGGTATAGGGCCCAAACACGCCCGGTTCCCAACTACCCCGCCAGGGTTCGCTGTTGCCATCGAGCACCAGAACGCGAATCCGGGCCGCATCGCGCACACCGGCGCGCGTAAACCGGTACTCCTCATAGCCCAAATCCTCGGAAATATTCCATAGCGCCGCCCGTGCACGCCGCGTCGCCGTTGCTATTCGCAACGGACCTTCAAACTGCAACCCATGACCTTCCTCAAAAAACAATTGCAGCGGCGCCAACTCGTGAGTGGCAATTGTCAGAGTGCACAAAGGTCCGGCACGCGCCGCAGCGGGTGATGTCATGGCCCACTTACTCTATACTTTGTGGCATGACTGGAACACGTCGCGATTTTCTCCAGGCAACCGCTTCAACCGCGGGCGGCTATGTCTTGCTGGCGACCTTCGGCTGGCCGATTGACGAGGCCCGCGGACAAGCGGTGCCCCCGAACCCGCCGCCGGCCACTTCACTGTCCCCATCGGTGTTCATTCGTATCGATCCGGATGGCTCGGTACGTATCCTCGCGGCGCGTCCCGATATGGGTCAAGGCATCAAGACGTCGGCCCCGATGAGCATTGCCGACGAACTCGATGTCGATTGGTCGCACGTGACCGTGGAGCAATCGCCGGCCAATGCACAAATTTACGGGTCGCAGACCGTTGGCGGTTCACGCTCAACGCCGGCGAGCTGGGACATGCTGCGACTCTGCGGCGCCACCGCCCGTGCGATGCTGATCGCCGCGGCAGCTAACACCTGGAGCGTGCCGGCGGCTGAATGCGGCACCGCTGCCGGATTCGTGTTGCATCCAGCAACGAACCGCCGGTTGAGCTATGGCGAACTCGCAGGGCGTGCCGCGGAACTACCCGTACCTGACGCCGCGAGCGTGAAGCTGAAATCGCGGAGCGACTATCGGATCATCGGCCAACGGACGCGCAACGTCGACGTGCCGAAGATTGTCAGTGGCGAGCCCTTGTATGCGATGGACGTGCAGCTGCCGGGCATGAAATACGCCGCGATTGCGCGGGCGCCGGCGCTGCGTGGCAAACCACTGCGCGGCAATTACGACGAAGTTCGCCGCATGAGCGGGGTGCTGGATGTCTTCGAAGTAGAAGGATTCGGCACCGGCAACGCCGAAGCGGTGCCATTCGTCGCCGTTATCGCGAACTCCACCTGGCAGGCGTTTCGTGCACGCCGTGCGCTCAAGATCGAATGGGACAAGGCCAGCGGTTCGGTCGATAGCTGGAGCGGCGCGGTTGCCGCAGCCAAGAAGATCGCCGCTAATGTCGGACCCCAAAGCCTGCGCCAGACGGGCGACGCGCCCAAAGCGCTCGCCGGCGCCCACAAGACCATTGAAGCGTTTTACACCTATCCCTTCCTGTCGCACGCGACTATGGAGCCGCAGGTCACCACGGCCTGGCTGCGCGACGGCCAGCTCGACCTGTGGGCGCCGGCGCAAACGGTCGACAGCTCCCGTCCTGCCATGGCCCGCATGTTAGGTCTGCCGCTCGATAAAGTAACCGTTCACCTGCCGCGCCTCGGTGGTGGCTTTGGCCGACGCCTGATGTTCGATTTCATGACCGAGGCGGCACTAATCGCCAAACGCGTGAATGGGCCGGTCAAGCTGGTCTGGACTCGCGAAGACGATATGCAGTACGACTACTACCGCGTTGGTGGTTTCCACGGCTATAAGGCAGCGCTCGACCAGAAAGGCAGCATCGCCGCCTGGCAACAGCATTTCGTGACTTTCTCAAGCGATGGCAAAGCGCCGGTCGGCACCGGGGCTTTCGACCCTAACGAGTTTCCGCTGCCGGCGCTGGCTAACACTCAGCTCACGCAGTCGCTGTTGCCGCTAACGACTCGCACTGGTCCATGGCGGGCACCGCGTTCCAACGGTATTGCGTTTGCGCAACAGTGTTTTTTGCATGAAATTGCCGTGGCGACCAAACGTGATCACGTCGAACTGCTGGTCAACCTGTTCGGCGACATGCCAACGCCCGCGCCCCAGCAACCTGGCCTCAATCCTGAACGGGCAATCCGCGTAATCAAGTTGGCCGCCGACAAAGCGGGCTGGGGGCGCAAGCTGCGCGGCGGCCGCGGGCTGGGTATTGCTTTTTACTACTCACACGCCGGACATTTTGCCGAAGTCGTCGATCTGACGGTCGACAAGCGACGCAATCTCGAGATCCATCATGTCACGGTGGTCGGCGACATAGGATTGGTCGTTAATCCCCTGAACGCTGAGCATCAAGTAGTGGGTTCGGTGATCGACGGACTGAGCGCCGCGTTAGGTCAGCTGATCACCATCGAGGCTGGCGCGGTTCAGCAAAGCAATTTCCACGACTATCCGTTGCTACGCATGCCGTCGGCGCCTCCGGTCAGTGTGCATTTTATCGACAGCGGCTACTCGCCCACTGGCGTCGGCGAGCCCGCATTGCCGCCACTGGCGCCGGCTTTGTGCAATGCCATCTTTGCCGCCACTGGCATTCGTGTACGCGATTTGCCGCTCACGCTGTCAGGATTTTCGGCCTGAGGATAAGACACAATCGCTCGACTTGAGGTCCTGATCCGTCGTCGAATGGGATTTCAGAGTTGCAAGCAACGATCTCGCGCGCGCCTCGATCTGATTCATCATTGTCGCAAAGCCATCGTCGCCGCCGTAGTAAGGGTCCGGAACTTCAGCGTCGCCAAGAAACAATTCCAGCTGGGCTCTGCCGTTTACGGGCTGGCGCTCCTTTAACTGAACCAAATTGTCGCGATCCATCGCCAGGATTAGGTCGCAGTCGCGGAAGTCATCGGCGGTAATTTCGCGGCAGCGATGCGCGGTTAGGTCATAGCCGCGCGCGTTGCAGGCGGCGATTGAACGCGGGTCAGCCCCGTCGCCCGCATGTTTGTCTTTGAGACCGGCGGAACTGAAACTCAGTGCCGCTGCAGATTGCGACAGTTTGTATAGCTTCCGCAACACGCACTCGGCAACCGGCGACCGGCAGTAATTTCCTGCATCCACAATGAGTATTTTCATGACTTCACTTGTTAGCTGACTCGCATTGCATGACGGCTTGGTCGACTCGCGCCAGCCAGTCCTGTCCGTAGCGCTTTACATACCAAGCCCGCAGCGGCGCGGTCGCTGCACGAAACTCTGCACGCTGCTGGTCGGTCGCATAATCTGCAGTACCGCCTTTTCTGACAAACTCCTGTAACGCCGGCGCCTCACGTCCCTTGGCCGCTTTGCGGGTTGCAATCGCCAGCGCGCGCGCACTCTCGGTTACTGCCGCTCGAATGTCTTCCGGCAGCTTGTCCCAGACGGGCTGGGAGAACCACCAGATTGACGCCATATAGCTGTGACGATCCATGAACACATGGCGGATATGTTCATCAAACTTCATGCCCATGATGTCCTGGATGCTGTTCTTGGTGCCGGCCAGCATGCCCGCACCTAACGCGGTGTAGATTTCCGAAAACGGCAGCGCCATCGGGCTGGCGCCGAGTTCACGCACCATCTGCTGCTCGAGCGCCGACGGTAAGGTGCGGATGCGCAAGCCCTTGAGATCGCTCACCGACATGATGCGCTTCTGCGTGGTCGCGAAACTTCGCCAGCCACCGGTATTTCCTACCACCAGCAGCCGCAGTCCGAGACCCTGCCGCAAAATGTCGCGCCCCATCGCACCGGGGACTTCGCCATCCAACACACACTCGGCGACCGCATCGTTTGCAAACAAATAAGGTAGGTCGAACACCTGCGCAGTGCCGTAGAGTCCCGCGAGCCCGCCGATGGTGGTCTGGTGCATATCGAGCACCCCGCTCTGTAGCGACTCGATGCACTCGCGTTCGTTGCCACAAAACTGGCCCGACGGATAGATCTGCACCTCGACGCGCGGGCCAACCAGCGCGCGCATCATGTCGCGAAACGCCACCGCGCCGATGTAGTCCTCGTCATCTTGCGAAGCCAAGAAAGCGATGCGGATGGTGTATTCAGACTGTTTAGCGCCGGAACTGATAATGCCGGCAATGCAGCCCGCGACAATAATCGCGAGCGCGATGCGCATCCAGTTCTGGTTGCTGTGGCTGTCCATGCAAACTCTAAATCAAACCTAACATTCTCGGTACTGCAAGAGTCAGGCTCGGGAAATAGGTGATCAGCATGATCACCAAGAACTCCACGGCGAGAAACGGCAGTATCGCCTTGACGATATTCTCAACGCGCTCACCGGACACTGACGATGCAACGAACAGCACCAGTCCCATCGGGGGCGTGGCCAATCCCACAGTGAGGTTCACGCACATGATCAGTGCGAAATGCACCGGGTGCACGCCGATGCTGGTGAATATCGGCGCCAGAATTGGCCCAAGTATCAGGATCGCCGGCCCTGCGTCCATAAACATGCCGACCAGGAACAACAGCAGATTGACCAGCAACAGTAGCAACAGGACGTTATCGGTCAGCGACACCATGCGCTGAGCGATCGCACTCGCCATGCCCGACACCGTAACCAGCCAACCCAGTGTCACTGCGGCTCCGACCAGCAGCAGGATGACACCCGACTGCTGCACCGTGGCAACAAAGATGCGCCGCAATTCAACGTTGTCGATGGAGCGCAGCATGAATCGCGTGACGATGAGCGCATAGGCGACTGCGACGGCTGCCGCCTCGGTCGCCGTGAACAGCCCCGACAACATGCCACCTAACAAGACCAGCGGCATCAGCAGCGCCAAGTAGGCGCCACGAAATGACTGGCCACGTTCCTGCCAGGTAGCCTTTTTGAGCGAGACCGGCAATTTATAGCGGCTAGCAAGCAAGCGCGTGGTCAGCATGAGACCAATACCGATCAGCACGCCCGGCACGATCCCTGCGGCAAACAAGGCGCCGATGGATACGTTCATCACGAAGCCATACAACACCATAATGCCGGACGGCGGGATGATTGGACCTATCACCGCCGCGGCTGCGGTCACCGCAGCGGCAAACGGCCGGGTGTAACCGCTGCGTACCATCTCCGGAACCAGCATTTTGCCAATTGCCGATGCGTCGGCAACCGCCGACCCGGATATTCCGGCGAACAGCATTGACGAGAGAATGTTGACCTGCGCGAGGCCACCGCGCAGATGCCCAACCAGCGACTGCGCAAAACGCACGATCGCCGCGGTGATGCCACCGGAATTCATCAGCTCGCCGGCGAGAATGAAGAACGGCACAGCTAACAACGGAAAGCTGTCGATGCCGTTATAAAACCTCGCGAGTAAAGCGGCGAAGTAACGAGTCTCGCCATCCAGCACCAGCGATAGACCCGGGCCGATCAGCAGCGCGAACACCACCGGGGTGCCGAGTACCAGCAGCAAGACAAAAAACCAAAAAAACGCGATCGACATGTCAGTCAGTGCTGCCGTCGACAATTGGCACGACGCCGGACAACAACAGGTCGAGTCGATTAGTCAGCAAGGCGCGCGCAAGCCGCAGCGACACCTCGATCGCCACCATAACCAGCGCTGCCAGGACCACGGGAACAACCGCATAGACCCAAACCATCTGGATCGGTACCGTGGCGGCCGTGATGGACAGGCCGCGCATCACGAGTGCGCGGCTTTCAATCAGCAGCATGATGCAGATCCAGGCCACCAGCAGGTTGACCAGCAGTGCGATCCAGTACAGCCAGCGCGGTGGCAGCGCTTCGGCGAAGGCGCTGATCGCGACATGACTGCCACTGCGGTAACCGATCGGTGCGGTGAGCAGCACCGACCACACCAGCGACATGCGCGCGATGTCCTCGCCCCAGTCAAGTGTGTAGTTGAATACCGCCCGCGACAGGATCTGCGCCAACGCCACCGTCAGCATGATGGCTAACAGGCAAGCCGCCAACGAACGCCCCCATCTGGCGATGGGGGCGTTGATGGTCGCGAGCCAATGGATCGCTTTGTCGATCGGCCGCAGCACGATCGCAGCGTCGTCTATTTGGCGCCGAAGTTGTACCGGGCCTGGATACCGAAATAACGGTCGGCGTCACGCGGAATCTGCAACCGCGGCGCGCCGCCCGGGCCACCACCCGTGCGCAGCACGCTGTAACTCTGGTCACCCAGATTGCGGCCAATGAGCGACACCCGGAACCTGTCGTCGGGATCGCGCAGCGTGACGATCAGGTCGGTGGTCGTATAGCCAGGGATACGCAGCGCCGCCGGCTCGTTGAGATCAGCGAACGATTCGTCCTGGTAGGAAACCGACAGATTCGGCACTAGTTCGTAGCGGCCGACCGGAAAGCTGTACTCGATGCTGGCCGAACCCTTGTACTTCGGCGCCAGCGGCAGCGCGGTGCCGTTCCGCACCGTCGGATTCGAACCCGCCGGCGTGAAGAATGCGTCGATACGCGCTTCGTTGTAGGTGAAGCCAGCCGACAATGACAGCCTGTCTGTTAGCTTGGACTGCATTTCCACTTCGACGCCGCCGGAGGTGACATCGCCGGCATTGGTCAGCGTCGTGATCAACGTGCCGTTCAGGAACAGGAAATTGTTAGCCTGGAAGTTGTGGTAGCGGGCATAGAACGCAGCCGTGTTGAGCAGCATGCGGCCATCCAGCAGCGTCGTCTTCAGGCCCACTTCCGTGGAATTGCCAGTCTCCGCGGCCAGCACCTGCGCATTGTTAGCCGTCATGTTGAAAAACACGTTGAATGCCGGCCCTTTGTAACCCTTGGCGTAGGTCACATAGCCCATCATGTCGTCGGACAGGTCGAACTGGGCACCAGCACGCCCCGAGAAATTGCTGGAGCTGTTATTGCCCGACAGGAAGGCCGTGCCACCGCCCGCCTGGTTACGGATGCCGGGGCCCGCGATCGGCGAGAAGTTGTAGGTGTGATTGAAATCGAGCTTGTCCTGCGTCCAGCGGATTCCGCCAATCACGCGAACCGCTTCACTCATGTGGTAGGTGGCGTCGCCGAACACGGCAAAGTTCTTGAAATCAGCTCCGAACAGTGCGCTCGCTGAAGGCGTCACGATCGTGGAGGTACCGGCCAAACACGGCGCCAAGCCCGTCGCGTTAATCGGCGACGTGGTTGCCGTGCATACGATATCGCTGCGCTGGAAGAACCGCTCGGCCTCATTGGTCGAGTAAAAAACACCGGCCACATAGTCGAGGTCCCCGCCGCCCTTGGAGGCGATACGCAGTTCCTCAGAAAGCGTGGTCTGCGTTTGCGGACCGAAATCATGCAACTGCGCGAACGCGTTACCCACATAAGCGGCTGACCGGTCGAGCCAGTCGCCTTCGCGAAATTCGGTGGCGTCCCAAGTGCGATATGCGGCGATCGATGTCAGCGTGAATTTGTCGAATTCGATGTCGGTCTGCAGCGAAGCGCCCCAGGCCTTCTCGGTCGAACGCATTGCCAGATTCTGCTTGACTTGGCGCGTATCGTCGCCCAACAACGAAACGCCCGCTAACAAGGATGTCAGCGCCGGCCCGTTCGCGCCGGTCGGCGCCGTGCCGATGATTTCCGCGCAGCAATTGTCATCGGACTCGCGGTAATCGCCAATAAAGGTCAGGCGCACTCTGTCGTTAGGCGTCGCCTCCCAGATGGTGCGGATGCCCTTGCGGTCGTAGCCGTTGATTTTGCCGCCGGCGCCGGTGGTGGTGATGTTGTCGATGTAGCCATCGAACTTGCCCCAGGTCACCGTCGTGCGGGTGCGCAGGTTTTCCGAGATCGGCGCGTCCAGTGCCGCCTTGACCCTGTACTCGCTGTCTTCATATAGACCGAGATCGACATAACCGCCGAGTGCGTCGCCCGGTCGCTTGGAGATAATGTTGACGACGCCAGCAGACGAGTTCTTGCCGAACAGCGTGCCCTGTGGGCCACGCAACACCTCAACGCGCTCGATGTCATACAGATCGCCGAATGCCTCGCCAGCGGAGTTCAGCACCACACCGTCGACTACGGCCGCCACGCTAGGCTGCGCTGCGATAGCGAAGTTGATGGTGCCCACGCCGCGCAGGAACAACGCCTGATTGAGCGAGGTATTGGTCTTGCGAATATTGAGCGAGGGCACCATGGCGCGCAGGCCATCAACATTGAAGCCGCCCGCAGCGTCCACCATTTTGGCGCTGATCACGGACACCGCGATGGGCACGTCCTGCAGTTTTTGCTCACGCTTCTGCGAAGTCACAACAACTTCTTCCAGCGCTGACTCGGAACTGCCGCTCTGCTGGGCAAGTGCCGGACCGGACACTAGCGTGGCCGCAATACCTAACAAAAACGCGTTCATTATCGTGTGTTTATTCTGAAACATGTGATTTTCCCCTCACAAAATCTGGCAATGCCGAGCGCGGCGCTGCTTCAATCGCGTCAAACTAGCACGAGGTTTATCTGTCTTACAACCCTTATATAAGACATGAGAGTCGAACAATTCTGCTAGGCAACCCAATCTTCATTGCGACTGATGCGGCCACGCAACAAACCGGTCTCGGGGCCCAGCGAAACCCGTGTACCGCGGCGCACAAATACCGCCATTTCGCTCAGCTTCAGCCGCAAATGATGGGTACAACCGCCAGAAATCGATTCGCGATCCGGAAATCGACACCAATCCGCCTGCGGCAGATAAACGTTGACCTGGCCGTCGGCACGCAGGCACGGAGCGACGAGTAGGTCGTCGCCAAACATGAATTGGTCTTCGAACGCCCAGGCTGCCGGATCGTCCGGAAAGGCAAGTACCATGGGCCGTTGCACCGGCAAGCCCGTGTTAGCCGCGGCCGCGACAGCGCTCTCGAGATATGGCAGCAGGCGGTTGCGCAGGCGCAGTGCCGTCATCGCCAGCGCCTCGGCTTGCGGTCCGTAGCTCCAGGGTTCACGCGCACCAATGCCATGCAGGCGCAGATGCGCGGAAAAAATGGCCATCTGCAGCCAGCGGACGTATAGGACCGGGTCGCGCTGGTCGCCATAGAAACCACCGACATCGGTCGCGTAGTACGGAGCGCCGGTCAGGCCCCAGCTCAGGCCGCTGCGCAGGTTGCCAGCCATGCCGCCCCAGTCCGCCTGCGGGTCGCCACCCCATTGCGACGGATAGCGCTGCGAGCCGGTCCAGCTCGCGCGACTGAAGAGAAACGCGCCGTTAGCTCCGAACTTGCTCGCGGCTTCATACACACAGCGGTTATAGAGCAATCCATACACGTTGTGCAGCTCGGCGCCGTCTGCACCGTTGTGCGCCAGCATGTCGGGCTCGATCTGCTCGCCAAAATCCGCCTTGATCATGTCGATGCCAAGATCGAACAGCGCTTTGTGCTGATCGCGCCACCACGCATAAGCATCCGGGTGCGTGAAATCGAGCAGCCCCGATTCCGGCAGCTGCGTTAGCACTTGACCGAAAGGCTCGGGGTCGAAACGAAACCGATAGGCCTCGCCGCTGCGGCGGTCCTTGAGGAGCCAGCCCTTGCCCGCCAGCTCCGCGAACTTCGGATTGCGCACCGAGATCAGCGGGTACTCCCAAACGCATATCCGGAATCCCATTTCGCGCAGCGCTTGCACGGTCGGCCGCGGATCAGGATAACGCCGTGGACACCATTCAAACGCGAAGCGCGTGTCGGTGTCCTGCCAGGCGCGGCCATCGAAGGTGATGATTTCGCAGGGCATGTCGCGGCGCCTGACTTCGCGGGCCACCGACAAAATCTCGTCGGCATCACGGTAATAGGCCTTGGACAGAATCACGCCCAGGCTCCAGGGTGGCGGCGCCGGCGCGCGACCGGTCAGCGCCGTGTACTGCGCCAGTTGCGCCGCGCCGTCGCGGCCGCTCAGGATGAATACATCGAGGCAATCGCTACTAACAACCGCGACGTAACTGCGTTGCGACCAAGGTCCATAGCCGACTCCGTGGCTAACAGCGGCCGACGTATGAATGAAAACACCCCAGCCGTCGGGGCTCCACGCGAATGGCGAGTTCTTGTAACTCCATTCGGCGTTAAGACCGAGAGCGTCGTGATTGTGCGAGCGCAGCAGTTGGCCGCGCTTGTCCAGCCGGCCGGATTTTTCGCCGAGACCGTACACTTTGGTATCGGCCTCCAGGTCGAAGCTGACGAGCCAGCCTGCGGGCAATTTCGCGAACGGCGGCAGCCGAAATTTGCGCACGAAATGGCCGTCGGTCGGCGATTTTTGCACCAGGCGATCGTCGCAGAACAACTGGAAGGACAGGGGCTCGGCGCTGAGCAACACCGCCAGCCGTGCGCCGTTGGTCGCGACCGCACTAACGCGCAAGCCGTCGGCCGTTGCCTCCATGGCTAACGGCAGCTCCACGGGTTCGTCGACCAGCATGCCGTAGCTGCGCGCGCGTTGTTCGCTGCGCAGGCGCAGGCCGCAATCGTGCAGTGTCAGGCACAGAGATCCTGCCGAGGTCGTCAGCCGCAGCTGTGTGCCAGCCACCGAGGGCGTGCCCAGCAGCTTCACCGGGGGAATTTTTCCCCAGTTCGGCGCGATTGGATCCCAGGCGGTCATCGACCTGCCGCTACCTAACAGAGCTCGATGACAGGCAGTTGCCAGCGCGCGGCCAGCGCTCGCAGGGCCGGCCGGTGCTCGCCGTAGGCGAGCGCGAAGTGGTGTTCGAGCGCTTCGTCGAGAATGCGCTCGCTGACCTCGGCCGCAGGCGCATCGAAGCGCACCGTGCCCGAGCAACCGGTGAAGGCCATGGGCGCGCGAATCACTTCGGCGCCGGCAAGCACGAGTTTCGGCAGGTTGCGGGCGCGGGAAATACGCGCCAGCGTAATCCGCCCGGGCTTCAGCGTGAACTGATGCAGCAAGGGCATGCGGCGGTTGGTGTGGATCGTCGCCGTCGGCTGCACAGCCGGATCGCACATCGACAAAGGCGCGAGTCCGCAATGCCAAAACACTCCCGTGTTGTCAGCAGCGGTCACATCGACGAGATCCGCCATCCACGCCGGCTCGCCCGCCAGCTCCTGCATGATGAGCTGTGTCAGCGCGCCGTTCACGTCAGCCTCGCACGCGGATGGCACACGCTGTTCGTTCATCATCGCCATCGGGCCGCAGGCGGCGCAACCGTATTCGGTGAACATCTCCGGCCAGCACCGGACTGCGAGGCCGCTGGCGCCGGTGTCGCGCCTGACATCCTGCAGCGCGCAAAACACCCGCAGCGATTTGTCGAGCTGCCCGGCATCCACCTCGTCAATACCGGCGACGCGCGCGGCCGTGTCCGCGCGGACCTTGGCAACGCGGGTCGCGTCGGCTGCGCGTGCGCGTTCGAACAGTTCCGGCAAGCCCACCGCGTTGATACGCAAACCTGTCAGCCTGGCCAGCAAGCCGGGATCGAACTCGCAGGTGTCGAATCCATCGGGATGCTGGCCGACAACCGTGATGCTGGAATTGGCCAGCCGGCCGAGCACATCGGCCGCTTTCTGCTGGTCAGCGGCGAGCGGCGCCCGCGGCGCAGCGGCGCGCGACGGCAGCGGATCTATCACGTTAGCTAACGCGCGCAATCGTTGCGCCAGTCCCGGTTCGCCGGGATCGGCATACAGCGAGCGATGTTGCGCGCCCGCCTTACCCAGCGCATGCGCGGCGAGATTCAAGCCACAGTACGCGTTCAGGCGCAGACGACCGCCGATGCGCGGTTCGGGCAATGCCCATACGGCTAACGGCACGGTCGATTCACGCGCTAACTTCACGGTCATCGTGGCATCGGTAAAGGTCACCTGCAGGATCAGCAGCAGGTCAATCTTCCCCTGCGCAGCGATTTCCGCGATGGCGGTTTCCGCCGCGGCGCGATCGAACAACAGCGTGCGTGGGCCAACCACGCGGATGTCGGCCGCTTGCAGCGCCTGGAATGCGCGTTCTTTCATTTCCTCGGCGAAAGGCACGTCGAACGTCGGACGCGCCAGGGCCGCCACACCAAAAGTCATCATGTCGAGCTGCTCCCGAAACCCGTATATACGTGACGCAGGCTGGCATCAGCTGGCGCGATCCGCGCGCCCTCTGAACCGTAGCGCGGATGTTGTTGCCAGGGCTTCGCCTGCGAGGCTGTCAGCTCATTGAGGCTGCGCATGTAACTGACGCCGCCGCTCTGCAATTCATTGCGGATCTTCTGCCAGTCCGGAAAGTGCGCGAAGGCTTCCAGCCAGATCGCGCGGCCGGCGAGATAGCCCGAGGCGCCCGCGCGGTACGCGTGCGTAAGTACGCGGCGAAATTCTTCCTTGCCGGCGCCGGCCGACAGCATGACCCAGGGGCGACCCGCCGCCGCACCTAACGCGTCGAACAATTTCTGGGTTTGCTCCCAACCGGGCGCGCCGACGCCCGGCACCGCGGACGCCTGCACCGGGCTTTCCAGCTTGAAAAGATCGACGCCGAATTTAGGATCGGCAAAGGTCCGCACGCTTTCAATGACCAGCTCGGGATGCTTGCTGCGCATTTCCACATAGTCGCTGGTCTGCTCGGCATCGCTCGCCAGCGGATAGACCAGCAGCTCAAACACGAACGGAATGTCGTAACGCGCACAGGCGTCGCCAATGCGGGCCGTGAAGTCCTGCTGTGCGCGGCACACGGCGCGATCCGCATCCGGACGGTACCAGGTGAGAACCTTGACCGCGTCGCCGCCGAAACGCTTGATCTTCTCGACCGACCAGTCATCGATTTCGCTCGACAGGCGGCCGCCTGGTGTTTCCTGAAAGATGGAGTCTTCCAGTGTCAGGATCAACCCGCGCGACGCATCTAACATCGTAATACCGCGCGGTAGCGCGTAGTGCGGATCCAGGAGCAGCGCCGAGGACTCGGCCTGCAGTTCCTGAATCAGCATTTCCTTGAACCCCGCGACGTCCTCCCAGGGAGCTTCGGCTGTGCCACGCTGCGCCCTAATGGGGTTTTTGATGGGCGGTCGTTGGTCAACCGCCGTCATCCTGAACCGGCCGCTGGCATCGGCCATGCGACGCATGCCCCAGTATTTTCCCGCTGATATGCTCATTGCAGTCCTAACAAATGATCGCGCTCCTGGCGTGACGGCACACCGGCACGGCCCCCAAGACGTTGTACTTTGATAGCGGCGGCAGCCGATGCCGCACGAATCGCTTGGGTTTCATTGCGGCCTTCCGCCAGCGCCAGTGCAAATGCGCCGTGCCAGACATCGCCGGCACCGAGGGTGTCACGAACTTCGACTCTATACGCTGGCTCACGCTCAATACTGGCCGCGCCGGTAAAGCAAACGCCGAGCGCGCCAAGTGTCACGCAACACCAGACACCGGTGACGCGTTGCACCTGTACGAGCGCGGTCTCTGGGTCGTCGATGCCGCTGTAATCTCGCAATCCGGTCTCGGAAAACGCGATGTGCGTGGCATGTGCCAGCAGGGAATCACCGCGTTTCAAAGGCACGTCGGCATCGAGCACCGCGGGCATCCCGCGTTGCCGCGCCTGCTGCAGCGCGAAAGCACTGCCCTCGGGCCAGCGCACATCGGCCAGCACCGCGTCGTAGGCACCAAAATCAATTTCCGCCAACCAGTCGGGCGACGCGGGCATATGTGGATCCACGAAGTTCACGATCATGCGCTCACCGGCGCGGTCGACCATGACCGCTGACAATGAGGAAACGCAGCCGGGAAAAAGCCGAAGGTACCGGCAATCGACTCCGTAGGTTTCGAGCTCGGCGCGAATTGTGGCAGCCACCGGGTCAGTGCCCAGGCGGCATGCCAATGTCGACAGGCCGCCCAGCCCGACAATGGCGACGGCCGCCGTCGCCGCCGGGCCGCCGCCGACGCTAACAAGACTCTCGGCACGATATTTGTTAGCTTCACTTGGAAGCGCAGGGACACCGAAAACAAAATCCTGAACTGCATGGCCGACGCACAGGACCCGTTTCATGTCAGTGAGACGGCATAGACCAGCGCGGACGTGTCGCAACGGCTAACACGCCATTCGACCCGGCGCCCGTCAACCGCCAGCGCCACGCGTTCGACCTGCAGCAACGGCGCGCCTTCCTTGAGCTGCAGCCGCTTGACGTCCTCGCGTCGCGCGGCGTCAGCCCGCAATTTCTCCTCGGCGGTGACAATGTTGATGCCATATTCACGCTGGTAAAGCGCATACAGCGTGTTAGGCAACGGACTGTGCTTGTCAAGATCCCGAAAAAGACTGGCAGGCACCACAATGCGTTCATGCGCGATCGGCTTGTTATCAACAAAACGGGTGCGAACGATTTGGATCACCTCGCTGTCGTCGGCGAGCGAAAGGATCGAGCGTTCCACTGCGCGCGCTGGGCGACGCTTGACGGACTCCTCGCCGCTCGTGGGTATGGCGCGCGCGCCGTCCTCGCGGCTGAGCCGGAAAAAACGGAACAGCGAACGTTCCTGCGTCAGTTCCGCGACATAGGTACCCTTGCCCTGCCGGCGATCGATGACTTTATCGACCGCGAGCGCATCCAGGGCTTTGCGCACCGTGCCCTGGCTGACTCCGAGCTGCAGGGCCAGTGCCTGCTCGCTAGGCAACGCCGCGCCCGGCCGCCAGACCCCTTCGGCAATGCGCTTGATCAGCGTTTCATAGACCTGGCTGTAGAGCGGCCGGTACTGAGGCTGGTTATCCATGCACAGATGCTACCGCGACGCTTGCCGGAACAGGTGTCATGTGTTTAGTATCTTATATAAGACTTGGCGTTCGCAAGCGCGCATCGACGCGTGAAGGAGTACATCTGGTGTCCGTTCCACAACTACTGGTTCACGATCGCAAGGACAACGTCGGCGTGGTGGTGGTCGAAAATCTCGCCGCTGGCACCGACATGCTGTGCGTCGTCACCGCAGACAATTCGGATTTTCGTCTCAAGGCCAGGAACGATGTGCCCATCGGCCACAAGGTCGCCCTGGCTGATCTTAAGCCCGGCGACACCGTGATCAAGTACGGCCAGGACATCGGCAAGATCGTCGCGCCGGTCGCGCGCGGCGAACACGTGCATATACACAACCTCAAGACCAAACGCTGGTAGAAGTAACCTAACATGAGCAAATCAAGCAAGATCTGGGGTTATCGGCGCGAGAACGGCCGCGTCGGCGTCCGCAACTACGTCGCCATCCTGCCAGTGGATGACATCTCGAATGCCGCCTGCGAATCTGTGGCTAACAACATCCGCGGCACGATCGCACTGCCGCATGCCTATGGTCGCCTGCAATTCGGCGAAGACCTGGAGCTACATTTCCGCACCATGATCGGCACTGGCGCGAACCCTAACGTCGCAGCCTGCGTCGTGATCGGTATCGAACCCGGCTGGACGCAACGCATCGTCGACGGTATTGCGAAAACCGGCAAACCAGTCGCAGGATTCTGGATCGAAGGCAATGGCGATATCGCAACAATTGCCGCCGCGTCTCGTAAGGCCAAGGAGTTCGTGCACCGGACCTCCGGACAAGTTCGGGTTGAGTGCGACCTGACCGATTTGTGGATCGCCGCCAAGTGCGGCGAGAGTGACACGACCACTGGCCTCGCCTCCTGCCCTACCGTCGGCAACATGTACGACAAGCTAGTGCCGCAGGGATTGTATGGCTGTTTTGGCGAAACCTCCGAGCTGACCGGCGCCGAACATCTGGCCGCGGCGCGCGCCGCCACGCCGGAAATCCGCGAAAAATTCATGCGTACCTGGCAGGCCTATCAAGACGACGTCATCGAGGCGCACAAGACCTCGGACTTGTCCGATAGCCAGCCTACCAAAGGCAATATCGCAGGCGGCCTGACCACCATAGAAGAAAAGGCGCTTGGCAATCTGGAAAAGATCGGCAAAAAAATCAGCTATATCGATGTGCTGGAACCCGCGGAAGCGCCGGCTCGCGGCCCTGGGCTCTACTTCATGGACACTTCGTCCGCCGCAGCGGAATGCTGCACGCTGCAGGCTGCTGCGGGCTATGTGCTGCACATTTTCCCAACCGGCCAGGGCAACGTGATCGGCAATCCGATTATGCCAGTCATCAAGGTGACCGGGAATCCGCGTACCGTGCGACTGATGCCAGAGCACGTGGACGTCGACGTGTCGGGTGTCGTACGACGCGAGCTAACCATCGATCAGGCTGGCGACGAACTGATCGATTGCATTACACAGACGGCTAACGGCAGGCTGACGGCCGCAGAAGCACTGGGGCATGTTGAGTTCGTCATGACCAAGTTGTATCGCAGCGCCTGACGCTGGCGCCGATGGCTCACAGAGTTCTACTTGGGCTCGATGCCGCCGAGCAATTGGCACGGCGCGCCTTGCTGGCAAGCGGCAGCAGCGCAGCGGCGGCAATCAGCACCGCGCGAGCGTTGGTCAGTGCGGAGGCCGATGGGCAAGCGGGTCACGGGCTTTCCCGCGTACCCGCCTACTGCGCGCAGGTACGAAGTGGCAAGGTTAGGGGCGGCGCCAATCCGCAGCTAACCCGTATTTCGCCAGGCGCGGCGCGGATCGACGCGGGCCTTGGCTTCGCCTACCCGGCGATTGATCTTGCCATCGAGACACTGACCACCATGGCGCGCGAACAAGCCGTTGCGGCAGTGACCATCCAACACTCGCACCATTTCGGCCAGGCCGGCGCGCACGTCGAACGTATTGCCTCGGCCGGCCTGTTAGCACTCATGTTTGGCAACACACCCAAGGCAATGGCTTTTTGGGGTGGAAACTCCCCGATGCTAGGCACCAATCCGCTGGCATTCGCCGCGCCGCTGCCTGCGCCGCATTCTGCGCCGCTGGTGATCGATTTGGCATTGTCAGTCGTCGCACGTGGCAAAATCGTCGCAGCGCAAAAAGCCGGTCAGACGATTCCCGCCGACTGGGCCTGCGGCCCGGACGGTCGGCCAACCACCGACCCAACAGTCGCGTTGGCTGGCACGTTGACACCACTCGGTGGCGCCAAGGGCGGGGCATTGGCACTCATGGTCGAGATCCTGGGCGCTGCGCTTACTGCGAGTTCCTTTGGCTGGGAAGCCAGCTCTTTTTTCGACGCCGCGGGCAACCCGCCTGACATGGGCCACCTAGTCATCGCACTGGATCCGTGCAAGTTTTCGGGCGGCGCCTTCCCGTCCCGGATGCAAACCCTGTGCGCGGCGATCGCGGCGCAACCCGGCGTGCGTCTGCCCGGCAGCCGGCGGCTCAAGAGCCGCGAGCAGGCGCACCGCGAGGGACTACTGGTGGATGAAAATTTGTTAGCTGAAATCAGAGCTCTGCATGGCTGAGATTGTCATCACGGAATTCATGGATGAGCCTGTCATTATGTCGGTGCTGGCAGGGCGCGACTACCTTTACGACCCAACGCTGGTCGATCGCCCCGCGGACTTGTATGTCAGCCTGGCGACGGCGCGCGCCCTGATCGTGCGCAACCGAACCCAGGTGCGCCTCGATTTGTTAGCCCACGCGCCGAAACTCGAAATCGTCGGCCGCCTTGGTGTTGGCCTCGATAACATCGATCTCGAGGCCTGCCGCACCCGCAACATCGTCGTCCGCCCCGCCAACGGCGCCAATGACATCGCGGTCGCGGAGTACGTCATCACGGCCGCACTGGTACTGTTGCGGCGCGCCTGGTTTGCAACCCCTGCCGTCATCGACGGCCAATGGCCGCGCATGGCGCTCATCGGCCAGGAAGCCACCGGCAAGACGCTGGGCTTGCTCGGCCTCGGCGCCATCGCGCGCGAGACGGCGACACGTGCCCGGGCGCTGGGTTTTCGCGTGCAGGCCTACGATCCGTTGTTGCCGGCGGACCATGCTGCCTGGAGCATGGCGGACTGCGTTGGGCTGGCCGATTTGTTTTCCAGCAGCGATATTGTCAGTCTGCATGTGCCCTTGAATCCCGCAACTGCCAATCTGGTCAATGCAGCTTTGTTAGATACCATGCGCAAAGGCAGCATACTTATCAACGCCGCACGCGGCGGCGTGGTCGACGATGCTGCCGTTGTCTCGCGGCTGAAGAGTGGCCAGCTGGGCGGCGCAGCTATTGACGTTTTTGCCAAAGAACCGGTGACCCGCGACGCCGGACTGCTGTACGCCGGCGCACCCAATCTTTTGCTGACCCCGCACATTGCCGGCGTCACCGAAGAATCCAACATGCGCGTCAGTGAAGTCATCGCGCGCTCGGTCTTGCAGCATCTAACACGATGAGCCACTGGCCATCGGGGCCATCAGCGGTCCTCGGCGCGCAACGAGGCAGCCGGCACTGTCAGCTGGATCTGATGAGATCCGCCAGATTCCCAGATCTAATCGTGCCGACGCGCGCTTGTATCTCATTCTGCGCTTTGAGCAGTAGAGACTTGCCTTCGATCATCATCGACTGATAGGTCTCTTTCATTTGCAAGGCTTCGAGCCGACGACCACCCGCGTAGTATCGCTTGGCGGCCTGACCGATTGCCCAGGTACTGACAAAGGCCATGCCGGAACTCGCGGCCTGCCGGCCTACTCCGCCTAACAGGCCGCCAAGCAGCTTGCGCGCAAAACCTTCCAAATACTGCGCGGTCATACCGACGCCCAGAGTCGCGACGAAGTCGCGGATATGTTCACGACCGAGATCGTAGTTGTGCGCCTGGCCGATGCGATACACGAGCTTGGCCTGCAGCGGCAGTATTGCCATGCTCGCGAGCGTGTCGGGCAGCAACTCAAGCGCGCCATTCAATACCGCGGCATCGAAGATCAGTTTGTCGATTTCAGTCGCCGTCAACTTGCTTGAGCCTGGCGTACCGGTAACCGGCACGTTGGCAATGTCTGTCGCATCGCGTTGCACGGCTGAGGCAGTTGGCCCAAGCGCAAGCGCCGTGCGCAAGGATTCCAGAAACGCCGTTTCGGCGGCGTTACTGGCGCCGTCCGCGTTGCACACGGCAGCGGCCACTTCGAAAGCACGCTGTTTCTGCTCGCTTGTTAGCAGGCTGGCCGTGGCATCGGACAATTTTGCCTGCCCGGATGTGACCGACTGAATGATTGCACTTAGCGCCGGGTCTTGCCCGGATTCGAAGCCAGCGATCGCTGCCCGCTCCGCCTCATTCTGGCCCTTGTCGCTGTGCGCAGCCATCACGGCGATGGTCAATAGGGCTCTCTGGTCCGGTGTCATGTCGTATTTCTCCTGTGACAATCAGATAGTGTATGCAAGGGTAGCGAATTATTGACCTGCCAGCGGTCAACCGTCTCGGGTAACGACCGTTGTAGCGAGCAATCGTTCACCAAACCCAGGGAGTCAATCATGTTTTCACGCCACAAACTAAAGGTCGTGTCCGTCACGTTAGCACTGTCCACCCTCATGCTGGGCCAAGCGTTTGCGTCGGAAACTCCGGCACTGGACAAGCGCCAAGCCGTTCAGAAAGAGCGCATCAAGGACGGCGTGGAGTCGGGCGAACTGACCCGCAAAGAAACTGCCCGTCTCAAGCATGGCCAGGCTGAGTTGCGCCGCGACGAAAAGAAGGCCAAGGCCGACGGTGAAGTGACCGCCGAAGAACGGGCCAAACTGCAGCGCGAAGCCAACCAGCAGAGCCGCAAGATCTACCGCCAGAAACACGACCAACAGACCCGCAAATAAATTGAGCTGCGGGCCGGATGCGCAGAGCGTCTCCGGCCCGATGATCGAGACTGTCGTTTCCGTGCCACTGTTGGCGGCCCACAGACTCATCGCTGTGCCGCTGCCGGACGATGAACTGCCGGTCACCAGCACACCCCGGCCATCGTCGAAACCTGGACGCGGGTCGCGCCGCGGGTCATAGGGGTTGAACGCATAGCCACCCACGGATGAATAGTTGTTAGGCATGTTGATGACCATCCAGTTGGCCATCTCGGTAAGCACTGTCTTGGCAATGATGATGGCGCCTGCCTCGCGCATCTGGCGGGTGACGGTCGCTTCATAAGGTGGTGTCCAACCCGTGAAGCGCAGAGTTCCCGCAGTGGTCGGCATGTTGGTGGTCTGGATGTTGTCCTTCATCGCGACTGAAATGCCGTGCAGAGGGCCGCGCAGTCGACCGGCCACGCGTTCGCGATCCAGAACATCCGCTGCAGTGAGCGCGTCCGGATTCACGGCCAGAGTTGCGTTCAAAGCGTTCTCATAGATGGCCATACGGATCAGATACTGAGTCACGATCTGCCGCGACGTGGTGCGGCCGTCACGCAGAGCCGCCTGGAGCTCGGGAATACCCGCCTCCACGACCGAAAACTCCGCTGCAATTGCCGGGGCCATGCAAATGAAGGTCATGCAGGCTGCCGATGGCAGACTTGTCAGAATGCGCCTCATCGGCCAAATGTCGCATATACCTGGCAAAAGTCGAGTTCTATAATGGGGTCGCGTCGGCACGTTGCAGAGGAATTTAAGATGTTGGAACTCAAACACGACCTCAAACTGAGCAAGACTCGCGAGGAAAAAGGCCGCATTAATTTCATGTCCGGTATACGGTCGTATGTGCTCAACGACATGGCTAACAGCATGCGCAGCGTCTGGGACTCCGAGGTCGAACCGAAATTTGTGCGCACCAACAAGCGTCGCCCCAAAGACGGCCCGGAAGTCCATCGTTTCATCAAGAGCAATCAGTATTTCAAATTCTATTCCAGCATGCGCGTCACTGCGCAAGACATGGTCTGGCAGTCGGTCATGCAACCGCTCGATCGAGAGCGAGACGATCTCAAGCGGCGTGCTCGCAAACTCGAAGAACGCAAACTGGGATCATTGCACCTACAAAAAGACTTTCTCGTTCCACGCTACGCCAGCGCAATCGACGTGCACCTGATGCCCGGCAACTACGACGGTGAATATGATGTCGACGATCTCGCGGCGGGCGCGTTATACGACAATGGGCTGGCGGTTTTCAGTTTTGGCCTCATGGGCCAGAACCTCGACGACATCGGCCAGTCGATCGCCGGCTTCGTACACCTGAAATATCCGAATTTCAAACCGAAGAAAATTCTGGACCTTGGATGCACCATCGGTCACAACACGGGTTCCTGGAAAGACCATTTCCCGGATGCAGAGGTGCATGGCATCGATGTAGCTGCACCGGTATTGCGTTACGGTGCCGCTCGCGCCCGCGCCCAGAATCGGGCAGTGCACTTTCATCAGATGAACGCCGAAAGCACGGACTTTCCGGATCAGAGTTTCGACGTCGTATTCTCATCCATGTTCCTGCATGAAGTCCCACGCAAGGGTATCGACAAAGTACTCAGCGAGGCGTTTCGCTTGCTGCGCCCAGGCGGCTTGATGTTGCACATGGAGTTGCCGCCCAATTCACAACTGTCCCCTTATGATAGTTTTTATCTCGACTGGGACAGCTCCTACAACAACGAGCCCTTCTACAAGCCTTTTCGGGACCTGAAGCCCGAAGAACTTTGTCGACGCGCCGGATTCAAACCCGACAAGTATGTGCAGTTTGTAGTGCCATCTATCGGTTGGTACGGCGAGCAAGTCTGGCGCAAGTCAGTTCACGAGCAGGCATCGGTCGACAGCGACAAAACCGGCCGACTGACCGACGGCATCCGTTGGTATTGCTTTGGAGCGTGGAAATGACCGCCAAGAAGCCTTTGCGTCGCACCATTCGTGGCCGCAGACCGGTGTTTTTCCAGGACCCCGCCATCGATAAAGTGCTGGCCATGGTGGTCACGCTCGGCAGCGAATTCTGGGCATTGCGTGAGCGTGTGCTCGCCATGGAAGCCTTGCACGTCCGTCAAGGTTCGTTAGGTTCGGGCGAGGTGGACGCCTTTGAGTTCCCTCCGGACCTGGAAGAAAAACTCGCTGTTGAGCGACGCGAATTCATCGAAAATCTGTTTCGTGTTTTGCAGGAGCAGAGCGGTCATAGCGCCGAGCAGGTGCCGACGATCAAGAAAGCACCTCGCAAAAAAAAGCGCCGATAGCTAACGCGGCAGTACCGTCTGCGCAACGGGCTCTTGGCTTCTTGTCGCACTTATTGCAGCGCAAAACGCATTTTTTGGTGATGCGGCCGACGATAGAACTCGCGTAGGGTACGTAACCAAGCTTCTGGCTGGAAACGACGCCTGCCGAAATAGCGCAGCTCGAGCCGCTCGCAGAAACAGGCGGCATGCCGGTTGGCTTCTTGATAGCGCTGGCGTGTTGCCGCCGAGTGGCCATCAACAAAACGTACCTGGTCGAACAGTCGGCGGCGCAGGCCACGCGGCAGATCAGTGCTGCCCTGCTGCCTCAGCAGACAGACGGCCACAGAATACTTGTCGACTTCCGCCTGCAATTCCAGTTCCAGCAACGACAACTGGCGCCCGTGAGTGACGCACCAAATCAGATAGTGAAAATGGCTGACGCCTTCCATCGCCGCACAAAAATCGGCGAGGTTTTCATCGTCCAGCTGTTGCATTGGGTCACACCGTCGTAGACGTTCCAGCACGCGCTCATCAATGTAAACCGACAACGCCGACTCCTTAGCCCCTTCCTCTAACAGCAATTTCTCATCCTCATCTTCGCTCAATGCCCGACCCAACAATGCCGCGCAACGCCAGCGTTCCGCCAGATGAAAATCGCTGACCACCAGCGGCACGGTCGCGTCGTTGATGCGTGCTAACAGCGCCTGCAGATCATTCAGCAGGTGCGCACCGCTCATGCGTGGCCTGGCGCGGGAACTGGCGTTATGCCGCGACGATCGAGCAAATGCCGCGCGCGCGGGCTGCTGGTCTTGTGCCAGATCTCG
Organism: Gammaproteobacteria bacterium; assembly: GCA_043769085.1. GTDB lineage: Bacteria > Pseudomonadota > Gammaproteobacteria > Steroidobacterales > Steroidobacteraceae > UBA964. Next base: position 23,360 of record JAYVJR010000057.1, read on the forward strand.
TAGAGACGCAGCACATCGTGGTCGGACACCGGTTTGGCGGTGTCCGCCACTTCGTTGAGTACATCGACCAATCGCTGGAACTTGCCAGCCAACTCCGCAAACAGCAGCGAAAATGCCGCACCCCGCTTGCGGCCACGCCAACTATCCGCGAGGCAGCCGTATGCGCGTCCGCCCATGCCAATGCAGTAATCGACGTCGACCAGTCGACGCGCGAAACTCTGTGCAAAGAAGCCCGCCATGAACAACGACACGTCACCGAGACGTTGCATGCGATTGCGCTGTTCGATGGGGTCGCTGGCATTGACCGCGTCAGCTAACAAAAATGCCAGAGGTCGTGCCGTGCGCGCGCTGCCCGGGCCCTGGTGCAGCTCGCTGGCGTCCGCGAAGCGGGTCAGCATCGACACCAGATAGTGCTCAGTATGCGCATCTACCTCCACGTGCTGGTGTGCCAATGCCCGTTGCACGGAGTCGCGGAAGAACTCCTGCAGATTCATGACAGCGATGCGCGGCCCGGTATCTTCCGTAGCGTTCATGTCAGTCCTCGTTAGCTCATGGCTAATGGGATACCGCATGTTCGGCACGGGTTCTGTGACTTCGGACACAGGGTCGCGGCTGAAATCCAGAAAGTTGACGTGCGCACGCCTGGCAGTCTCGGTACGGGAGTGCCAAGCACGGGCGCGCTACGCTCCAGAATTGGCAGCTAGCGCGGATCTCCTGTCAGCTCGATGAGTTCGTAGTTGCGACCTTCGGGCGTGATCATGCGCACCGGAATACAGTCTTCGCCGAATGCCCAGACGTGATTGACTTTGTTTTTTGCCGTCACCGTCATCGTGAAATGTTCAGTGGCAAAGGTCCGCCAAGGTAATCGCATCTGCTCGCGACCCACCATGTCAAACACAAGGTAGTTCGTTAGGCCTGAGATCGAAAATCAGAATCTCTGCGTTCACTCCGTCGGCCAGATGCACATTCGACGCGTGTCGAATCCGTGCGCCATCGCCGGCTCGCAGTTTTTCGCCGTTCACGGCGATGTCGCCTTTCACGACGTGAATGAAGGCATGTCGACCGGGCGGCAGCTGCAAATCGGCCGACTCGCTGCCAGTGAAACAGCCCACATAGACGCGGACGTCCTGATAAACCGACAACGACCCCTCTGTGCCATGCGGCGAAATAACCAGCCGCAACCGGCCCCGCTTTTCTGAGTCCGAAAAATGCTTTTGCTGATATCGGGGCGTAACACCGACTCGGTCAGGTGCGATCCATATCTGCAGAAAGTGCACGAGGTCCTTTGTCGACGCATTGAACTCACTGTGCGTGATGCCGCTGCCGGCGCTCATCATCTGCACTTCTCCAGGAACAATGGTCGAGCCGGTTCCCATCGAATCCTTGTGCGACAGTCCGCCCTCCAGGACAAATGAAAAAATCTCCATATCCTGGTGCGGATGTGTCCCGAAACCCTGACCGGGTTCCACTCGATCGTCGTTGATCACACGCAGATCCGAGAATCCCATCTGCCGGGGATCCCGGTACTGACCGAAGGAAAAAGTGTGTTTTGAACGCAGCCAGCCAAAATCGGCGCTGCCACGTTCCTCGGCTCTGCGTATTTCCATAACAACGATCCTGCCGTCTCTGGACTACAGTGCAAGCCCTCGTGCGGGTCAGACCGCAGGAGCACCCATCGACTGCAGCACCGACCTGAGTGTCACACACACGAAAAAGCCCCCGGAGGTTTCCCGCCGGGGGCTTCATTCGACAGCGTCTGGTGACGCGATGAACCACTAACGCTTGCGCGTTATTACATGTCCATCCCGCCCATTCCGCCCATGCCACCGCCGCCCGGCATCGGGTGGCTGTGCTCGTCGTCTTTCGGCGCTTCCGCGATCATGACCTCGGTGGTCAGCAACAGACCCGCGACCGACGCTGCATTCTGCAGCGCGAGACGCGTGACTTTCGCCGGATCGAGGATGCCCATGTCGAGCATGTCGCCGTAAACACCAGTAGCTGCGTTGTAGCCGTACGCGCCCTTGCCGGCACGCACTTCGTTCAGGATCACCGCGGCATCGTCGCCGGCGTTGATGACGATTTGACGCAGTGGCTCTTCGATTGAGCGGGACAGGATGCGAATGCCGACCGTCTGGTCTTCATTCGAACCTTCCATCTTGTCGAGGGCCTTGAGCGCGCGGATGAACGCCACGCCGCCACCTGGGACCACACCTTCTTCAACGGCCGCACGGGTTGCGTGCAGCGCGTCTTCGACGCGGGCCTTCTTTTCTTTCATTTCGATTTCGGTCGCAGCACCGACCTTGATCACGGCAACACCACCGGAGAGCTTGGCAACGCGCTCCTGCAGTTTTTCCTTGTCGTAATCGCTGGTGGCTTCTTCAGCCTGCTGACGAATCGATTCGATGCGTGCCTTGATGTCTGAGCTCTTGCCGGCGCCATCGATGATGGTTGAGTTTTCTTTTTCAACAACAATCTTCTTGGCTTCGCCAAGATCGTTGACAGTGGCTTTCTCGAGCTGCAGTCCGACTTCATCGGAGATCACGGTGCCGCCTGTGAGTGTCGCAATGTCCTGCAACATGGCCTTGCGGCGATCGCCAAAGCCTGGCGCCTTGACGGCGGCGACCTTGAGGATGCCACGGATGTTGTTGACGACCAGCGTGGCTAGCGCCTCGCCCTCGACATCTTCCGCGACCACCAGCAACGGACGGCCCGCTTTGGCAACCGCCTCGAGCACCGGCAGCATTTCGCGGATGTTCGAGATCTTCTTGTCGACTAACAGGATCAGCGGTTTTTCGAGTTCAACCGTCTGGCTGGCCTGCTGGTTGATGAAATACGGCGAAAGGTAGCCGCGGTCAAACTGCATGCCCTCGACAACGTCGAGTTCATTCTGCAGACCCGAGCCTTCTTCTACCGTGATCACGCCTTCCTTGCCGACCTTGTCCATCGCTTCCGCGATGGTCTTGCCGATCGAATCATCGCTGTTAGCAGAGATGGTACCGACCTGCGCGATCGCCTTATTGTCCTTGCAGGGCTTGGCGAGTTTGCGGATTTCTTCGACGGCCACAATCACGGCCTTATCGATGCCGCGCTTGATGTCCATCGGGTTGCGACCGGACGCGACGGCCTTGAGGCCCTCGCGGATGATCGCCTGGGCCAGAACCGTGGCGGTGGTGGTACCGTCGCCCGCTTCGTCAGAGGTGTTGGAAGCAACTTCCTTCACCATCTGCGCGCCCATGTTTTCAAACTTGTCCTTGAGCTCGATTTCCTTCGCGACCGACACACCATCTTTGGTGATGGTGGGGGCGCCGAAGCTCTTTTCGAGCACGGCGTTACGGCCCTTCGGGCCTAACGTCGCTTTGACGGCGTTAGCCAGGACGTTGACGCCGCGGAACATCCGCTGGCGAGCGTCATCGCCAAAACGTACTTCTTTTGCTGCCATGTTAGGTATTTCCTTTATAACTTTGGCTTATTTGCCTTCAATGACGGCCATGACGTCTTCTTCACGCATGACAATCAAATCATCGCCGTCGACCTTGACCTCGGTGCCCGAGTACTTGCCGAACATAATTTTGTCGCCGACCTTGACGTCGAGAGCGCGCACGCTGCCGTCTTCAAGAATCTTGCCTTTGCCGACCGCAACGATCTTGCCCTGCGAGGGCTTTTCGGCTGCGGAGTCCGGAATCACGATGCCGCCGGCCGACACGCGCTCTTCTTCGAGACGCTTGACGATCACACGGTCATGAAGAGGACGAATCTTCATGGGTTCGCTCCTTTGGAAGCTGTAGGGGTTTAGATTTAGGGTTCCACTGAGGCAAGTGTTATTAGCACTCTCCCCATGTGGCTGCTAATCATAGCGGCGATGTGCGCGAATTCAAGGCTTTACGCAATTAAAGTCGCTATGCTTTGGGCGTCATCGCTTGCACGATGTGGTTAACTTAATGAAATTCAAGCACTTAGCTGCTGCCTGGGCGTTGGCTGCGGGAGCTGCGTTCGCAGCTGATCCACCCGCTTCGCTGCCATTTGGCAGCAACCAAGATCAGTTTCTGCCGGTGGACCAGGCATTTCTGTTCGATGCGGCGGCCAATGGGCCCGATCGCGTGCAGCTGAATTGGCAGATCGCCAAGGGCTACTACCTGTACCGTTCCAGGTTGAAAGTTGCCCTGGATGACAGCGTCACACCCGCACCACCGGTGCAGATCGGGTTGCCGCAGTTGCCACCCGGCGATGAGAAAGAAGACGAGTATTTCGGCAAACAGGAGGTTTACCACCTGGGCCTGGTTGCGACCGTACCGATCGCACGCGCGGCGGGCGCGGCACTTGAACTGCCGCTCATGGTCACCTACCAGGGTTGCGCGGACGCCGGGCTCTGCTACCCGCCGGAGACAAAACGCATTCTTGTTAGCCTGCCGGCCGCCAGCGGCGCCGCCTCCCTGCCTGAGCCGTCGAACAGCGGCGGCGCTTTCGTGTCGGAACAGGACCGCATGGCGCAGCTGATCCGCGGACCCAACGTTATCGCCATGCTGGCGGCGTTCTTCGGTTTTGGTTTGTTGCTGGCACTGACACCCTGCGTCTGGCCGATGGTGCCGATTCTCTCCGGCATCATCGTTGGCCAAGGGCCTAACGTAACGGCGCGGCGCGCATTCAGTTTGTCACTGACTTATGTGTTAGGCATGGCTTTTACCTACACGATGGCGGGCGTGATCGTTGCGAAAGCTGGCTTTAATCTCACCGCCGCCATGCAAAACCCCTGGATTGTGGGTGTTTTTGCACTGGTATTCGTGGCGCTTGCACTGTCGATGTTCGGTCTTTACACCATCCAGATGCCTGGCGTATTGCAAAGCCGATTGACCGACTTCAGCAACAAGCAGCAATCTGGGAACTATTTTGGCGTGGCAGTGATGGGCGCACTGTCTGCGCTGATCGTGTCGGCCTGCGTCGCGCCGCCGCTGATCGCGGCGTTGATTGTCATTTCGCAAACCGGCGACGCGTTGCGTGGCGGTGGCGCGTTGTTCGCGTTGTCGATGGGCATGGGCGCCCCCTTGTTAGTGGTTGGCGCTTCGGCCGGCCACTGGCTGCCGCGCGCGGGCGTTTGGATGGACGCCGTCAAACAGCTTTTTGGTGTGCTGCTGCTGGCGGTCGCCGTCTGGCTGGCGACTCGCCTGGTAGCGCCGCGTTTTGGCCTGCTGCTGTGGGCACTGCCGTTGGCCATTGCCGCTTGGCTGCTTTGGCGCCTCAGCGTGCGCAGCAGCGCGGGTCGGTTGTTAGCTCGCGGCCTGGGTGTGGCGGCCGGCGCCTATGCATTGATGCTCGCGATCGGCGCGCTGCGCGGCGCGGACGATCCACTCGCGCCGCTGACGGTGCAAGCACAAAAACACCATTTGCCCTTCACGCGTATCAAGACGGTTGCTGATCTGGAGGCTGCCGTCGCGGCGGCCAAGGCCGCGGGCAAACCCACGATGCTGGATTTTTATGCCGACTGGTGTGTCTCGTGCCAGGAACTCGAGCGCTACACTTTCAGTGATAAATTGGTACAGACAGCGCTGGCCAACGTCGTGGTTCTACAGGCGGACGTGACTGCGAACGACGCAGCCGACCAGGCTCTGATGAAGAAATTTGGCCTGTTCGGCCCACCGACGATCCTTTTCTTCGGGCCAGATGGCGCTGAGCGCGCAAACTTTCGCGTCGTTGGCTACCTGAAAGCGCTAGAGTTTGTCAGCCACGCAAAAGCGGCAACTGCCCCTTGAATCAGTCACCAACCCGATTAGAAAGATGCCCAAGAATCTGCTGGCGGTAATGGCTATTGCGGCGCTGTTCGGTGTTGGCGGTTTCTGGGGTTATCGCGCATTCGTGACGAAACCCCATACTATTTCGATAGAAACGCCTGTTATTGAACCGCCCACGAAACAAAAAACCGAAAAGCCGATAATCTCCCAGGTGCCGGGTATCAGCCTGCGAAATCGAACCGGTGTGCTGCAGTCTTTTCGCGACTTCGCGCAACCTGCGGTCGTCTACAACTTCTGGGCGACCTGGTGTGCGCCCTGCCGCCGCGAAATACCGTTGCTTAATCAATTGCGGCGCGAGCGTGGCGCGCAAGGCGTTGAAATTGTTGGAGTGGCCGTAGATTTTCGCGACGCGGTGCTGAAATACGCGACGGAAATTGGCATCGAATACCCGTTGCTGATCGGCGAGCAGGACGGGCTCGAGGCTTTGGATGCTTTTGGGATTCCCAGCGCTTTTCCGATCAGCGTGTTCGCCGACAGCCAGAAAAGGATCGTCGCGGTCAAGTTGGGCGAATTGCATGGTAACGAAGCAAGGTTTATCCTCGATCAGGTTGCTGACCTGAATGCAGGTCGCCTCGATCTGGCGACCGCAAAGCAGCAAATTTCGGCGAAATTGCAGGAATTGGCGCAAGAACGTGCAAAGACTGACGCCAACACCTCTGAGGCTGGCTCGCAACGGTCAAGCTCTAACTAGTTCGCTGCATAATTTGCGAAAATTGACGACGATACTGTGCATATAGGCTAGAGTTTGCCGATGTCGCGCTTGTTGTTGCTAAATGGACCCAATTTGAACCTGCTGGGGTCCCGTGAACCCGAGCATTATGGTCAAGACAGCCTGGATGACATCGTCAGCCGTTGCGGTAGTCTAGCGCGAGAATTGGGACACGAGCTCATAGCCTTTCAGAGCAACGCAGAGCACGAGCTGATCACCCAGATCCACACCGCCCCCGCACAAGGCGTCGCCTGGATCATTATCAATCCCGGTGCATTCACTCACACCAGTGTCGCGCTACGTGATGCGTTGGCGGGCGTAAAACTACCTTTTGTCGAAGTGCACCTTTCCAATACCGCAGCCCGCGAAGATTTTCGGCGTCATTCATATTTCTCCGACATCGCGGTCGGCACCATCCTCGGCCTGGGCGCACAAGGCTATGAGCTCGCGGTGCGCGCCATCGCCTCGCGGCTCAAGCCGGCTGCCTGAGCTAACAACTCGAACATTCAGGGGGTTTCGTCATGGACATTCGCAAGGTCAAGAAACTGATCGAGCTGCTGGAGGAGTCTGGCATCGCCGAGATTGAAATCAAGGAAGGCGAGGAATCCGTGCGTATCAGCCGGATGGCCAAGATGCCGGTATATCCGCAGCAGGTTTATGCGGCACCCATGCAGGCAGCCACAGAAGCGATGTCGCCAAGTTCGGCCGCTGCGGCCGCCGCACCTGCCGCTGCGCCGCAGCCGCCGCGCAGCAATGAGCATGTGGTGACGGCACCGATGGTAGGGACTTTCTATGGCGCTCCGGCGCCGGGTGCCAAACCCTTTGTGCAAATCGGCGATCAGGTAAAGGCCGGACAAACGCTCTGCATTATCGAAGCAATGAAGATGATGAATCAGATAGAGGCGGACAAGGCCGGCAGAGTCGCGTCCATCATGGCCAAGAGCGGCGAACCGGTTGAGTTCGGCCAACCGCTTTTTGTTATCGAATAGATCGCCATGCTCGACAAGATTGTTATCGCAAACCGCGGCGAAATCGCGCTGCGCATACTGCGCGCCTGTCGCGAACTTGGCATCAAGACTGTCGCAGTACATTCGACCGTGGATGCCAGCCTGAAACATGTTCTGTTAGCCGATGAATCGGTGTGCATAGGCCCGCCGGCCTCGTCAGCCAGTTATCTCAACATGCCAGCGATAATCAGCGCTGCTGAAGTGACGGATTCGGAGGGAATCCACCCTGGCTATGGTTTTCTGTCTGAAAATGCTGACTTTGCCGAGCGCGTCGAACAGAGTGGCTTCATCTTCATAGGACCGAAAGCATCTGTGATCCGTGCAATGGGCGACAAAGTGTCGGCCATCAAGATCATGAAGCAGCACGGTGTGCCGTGCGTGCCCGGCTCGGGCGATCCGTTAGGCAATGATAACGACGAGAACCTACGGATCGCGCGCGAAATCGGCTATCCGGTCATTATCAAGGCGTCTGGCGGGGGCGGCGGTCGAGGTATGCGGGTGGTGCACAATCCGGCTTCACTGCCTAACGCCATCAATGTAACAAAGTCCGAGGCCCTGGCAGCTTTCAGCAACGACCAGGTTTACATGGAGAAATTCCTCGAACGGCCAAGGCATATCGAGTTTCAGGTGTTGGCGGACAATTACGGCAACGTGGTCCACCTGGGCGAACGTGACTGTTCCATGCAACGCCGACATCAGAAAGTCATCGAAGAATCGCCGGCGCCGGGAATCACCGCGGCGCAACGCGAGAAGATGGGTGAAGCCGTGGTCGCAGCGTGTCGCGCCGTCGGCTATCGCAGCGCCGGAACCCTGGAATTTCTATACCAGGACAATCAGTTTTTTTTCATCGAAATGAATACCCGCGTGCAGGTCGAGCATCCAGTAACCGAACTGGTAACCGGAATCGACATCGTTAAAGCACAGCTGCTGATTGCGGCCGGCGAAAAGTTGCCTTACGTGCAGAAAGACATCGAATTGCGCGGCCACTCGATCGAATGTCGCATTAACGCGGAGGACGCTAAGACATTCATGCCCTCGCCCGGCCCTGTGCGGTTATGGCATGCCCCTGGCGGCCCGGGCATCCGCGTCGACAGCCATATCTACTCCGGCTATTCAGTGCCTCCCAACTATGATTCGCTGATCGCAAAGATCATCTCGCACGGCGAAAATCGCGACGTCGCGATCGCACGCATGCGCAATGCACTCGCCGAACTCGTGGTTGAGGGAATCAAGACGAATACCGAGTTGCATCGTGAAATTCTGGCGCATGCTGCCTTCCAGAAAGGCGGCTTGGACATCCACTATCTCGAGCGCCGCCTCGGACTCAAGTAGTCCGTATGCCCTGGCTGCGCGTTGATATCGACATCGCTAGCGGCGTCGCAGAGTCCGTTGAGAACATCTGTTTCGCGTTAGGTGCAGTGGCAGTCACGCTGGTCGATCAGCACGACGACCCAGTACTCGAACCTGCGCCGGGCGAGATTCGTCTGTGGCCGTCAACTTGCCTGCAAGCGCTATTTGCGGCCGAAGGTAGCGCGCTGCCAGACCCGGCTACCTTGTTAGCGGCTCTACAGTCACAAACGGCACTCGAACCGCATCGGTTTCGCCACCAGTTCATCGAAGATCGAATCTGGGAAAGGGAATGGCTGCGGGATTTTCGTCCGATGGCGTTTGGCCGGAGGCTGTGGATCGTACCCGGCGAATGGGCAACACCTGCGCAGGCACAAGTCGTTGTGCGCCTCGACCCCGGACTTGCATTTGGGACTGGCACTCATCCGACCACCGCCATGTGCTTGCGCTGGCTTGATGCCGAGGTCGACACCCAAGCCACTATGATCGACTACGGCTGCGGTTCGGGCATTCTGGCGGTGTCAGCACTGGCGCTCGGCGCGCGACAGGCGCAGGCCTTTGACATTGACCCGCAGGCACTGCTTGCTAAGCGTGAGAATGCGGTGCGCAACCACGTTCAGGAACGCTTGCGCGTATTCGCTCAGGCGCGCGACCTGCAGCCCGCGCAGATTGTGGTCGCAAACATACTGGCAGGACCGTTGATCGAACTTGCGCCCGTACTGTGTGAGTTGGTGCGGCCCGGTGGCAAACTGGTGCTGGCCGGCCTGCTCGCGGCGCAGAGCGAGGAGATTCGCGCTGCCTACACACCGTGGCTGAACCTGCAGCAGGCTTGCCAAGTAGACGACTGGGTCTTGCTGGCGGGACAGCGGCCCGCCAATCCTGCACAATTTCGCCCATGATTACGGTTTGCCCGAAATGTGCGCTGACGCTGGCAGTCACTGCCGTCGACCTGCGCGTCGGCCAGGGGCAGGTTCGGTGCGGACGTTGTGCGGCGGTATTCAATGCGCTCGCGGGTTTGCAGGACGATCTGGCCGAGACCATGGAGCAATCACGGCCACCGGAACTGGCGCCGGAGCAAACTGCTTTCGATCCGGTAGACACCGACATTGCGACGCCAGGAACTTCTTTTGTTAGCGCACCAACCGCCAACATGGAAGATCCGAGCGTGGAATCTGCAGCGCCTGGCACCGCGATCACCATAGACACACAAACCAGCGCATTTGCTGGCAAAGAACTGGCCGGGGAATTGGCCGACGCTCTACCGGAGGCCGCCAATGACGCCGATACGCAAGCTCCGCCTTCAGCCAATGACGACAACATTGATCCGGTTGCCGCCAACGATGAGTCACTGAACCCAGAACCGCTGCTGCCACCGCTGCAAGAATTGGAAGTTCAGGTCGAATCTGTCATCGATCAGCAGCCCGCCGATTCAGCATCCGTCGATCGCGATCCTGAGTCGGCATTGCCGACGGAACCGCGGCATCCCCGGCGTTGGCTCTGGGGCAGCGTCGGCCTGGTGGCTTTGTTAGCCAGTCAGTTTTTGCATATCAATCGCGAGAGTCTCGCGGCTCGCGACGGACTGCGCGCGCCTTTGTCTGCCTTCTACGGTTTGTTCGGAGTCACGCTGCAGCCGCGCTGGCAGCCAGCTGAGTTCGCTGTGCAACGCCGCGGCGAAATGGTTGCCAACAATCAGGGCGCGATGACTCTGCGTGCAACGGTGCACAACCGCGCTGCCAATAGTCAGCCGTTGCCGTTGCTGCGCATTATTCTGCTCGACCGCTTCGGCGCCCGTATCGCTGCCCGGGACTTGCTGCCGGCCGAATATCTGCCGGCAACCGTAGCCGCAAATTTGCAATTCGTAGGGGCTGGCCAGCGGCTGGATGCGGAAGTCACGTTAGCTGACCCTGGTATCAACGCTGCGGGTTTTGAACTCGATGCCTGCTTGCGCATGTCTGCAAACCGGCTGCAATGCGCCAGCCAGACCGAGCGGAGGCCTTGAGATGCTGCGCATCGGGCCTTTTTCGCTAACAACGAATACTCTCCTTGCTCCGATGGCGGGCGTTACCGACCGGCCATTTCGCCTCCTGGCACGACAGCTTGGGGCCGGACTCGCGGCGTCGGAAATGCTGACCTCCGACCAGCGACTTTGGCACACAGCAAAAAGCCGCCGTCGCATGGATCATAGTGGCGAACCCAGTCCGCGCGTCGTGCAGCTTGCAGGTGCCGATCCTGCGCAACTGGCTGACGCTGCGCGCGTGAACGTTGATCTGGGCGCCGAAATCATCGATATCAACATGGGTTGCCCGGCCAAAAAAGTCTGCAACCGACTGTGCGGTTCGGCGCTGATGCAGGACGAGCTTCTGGTTGGACAATTACTGCGGGCAGTGGTGAACGCTGTGCCGAGCGGTGTGCCTGTGACATTGAAAACACGCACCGGGTGGGATCGCGAACACCGCAACGGTGTCGCGATCGCACGAATCGCCGAAGACAGTGGCATTGCTGCGCTCGCCATTCATGGTCGCACCCGAGCCGATTTCTATGCGGGTGCCGCAGAGTACGAAACCATCGCGGCCATCAAGGGCGCTGTCAGAATTCCGGTAATGGCAAACGGAGACATAACCTCCGCGGCACAGGCCAAGTCCGTGCTGCAACAAACCGGCGCGGACGGCGTGATGATCGGCCGGGCGGCACACGGAGCGCCGTGGATTTTTGCCGATATCAACGAATTTCTGCTGCATGGCCGAATGGCACCGACACGGCCACGCCACGTGCTGCGTGATATTATCCTCGCGCATCTTGAAGCTATTTATGCCTTTTACGGCGAAGACTCCGGCGTCAGGATCGCAAGAAAACACCTCGGCTGGTATTTGCGGTCGCTGACTGCGGATCCAGCGTTGCGTCCCGCATTGATGGCGGCTCCATCAACGATCACGCAGTTCGCCTTGGCGCGTGCGGCGCTGGATCGCTGGGTGGGAGCGGACGCGCAGGCAGCCTGATCGTCGAAACGCAACACGTGCTAACAAGAAAATGCCAAACGACAACAGCCCGATCGACAACCACAAGGTCATTTCGTTGCGTCGCTATACCGAACAGGTGCTGGTTGACTATTTCGCGAGCCTAAACGGTCACGCACCTGCGGATCTGCATCAACTGGTATTGCGCGAGGTTGAAGAGCCCTTGCTGCGTATCGTGCTGGAGCGCGCCTCGGGAAACCAGAGCCGCGCAGCTGCGATGCTGGGTATGACGCGGGCAACCTTGCGCAAGAAACTTCGGCAGTTCGGTCTTGGTACCGCTGGATGACTCCGATCCGACGCGCCTTGCTCTCGGTCTCCGACAAGTCGGATATTGTGACGCTGGCACGCGCCTTGCTAACGCATGATGTCCAGTTGTTGTCGACCGGCGGCACGGCTAAAACACTGCGTGCTGCAGGAATTCCGGTTAAAGAAGTATCGGAGCACACTGGCTTTCCGGAAATCATGGATGGCCGCGTAAAAACGCTGCATCCGCGCATCCACGGCGGCTTGTTAGGTCGTCGCGGCATCGATGACGCAGTCATGCGCGAACACAACATAGAATCGATCGATTTGCTGGTGGTCAACCTTTATCCTTTTGCGACAACGGTTGCGAATCCGGAGTGCAGTGTTACTAACGGCATCGAAAACATCGATGTCGGTGGACCCGCGATGGTACGCGCCGGCGCAAAAAATCATGCTGCCGTCACGGTCGCAGTTGACCCGGCCGACTACGCGGCGATCATTGATGAGCTCAATGCCAATAGCGGCTGCACAAAACCAGCCACTCGCCGCCGCCTTGCCACCAAGGCTTTTGCCCACACTGCGCAATACGACATCATGGTGTCCGCCTGGTTGGCATCGATTGCGCAGCCAGACCGTCCGCGGCAGCTGTTTCCAAACGACTTGCCGTTGATGTTCCACAAGGTACAAGACCTGCGTTACGGTGAGAATCCGCATCAGCAGGCCGCTTTTTATCGCGATGCCCGCGCACCTGGCGCGTCGGTCGCCAGCGCCCGATTGTTGCAGGGCAAGGATCTGTCGTTCAACAACATTGCGGACGCAGACACTGCGATCGAGTGCGTTAGGCAGTTTGTCGAACCTGCCTGTGTCATCGTCAAGCACGCGAATCCCTGTGGGGTTGCGCTCGCCGCCTCGCTGACTGCGGCCTATGAGCGCGCCTTTCTGACCGATCCGACATCGGCATTTGGCGGCATCATCGCCTGCAACCGACCGCTGGACGAGCACTGTGCGCGGCAAATCATCGAACGACAGTTCGTCGAGGTCCTGGCGGTACCTGTGGTCGAACCCGCCGCCCGCGCCATTCTGGCCACCAAACCTAACATCCGGGTACTCGAAACCGGCGACTTGCAGCAGCCATCGCAAGACGCGCTGGAAATTCGCAGCGTCACCGGAGGACTGCTGGCGCAGACGCGCGACCTGAGCATGGTATCCGAGGAACAGTTGCGTGTCGTGACAACGCGCGCGCCGGACAAAGCGCAACTCTCAGACCTTGCTTTGGCGTGGCGAGTCGCCAAGTTCGTCAAATCCAATGCCATCGTATTTGTCAAAGATGGCGCTACGATTGGCGTCGGCGCCGGACAGATGTCGCGCGTCTATTCGACCCGTGTGGCGGCCATGAAAGCGCATGACCAGAAACTCGACGTGCGTGGTTCGGTCATGGCTTCGGATGCATTTTTTCCGTTTCGCGATGGTATCGACGTCGCTGTGGAATTCGGCGTAGTTGCGGTCATTCAGCCAGGCGGCAGCAAACGCGACGACGAAATCATCGCCGCTGCTAACGAACATGGCATTGCCATGGTTTACACCGGTATGCGTCATTTCCGTCACTGATAGTTGCGAGAGTCGATGGCCGCGAAAATCAAGGTACTGATCATCGGCGGCGGTGGGCGCGAACACGCCTTCGCCTGGAAGTGCGCAACTTCACCGCGCGTCACTGAGGTCATCGTAGCGCCCGGAAACGCTGGTACCGCACGTGAACCGGGCGTACGCAATGTCGCGATTGCGGCCGAGGATATTCCAGGACTTCTCGCACTGGCAAAACGGGAACAGGTTGACCTCACCATCGTCGGTCCCGAGGGGCCGCTGGTCGCAGGAATCGTCGATGCTTTCAAGGCCGCGGGACTCCCTTGTTTCGGGCCCAGCAAGTCCGCCGCGCAACTCGAAGGCTCCAAAGCCTTCAGCAAGGAATTTCTCCGTCGGCATGGAATTCCCACCGCGGCCTATCGGACTTTTACCAAAGACAACTTCGACGCCAATTGGGTGCTGTCGCAGAAAGCGCCCGTGGTCGTCAAGGCGAGCGGATTGGCTGCCGGCAAAGGGGTCATCATCGCAGCAACTACCGCCGAAGCAGTGACTGCGGCGCACGACATGTTTGCCGGCCGGTTTGGCGACGCGGGCGCTGAAGTGGTGATCGAAGAGTTCCTGGAAGGGGAAGAAGCCAGTTTCATTGTGATTGCCGACGGCCGCAATGTCTTGCCGTTTGCAAGTACGCAGGATCATAAGCGCCGCGACGACGGCGACCGCGGACCTAACACAGGTGGCATGGGCGCCTATTCGCCGGCGCCTGTGGTCACGCCCGCTGTCCACGAGCGCGTCATGCGTGAAATCATCGAGCCGACGGTCCGTGGCCTGGCTGCAGACGGCATGCCTTACACGGGATTTCTATACGCCGGTCTCATGATCGCAGCGGATGGCGCGCCCTTTGTCATCGAGTACAACTGCCGTTGTGGCGATCCTGAAACGCAACCTATGATGGCGCGTTTGCGCTCGGACCTTACTGTGCTTTGCGAAGCGGCACTTCGTGGCAGCCTGGACACCGCAAGCGCCGACTGGGACCCGCGCGCAGCGTTAGGCGTGGTGTTAGCCGCTGGCGAGTATCCGGAGTCCGGCAGTAAAGGGGCTCCGATAGCCGGTCTACAGGCGGCGGCCAGGCTGCCCGGCAAGTTACTGCATGCGGGTACCCGGCTTGCCGAGCCGAATCAAGTGGACAGCGCGGTTCTGACCAACGGCGGCCGCGTGTTATGCGCAGTGGGGCTTGGCGACACGGTCGCGGCGGCACAGAGCCAGGCCTATGCGCTTTGCCAGAAGATTAGCTGGGCGGGAATGCGTTACCGTCACGACATCGGTTTTCGCGCTGTGGCGCGAGAGACCGCTATCAAAAACTAACGCGAAAGAACGCTTCCGGGCCGCTGGTTTCAAGCTTGAAGAGACCCGGATCATTGACGTCTTTTGACTCGGCGTCGATGCTGATGGACGAATAGCCGAGACCCAATGCGACATTGGGCCGCCAGCGGTACTGCACATCAAAATGATAGTCAGCGAACTGACCCTTGGCGTCGTCGATCTTGATACTAAACAGCTGCGCGCGCGCTGTCACAGCCCAACGGCGCGAAATACGCCATGCGCCATCCAGCGCCACGGTAGGCAGCGCTCCACCCGCTGACCCTTCTTCACGAATATTTCGCGCAGTCACTTTGCCTTCGCCCTCGGCCGACACCAGGTGCAGACCCAGTCCGACACCTGCCTCAAATCGCTCCGTGTGCACGAATGACCAGGCATAGGTGAAACCTAACAGGCGCAGATCGGCAAGCGACTGCACACGATCGTTGATGTTGTAGGTCTGGTTGTCGAAGGTAATTTGCCGCGCCAGCCGACTATCGCCGCTGCGATTAAGCTTGAAATAGTCAACCCGCAGACGGTGATTTTCACTGAAACGAAAACCCAGTTCCATCCGGCCGTGGTCGATCTTGTCGTCAAGACCCAGATCTTCCTCGCCCCTGACTTCAGTGCCCAGCTGTATGGCAGTCGGATCCTGCCGCGCCAGCGTCGTGACGCTGGCGCTGAAATAACTGCCGCGCACGTAAAAGCGATCGGTCAGCGGACTGGCGATCTCTTTTGGGCCCTTGGACGGCACCTGCGCCGCAGCGCAGGCCGGCAGTAACAACAAGCAAGCTGTGAGGTAACGTGAGCGCATGACAGTTGTTGTTAGCGTTTCATCGCCTCGAAGAAGTCAGTGTTCGACTTGGTATCTTTCATCTTGTCGATGAGGAATTCGATCGCCGCAAGTTCGTCCATCGGATGCAGCAGCTTGCGCAGAATCCACATCTTCTGCAGTTCGCCCGCATCGGTAATGAGTTCTTCCTTGCGAGTGCCGGAACGATTGATATTCACAGACGGAAACACGCGCTTTTCCGCGACACGGCGGTCAAGATGAATTTCGCTGTTGCCTGTACCCTTGAATTCTTCGTAAATAACGTCGTCCATTTTCGAGCCTGTATCGATCAGCGCGGTCGCAATGATCGTCAACGAGCCGCCCTCTTCGATATTGCGGGCTGCGCCGAAAAAGCGTTTCGGTCGTTGCAAAGCATTCGCGTCCACGCCACCGGTCAGCACCTTGCCGGAGCTCGGTACCACAGTGTTGTAAGCGCGCGCCAGGCGCGTTATGGAATCTAACAGAATCACAACGTCCTTCTTGTGTTCTACCAGTCGTTTGGCTTTTTCTATCACCATTTCGGCGACCTGAACGTGACGCGATGCCGGTTCGTCAAAAGTCGAGGAAACCACTTCGCCCTTGACAGTGCGTTGCATTTCCGTGACTTCTTCCGGACGCTCATCGATCAGCAGCACGATGAGATGCACTTCGGGATGATTTGCAGTAATCGCCGTAGCAACGTTCTGCAGCAGCATGGTTTTACCGGCCTTGGGTGGCGACACGATCAGGCCGCGCTGCCCTTTGCCGATCGGCGCAACCAGGTCGATCACCCGCGCGGTGATGTCTTCCGTCGAGCCATTGCCGCGCTCCAATTTGAGGCGCCGGGTCGGATGCAATGGCGTCAGGTTCTCAAACAGAACTTTATTGCGCGCACTATTGGGCGAATCAAAATTGATTTCGCCAACTTTGAGCAGCGCGAAATAACGCTCGCCTTCCTTCGGTGGGCGGATCAGTCCGGCAATGCTGTCGCCAGTACGCAGGTTGAAACGGCGAATCTGCGACGGCGAAATATAGATATCGTCGGGGCCCGCGAGGTACGAGCCGTCCGGGGACCGCAGAAAACCGAAGCCATCCTGCAGGATTTCCAGCACGCCATCGCCATATATCGGCGCGCCATCCTTGCCCTGAGCTTTGAGAATGCCAAAAATGATGTCTTGCTTGCGCGAACGTCCCATGTTCTCGACGCCCAGCGAATTCGCAAGGTCCATCAATTTGTTGATGGGCATGCTCTTCAGCTGGTTGAGGTTCATTGACTTGCGCGACTGCGCAAGTTCCTCGGGGCTGATGATTTCTGCGTCTTCGCCTGAATCAATAAACGGAGTCTGATCGGGGATCATGTCGTCCGGGAGCCGATTGCCTTGATTGCCGCGATTGCCGCCATGACCGCCACCGCCATGACCACCACCACCGCCACCGTGCCGCGGGCCTTTGTTAGGACGGTTGCGGCCGCCCCCTTGGTTGCCTAGATAGCCCCTCACAGGTTGCTGTCCAGAAATGCCGCCAACTGCGACTTGGACATGGCGCCGACTTTCTGCGCTTCGACCGTGCCGTTCTTGAAAAGAATCAGCGTTGGAATGCCGCGGATGCCGAATTTTGGCGGTGTCCGCGGATTCTCATCGATATTCAGCTTGGCGATCTTGAGCTTGTCTTTGTACTCAGACGCCATCTCGTCAAGCATGGGGGCAATCATTTTGCAGGGACCACACCACTCGGCCCAGAAATCAAGCAGCACCGGCTTGTCGGATTGCAGAACATCAGATGCGAAGCTGGCATCTGACGTGTGGACGATCAGTGAATTACTCACGCGAGGTTTTCTCCGTTTCGATAACGAGTTAGTTAGGGGGCGAGCTTCTCAACGTCAAAAACGTGCCGGCATGAACCACCGGTGAGAAAGCCCTGATGAAAGTCCTGACAAGAACGCTGGGTAAAGGGTTAGACTTAAGTAGCCGTGGACGGAACGTCCGTTAGTGGCCTTATTTTTATCCGGTCGCCTGCCTATTTGCAAGCGTCCTGTTCAAACCCACGGATTTATCAATGTTTTTTGTCATTAAATCATGTCCGACGACAGCCATTTATCAGAGTTGAGGTTTGACGCCCTGGGCCTGCACCCGGATGTCATGCGCGGGGTCGAAGCAGCCAAATTTGGTCGGTGCACTCCCATCCAGGCCCAGACACTGCCACCGGCATTGCTGGGTCGCGATGTCGCTGGCCAGGCGCAAACCGGCACCGGCAAGACTGCAGCATTCCTGGTCGCCCTGTACCAAAGCCTGCTAACAAAGCAGGTCACGGACGCCCGTCCGGCCAACGCAATACGAGCGCTGGTGGTCGCACCGACCCGTGAACTCGCAGCCCAAATCCACAAAGATGCAGAAGTTCTGGGTCAGTTTACCGGGTTACGCCAAGCCGTCGTGTTTGGGGGGGTGGACTATGAAAAGCAACGCAACCAGCTGGCAGGCGGTATCGATGTGCTGATCGGCACCCCGGGCCGGATCATCGACTACTTCAAGCAGCATGTCTTCGACATGCGTCATGCGCAGGTAGTTGTGTTAGATGAGGCGGACCGGATGTTCGACCTGGGTTTCATCGCCGACATTCGTTTTCTGCTGCGCCGCCTGCCGCCGCCGGATCGGCGCCAATCAATGCTTTTTTCTGCGACCTTGTCGCAGCGAGTCCTGGAACTGGCCTACGAACACATGAACAGCCCCGAGCTGGTGCGCATAGAGCCTGACAAAATTACCGCTGATCGAGTTCGTCAGCTCATCTACTACCCTGCCATGGAAGAAAAAATGCCGCTGCTGGTTGGTCTGCTGCGAAAAGCAGAAGCCCACCGCACCATGATTTTTGTCAACACTCGGCGCATGGCCGAGCGGCTTGAAGACACATTGCGCGCCAATGGTATCAATGCACAGGCCCTGTCCGGCGATGTGCCACAGAACAAGCGCCTGCGTTTTCTGAAAAGTTTCCATGACGGTAGCCTCGCGGTGCTGATCGCGACCGATGTCGCCTCGCGCGGCCTGCATATTCCGGATGTCAGCCATGTCTTCAATTTCGATCTGCCGCAGGATCGGGCCGATTACGTTCACCGCATAGGCCGTACCGCACGTGCCGGCGCGGATGGCGATGCCATCAGTTTCGCGTGTGAAGAATATGCGGTTTCTTTGCCGGAAATCGAAGACTACATTGGCCACAAGATTCCGTTTGAACCCATTACCCCGGATTTGCTGGTGGCGATAAAACGACCGCAACGGGATCCCGATGCGCCACCGCGCGAACGCGCGCCGCGGTTTGACCGCCCCGGCGGTCGCAGTGGTGGTGGCGGTGGTAGCCGGCGCGGCGGCCCTCCGGCCGGTGGGCGCAGCAGCAGTGGACGCCGTTAGGCTAACAAGTCACTGACACCGCGAATCGCCACATAACCAGCGGTTTCGCCGTGCTGGTTTGGATGCGAAGCGCCGCTGCTGTCCGGATGTGTGACAAAAGCCAGCGCCGCAATGCCGTCGCGCGCACCAGCCGCCAGCACACTCGGGCTGTCGTCGACAAATAAAGTGCGTTGTGGATCGAAAGGTTCCTGCTGATGCAGCGCCTGCCAGAAACGCGGATCCTCTTTGGGCGCGCCGAACGTGTGGGAACTGTAGGCCGCATCCAGCAGGTCAAGTACCTGGGTCCGCTGCTGCTTGATTGCCAGCGTAACCGGATGAGAATTTGTGCACAGTACTGTGCGCTTTCCAAGTTGGCGGACTGCTAACAAAAAATCCCGTGCGCCCGGCAGCCAGTCGATGCCGTCAGCCATTTCGCGATGCAGTGCCGCGAGGTCGATATCAAGCTCACGCGACCAGAAATCGATGCAATACCATTGCAGTTTCCCGCGCCAGGCGCGAAATTTAGGTGCCAGCCGCTGCTGAGCCTCGAGCAAAGTGAGGCCCTGCGCGGCCGCATAGCGCCTTGGCACTTCACCTAACCAAAGCCGGTTGTCGAACAGCAGATCGAGAAGGGTGCCATCGAGATCGAGCAGCACCGTATCGATCCGGCTCCAGTCGGGAAACTTCGCGGAGTTAGTCATTTCAGGCGTCTATGATACCTGCCCGTGATCGCCGATCTTCATACACACAGCCACCACTCTGACGGCCTGCTCGCCCCCGAGCAGCTCGCGCAGCTCGCCAGCGCGCGAGGCGTCACGCTGCTGGCATTGACCGATCACGACACGGTGGCCGGCTGCGACAGCATGCGTAACGCCTGCTCGAAGCTGGCGGTCACATTCGTCAGCGGCGTGGAAATGTCCTGTACCTGGCGCGGTCAGACCTTGCATATCCTGGGTCTGGGCATAGACGAGAGCAATGACGCTTTGCAGGCCCAGCTGAGCCATGTCGCTGAACTGCGGCGTGCGCGCATGCGCCTCATCGGCGAACGTCTGGCGCGCCGCTGCGATGCCGAGCTCGGACTGTTAGCCCTTGGGATTGCAGAGAAAACTGCCCTGCCAACACGCATGCACCTGGCGCGTGACATCGTGCTGCGAGGGCACGCTGCCCACACCGGCGAGGCATTCCGCAACTTTTTGGTACGCGGGCGTCCCGGCTATGCACCCTGCGAATGGCCGGATTTGACCACCACTCTGCAGGCCATTCAGATAGCAGGCGGCCTGGCGTCACTCGCCCACCCCCATCGCTACCAACTGTCATCGGGAGCCTTACGGACGCTGATCGGGGAGTTTGCTGCGAACGGCGGGCAGGCGATTGAATGCAGCAGTGGGCCGACCAGTCCCAACGACGTCACGCGGCTCGCGGCGCTCGCCAGTGCCAATGGCCTGTTGATATCGGGCGGCTCGGACTTTCACGATCCGGCAAATGCATGGAATACCCCGGGACGGTTCGCTAAGCTACCGGCCGGAAGCGACCTGCTGGCGTCGCGCCTTGAAACAAAACATGGATGAAACCGGTGACAACGTAGATCGAGAGCTATTTCGAAATATCGAAAAGCTGCGCCAACTACGGATCGAGCACCGCGACCTGGACGAAGTAATCGCACGCCTGATCATGGATCCTGGCGCCAACGAACTGCAGATCAAGCGTTTGAAAAAGCGCAAACTCATGCTGAAAGACCAGATTACGCGGGTCGAAAGCCAATTGATTCCCGACCTTAACGCCTGAACCCCCAACCAATGGCTAACAGCAACACAGATTTCTGGATGCAGCTCTCGCGACCTGAAGTATTGGGCGAAATCATTGCGATTGTCGCTGCCATCGTGCTTGCTGCCATCTCGTCACGCGTGGTCGATCGCTGGCACCAGCGCAATGGCCGTCGGGTCGCAGGTACCGGCTGGCGCGCCCGACTGCTGGAAGGCGTTGTCGTCCTGTCGCCCTATCTGAGCACGCTGGTGGTGTTGATGCTGATTCGCTGGGGCCTCGAAAAGGCGTCGGTCGATGTCGCCACATTCAACATTGCCATCATGCTGGTGGCGGCCCTGGTCGCGGTGCGACTCGCGATCTTCGTGATTCGTTTGCTGGTCGGTCCGGACTCCTGGGTAAAAGCCTGGGAATCGCGCATGACACTGGTTTTCTGGCTCGCCGCTAGCTTCGAGCTACTGGGCTGGTTCAATCGAATCGAATCGACACTCGACTCAATCGATCTGATACCCGGCAAGACAACATTTACGCTGTGGGGTTTGCTCAAGGGCATTGTCGTGCTGACGGGATTTGTCCTGGTCACAAGCGTCATTGCGCGCGCCATCGAGCGGCGCGTCATGAAAATCGAATCGCTCGCGCCATCGACGCGCATCGGCATTGCCAAGTTCTCGCAATTTTTCCTGATTGGACTGGGAATCTTGCTCGGCATCAATGCGGCAGGCGTCGACCTGACCGCGCTGACCGTGCTGACGGGCGCCATTGGCCTCGGCCTTGGTTTTGGCTTGCAGGCCATTACCAGCAACTTCGTCAGCGGTTTCGTGCTGCTGTTGGACAAATCCATCAAACCGGGTGATGTCATCAGCTTCACGGGCCATACCGGCACCAGCACCGAAAATTTTGGTTGGGTGCAGGAATTGCGTGGCCGTTATGTCGTCGTTCGTGATCGCGACGGTGTGGAAACGCTGGTGCCAAACCAGAATCTCATCACCAATTCCGTGATTAACTGGAGCTACTCGGACCAGCGCGTGCGACTGCGCCTGCCAGTGCTGATCAGTTATGAAGATGATCCGGAACTCGCGCTGGAGCTGTTGGTCAAGGCGGCGAGCAGCCATCCGCGAATTCTCAAGGATCCACCGCCAGTGTCGCGTTTGTTAGCTTTCGATGACTACGGCATGCGGCTCGAGGCGCGATTCTGGATTCGCGACCCGATGAATGGCGTCAACAATGTTCGTTCTGACATCAATCGCGTGATCTGGCGGATCTTCCGCGAGCATGGCATCAAGATCCCGGTGGCCCAGCGTGAAATCCGAATACTGGGCCCAGAACCCAGTCGCGCACTCAAAGGCGCCACTGAGCTAACACAGAGCGCGCGCGATCCTGTCGGCTTGCCCAAGGACGATTGAGAGGATGGTGTACGAGCTGGCTGGCCTTGCGATCCCTGACAACAGCATCGACATTCGTTTCGTCCGCTCGGCCGGCCCGGGCGGTCAGAATGTCAACAAACTCTCAACCGCCGCGCAACTGCGCTTCTATTTCGCCGACTGCCCGGCACTGAGCGTTGGCGTACGTGCTCGCCTGGCAGCGCTAGCCGGCCAACGCCTGGTCGGCGGCACCGAAATCCTGATCGTGGCGCGCGAACACCGCACGCAGGAAATGAATCGATCCGCTGCCATGGAGCGACTGGAAGGCTTGCTGGTTCGCGCGCAGCACGTGCCCAAGCCACGCAGACCCACCAAGCCGGGCCGGGCCGCCAAGCAACGGCGTCTCGATCACAAGACCCAGACGGGCGCTCGCAAGAAGATGCGCTCGCGGGTACGGTCGTTCGACTAAGTACGCATCCGATCGGCAAGTCGATCCAGCAGCTTGCTGAAAGTTGACGTCTTGGCGTTTTCCTGCGCGCGACGTCCGGTCAGATTGATACGCTCGCCTTTGCCATTGTCGATGCTGAGCTGGCTCGCGCCAAGGATCTCCAGCGTCTCTTCCAGTGTGCGATCCGCGCCAAGGCGGGCCGCGCCTCGTGGCAGCACGCGGGCCGAAGGTGCAACAGCCTGGGATTTGTTAGCAACGGACTGAGGCGTTGGCGCCGCCGGCTTCGCGGGTGCCTTTTTGGCAGTGGCTTGCGCCTGCTTGTCAGGCCGCGCACCCTCAGGCAGCAAGGTAATTTCTTCACCTGCGTCATCGGACTCATGACGCATCGGCGTGGTTTTGTCGACGTCGATACCGCCCGTCGCATCAGCTTGCGAGCGTTCGCGGTTACTGACCGGGACGACAGCGACTGACTTGAACTCAGAACGCACGTACTGCGCAACTTGTTTGGCAGACAACGCATCGGTGAAAAATCCGAGCCGCAGGCCATACCATTTACGGCCTTCAAACAGGCAGCCCACGGTATACAACGTATAGGCGCGGAAAATCGCCAGCGGCGGTATGTTGCTGACGTCGACCGGCACCGGCGACCAGATGAGCTGCACCGCGAACGGTACCGGCAAATTCTTGCTCAGATCCTTGCGCAACGCCTGCAACGAGTGCGTGTCGAGCTTGTTGACCATGGGCACATCGGTGGTATCGACCACACCGGGTGACGGCGGCCGTTCAAGGACGCGCATCACTTGGCTGTCCGACAAACTACCCAGATCAGGGATGGGGTCCGGTACTCGCGGCGGCACGTCAGCGACTGCTGCACCGCTTGCCGCGCCCACTTTCTGCACGGTGTTGCGTGGCGGCAGCAACACTGGCGGCAATGGCACGCTCGGTGACTGCACTTTTGTCACAACCGGCGCAAGCCCGGTCAATGTCGCAGTGCTGCTGGTACTGGTGGCTGCCGTCGGCGCCGCGCCGTCAAGCATGGAAATGACGCCTGCGGAAACCTGCTGCTGGGCTGCGGTTACCGGTCGCGCCGGTTTCGCAGCAACCGTCGGCGCCGGGCTCTTAACCACGGGCTTGTTAGCCATGGGCTTGTTAGCTATGGGAGGTTGCGATGGCGCAGTATTGGCAGCTGGGGTCTCGGCGCGCAATTTCTTGCCAGGCGCATCACTGATCCAGGCGCCGGGATACACCGTTCGAACCACTGCCAGCAGCTGCTCGGCTTCGGTGCGAGATGCAAAATAACCCATATGCAGCCGAAAACGCTCGCGGCCATCTTCGCGGCGTCGGCTGACAAAAAACGTGAAGCGTTCCAGTTCCTTGAATGCGGGCCGTACCAACGACATTGGCGTCGTGGACGAGCAAAGATTGATAACCAATTGCGCACCGCTCGCCGAGGCGTCAGTGCGCAAAGACTCTCCTGCCGTTGATGCAGCTGGTTGATTCATAAAACAGTTCCCCGGTCACGCCGATCCAACGCAGTTGTCCGGCAGGGACGAAGTGTCGCGCCACGTAGGGGATAGCAACTGTGCTGGAGGTCTCACGCGTCATGCCAGAGGTTGCCGCCTGGCGGCTGGCTTTGACATAAGCACGCACGATTTGGCAGAACGCTACCAGCGCGAAGGTCTAGGTCAACGAATTTTGAAGGAGCCTTTGTCCTCAAATGGAATGCTGCGCAACAATCCCGAGGCAAGTGAGACCTTGCCATGAATACGGTAATCGACAGAGTTCAGATCTGCGTTGCGATTTTTGTCATTGCCCAGGACTCGCACCAGCATGCTAGCCATGTTAGCTGTGACCATCATGTCGAATTCGGCTTCACCCATGCGCGGCACAACAAAACTGTTAGCTGCCATGCCTTGCCCGAATTCCTCGCCTGCAACATCAATGGTGTAGGTAATGCCCTTGACAGCCAGTTCGCGATCATTGGGATTCTGCACGCGCATGCGCACCTTCAGACGCTGCTCAAAAAGGTCGCCTTTAACAAGTTGCGCATTGACGACCGACAGGCGCGGCGTCTCGAGTCGACCGCCAAGTGCGCCGCAGCCACCCAGCAGGGTCGCCAGTCCTAAAATCGATAAAAATCGCCATTGCCGCAACACAGCACCCTCCACTCAAGCGAGCCCGACTGTATCAAATCTGGCCGAATCTTGGACCCGGCCAACCGCCGCAAGTTCAGCCCGTAGCGCATCGGCCAACGGTTGCGTCAGCGACCCGGCCGGCAGCTGCCAGCACCAATTGCCCGCAGTGCTGCCCGGTGTGTTGTAACGCGCTTCACTGCCGAGCCCCAGTATGTCCTGCGCTGTCAGCACAATGAGCCGGGCGCGGCTGCGTAGCAGCGCCTGGCGCATTGCGCTCGGCAATAAACCAGGACGCACACCGAACTGCTCGCAGGCGCGGCGCAACGTCTCGCTGTCCAGGCCTAACAACCAACCAAGCGTGGTATCGTTATCGTGCGTGCCCAAGTAGGCCACGGATTGCGAGCGATAATTGGCCGGTTGATGCAAATTGTCAGGATCGCCGTCGAACGCAAACTGCATCACCTGCATACCAGGCAAGCCAAACTCATCGCGCAGCTGCAGCACATCGGGCGTGATATCGCCCAAGTCCTCCGCGATCAGCGGCATCTGTGGACAATCGGTTTGTAACGCCGCGAGTGCATCACGGCCCGGAGTTGCAACCCAGCGGCCATGGCGTGCATTGGCAGCGCCAGGCTCAACAACCCAATGCGCTGCCAGTGCACGGAAATGATCTATGCGCAGATAGTCACAGCGCTGCAGCGCTTGGCGTACACGGCGGCGAAAATGCGCGAAACCATTGGCGGCGGCATGGTTCCAGTCGTAAACCGGATTGCCCCACAACTGTCCGTCTGCCGAAAAATAGTCCGGCGGCACGCCAGCTAACAAGGCCGGTCCACCGTCGGCCGCGAGCATGAATTCGTGCCGATGGACCCAGGTCTCCACCGAGTCGGGCGCCACGTACATGGGCAAATCGCCGATCAGTTGCACGCCGCGGCGGCGCGCATGCGCCTGCAAGGCGCTCCACGCACAATCAAAGGCACATTGCGCGCGAACTGACAAACGTATGTCGGTGGCTAACAATTTGCGCGCCTGAGCCACCTCGTCGGCATGCCGGTCCCGCAACAGGTGCGGCCAGTCCAACCAGGTTGGCCCGTGGCGCTTCGCCAATGCCTGATGCAACGCGAAGTCCGGCAACCAATGGTCGTTGTCGGCTGAGAAGCGCGCCAAAATGTCGTCGGCAATCACACCGCGGCCAGCCGCGGGAAGTAAATCGACGTTGCCTGCGAAGTCGGAGCGCACCCAATACGGCGAGCCGTCCGCACCGACCGGCCCTAACGGCAGCAACTGCCAGGCTGAAAATCCCGCCGCTGCGAGCCAATCGACGAATTGCCAGGCGGGCACGCCCAGGGCCCCATCGCCCAACGCCGCCGGGTGCAGCAGCACCGCTGCCCGGCCCCGATCAATGAATCCTGTTAACCGCTCAGGCATTGGCGCGACGCATGCTGCCACCACCCTCCGCTGTGCCCCCGCCTTGTGACAGCGGACGCCCGAGGTCAGCGGGGGCTTCAGTACCTAACAAATGGTAAAGCGCCGTCAGCTGTCGGCGGAACAACTGCTCAAAACTCGCGACCGCGTCCGCCGGGTTGTAGTCGCCGAACCACCAGAACCAGTCCGAACTTTCGCACTGCGCCAATTGCTGTGTTGCGGCTGCCAGCCCAGACGACGTCAATCGGCCTGATGCACGCACTTCGTCATAGCTGCGTTTAGCGGCGCATAACAGCTCCCAGGCGCGGTTCTTGTCAGCGTCACCCATCCAGGTTGCCAGTGTGCCGTGCACCCAACTGCCGGCGACAATCCGCGTCAATACTGCCGGTGCGGTGGCCAGTTGACCCGCCTCTGAAAGTGTCGTCAGTCTTAGCTTCGGATTCTGCGTCAACTCCCGATAGAGCGAATTCAGAAACCACCAGCCATTGTCCGGATAGTGCTCCCAGGCATTCTCGCCATCGAGCGCAACCAGGACGCAACGACCGGACTCGCCTTGGTAGCGATCTGCCAATTCCGTTAGCTGATTGCCTAGATCCGCTGCGGCATGGTCACCATGCCAGCGTGAGTACTGGAATCCGACCAGATCGGAAAGATGGTCACTGCGGAAAAAACATTTCAGGCGCGCATCGCGCAACCGCCAGGGTTGATTCAGCGCCGCGTCACCCAGGCCCGAGTGACTGGCATCCAAAGAATTCTGCAACACACTGCCGCCCGACGCTGCCCATTCGAATCCGCGGCTCTCCAGCAGCTCAAGCGTTCGGCGACTGATCGCGCCCTCGGCTGGCCAGCAGCCACGCGGCCGGAAGCCGAACACTGCCACGAAACGCCGCAGCGCTTCGTCGACATGCCACGCCGCCCGCTCGTCTCCGCCCGGGTAGCCTGCGGCGTCAGGCAGACTTGCGTCGGGCTGCGCCTCCCGCGCGCTGCCGAAATCCTGTAGCAGAGGCAGAATCGGATGCGCATAAGGCGTCACACTCAATTCGATGCGCCCAGCTTCGGCAAGGCGCCGCCAGCGTGGCACGATGCCAGCCAGAGTATCGGCAATCACTGTTAGCAGTGCGCGCCGGTCCGAGACAGAAAAATCACGCTGCTGCGCGATCAGTCTGTGAATTACCGCATTGTCACGACGTAATGCTTCGCCGCACCAGGCGAGGTGATACCAAACGGCCAGATCACGCAGTTCAGGATCAGTGATCTCGGTCGCAGGAATGTCCGCCAGCGCGCTGTAGGCGGAAAATCGCTCGATCATTCGCTGCCGCTGGGCACGCAGGCAGGCCTCGACAATCGCGGTGCGATCGGCAACTGACCCGGGCAACGGCGCTTCTGTTAGCAGCGCCAGCACCCTGTCGTTGATTGGCTGGCCGCGCTGTAGATAAAGTCCCAGCATGCGCGTGTAATCGTGGAGCTGCTCAAACAGTACCGGCGTTACATTGATGACCGCACGCGCCGCGGCGTTCGCCTCCAGGTGCGCGGCCATATCCGAGTAGTCCTTGAGGCCATGCAAATACGTCCACGGCAAAACATACTCGCCGCTCAGCGCATCTCGGTAGTGAGGCTGATGCATGTGCCACAACAGAACCACGGGCAAAGGCCCGCGTAGATCGTCGCTCATGGGGATCAAGTGCTGCGCAGCATGTCCGGCGTCACCAGCACCACGCCTTTATCGGTTACCTCAAATCGCTCGCGATCGGCTTCAGCGTCCACACCGATCTGCATCAGGTCCGGAATTTCGCAGCCTTCATCGAGAATGGCATTGCGAATCACGCAATGCTTGCCGATTTGCACGTTAGGCATGATCACCGCCCGGTCGATTTTCGAGCCCTCGGCAACCCGGACATTGGAGAACAGCAGCGAGTGACGCACTAGCGCGCCTGACACGATGCAACCGCCGGCCACCATGGAATTGATGGCCGCGCCAACCCGTTCGCCGTCGTCCAGCACGAACTTCGCCGGTGGCTGTTGCACCTGGTAAGTCCAGATCGGCCATTCCTCATCGTAAATGTTCAGTTCCGGATTCACATGCACCAGCTCGATGTTAGCTTCGTAAAATGCATCAATGGTGCCGACGTCCCGCCAGTAATTCTGTGCGCGGGTTTTGACGTCCTGGAAAGGGTAGGCAAACACCTGTTTGTCGGCGATGCAGCCTGGAATGACGTTTTTACCGAAATCATGCGTCGAAGCGGCATCGCTCGAGTCCGCTTGCAGCAGCTTTTCCAGCAGGCGCGTATTGAAAACGTAAATGCCCATTGAAGCCAGCGCAACATCTGGACGCCCGGGCATCGTATCGGGCTGCACAGGCTTCTCAGTGAATTTAATAATTCGATTCCATTCGGTCGTTGTCATCACACCAAAACCGCACGCCTGATCACGCGGCACTTCCACCACACCGACCGTCACATCTGCGCCTTTCTCAACGTGGTAGGCAATCATCGGACCATAGTCCATTTTGTAAATATGGTCGCCAGCCAGTACCAGCACATGCTTGGGCCGATGCGCAAGAATCCACTCGAGATTCTGGAACACTGCATCGGCCGTGCCTCGGTACCAGTGCTCGCCCGACTGCTGCTGCGCCGGACTGACCTCGACGAACTCGCCGAATTCGCCACGCAAAAATCCCCAGCCGCGCTGGATATGCTGAATCAGCGACTGCGACTTGTATTGTGTTAGCACGCTGATCTGTCGGATGCCTGAGTTGACGCAGTTCGACAGCACAAAATCGATAATTCTGAATTTCCCACCAAAGGGTGTGGCGGGCTTGCAGCGATGCGCGGTCAGTCCCTTCAGTCGCTCACCGCGACCGCCGGCCATGATCACGGCCAGGGTACCGCTGGTCAGGCGGCTGACGTAACGACCAGATGACGCACGTGCTGGTTGTTTCGGCATAGACGCTATATAAGCATAAGCAACTTACGATGTCCTTGCCCCAATCCAAACTTCTTGAGTCCCTGGCTGCAGACTTGGTGCGACTGGCCGATGCCAGGCACCACGATCCACACAGCGCACTTGGCATGCACCGACATGGATCCGAGTGCATCGTACTGGTGCACATTCCGGGTGCGCAGTCCGTGACCATAGACGCGCATTCAGCGAGTCGAGTTGCGCAGAGTGATTTTTTTGCGTGGCTCGGCCCGGTGGGTACGCTGCCGCCGCACTACACCGTCACGTGGCGCAACCCTGTTGGGCAGGAACAAGCGCAGGTCGACCCTTACAGTTTTGCACCGCAGATCGCCGACGCCGAACTGGCGCAGTTTTCCGCCGGCCAAAATTATGCCGCGTGGCGCATTCTGGGCGCTGAGACCATGACCATTGACGGCGTCGCTGGAACGAGATTTGCCGTCTGGGCACCCGATGCGCAACGCGTTAGCGTGGTCGGCGATTTCTGTCACTGGGATGGGCGCCGCTATCCGCTTCGCAACCGGGGCGCGAGCGGCGTCTGGGAGCTGTTCCTGCCGGGCATTGGCGTGGGCGAGTACTACAAATACGAGATTCGCGGACGCAGCAACGGCCAGGTGCAGCTCAAGTCTGACCCCTTTGCCCGGGCCAGCGAGATGCGTCCGGCCACCGCTTCGCAGATTGCCGCGCCAAGTGGTTTTCGTTGGCGCGATGGCGCCTGGCGCAAATCGCGTGCAAAACTCGACTGGCTGCATGCGCCGATGAGCATTTACGAACTGCATCTCGCGTCCTGGCGGCGAGGTCCACAAGGCTTGTTAGATTATCGCGAGCTTGCGCGGCAATTGGTCCCATACGTCAAACGCCTTGGTTTCACGCATGTCGAACTATTGCCCATTACCGAGCATCCGCTGGACGATTCCTGGGGCTATCAGACCACCGGATACTTTGCGCCTACTGCGCGCCATGGCGCTGCCGATGACCTGCGCTATTTCATCGACAGCTGTCATCGCGCCGGGCTTGGCGTGCTGCTCGACTGGGTGCCAGGACATTTTCCGCGCGATGCGCACGGTCTCGCGAACTTTGATGGCAGCGCCTGTTACGAATATCCCGACGCCGCGCGCGCCGAACACAAGGACTGGGGCACGCTGATTTTCAACTACGAACGTCACGAAGTCCGTTCGTTTCTGATTTCCAGCGCCTGCTATTGGCTGGAGGAATTTCACTTCGATGGCCTGCGAGTCGATGCCGTCGCCTCTATGATATATCTGGACTTCGGGCAACGCGCCGGCTCTTTCTTACCTAACAAAGAAGGCGGAAACACCAACCTCGAGGCGATCGCATTCCTGCGCCAGCTGAACACCGTCGTGCACGCGAAGTTTCCAGGGGTTACGGTCATTGCCGAGGAATCCACCGACTGGCCGCAGGTCAGCAGACCCGTTGACCAGGGCGGACTGGGCTTCTCGATGAAATGGAATATGGGCTGGATGCACGACACGCTGAACTATTTTCACGAGGACCCTTTGTACCGCAGTCATCACCACGGCAAGCTGACATTCGGCCTGATGTACGCGTTCAGCGAGAACTTCGTCATGCCCCTGTCGCACGATGAAGTTGTGCACCTCAAGAAATCGATGTTAGGAAAGATGGCGGGTGATCGCTGGCAGCAGTTCGCCAACCTGCGACTGCTGTACGCCTGGATGTGGACGCTACCGGGCAAAAAGCTGCTGTTTATGGGTAGCGAGTTCGCGCAGACGAGCGAATGGGATTTCCGCAACTCACTACCATGGGACCTAACAAACATCCCGGAACATGGCGGCATCATGAACCTGGTCAGCGATTTGAATGCGCTCTACTGTCGCAGTCCGGCGTTGCATGAGCTGGATTTTGAGGCGCGCGGTTTCAACTGGATGACCTGTGACGATCAGGCGCGCTCGGTGCTTGGGTTCTGCCGCTATGATCGCGGCGGCGATTTCCTGCTGGTCGTTTGTAACTTCACGCCAGTGCCACGCGAAGCCTATCGCGTCGGCGTCCCGCGCGGCGGCGAGTACCGGGAAATCCTTAATTCGGACTCCGCTCACTACGGTGGATCAAACCTGGGTAATCTCGCCACCGTGCGGACAAAAAATCAGGTCTGTATGAATCAGCCGTTCAGTCTGGATCTTTTTCTGCCGCCGTTAGCTGTCATTGTCCTTGCTCCGCCCGCACGCGAGCACTAACATGTCGCTCCGGTCTTCTAGGAGCTCAGCATGAAAATTCGTGGCACCCTCGGTTTCGCAACTCTGGTAGTAGCAATTGTCGCAGTGACCGCCAGTTTCAGCGGCGCTGACAACTCCGCCACAGCCGACGGCCCCGCCGGGCACTGTAGCTTCAATCTAAAGAACCAGTGGGTTGGCCCGCTGAAGGCCTGCATGATGCCGACGAGCCCAAGCGACTGCGAAGCGACGGGCAAGAAAGACGAAAACAGCGGCGCGCAATTTGCCGAGGGCGCTTGCCCGGCGGCAACCGTGGGCACCTGCAAATCCGAAAAGCATTCGATCCTCTATTACGAAGGCGAAGCAGCGGGCCTGGAAATGGGCTGCGGCTTTCAGCAAGGCGAGTGGACGACGGCCGCCAAGTAAGCGACCAACTTTTCTGGTGTTCTGACCCACGAATATCTTTTCACCGGATCAGGGTCGCGCCGACTCAAAGCATGACGATGGACGGGCGAGCCCGATGGCCACGGACGCGCGGCGAATGGGCGGCGGCTCGAGCGAATGCGCAAGATCGCGTGTGAGTCCGCGAGCCGCGATTTCGAAAGCGCGACGACCTTTGATGTCGACTGACACACACATGAAATTGCTGCCAACACGTGAAAAACGGCCGCCAACCAAAAACTGGAGCCTGACCGCCAACCAGCATAGTTGACCCGGAGCTGCCGGTGGCGAATGACTCCTTTCAGGATGCCGACCGTGCGTCCCAAGGCAACTTGACAGCATCTCATTACCGGGGTAATGTTGACGCATGGCAATGGCACAATCCAAGGTTACGGCACAGGGCCAGATTTCCGTCCCGGCCGAAGTGCGCAAAAAGCTCGGTATAGGCCCGGGCTCCATGCTCGAGTGGCATGAGCAGGATGGTGGCGTGGTTGTACGCCGAGCTGGGCGTTTCAGCTCTTCGGACATCCATCAGAAATTGTTCCCCAAGGGTGTGCCGAAAGGCACCGCTGCTGGCGACGTGAAGGCAGCAATCCGCAAGTACATGCGAAAGCGGCATGCTGGCGGTTGATACCAACGTTCTTGTTCGGCTTGTCGCGCGCGACAATGCAGATCAGGTGCGCGCGGCTGAAGAATTCATCACCAAAGGAGCCTGGGTATCTCATCTGGTGTTAGCCGAGACGCTTTGGGTCCTGGATTCCGTCTTTGGGCTCTCACGCGAACAAGCGGCGCTGGCGGTTGAGATGCTGCTTAATCACAGGGATCTTACGCTTCAGGACGCAGATGTAGTAACCGCGGCTCTTGGTCACTACCGCAAGCGGCCTGCAGTGGGTTTCTCCGACTGTCTCGTACTGGAGATTGCAAGAAAAGCTGGGCATCTGCCAGTTGCCAGCTTTGATCGCGACTTCGCCAAGCTGGATGACGTGCAGCGTTTGCGATGATCTCGCCTTGCCGGGATCGAAGCGCATTTGACCCCTAGCGGACGGTCATGAACGCCCGCTCTGCAGGCCCGAAATTGCGCCGCCAACGCAACAAGTCTATTCGTTCATCAACAAGCATTTACTTCAATCCAACGGTCGAAGTGATTGACTTTCTACCCTGTTTGCCCGTGTTCCTCAAAAGTCTCGCAGTTGATATGCTAATGGGATGCATTCGTTCATTAACTGTTAGGCGGACACTCATGACCCTTCAAGATCTGGGCAGCATCGGCGACCTTGTCGCAGGTATCGCAACGATCGCGACCCTTGTCTATCTCGCGATTCAGATCAGGCAAAGCAGGTCAAGCATCATCTCCGCAAACGTCCAGGCGGCTATTCAGAGTTTCAATCCAATCAACACTGCAGTAGGGTCTGATCCGGTCGTGGCGGAACTTGTGAACCGTGGTGTGTCTGACTTCGATTCGTTGAACAAGGTCGAGCGCGCCCAGTATCAGTACCTCCAGCGCGCGTTCCTCAACTGCTTCTGGAATCTCTACGAGCAACACAAGCTCGGGGCACTGTCTACCGAACAATGGTTGCCGTACGCGCATCAGGTCGCATTTCTGGCAACTCAGCCTGGTCCTGCGGCGTTTCGCCGAACCAATCCTCAGTTCGAGGAGCTCTTCGAAGCTGTGCAGGCGATGAACCTTCCTGCGGATCACTTAGATCTGAATCTTGGTGGGCCGGCCGACGGTGGTGGCCACGCCGCCTAACAAGTTGTTGGAGTCGGACGCGGCTACATCTGAGCGTTACTGAACTGCTAGCCTTCTCGCGTCAACTCTTGTTGGTGTATCGGGCTCGGCGGCGGGCCGCGCCGCTCAACAACCGAGTTAGCTAGATACGATTGAACGACCGCTTCCGGGCACGCAATTCGGTGCGGTGGATTTCCGCTTCGGGCCGGTAGGCGACCGACAATGCCCCGGGGGGCTGTAAATACTGCCATTGCGCGATGTAGTCAAATATGACAACATTAGGCAGTGGCTCGTCAACCTGCACATTCTGCCTCCCTTTCGGGGCTCAAGCCCGCCCAGGCTCTTAAGGGTGAGCTGGCGGCGCGCATTATTGCGGCCCTTGAACGGCAGGGCCTGACCGTCCGCGAAGCGCAGGCCATTACCGGGCAGGCAGCGGCTGATTTCTCCCGCCTGCGGGGCGGTCAGTTGGAGCGGTTCACAGTAGAGCGGCTTTTAGGAATTGCCGAGTGCCTCGGTGAGCGTCTGTCGGTTTCTCTTGCCGCAGAGGAAGGGCACGAAGGAAAGGCAGTGCCAGGCCCTCTGGCGAGCAAGCTCCGAGAGCTGCGAATTCTCTGTCGTCGCTATGGGGTACTTCGACTGGGGGCTTTCGGCTCCGTGCTACGGGAGGACTTCGATCCCGCCCGCAGCGACATCGATTTGGCCGTGGAGTTCGCACGCTCAAGGCGCTACGGGCCAGCAGACCAGTACTTCAAGTTCAAGACGGCCCTTGAGCAATTGTTTGGCCTTGATGTGGATTTGATCGAACTGCGTGCCATGCCCGCCTCCCGACTCAAGCAGTCTATCGAGCGCAGCCAGGTGCCGGTGTATGAACAAGCAGCCTGACGTCTTCCTGGAGCTGGCGTTGCGCGCCCTGGAGCGTGTACCAAGATTCCTGGCAGAACGGACGTTGAAGGTCTATTTGAACGATGAGTTCTGCCAAGCCGCGGTAGAGCGGCAGCTCGAGATAGCCGGGGATGCCCTTGGTCAGATTCGCAAACTCAGTCCGCAGCTGTTCGATCGAATTCCCGAGGGTGCTCTGATCGTTGCCTTCCGAAACGTACTTGCGCATGGATATGCCACGTTGGATCACGTGCGAATATACGACGCGGTGACCAACAAGGTGCCTGCGCTAACAGTGACCATCAAAAGTTAGCTGAAGGAATTTCCTCCGGGCCCCTAACAGGCAACCCGTCGGCGCTCAACTGGCACACCATGCCCTTCTGTTGAGAGGGGCGTTTGCGGTTTCCGGCTTATTGCCGGGTCGACTGGAACGCGGGAAATACTCGCAACAACGAACGGCATGGAGTGTCGATGGCCGAGTCTGAGCAATTGTTTTTCAATACTACGCTTCTGCTGCTGGACGATGTAGCGCACAGTCAGTCGGAACCCCGCTGTCACGCGCTGGGCAAGGCGACGGAAGGTCGCCGCCTGCATTGCAGCTTTACGCTAAGAGGCGATGGCCGACTGATTCGCGTGATATCGGCTCGAGATATGAACCGGAAGGAGCAAGCGATTTATGGCCAAGCGTCTTAAGACAATCGCTAAATTCGCCAGCGAAGCTGCTGAGCGAGTGTTCTGGGAAAAGACCGATTCGACCGCCTATGTCGAATGGAAAAAAGCCGCGCGTCCGTGGCCATCGCGCTCGCCCAACAATAGCGATGCAGCCTGTCAGTGCGATCCTAATCCGGTGACAAGCTAGTCGCGGGACCCGACCTTACACATCGAGCCATTTCATCAGACCCGTTTCGAACGGGTGGGTCAGCAATTCGTGTTTGGGGTAAGCGCGAATCTCAATCGCGTACTGACCACTGCCTTGGGTCGGCGCATCCAGCGCAAACACCTGCGCGCCATTTGCTTCCTGTTCGCCGGTCGCCTGGAGATCGGCATGCCATCCATGCAGATCAGCCGCTGCACCATAGGAACAAAGCGCGGGCGGCTCGAGATGAGTTTCCGGCAACAGACGGCGGGCGACGAATTCGACGCGTATATCGTTAGGTGCAAGCTCCGCAAGTTGCACCGACACTCTGAGGCGCAGTCTTTCGGCGATCGGCAAATCGCCTGGCGGAGGGCCCAGACTGCGTAACTCCAATTTCGGCCAGGCGGCGCGCACGCGCCGCTTCCAGTCGGCCAGTGCGCGTGCGCCGGCAAAATTATGTTGCAGCAGACGGGCCGATTGCCTGGCTGCCGGCGTGTATATACCGCGCGCGTAGTCCGCCACCGTGCGCCGCATGTTGAAATGCGGAATGACGCTGCTCATCGCTCGTTTGCAGCGTCGCACCCATTCTTCGGGTACACCGGCGGCGTTGCGTCGGTAGTAGAGCTCACGAACCTCTTCTTCGATCGTATCTAACAAAAGTTCGGCTTCGAGTGAATCGCGACGCTGCGGATCGGCCACATCCACCGGCGGGATTCCCCAGCCGTTATCCTGATCGAAAGCCTCGGCCCACCAGCCATCGAGAACTGACAGGTTCAGGCGTCCGTTGACGGCTGCTTTGATACCCGATGTGCCACTGGCTTCCAGCGGTGCAACCGGATTGTTAAGCCAGACATCAACGCCCGACACCAACCAGCGCGCCAACTGGATATCGTAGTCTTCCAGAAACACAATGCGACCGTAGAACTCGGGCTGCAACATCAGTTGCTTGATTTCACGCAGCACCGCCTTGCCGGGTTCATCGGCCGGATGTGCTTTGCCGGCAAACAGAAACACCACCGGTCTGTCAGCATCATTGCAGAGCCGCGCCAGCCGCGTGCGATCACGCAACAGCAGGGCGGCTCGTTTGTACGTGGCAAAACGCCGGGCAAAGCCGATGATCAGCACGTCCGGGCGTTCTGGATCTAACAATTTGGCGACATGCCGCCATTGCGTGGCGCTCTGCCCCTTGCGCACATATTCCCGGCGCAACCGTTCGCGCACGCATTTGATCATGTCGGCCTTGACCAGTTGACCCGCCTGCCAGAACTCTCGATCAGGCACGCGCATCAATCGTTGCCAGTATTCCGCGTCGGATAGCCGGTCGCGCCAATCGGTGCCCACAGACCGATCGAGAAACTCAGCCCAGATCTGGTGTAGAAAGGTCGGAACGTGCACGCCATTGGTCACGTAGCCCACTGGATTGTCTGGCGCTTCGATGCCCGGCCAGTGATCGGCGCACAAACGCGCAGACACCTGGCCGTGAATCCGGCTGACACCATTGACGTGGCGCGCGCCAGCCAGTGCCAGACGCGTCATGTTGAACATACCGTTGACACCGGGTGCACGACCCAGTTCCAGCACGGCGTCGAGCGGCAGACCCAGGTCCAGCAGAAAATCGGCAAAATGCTGCACAAAGAGCTCATGGCTGAAGGCGTCGTGACCGGCGGCCACCGGCGTATGGGTAGTAAACGCGCATTGCGCCGCGACTGCCTCGAGCGCTGCAGCCTGATCGAGCCCAGCGCGCAGATGCTCGCGCAGCAACTCGAGGATCAGAAACGCTGCATGGCCTTCGTTGATATGCCATACCGACGGCGCCAGGTCGAGCGCACGCAACGCCCGCACCCCGCCGATACCTAACAACATTTCCTGGCGGATACGAATCGATTCATCACCGCCGTACAAACGGCGAGTTATTGCGCGGTCGGCGGGCGAGTTGGCAGCGCAATTGGAATCCAACAGAATGATGTTGATACGACCCACGCGGCAACGCCACAGTCGGACTTCGACATCGCGGCCAGCGATGCGCACACGGATGCTGCGCCATTCGTTGTTAGGTCCGAGGATGGGTTCGACCGGCAGATCACGCGGGTCATAGTCGCGATACTCGGCCTGCTGCACGCCGTCACTGTCGACCACCTGCGTGAAGTAACCCTGGCCGTATAAAAGACCGACAGCCGTAAAGTTCAGGCGCTCATCGCTGGCGGCTTTACAGTGATCCCCTGCGAGCACGCCAAGTCCGCCGGAATACAATGGAAAACTCTGGGTCAGACCGTATTCCGCGCAGAAATAGCCGATGGTCGGGCTGTTAGCCATGATCGGCGCCTGCAAATAGGCGTCGAATGCTTCCACTACTTCGCGGTAACGGCCCAGCAGACCGGCATCCAGGGCCGCCACATTGAGCCGCTCCTGAGCGACGGTGCGCAGCAGGCGCTTGGGGTTGCCTCTGGATTGAGCCCACAGCACCGGATCCAGGGCCTCGAACAATGCCCGGGTCGGTCGGTGCCAGCTGAAGAACAGGTTGCTGGCCAGCTCTGGCAGGCGGGACAAGGGCTCGGGGATCGTCGGAGTGACGTCCAAAATCATCGTGCGCATCTAAAGGATGGTACCAAGGCAACCGCACCGCCTAGGTGACGATAATTCACGTAAGTCTAATTTCTTAATACTACTTGACTAATAGTACTGTTTAGTTAATAGTATTAGCTTATGGACGATAGTCATGGTCGGAAATTCCAAAAAGAACTGAATAGCGGGCTGGTCGCCTTGGTTCTCCTGAGCGTGCTCAGCAAATCCGCTGACGACCTCTACGGCTATGAGATCGCGAAACGCCTGGATAAAGCCCGCCACGGCGATCCGCTGTTCAAGGAAGGCACG
This sequence comes from Gammaproteobacteria bacterium, assembly GCA_043769085.1. Taxonomy (GTDB): domain Bacteria; phylum Pseudomonadota; class Gammaproteobacteria; order Steroidobacterales; family Steroidobacteraceae; genus UBA964. The sequence goes on from JAYVJR010000057.1 coordinate 61,638, forward strand.
CTGTACCCGGTACTGCGTAGCCTGTCCGCTGGCGGCCTGTTGAGCTCACGGGTGGTTCCGTCGTACTCGGGCCCCCCAAGACGCTATTACCGCATTACGCCCGAAGGCCGCGCTGTCCTGACCGAATGGCTCGCGATCTGGCGCGACACTCAATCCTTCGTTAATCAATTCACCGACGAATCCACAGCGGAGACCCTGCCATGAATGCCCGCCCCGCCCCACGATCCATTGCCGATTATCTGGATCAGTTGCATCACTGCCTACAAGGCGCCGACCCCGCATTGCTCCAGGACGCCGCTTACGATGCCGAGGAATACTTGCGCGCGGAAGTGGCGGCTCACAAGGACAAATCGGAAGCGGACGTGCTGGAACTGATCGCCAGCACCTATGGCGCACCCGATGAAGTGGCCGCGGCCTACCTCGATACCGAGGCCAAGGTCAAAGCGGCGCTGCGCACCCCTAACCGCCGACCTAACGTCGCGGCACGTGGCGTATGGGCGCGTTTTTTTGGGGTATTCACCGACCCGCGCGCCTATATGTCGCTGTTCTTCATGTTTCTGGCGCTCGCGACTGGCATCATTTATTTCACGATCGCGGTAGTCGGTATCAGTCTGTCGGCGGGTCTGGCCGTGCTGATCATTGGCGTGCCTTTCTTTCTCATATTCATTGCGCTGACTCGGGTCATGTCGCTGGCGGAAGGCCGCATCGTGGAAGGCCTGCTGGGCGAGCGTATGCCGCGGCGGCCGCAACATCCGAGCGCCACTATGCCGTTCTGGCAGCGCATCGGTGACATGCTGAAAGACACGCGCACCTGGACCACGCTCGCGTATTTCGTGCTGATGCTGCCGCTCGGCATCGTCTATTTCGTCGTCGCGGTGCTGGGCATGTCGCTGGGTGCAGCATTCACCGTAGCCTCCACCATTGGGTTTGCGAACCTGCTCGGATTCACCAGTGGCGATATCAAAATCCTGGAAGGTCACATCGAGCCGCAATGGTTTGCTGAGCAGATCGCATCGCCGCTCGGTCTGGGGCTTGCCTTGGTCGCTGGCGTGCTTTTGGTGACGTTGACACTGCATTTCGCCCGGTTTGTCGGCAGCTGCCACGGCAAGTTTGCCAAGTTGATGCTGGTCGCCCGATAGCCGTTAAACTGCAGCCATGGCGAGATTGCAGGCTGCTGTGCTTTTTCTGGGGTTGACGTCGGTGGCGCTGGCCGTGCCAGCCACCAACACCGTCTTGGCGCGCAAGGGCTGCAGCGGCCACGGTGCCTTGAATGCGCGCCTCAACGGCGCTATCAATCGCGATCTGGAGTGGTCGGATGCAGACATGAGCTGCGCCGGCTCGGTGCGGCCTGATGAAAGCGGTCTGCGTCTGACTGCGCAGGGGCCGTTGCCAGGTCGCGATCGCAGTTTGCGCATTTTGTTAGGTATCGCGGGCGCCCGACCTGGCACGGATGGCCGCAATCTGGCAGCCAACCTGACATTGATCATCGGCAGTCCGGGCAGAATTTATGCGACTCGCGGTGACGACAAATGCACTGTGGATACGCTCAGGCAACAGGCCCTGCCTGCCGCGGCACCCGACCGACCGCGTTGGCGAGTGCATGCGCGCGGTTTTTGCATAGCACCAGCCGCCACCCTGGATGGCCGATCGCGGATACTTTTGTCACGATTCGATTTGCAAACGGAGTTGACGCTTGGTGACTGATAACCTGCGACGCACGCTGCTGGCCTGCGGGCTTCTGCTGTTAGCTGTGAGCGGCGTTCGCGCGGACAACGAGCCGCCGCAGGACCTGGCCACCTTCCCGCAGTCCCGGTTGACGATTGTTACTCGCAGCGGTGCGCTTGATTTTCAAATCTGGACCGCGGAAACCAACTCCCAACGTATGCAGGGCCTGATGTACGTGCGCGACCTGGCGGCCGATCGCGGCATGTTGTTTGTCGAGGAGCGCCCGCGTGTTGCTGGGATGTGGATGAAAAACACCTACATTCCGCTCGACCTGCTGTTCATGGACGCGCGCGGCAAAATCGTGCGCATCTTGCCTATGACCAAGCCGCTGTCTCTGAACGTTCTGAGTAGCCAAGTGCCCGTGAAGGCTGTTCTGGAACTGCGCGGCGGCGAAGCGGCACGCCGCAATATCCGTGTCGGCGATATAGTTCAGCATGCTGCTTTTGTCGCGAAGAAACGACGTTAGTGCCACGACAACTACGGCTATAATTGCCAGATACGCGGGTCGCGTCCTCCGGGGAGTCTTTGGCATGAATGAATGGAAAAAAATAGCCGCCATCACGAGCTTGGGTCTGGTCCTTAACGCAGGGGCCATGGCCAGCCAGGATGAAGGCAGCAAATACGTCAACATCATGGCCCAGGGCATCTTCCTGGATGACGGCCACAAGGCCGACGATGACGCCGGCTTTGCCCTGTCAATGGGCCGGGCCATGAGTGAAAAATGGTCCATCGAGGTCATGTTCGCCGCCAGCGATCATGACGTCGCTGTGGGCCAACAACTGCAGACCTCCACGGTGGGCATCAATGCCCTGCGGATGTTTTACCCAGAGGCGCGGATCAATCCGTTTATCCGCCTCGGTCTCGGAGTTCTGAACGCCGACACGCGGGTCACGTCCAATCAGCGAACGCTGTACGGCAACTATGGCATCGGCATCCTGGGCGATATCAGTCGCAATACCCAAACTGGGACCAGCCTGAAGCTGCGCGCCGAAATCTATGCCCGCAAGGGCTTGGGCGACGTGCTGGCAGCCAGCGATCCAGTCGACTACGTAGTTGGCTTGGGCCTGCAATACAACTGGGGTGGCAAGATTGTCATTCCGCCGCCGCCCGATAGTGATGGCGACGGCGTCCCTGACAACATGGACAAGTGCCCGGGCACCCCTGCCGGCACCGCCGTCGATGCTAACGGCTGCGAAATCAAGAAAGATTCCGATGGCGACGGCGTGCTCGATGATGCCGACAAATGCCCGGAGACGCCGGCTGGCACCAAGGTCGATGCCATGGGTTGCGAGCTGGATGACGATGGCGACGGCGTTGCCAACAGCAAGGACCAGTGTCCTAACACGGCCGCGGGCGCCAAGGTCGATGCCAACGGCTGTGAACTCGACAGCGACGGTGACGGCGTGGCCGACAGCAAAGATCAGTGCCCCGACACGCCGAAGGGCGATCGGGTCGACATGTTCGGCTGCTCGTTCAAGAAAGAGATCAAGTTGCCCGGTGTCGTGTTTGATACCGCCAGCGCCGATCTGAGGCCGGAAAGCTATCCGATCCTGGATGGCGCCGCTGAAGTGCTGAAGCGTTATCCGGAACTGAAGATTGAAGTGGCTGGCCACACCGACGCCCGCTCCTCCGATGCCTACAATCTGGATCTGTCCAAGCGCCGCGCCGCCACGGTCATGAAGTACCTCGCGGACAAAGGCGTAGCCAATGGCCTGACCTCGCGCGGCTACGGCGAACGCCAACCGGTCGCATCTAACAAGACCGACGAAGGCATGCAACAGAACCGCCGTGTGGTGCTGCGAGTGCTCAACTAACGGCAATTCTGCTGATTCGGCGCGACCAGCGCTAACAAAAAAGGGCCCGCTTGCGGGCCCTTTTTTTGTGGTGACGCTGGACGACTACTGCGGCGTGATGCGCCGGCCCGGCAGACCCATCGAACAGGTGAAATTGACTGTAACGCGCTCGCCTTCGCCCTCATAGGTGCGCTGCTCGTGCATCACCCAGGACGGGAAAATGACCAGTTGGCCGGGTTCTAGTTTGATCATCCGCGGCACAGTGCGAAAGGCTTCAATCACATTGGTGTTAGATGCGTCCATGAACATACCGTTCATCTGCAACGGACTGACAAAACTGACCAAGCCGCTGTCCGGTTTGTCGGCATCTGAGAACCCGGGATCGACACAATATATTCCCGACCAGGACGAATTGGGGTGATTGTGCAGACTCAGCGAACCGCCGCGGCGTGTGACGCGAAACCAGGCGCCGTGTTGTACCTGCAGTTGCCGGCTGGTCGCTTCATCGTAACCGCACAGTTGGCAAGCCACCCGAATCACTTCGGACAAACAAAAATCGCGCAGTTCAACGGCGCAGGGTTCGGTGCTCTGGAAAAGATTCGCCCTGCTTTCAAAAACGCGCACGTCCTTTCTTGCATCGTCCTGCTTGCCGGTGGCCGCCGCGGAAATATTCATGGCGAAGAACTTTTTCAGTTCACCATGCAGCGCCGCGCAGTCCTTATTCTGCACAAAAGCGAACGGCACCGAGAAAAACGGCACGATTTCAGTCATGGAATATCCTGGTCGAGAAAACCGCGCGGCGCGAGTCTGCGTTTTTCAATTCTGTACGCAACCTTCGCCGTTGCAGATCTGGCCTTTGCCCAATTCCTGCTGCAGGGCCGCTTCGGTCTTTAACTTCTGCGCCAATTCCGCCTCAGTCAAACAAATGGACTGTGCGAATCGCGTACCCATTGACGATTCTTTACGGCACCAGACAATATCGCCTTTGCGGAACTTCTCTTTGAAGCCACGAACGCGAAACTGCTTGAGCAATTTCTCGCGTGCCGCTTCGGCAGACGTGCTTGCAACCGGTGCTACCGGCGCATCCGCCTGAACGGACGCCGCGCTCAATAACAAAACTGCAGACAGTGACAAGAAATACTTGTTCATTGGCGGTTCGCCTCGATGTGAAAGATGGGCCATTATAGGCTGGCGGGATAGCGCTCCACCACATCGCCAAGCGCATCGCGTAAAGGGCCTAACCAGGGCTCAAAGTTGCGCCATTGATCGAGTCCTTCGGTATAAATCGGGCGCCGCACCTGCTCGGAACTGGCTGTTTGCACGACGCGGCGATTCTCATGGAATCGCAGACAGCCATCCTCGAACGGCAAGCCGCAATAATCGAGCAGCCGTCTGATTTCAGGCTCCGGGTCGGCAACCATTTTTTCGTAGTGCACGCGCAGAACCCGGCCGGGCAGCACGCGATCAAAATGTGCCATGACTGCGACATAGTCACGGTAATAGCGCCCAATCTCATCCAGACCGTAGGAAAACCACATGCCCTGGTTGAATAGCTGCTTGAATACGGCCAGGCCGCAGGCGAGCGGGTGGCGGCGCGCATCGATGATCCGGGCGTTAGGCAGGATCAGGTGAATCAAGCCTAGATTGACAAAGTTGTTAGGCATCTTGTCGATGAAGTGCGCCACGCCGCGAAACCGGTACGGCCGCGTTTGCGCGAGGTAGCGCTCGCCGTAGTCCAGTGCTTGTGTTGCGGTGAGCAAAGGCACGCTATCGGGGTACCCAATCTCACCAGCACGCAACTTGCGCGCGCCCAACTCGTTGGCGAACGCCGACATGTCTGGCAGTTCGCGCGTTCCCTCCACCGCCGAGTGGCTGGCGAGAATCTGTTCTAACAAAGTCGACCCGGAGCGCGGCAAGCCGACAATGAAGATCGGATCGCGCGCCGCCGCGCCCCAATCTCGCCGCGCGGCAAAAAATCCGGACGTAAACACTTCCGTGGCGCGGAGTATTTGCGCCGAAATGGCGGACTGATCGTAGGCAATGTAGCTGCGACGCAGGCTGTTGCCGTGCGCGTAGTACGCGAACGACTCCGCGAAATCTCCGGCATCTTCCAATGCTTTGGCCAACGCAAAGTCGAAATGCCAGCGGTCCTCGGGGGCAATGTCGGCTCGGGCACAATGCGCCCGCATCGCGGCAATTTCTTCCGCGGCGAACCTGAAAGTCTTAAGATTCGCCAAGCTGAAATATGCGTCGCCAAAACTCGGTCGAATGGCCGCCGCGCGCCGGTACGCTCTGATCGATTCCTGCTGACGGCCGTCAGTTCGCAACGCGTGACCGTAACTCAACCACGCTTTGGCATCTTGCGGCGCCTGCGCCAACAGGGCGGTATGAATCTCTATCGCCTGTTGCGTATCGCCGAGTATCGTGAGTGTCGATGCTAACAGACTGCGATACTCGTGATTGCCGGGATCCTGCCGCAACAGCCGCTCAACCAGCGGCAGCACTGGCGCGGGCTTCTGTTGCATATGCAGTGACGCCGCCAGATCGAATCGCGCGCGCGCGAATCCAGGTTCGAGTCGCAGACATTCCTGCAACAATCTATCGACCTCGGGAAAATCCAGGCGCTCGCCTGCGAGCTGCGCGAGCACGCGCAGCGCCTCGACATCCTGGGGCGCGACTGCGAGCCGGCACCTCAGCAAGGTTTCCGCATGCGCGAAGCGCCGCATCGCAATCGCATCGAACACTTCCGTCAGATGCGCGTCCGTGGTTGGCAGCGCGGCAAATCGCGCATAGCATTGATCGCAGCTGCGCAAGTCGCCTTTTGCCGCGTACTGCCGCGACAGCTCCCGCCAGGCGGCGGCCATGCGCGGTTCGAGCCTGACCGCGTTTTCCAGCGCAGCGATGGCCTCATCCCGACGCCCTGATTCTGCGAGCAATCGACCAAGCTCCCACTTGATGACCGCTTGCCCGGGCCGCAGTGAGTCCAGCTCCTCCAGACCCGACACGGCTTCGGTCACCTTGTGTTGACGACGCAGCGCGCCAGCCAGCAGCAGAGCGGCCTCAAGATGGCCCGGGTTGGCGGCCAGAATACCGTCAGCTAGGCTTCCGGCCGTTGCTGGATCGCTGTCCAATAGCCCGGCAGCCCGCAACAACACGAGATCTGGCATGGTTTCTAAGGTCGCCAACGGGAACTCCTTGGGGCAGGTAAAATCGTCGTCCTACGAGATTGGATGGACAGGGGGTTTGAATTGAACAACGGTACTAGCGCGCCGGTCGACGACGCAAGCGTCCTGAGACTTCTACAGGCTTCCAAGGCTGCCGCCGCCGCTGGCCGCGGCGCCGAATCGGAGCAACACCTCACGCAGGCCGCTCAATCCGCACCCAATCATCCTGCGGTACTCAATGAACTGGGCGTGCGTATGTTACAGCGCAACGAAGCCGGGGCGGCACAACAGCTGTTCGACCGGGCGACGCAGGCGGACCCCGGACATCCCTCGCTGTGGTCCAACCTGGCCGCGAGCCTGCACGCGCTGCGTCGCTACGATGAAGAGGGCGAGGCTATTGAGAGAGCACTGGCGCTGAATCCGCGGCACCTCTCCTCCTTGCTGCAGAAAGGCACGCTGTTAGAAGTGCGCGGCGATCCGCGCAACGCTGCACGTGCTTTTCGCAACGCTCTGGCAACTGTTCCACCAGGCATGGAAGCTCCGCCGGCGGTCAAAACCTCGCTGGACTATGCGCGACTGGCGATACGGAAAGACGATGAACTGCTGGCGCAGGCCATCGAGGCGCAACTGGCGCCACTGCGCGCCAGACACAACGACGCATCTTTCCGGCGAGTGGACAAGTGCATCGACCTGTTAACAGGAAAACGCGCGCGATATTTTCCCGAACCGACATTTACTCTGTTCCCGGAGATACCAGCCATAGAATTTTTCGAACGCGCTGACTTTCCGTGGCTGGATGCGATCGAGGCCGGCACCGACGAAATCCGCTCCGAACTAACACGCGTGCTGGTGTCGGACCGCGAAGGCCTCGAGCCCTATATTGCCTATGGTGACGGCGTGCCGCTCGATCAATGGGCAGAACTCAACAAATCGCGTCGCTGGAGCGCGTACTTTCTCTGCAACCAGAGCCGCCCGCAGCCTGCCCATCTGGCGCTGTGCCCGCGCACCGAGGAATTGGTGGGAACAGCGCCGCTGTGCGATGTCGCGCGGCGCGGCCCGACCACTTTCTTCTCTATTCTCGACCCCAAGACGCGCATTCCGCCGCACAGCGGTGTGACTAACACGCGTCTGACCGTGCATTTGCCGCTGATCGTACCACCCGATTGTGGTTTCCGGGTCGGCGGCGAAACGCGCGAATGGATTCCGGGCAAGGCCTGGGTGTTCGACGACACGATTGACCACGAAGCATGGAACGACTCGGATACGCCGCGCGCCATTCTGATTTTCGATATCTGGAATCCGTTCCTGACCCTGGCGGAACGCGATCTGGTGCGGGCAGCCACTGAAGTCGTTGGCACCTACTACGGCGCTGTGCCGGAGGGTGCGCTGTGAAACTCAACTGCTTGTTAGCCATGGCTTGCGCATTGCCTCTGAGTGTGTCGGCAGCAGAGACAGCTGATGCCGCACTTACGCAACAATTGCAGCGCTGCTCGACAATCGCGGGCAGCGAGGCCAGGCTGGACTGTTTCGACGGGCTAGCCCGCAGTATCGCGTCCCCGCAGCAGCTCGCCCAGCAGTCAAAAGAAAAATTCGGCTTGCCGGCGGCGGCGCGCACGGCAGAAACACTTGTTAGCACGATTGAGGCCAAGGTGGTGGCGTTCGGTCAGAGCCGCGACGCACGACCGACCATTAGACTGGACAATGGCCAGGTGTGGGAGCTGGACGCAGAGGATGCAACGCTGCAGCTGCAACAAAATGTGACGATTCGGCGAGGCGCCTTGTCATCATTCTTGCTCACGACAGAGCGCAAGCGCGTACTCCGGGTACGGCGAATAAAGTAGCCCTAAGGAGCGACCGAACCATGTTCCTGAAAATAAAACAATTGCTGTCGCCCGCCGATGTCGCACGGCTGACAGCCCTGAGTCACGATTTGCGCTTTGTCGACGGCCGCATTTCAAACCCGGCCAATGTGACCAAGGACAATTTGCAGGCCGATCTGGCGCATCCGCAGTACACCGAATCGGCGCAAATCGTCAATGCAGCGTTTGCAAGGTCGCGCGAATTCATCGATTTTGCGATGCCCAAGGCGATAGCGCAGCCCCTGTTGTGCCGCTATGAGCCAGGCATGAAGTATGGAGCGCATGCCGACGTTGCCCTGATTCAGGTAGCCGGCGGGCGGCTGCGTTCGGATCTGTCCTGCACAGTCTTTGTCAGCGCGCCGGGCAGCTACGAAGGCGGCGAACTGGCGATCGCCGTGGGTAATCAATCTATTGCTTTCAAGGGCGAAGCTGGCGACGCCATCGTATACCCGTCGACCACGATGCACGAAGTGGTGCCGGTGCGATCCGGCCAACGTCTGGTGTCAATTACGTTTATCGAAAGCCTGGTGGCAGATTCGCATCAGCGTTCGCAACTGCACGAACTCAATGAGATCGCAGCCCTCGAAGGCAACAACATGCGCTGGGAGAGCCGGGTTCGACTGGACGTCGTGCGGCATAATCTGATGCGCATGTGGACACAGACCTAACGCCCGGCAGCAGCCAGCACGGCGGCAACGCCGGCATCGACCGTGGCCAGTGCATCGAGCCAGGCAAGACCACGAGCAATTTCACCGGCATTGTAGCGACGCGACTCCTGCAATATGTCGGTACGGGTTTGCGCGTCATAGGAATGTTCTGGCGCCTTGGAGTACCGGGTTAGCGTCTGGCTGCGACTGATGTCCCGAAGCAGCGACGGGGCCGCGCTCAGGCCCAGATGATCAACCACTCGCGCGATTCCCTGCGGCACGTCATGCAGAAAACCCGCAAAATCGACCGCCAGCACGCGTGTCGGCAACGCATCGAGTGCAATGCGCTGCGCCCAGGTTTCCACCAGCCAGCTCATCGCCGCCAACTCGCCAGCGGACTCTATGGCAGGCACAGCCTGCGGCGAGCGCAGGCGTGACTGCAGCCGCCTGCCGCGCTGTGCCGCATAGCCCCGCAAATCGCGCAGCGAATTTTCCCCGGCTAACAAAGTAGCGAGATACGGTTCGATGGCCAGATTCAGATAGACGGCGCGTGCTTCGGGCAGCTGAGTCAGCAACGGCACGGCGATGCGCCCTGCACTGCTGCTTGCCTTGAGCACCACGGCCTCGGTATGCGTATAACCGCGGCTCCACAGGCGCACTAACAGCGCAGCATACGACTCGAAGTCGCCCCGCGTATCTGCAATATCCGCCAGCATGCGCAGCGGCAGAGGCTCGCGCAGCGGCAGGACGGCTGCCAGCAGATCATCGAGCAAGCGGCTGACCAGCGTGGAACCGACGTGTCCAGTGTGAAAAATGAAATGCAAAGGTCGCTTGCAATCGATCTTGTCCGCTGCTGCCTGCAGCGGACCTATTGGCACCCAGATGCCATCTGCCAAGCCGAGCAGGAACCTGTCGTCCAGGAAACTGGCGGCCCGGTAAGCGGTTGCCTGGGTCTTCACCAGCAACGCCAGAGCGTGCGCCGGGTCGACCTTGTGGAGATAGATGTCCGGTGACCGAGCCAAAAGCAATAGCCAGGAATCAAGGTCTGCGGTCATGTCACGAGTCTGGCACGCGGGCTACCCTAATCGGGTAGGGAGTGAGCTTACGCTCACTGCCCTCCCACACCACCGGACGTGCGGTTCCGCATCCGGCGGTTCAACCGAGACTCTGGAGCCGCCGCTG
>JAYVJR010000058.1:0-3498 GCA_043769085.1 Gammaproteobacteria bacterium
CTTTTGACCCTTACGCCCTTAGCAGGGGCGCGCCTTCGACCACTCGGCCATCTCTCCGCGGGGCCGGAATCATACCTTGGGTGCCCCGAATTCGCAGTAATCCTCCTTTTCGACCAGGTCATAGACGAACAGGAATTTGGCCATCCCGGTCAGCACCGCCATGGTCATGCCCAGCTCAAAAAGCTGAGCATCGTCGAAATGTGACCGGGCCTCGCGATAGAGCTCGGCGGTGAGTGTGCCGCGCGGATTCGTTAGCATCATCTGGCTGGCCAGTTTGAGTGCTGCGCGTTCGTCGGGCTGCCAGCACGGGTCTTCCGGTCGCTCGATGGCCGCGACTTGCAAGTCGCTTAACCCAGCCGACCGCGCATCGACGCGATTGCCTTTGTTGCAGAATGCGCAGCCGTGGGCGGTTGACAGCCGCAAACGCACGATTTCCTGGATGCGCTTCGGCACACGCCCGCCATAAAAGACGCGGCTATAAAACTCGCTATACCAATCAAATATTTCGGGCGCATGAGCTGCAACACCGATAAACGTGGCATCGCCACGCAGCGCCATCGCGCGATCAAACGCGGACTGCATGTGAACCGGGAGCCGCTCACGCGGAATGGCAGGGATATGTGGGGCGGGTTTCATGCCGCCCAGAATACGCTCAGGAAAACCCGGATTTCAGGCGCCGTTGCTGTGACCGTTGACGACAGTGTCGCTGGCGGGTGCAGCCGCTTCATCGTGGATGCGCTTAAAGATTTCTTCCCGATGGACGGCAACGCTCTTGGGAGCATTGATGCCAATGCGCACTTGATTGCCCTTGACCCCGAGCACGGTCACGGTGACGGCCGACTCCTCGCCGATCACCACGCTTTCGCCCACCCGTCTGGTCAGTATCAACATGCTGTACAAGAGACTACCTGTACAAAGCCAGCCAGCCAAGCAATTAGCGGGCTATTTTTGCCTTGACCCAGGCTGCAATGCCCGCCAACGCGCCTGGCAGGGCCGTAGCGTCCGTACCTCCACCCTGCGCAAAGTCGGGGCGACCACCACCTTTGCCACCAATTTGGGAGGCCACGGATGCGACGATTTCGCCGGCCTTCAGTTGGGCGGACTCGGCGGCTGTGACGCCCGCGACCACGATAATCTTGCCGCTGGGGTCGATGGACGCCAGCACGATGACCGCTTTCTTGAGCCGGTCTTTGAGGCCATCCACTGCATTGCGCAGCGCGCCCGCATCGGCGCCTTCTAGCTGCGCGGCGACCACCTGAACACCGCCGACCTCGACCGCTCCGGCGGCAATGTCTGTACCCGCACCGGACGCAAGCTTGTCCTTCAACTGGCGGTTTTCTTTCTCGAGCTGGCGGATGCGCTCTAGCGCATCCTTGACCTTGCTCGCGAGTTCAGACGGTTGGCCACGCAACAGGCCAGCCGCCTCACGCAACTCGCGATCGTTAGCGTCGACCTGTGCAAGCGCTCCCTCGCCGGTCACCGCCTCAATGCGGCGCACACCCGCGGCGACGCCGCCTTCGCTGAGGATCTTGAAAAGGCCGATATCACCGGCGCGGCCGACATGCGTACCACCGCAAAGCTCCATCGAAAAATCGCCGATCTTCAGTACCCGCACGTCTGCTTCGTACTTCTCGCCGAACAAGGCCATCGCACCTGCGGCGACCGCATCGTCATAACTGCGCACCGTGGTCTCAGCCTGCGCATTCGCGCGCACTTGTGCGTTGACCAACTGTTCGATCTGGCGCAGTTCCTCCGCCGAGACCGCCGCCATATGCGAGAAGTCGAAACGCAAACGATCGGGTGCCACCAGCGAACCTTTCTGCTGCACATGCTTACCTAACACCTGGCGCAGCGCCGCATGCAACAGATGCGTCGCCGAGTGGTTGCGACGCGTGGCGTCGCGACGGCCGACATCAATCTCGGCTGCTAACGTGTCACCGATTTGAATCGCGCCGCTTGTCAACACGCCCGCATGGGTAATCGCCGCGCTGCGCTTGTGAGTGCCTTCGACGGTGAATGCAACACTGGAATCATTTCGCAGTGTGCCGGTATCGCCAACCTGGCCGCCGCTCTCGGCATAAAACGGTGTTTGATCGAGCACGATTTCGCCGCGCTCGCCGGTCTGCAGGCGGTTGATGGGTGCGCCATCTTTGAGAATCGCCAGTACTTTGCCGTGACTCGAAGTGCGTTCGTAACCGCAGAAACTGGAACGCGCATCGATTTGCACGCCGGCGCGCAGGTCCACGCTGAACTTGCTCGCGGACTGCGACAGCTTGCGTTGTTTTTCCATGGCCGCATCAAATCCAGCCTGATCGATCGACAGGCCACGTTCACGGGCCACATCCGCTGTCAGGTCGGCGGGAAATCCATAGGTATCGTAGAGTTTGAATACCGTCTCGCCATCGATGGTCGTGCTCGCGCCCAACTTCCCGATCGCCCCGTCCAGCAGCAACATGCCTGTGGCCAGGGTACGAGCGAATTGCTCCTCTTCCTGGCGCAGTACGCGCTCGACATGCGGGCGCGACGCGCTGAGTTCCGGAAAGGCCACGCCCATCTCTTCTTCCAGTGTCGGCACCAGTTTGTAAAAAAATGCATCCTCGATGCCAAGCTTGTAACCGTGACGAATCGCGCGACGGATGATGCGCCGCAAGACATAGCCCCGGCCTTCATTGGACGGCGTGACGCCATCGACAATCAAAAAGCTGCAGGCACGGATGTGATCAGCAATCACGCGCAAACTCGGATTGGCCGTGTCGGCGGTTTTCGCCAAAGCCGCGGCGGCAGCTAACAACTTGCGGAAAAGATCGATGTCGTAATTGCTGTGCACGCCCTGCATGACCGCGGACAGGCGCTCAAGACCCGCGCCTGTGTCGACTGAGGGTTTTGGCAGTGGTGTTAGCCTGCCATCGGCGGACCGCTGGTACTGCATGAATACCAGATTCCAGATCTCCACGAAGCGATCCCCGTCCTCGTCCGGCGAACCCGGCGGGCCACCTGGAACTTCCGCGCCATGGTCGTAAAAAATCTCGCTGCACGGACCGCAGGGACCGGTATCGCCCATCGCCCAGAAGTTGCTCTTCTCGCCCAGCCGCGTCAGACGATCCGCGGGCACGCCCATGTCCCGGATCCAGATGTCGGCCGCTTCATTGTCGTCACGAAATACGGTGATCCAGAGCCGCTCCGGCGGCAGACCTAACACCTGCGTGACGAAATCCCAGGCAAAACGGATTGCGTCGCGCTTGAAGTAGTCGCCAAAGGAGAAATTGCCGAGCATCTCGAAAAATGTGTGATGCCGTGCGGTGTAGCCAACGTTCTCCAAATCGTTGTGCTTGCCACCCGCACGCACGCAGCGCTGGCTGGACACCGCGCGCACGTAATCGCGCTTTTCTTTGCCGAGGAAACAGTCTTTGAACTGCACCATGCCGGCATTGGTAAACAGCAGCGTCGGATCGTTGCCCGGAATCAAGGAACTCGAGGAGACAACGGTATGGCCGCGCT
>JAYVJR010000059.1:0-4861 GCA_043769085.1 Gammaproteobacteria bacterium
GGCATTTGGCTGAAAAACTGGCCGTCACTGCCGGCGCGCGCTACACCTACGAAAACAAGGACGGCAGCTACGACGTGCAGGCATTCGGCGGCCTGACAACTGGCCTGACAGCCGCTCTGATCAATGACAAGAATTCCATACTGCGCTCGCAGAGCTACACCGGGCACCTCAACGATGGCAGCGCCTCCGGGCGCGCCAATCTCGCGTACCAGCTCAATTCGGACAACATGGCCTATGCGAGCTACGCACGCGGCCAGAAGAGCGGTGGCATCAACATGTCTGGATTGCCAGTGTATCCGGCTGGCGTCGCGGGCCACGCCTCGGGCGACCCCATCCTCGGCACCATCACCGTGCGACCTGAGCAGAACACCAGCTTGGAGCTGGGCCTCAAGCAGCGCGCTCTCGGCGGCGCGCTGCGCTTCAACATCAACGCGTTCCACACGCAGGTGCGTGACTTCCAGGCTAACGTCGTCGACAACGCTGCCGTGATTGCACTGAGCAGCTACCTGGCTAACATTCCGAAAGTGATCGTCGATGGTGTGGAATCCGACGCCAGCGCACGCGTCGCGCCAAGCCTGACGCTGCGGGCATCCGGTGCGTATGCCAGCGGCCGCTACGCCGACTATGCTAACGGATCCTGTCCCATCAAACTCACGGGCTCAAGCACGTCCAAATGCGATCTCAGCTGCAAAGGCCTGCCCGGCCTGCCCAGGTGGAGTGGATCGCTAGGCGCGCAATACAGCCACGGGCTCGCAGGCGGCGAACTGTTGGTGAATGCCGATGCCTTTGGCAAGACTCGCATCTACGGTGATGCAACAAACTCCGCCTACACCGAGATCAGCGGCTACGCACTGTTGATCGCGAGCCTGGCTATCGCAGTAACAAGGGCTGGGAAATAGCGGCATTCGCGCGCAACGTGTTGGACAAGAACTACTTGCAGAACGTGACCGTACAGGCGGGCAACAGCGGGCTCATCCTGGGCACGCCGGCTGACCCGCGACTGATCGGTATCACGTTTCGGGCAAACAATTTCTGACCTGCAGCATCCTTAGCCTGAACTATTCATGAACTGACAAAAACAAAAGCCCCCATCGTGAAAGTCGTGCGACTGTCGAACGGCTGGCCGAGTTGAAGGAGCGGCTCTGCCGCTACGGATTGCGAATAGATACTCATTCTCTCGGCGAAGCACACAACAAACACCGCCTCAAAAAGCTCAAAATCACTGTCCGCCTCGAACCAACCGAACCGCGTCCGTATACGGACGGCCGTTGAAGCCGATGCCGGAAATGCCGACGCCGAAATCGACGTACCAGGCAGCCAAGGAGCCATTATTCGTGCTTGACCAGTACCAGAACGCGTCTGAACTCATGTCAGGAAACGCTTCCTCATTGATCGCGGGACTTTTGCAAGACTCAGAAACCAGCGTCCTCAGCTCATCGATTGTCGGAACGCGCCAGTCCCCGGTTGCCGTGCGCATTGCCTCGTCCCACGTCATTGTCCTGACAACACCGACGCAGCCCGCCCCCCTCCTCCAACTTTGGCCAATGCTGCATCGCTGCCATGTCAAATCAGCCTTCTTATCGTAGACAGTCGCCCCGGCTATTACATACTGGCCGGAGGGTTTGCTATTCGGCTGGCTGGCATCGCAGGCAGCCCATGCCGTTTCCGCTATGTTGACGTTCACGAAACCCAAAGCCGCAGCAAAAACGATGTTGGTGAGTTTCATGGCGCTCCTTACGTCGGTGTTCGTTGCCGTGGTGCTACGGCCGTTGGGGTTTGATTGCTAAAATCACCGCATCACACGCTGCGATCAACAGATTCGGTTAATCGCGACCGCAGCCACGACCGCCTGATTCGGCTTCAGGCCGACCCTTTTCCGCAGGAGCTCGCGCGGGTATATCGACACCAGACAGAAAAGGTCTTTCGAGTTCGTGACGCAGGCCAGGTGCGCCGGGCATTTTCACGTTGGGGCGGCAACTTCAGCTTCCCGAAAATTCCGCCAAGCGGAGCCCACGCCTCCCTTTGGAAGACCTCAAAAGGTGATGAGGCCAAGACTCAAAATCTAATGCAAAGTCCTGGCAACGCGAAAGCCGAGAACGTCACCGCTTTCGGCGGCAGGGTACCACACGCGTTGCGCCGCGCGCAGGTACGATGGTCGATCGTCCCAGGAGCCGCCTCGGACGACACGCAGGCTGCAATTACCAGTCAACCAAGCCGAGCCGTCCGTTGGCGCCCCCTGATAGTTGCTGTTCGCGCAGTCTTGCGTCCATTCCCAGACATTGCCGATCATGTCGAAGAGACCGAAACCGTTGGCGGGAAAACTGCCCACGGGCGCAAGGTGAACGAACCCATCGCGGCACGGGAGCATGTGGTCGGCTTCGCGACGCAGCTGGGTTTGCGTATCGGCGCGCGTCAGGTCACTGACGTTGGCATGGGCGCACATGTCGTCGCGGCTATCGCCCCAATAACGCGCGGTCGTCGTGCTGGCGCGGGCCGCGTATTCCCATTCGGACTCTGACAACAACCGATATCCTTTCCCGGTTAGGGACGAGAGCCAGGCGGCATACGCCTTGGCATCATCCCAGTTGACGCACGCCGCCGGTTCGCGGTCGCCTTGCGTGAACCCTGGGTCCCGCCACGACCTTGCCGCCCCCTTTTCCCACTTGCCGATCGACAATAAGATGTAGCAACCGTCCCCGTCCGCCCGATCGGTAGCGCGGGCAAAAGCGGCATACTCGGCTTTGGTCACTTCGAAACGCCCGACGGCGAAGGGGCGGGCGATGGTAACCGAATGTGACGGCTGTTCCTTGTCCTGGGCCTTTTCCCGCACCCCCTCGCGCCGGCCTTCGTCGAGCGACGACCCAATCAGAGCGGACCCCGATGGCACCACAAGCATTTCGGGACACTCGACGCAGTCGCGAAAAACGGCGCCGGGCTTCGAAGCGGCGGACTGCGCGGCGGACAGCGTCGGCCACAATGCCATGGCCGCGGCCATAGCGGCGCCGGTCAAAACTTTACCAATCATGATGTTCCCCGTTGATTCCCGCTAGCGCAGGATCATAACGTCGGGCTCCATAAAAGGGGCGCGGCCCCATCGGTATCCATCATGGGAAGGCTTGCCGATGCGCTGGGAGTCGAGCCTGCGGTATCGATTGAGGGGTCTTCGTGGAAACGAGTGGGTGAAAACCGAGCTATTTTCACGCAGATCGCCGGCAAGATGCAGGTGAGCACCGTGAGCTTGAGGTATTCCTCGTCATGCAGTCCGTAGGCAGCGATACCATCTCAGTGGCGCTCGATCATGGCTGCGAACTTATCGAAGGGCTTCAGACGCTGCCACTTCAGCTGCGCTCGCCAGCTCTCGAAGAACTTCCGCTGTGAACAGGCGTGCAATTCTGACCACGTAGGGGCGGAACCGGCGTGCAAACACGACGTCGGTGCGTGGATCGGCTCGCCCCGAAACTGCCCACCGTATCTCCCGTCGATGCAAGTCGGGGGCGAAACGCTGCATCGCCGCCGAAAACTCACCAACCGTCGACGGCTCCTGCCCTCGGCATGCAAGCTCAGCCTTTCTTGCCCTTCGCCCGCCGTAGCGGCCGACTGAGACGCTGACGCAACGCAGGCGCAGCTGCGCTCGATTTTGTACCCGTTGTTGTTAATCCCGTGAAGCGATGCCGAGAGGCTGCGTTGGCAGCACGCTCGACGCGGTGAAAATCAGCGATCAGCCGATGGCCCAGGTCGGTCACGGTTGCGCCGCCGCCGCGTTTGCCTCCGATGAGCGTCGTCGCAACAGGCTCCTTGAACAGGTTGTTGAGATCGTCGAGCAGCAGCCAGGCCCGCCGGTAGCTGATTCCCAGCTCGCGCGCGGCCTGCGACAAGGAACCGCAGACACCGATCTTTTCAAGCAACGCAATTTTTCCTGGACCGACTGATTGGCCTGATTCGAAGTCGAGGCGCAGTCGCACGTGTATCAGTCCAGCTTTCTTCATGATCGCGATTGTACGTGCCGCAGCACGGACGGTCACGAGCGCGCCCTTGCATTGCGAGACACACGCCTCCTATCGTTATGTTTGTTCGGATACATCGCTTGCCGGTCATACGCTCAGGAAAGCCGTGATGCAGAAAAATTTGATTGTCTCGCTGTGGGCACTTTGTGCGTGCCTACCTCTCAGTGTAAGTGCTGCCGACGCATCGCAAAAACCCGAAGTTCTGGTATTTGCAGCAGCTTCGCTCACGGATGTGCTACAGAAAATCGGCGCTGACTTTTCCAGCGACCGCAGACAGGCCATCAAGTTTTCGTTTGGTAGCTCCGCAACACTGGCACGTCAGATTGAATCTGGTGCGGCCCCGGATATATTCGTCTCGGCGGACGAAGAATGGATGGACTACATCGAGCAGCGCCAACTGATCGATCATGCCAGTCGTGTGAATCTGCTGGGCAATCGCTTGGTGCTCGTCTGCCCGGTGGACCATCCAGTTGTGCTGCGCGTTAGCCAAGCATTCAAATTGAAAGCGGCCCTGGGGCAATCCGGGCGCCTCGCCGTCGCCGATCCAGCCAGCGTACCGGCCGGAAAATACGCCAAGGCGGCATTGTCATCGCTGGGCGTCTGGGCAGAGGTCGAGTCTCGCCTGGCTCCAGCCGAAAACGTGCGCGCTGCCCTGCTATACGTGGCGCGTGGCGAGGCTCCGCTGGGCATCGTCTATCTCACCGATGCGATTGCCGAACCTAAGGTCCGCATAGTCGCCGAGTTTCCCGAAAGCTCGCACGCGCCTATTCGTTATCCCGTCGCGCTAACGGCTAAAGCCAGCACGGGCGCTGCAGATTTTCTTGAGTTTCTACAAAACACAACTGCGCGAACGCGTT
>JAYVJR010000060.1:0-2058 GCA_043769085.1 Gammaproteobacteria bacterium
TGCGCGGATTTTCAGCGACCTGCTTTCGGTCGGCATGGGCCCGAGGCTGTCGGAATTCGAATTCGAAAAGCTGAAGTATTACGGCGTATTCCGCAGCGACGCGTACTGGAAGGACGGATGCATCCAGAGTCCTGACGGCGAGTTGCTGGTGCCAGACCTTGCGGTTGAGCGATTGCGCTCGCGCCTGGCGGAAACCTGCATCGGCCGTGAACTGCAGCGCGGCGCTGTCATGCATGCCGGGTTTTTCCTCGGACCGCGCGGCTTCTACGCCAATCTGCACGATCTTTCGGAGAGCGAGCGCATGCTGTTTGACATGCGCGGCGTGGGTTATATCAACCAACTCTATGGCATCGACTATGAGCAACGCGTGCTGCAGCGCGTACGTGCCAGGTTCGTCAACACCACGATGATGGTGACCTTGAGTGGCGCCGCGGTCTCCGACGGCCTCGATGACGGCCGCGTCGTCAGTGGCGTCGGCGGGCACTACAACTTCGTAGCCATGGCGCATGCCTTGCCGGATGCGCGCTCGATCCTGTGCCTGCGCGCTACGCGACAAAAGGACGGCGTTGTCAGCAGCAACATCGTTTACAACTATGGTCACATCACGATTCCGCGCCACCTGCGCGACATTGTCGTCACTGAGTACGGCATTTCCGACCTGCGCGGCAGGACCGACAGCGAGATCATCGCCGCGCTGCTCAACATCACGGACTCCCGCTTCCAGGCGGGCCTGTTAGCTAGGGCAAAAGCGGCCGGCAAGATCGCCGCCGACTACCGCATCCCCGAGAAACATGGCCGCAACACGCCGGAGCAACTGGAACGCGCGCTGTCGGCGCATCGACGCGCCGGGCGTTTCAGCGAGTACCCATTTGGCACCGACCTGACCGCGCAGGAAATCGAGCTCGCACATTCATTGAAACGATTGGCGCTGATGACCGGGAACCGCGCTGCGCGCCTGTGGCTCGCGACGCGCGCATTGCTGACCAGACCGCGCGACGATGAACGTGACGCGCTGCGCCGCATGGATCTTGAGCGTCCGGCCAGCTTCAACGAACGTTTGCTGCGCGGCCTGGTTGCGCTCGGCCTGCGGGCCGACCGGCGCGCGCAACACTGAGGCAGCAGTCCTGGCATGATGTCCCGCGAATAACTTTTCACACGACCAGTGACTACGGCCTGACAATCGGACGCGGCCTGCGCGAACTCTGCGATCGACGGGCAAGCGCGATAGTCACGGCCGAGCGGCGAATGGGCGGCGGCTCGGGCGCGCGGTCAGCGCAAACTTAGTGCCATCAACGCACCTTGAGAAAAGATCCTGTGAGGAACGTTTGCGCCCGCGTGCACGAGCGGACGCGCAAGATCGTGCGTGAGTCCGCGAGCCGCGATCTTGCAAGCGCGACGCCCTTTGAGCCGCGCGGCCGTGACTATCGCGTTTGACCGACAATTACGATCTGATGTGTCGGCCCGCTTCGATCTCCGTGCGATCCGGCTCTGCGAAAAGTTATTCGCACGACACGACGCTAACGGGCGAACAATTGCGTGGGATCCCTGAATGCCTTGAATTCGAGCGCGTTACCGCTGGGGTCGTACAGGAAAAACGTCGCCTGCTCGCCGACGGCGCCGGCAAACCGGATACCGGGTTCGGTCACAAATCGTATGCCGGCTGCCCGCAACCGCGCAGCAAGGTGCTGCCAACGTTCCCACGCTAACACGATGCCGAAATGCGGCACCGGAACCTGGCGGCCGTCGACCTCGGTGCTATGCGCCGGCGCGACAAATGCGCGCCGCGAGGGATCCAGATGCGCGACCAGCTGGTGACCAAAGAAATCAAAATCGACCCACTCGGCAGCGCTGCGCCCTTCGCAACAACCGAACAGCGTTCCATAGAAAGCCCGCGCCGCCATCAGGTCATGCACCGGGATGGCAAGATGAAACGGTGACAGGCTGCCCGCGCCGTCAGTGCGTGTCACGCCGGACCCCACGACCGCGAGCATTGAACTTTGGAAACCAGCGCTGGAAGCTTTGTGGCGCGAGCCGCTTCCAGCGCCAGAGCCAGCGATA
>JAYVJR010000061.1:0-50914 GCA_043769085.1 Gammaproteobacteria bacterium
CAAATCGCGCGACCACCGACAAGCCTGTCAAACTGAAGTCCGGAGCGCGCACTATCGAGGCACGCGGCCTCACCGCAGATTTGGCAACCCGCCGACTGACGCTAGAATCAGCAGTACATGGTCGATTTACACCTTAGACGGACGAGTTGCGCCGCGCTGTTGGCCGCAGCCGTGGCGGCCAGCGCCTGGGCCGGCGCACCACCGGTCGCCGGCGATCCGGCCAGCCGTCGTACAGCGGAAATCACGCTGGACGCGGCCTCGTCCGAGGTCGACTATGCCAGCAACCGCTACTTGTTCCGCTCGGTCACCATCACCCAGGGTGACCTGCGCGTGCAGGCTGACGAAGCCCGCGCCACCGGTACCGATTTCGATAACGCAACCTGGGAGTTTCGCGGCAAGGTACAGATCACGTTGCCTACTGGCAGCCTCAAGTCCGATCTGGCGCGCGTGCAATTCCGCAATAACGCCATCGCCAGTGCGCGCATCGAAGGCCAGCCGGCGGAATTCGAGCAGCGGCGAGCTAACAACCCGGAGCCGGCGCGTGGCCGTGCCCGCAATATCGATTTTGACGTGGCGTCCAACACGGTGCGCCTGTCCAACGAAGCCTGGCTCTCCGACGGGCGCAATGACATCAAGGGCAACGAACTGGTCTACAGTCTGGTCGATCAGAAAGTGCGTGCCCAGGCCAAACCCGGCGACGCCGGCGGCGGCATCCGCATTACCATCCGCCCGGCCGCCACGCCGCCCGGGCGCAATCCATGACGGTGTTGCGCGGCGAACACCTCGCCAAGGCTTACAAGAGCCGTAAAGTCGTCACCGATCTGTCGCTCGAGGTCAAGGCGGGCGAAGTAGTCGGTTTGTTAGGTCCTAACGGCGCCGGCAAGACCACCGCGTTCTACATGATCGTCGGACTGGTGACCGCTGATGCGGGCCGGGTGCTGATTGATGATCGCGAACTGACCAGCGCGCATATGCACGAACGTGCCCAGGCCGGCATCGGCTATCTGCCGCAGGAAGCCTCGGTGTTCAGGAAATTGTCGGTCGAAGACAATGTCGCTG
Organism: Gammaproteobacteria bacterium; assembly: GCA_043769085.1. Lineage (GTDB taxonomy): Bacteria > Pseudomonadota > Gammaproteobacteria > Steroidobacterales > Steroidobacteraceae > UBA964. The sequence continues at coordinate 1,060 of JAYVJR010000061.1, forward strand.
CCATCCTTGAATTGCGCGACGACCTCGACAAGGCCGGCCGCGACCAGGAACTGGAACAGATCCTCGGCGATCTGCATATCAGCCACGTGCGCCAGTCGCTCGGCATGTCGCTGTCGGGCGGCGAGCGGCGGCGCGCCGAGATTGCCCGCGCGCTGGCCGCCAACCCTCGGTTTCTACTGCTTGATGAACCGTTCGCGGGGGTGGATCCTCTATCGGTGGCGGACATCCAGCGAATCGTGTCCAATTTGGCGCAGCGCGGCATCGGGGTGCTGATTACCGACCACAATGTCCGTGAAACGCTTGGCGTTTGCGGCCGTTCGTACATCGTCGGCAACGGAACCGTGATCGCGTCCGGAACTGCGGAAGAAATCCTTGCCAATCCCCAAGTCCGTGAGGTGTACTTGGGAGAGACGTTTCGAATGTGAATATGTTGAAGCAATCACTGCAGCTCAAACTGGGTCAATCACTGACGATGACTCCACAGCTGCAGCAGGCTATCCGGCTTTTGCAGCTGCCGGCGCTCGATCTCGAAGCCCACGTGCGGGATGTGCTCGAAAGCAACGTCATGCTCGAGGCGGAAGAGGACAACGAGCCCACTGCCAGCTTCGAAGCGTTGGACCCGGCGGCGGTCGCGCGCGAGGCCGCTCGCCATGAAATCGGCGCCGACACGACCGAAACTACCGAAGCCGCGGTCGATGCCGCTCCTGAAGTCGATATCGTCGAGGACGAGTTTGCGGACCGCACGACCAGCGGCAGTGGCGAAGGCACCGCACCCGGTGGCGAAGATGACAGCGAACGTCAACAGGACATCGCCTCGCAACGCAGCCTGACCCTGCATGAACATCTGATGGAACAGGTAGAATTGTTAGGCCTGTCGGCCAGTGACACGGCCATTGCCTCGACGCTGGTCGACGCCATCAACGACGATGGCTATGTCACCGATTCGCTGGCGGAATTCGTCCACACCCTCGCTGGTCAGGGCGTCGCCACCCACGAGGAAGAAGTTGAGCGCGTGCTGGCCATCCTCCAGTATCTGGACCCGGTGGGCGTCGGCGCGCGCAATCTGGCCGAATGCGTGCAATTGCAGCTCGCGCAACTCGATCACGCCACACCAGGGCTGGCCACGGCCATTGCCATCGCCAAAGAGCACCTCGATCTGGTGGGCTCGAAACAATATTCACAGATACGGCGACAGTTGGGCGTTGACGACGACGAATTGGCGGACGCCATTGCGCTGGTGCGCAGCTGCAACCCGCGTCCAGGGTCTTTGTTGGGTACCGGGACCGCGGAATACGTGGTACCCGATGTCTTTGTGCGCCGCACAGACCGCGGCTGGGCGGTCGAGTTGAATGGCGCCAGCCAGCCGCGTGTGCGTCTTAACGAGGGCTATGTCGCCATGCTGGGGCGCGGCTCGGACCACGCCATCCTGCGCACGCAGCTGCAGGAAGCGCGCTGGCTGCTCAAGTCGCTGGAAATCCGCAAGGAAACCCTGACCAAGGTTGCGCGCGCGATCGTGCAACGACAGGCCGATTTCCTGGAACACGGCGACGAGCACATGAAACCCATGATTTTGCGGGACGTCGCCGAAGCCATCGAAATGCATGAATCGACAGTGTCGCGGGTGACTTCCGGTAAGTACATGCATACGCCGCGCGGCGTCTATGAATTACGCTTTTTCTTCTCGAGCCACGTGGAATCCGAGTCCGGCGAGGGAACCTCGTCGACGGCGATTCGCGCCAAAATTCGCAAACTGGTCAAGGAAGAATCTCCCGACGCGCCCCTGTCCGACAACCGCCTTGCTGAGTTATTGTCGGCTGAGGGCATTCCCGTGGCGCGCCGGACGGTCGCCAAGTATCGCGAGGCCATGGGGATCGAGCCTTCCAATGACCGCAAGCGCGTTGTCATTCGTTAGACATTTTCGCAGCCAACAGGAGACGTACATGCAAGTTTTGGTCTCGGGTCACCACGTCGAAGTCACCGAAGCAATGCGCACCTATGTCGAAAAGAAAATGGAACGCATCGTGCGACATTTCGACAATGTCCTCGAATTGCACTGCACGCTGACGGTGGAAAAGTCGCAACAGAAGGCCGAAGCCCTGCTGAAAGTCCGCGGCAACGATATTCACGCCTTCGCAGTCGACGCTAACATGTACGCCGCCATCGATGCGCTGAGCGACAAGCTCGATCGCCTCGTCAAGAAGCGCAAGGACCAGATCAAGGATCATCACGCGGCCGAGGGACGCAGCGCGCGGCACTAGCCGCGTTCGCGTTCGGAGGTGCGAGCGCCCCCATGCGGTTAATTGTGGTCAGTGGACTATCGGGCGCTGGCAAGAGCGTCGCGTTGCACATGCTCGAGGACATTGGCCTCTATTGCATTGACAATCTGCCGGCCGCATTGCTCAAGCCCTTCGTGTCGTATGCCATGTCGACACAGGACCCCGCCTATCAACGTAGTGCCCTGGGACTGGATGCTCGCAACTCTCCGCAAGACATCGCCAAGGTGCCCGGCCTAATCGAAGAACTAAAAAAGACCGGCGTGCAATGCGAGGTTCTTTGCCTGGTCGCGAACGATGATGAAATTCTGAAACGCTTTTCTGAAACCAAACGACGCCATCCATTGTCAGGCGAGTACGGGGACTTGCGTGCGGCGATTGCGCGCGAGCGGGAACTGCTCGAGCCCATGCTCTACTCGGCCGATCTAGTGCTCGACACCTCGCGCATGGGAGTCCACGAACTGCGCGAAGTCATCCTCAAACGCATCGAGCAGCGCTCGAGCGGCCGACTGTCGATTGCTTTTGAGTCATTTGGCTTCAAGAACGGTCTGCCGGGCGACGCCGACTTCGTATTTGACGCCCGCACGCTGCCCAATCCCTATTGGGACCCGGCGCTGCGCGCCCTCACCGGTCGCCATCCGGATGTGATCCGCTATCTGGAGTCCATGCCGCAGGTTCACAAACTGTTGGATGACATTACGGCGTTTGTCGAATCGCGGATTCCGGAACACCAGACTAACAACCGCCGCTACCTGACGATCGCCATCGGCTGCACAGGCGGTCAGCACCGCTCGGTGTATATGGTCGAAAAATTGAGCGCGCGTTTCGGCGCGAAGTATCCAGGCGTTATCACGCGGCACACGGCGCTGCGTGGTGATTGATAGCCGGCTGCCAAAGGCCGGTCGCCTCGCGGCGCTGCTCGAGGCCCTCGATTCCGGCACGTTGCGCTCGGCTAACAGACTGGTCAACGCCCTGCACCCGGCGGAGATCGCGGCGTTGCTGGAATCCATGCCGCCCGCCAAGCGCGAACTGGTCTGGGAATTTGTCGATCCGGAGCTCGAAGGCGAAGTGCTGCTGGAACTCAGCGAGCCGGTTCGACTCGCGCTGCTGGAGCAAATGGATGCTCAGGAAATCGTCGCCGCCGCGGAAGGCCTGGAGGTGGACGATCTGGCGGACCTGGTGCGTGAGTTACCCGAGACGGTCAATCGGCAGTTGCTGGATTCCATGGACCGCCAGCACCGTGCGCGCCTCGACACGGTGCTGTCTTTTCCAGAGGACAGCGCCGGCGGTCTGATGAATACCGACACCGTCAGCGTGCGCGCCGACGTGTCGCTGGAGACGGTGCTGCGCTATTTGCGCATGCGCGGTGAACTACCCATTCGTACCGACCGGCTTTTTGTGGCGGATCGCCGCGGCCAGTATCTCGGCACCGTGCCATTGCCGAAGCTTCTGACCGAAGATCCAGAACGGCTGGTGGGCGATTGCCTCGAATCCGAAGCGCCGCGGATCGACCCGACGACCAGCGCACACGACGTGGCGAATCTGTTCCAGCAGCGCGACCTGTTGTCCGCGGCGGTGGTGGACGCGGACGGCGTTTTGTTAGGGCGTATCACGGTCGACGATGTGGTAGACGTCATCCGCATGGAAGGCGAGCATTCGGTGCGGTCGATGGCCGGACTGGACGACGAAGAAGATGTGTTCGCGCCAATCCTGCCGTCGACGCGTCGCCGCCTGCTATGGCTCGGCATCAATCTACTGACGGCCTTCCTGGCCGCCGCCGTGGTGCGCAATTTCGAGGGCACAATCACCAAGGTCGCAGCACTCGCAGCGCTGATGCCGGTGGTGGCTTCCATGGGCGGCATCGCCGGCACCCAGACTGTGACGTTGATTGTGCGCGGGCTGGCTCTCGGTCAGGTGCAATGGAACAATGGTCGTTGGCTCCTGTTCAAGGAGCTGGCGGTCGGCGGACTCAATGGCTTGATCTGGGCCGCCGCAGTGGGCGGCATTGTGTGGTTTTGGTTTGGCACGCCGACCATTGCGGCGATTCTCGCCGCTTCGCTGCTGATCAACCTGCTGGCCGCTGCCGCTGTCGGTGTGATCGTGCCGCTGCTGTTGAAGCGACTGCGCATCGACCCGGCGCTGTCGGCAGGCGTCATTCTCACTACTTTCACAGACTGCATCGGCTTCGCGACGTTGTTAGGCCTGGGCGCTATCTTCCTGACCTGACACTGCGCCGCGGGCTTGGCGGCTACTGGTTTCCGTAGCCAAAAAAACTGCTTATTTCCTCTGCCCGGGCCTGGGCGTCGCTTATCCCGAGCTCGATCAGCTCGCGCGTGTAGCCGGACTGGAACAGCAGATAGCTGCCCAACAAACCACCCGAGGGGCCGCGAGCGCCCACAGCGCGCATAAAGGCGCGGACCGCAAATGGCATGTCACGCAAGTGCCGCGCCGCCAGTTCCCGCGGATCCACGCTCGGCGACAGGGTCATCGTGCGGATAACCCGCGTTCCTGTAGCCGGCGCCTCGGCGGCGACGCGGTTGAGCCTGGCAAGCTGCTCAAGATCGCCATACAGCTGGTCGGCGAATAGCGTATCGAGCATGAAACCGAACAGCTGGCCGACCGATGGCGGCTGCGCCTCGGCGCGGGCAGCACCCAGACCGGCGGTGTGAACGGCACGCACGCCAATCGCAAACAGACGCTCTGCACCCAGATGAATCGCAGGCGACAAGGGCGCCAGCTGGCGCATGGCACCGTCGCCGAAAAACTGACCGTGCAGTTTTACCGCGGGAAACAACAGGGGAATAGCGGCGCTGGCCATCAGATAGTCAAGGTCCAACGCGATTCGCACACCACGTCGTGACGACCGCTGCCAGTCAGCCACCGACGGGTGCGCGGCATACCACGCCGTCGACTGACCACTGCCATAACTGGTGCTACAGAGTGCGAGCGCATGCAGATGGCCCGCATCGATCTGAGATTGAACCTGATCGAGGCGCACGTGCTGGGTCAGAAGCTCGCGCAGCGGCGAGTTGTCGAGAAAAGACTTCGGCGTGCGCACCATCGAACCCCCGGTGATCGCCGCAAAGGTCCATTGCGCGCCCGCGCGCAGCATGGACAGTCCGTCGGCGCGAAACACCTGACTGATCTGAAACTGTGACCAGACATCATCCAGACCTGCGACCGCCCGGTGCCAATCGCTGGCACCGGCCGCTAGCACTCCGGCTGCCACGGCGCCGGCCGAGGTACCGACAATAACGTCAAAGGGGTTGCGGCTCGCCGGCAGGATGGCGGTCAGCGCCTTGAGCACGCCAATCTGATAGGCCGAGCGCGCGCCACCTCCCGACAACACAAGACCTACACGGGGTTTCATGGGTTCATTCTGCCAAATTGGCAGGACGCTGCTAGAATCTTTGACAGTCGCCTCAGGAGCTTTGCCATGCACAACCGTCGTCATCACTTGCTAACAATGCTGGCCAGCGTCATCGTTTGCTGCGCTCCAGCACTCGCGATCGAGGCGGCCGCCGACGCCATGGTCGGCAAGACAGCGCCGACATTCAAGCTTCAGGACCAGGCTGGCGCCTGGCACAAACTGCAACAGTACCAGGGCAAGTGGGTGGTCCTTTATTTTTATCCGAAAGATGATACGCCCGGCTGTACCACCGAGGCCTGCGAATTCCGCGACAACATTTTTGCCTTCAAACAGGCTGATGCCGTGGTGTTAGGTGTCAGTGTTGATGATATTGAATCGCATCGCAAATTCGCTGAGAAACACGGTCTGCCGTTCCCGCTATTGGCTGACAGCGCCAAGAAGATATCGAAGCAGTACGGCGTGCTGCTGCCGGTGGTGGGTATTGCAGGCCGCCAAACCTTCATCATCGACCCCAAAGGCCGGATCGTGAAACACTACGGCAAAGTCGTCGCGCAAGGTCACTCTGAGGCGGTGCTCGCGGATCTCAAGACCTTGGCAAAGTCGGGTGCCTGAGTTCGCCGATCGCACTATCGAGTCCGGCCAGCGTCAACGGAAACATTCGCGGACCCAGCAGTTCCAGCGTTAGCTGCGTTGACGGCGTGGTTGTCCAGCGTTCCTCACGTTCCGGGTTGAGCCAGACGAAACGCGGAAAATGGACCGTCAGCCGACGAAACCAGGCACTGCCGGCTTCTTCGTTCCAATGTTCCACACTGCCGCCTGGCTGCGTGATTTCGTAGGGGCTCATGGTCGCGTCCCCGACGACGACCACGCGATAATCGGAATTGAAAGTCCGTAGCAACTTCATAGTGGGCGTGCGCTCGACATGCCGGCGGCGATTGTCTTTCCACAGGAATTCGTAGACGAAATTGTGGAAATAGAAATATTCCAGATGTTTGAACTCGGTTTTGACCGCGGAGAAGAGTTCCTCGCAGATCCGTACATGGTCATCCATCGATCCGCCGACATCCATTAGCAGTAGCAGCTTCACCGCGTTGCGCCGCTCCGCCATCATGCGCAGATCTAACAGACCGGCATTGCGTGCGGTCGCACTGATGGTGTTATCGAGATCGAGCAGATCTTCGGCGCCCTGGCGCGCAAAGCGTCGCAGCTTGCGCAGCGCCATCTTGATGTTGCGGGTACCGAGCTCGACGTTGTCGTCAAAATTGCGGTACTCGCGCTGGTCCCACACCTTGACCGCACGCCGATTGCGCGATTTATCCTGACCGATGCGCACGCCTTGCGGGTTGTAGCCGTCTGCGCCGAACGGCGACGTGCCGCCGGTCCCTATCCACTTACTGCCGCCCTGGTGCTTCTCTTTCTGTTCCTTGAGACGTTCGCGCAGGGTCTCCAGCAGTTTCTCCCAGCTGCCCAGCGATTTGATCTGGGCCTTTTCTTCGTCAGTAAGCACGCGTTCGGCCAGTGACTGCAGCCATTCGGCCGGTACGTTCGCAACAATTTTTTCAAAGGCCTTTTCGGCGCCATTGAAGTGCTCAGCGAAGACCCGGTCATAGCGATCGAAATAGCGCTCATCTTTTATGAGCGTCAACCGACCAAGCAGATAGAAGTCGTGCGCGGAACAGAATGCCACGCGCTGCTCGAGCGCTTCGAGCATGCTGAGGAATTCCTTGAGACTGACCGGAACCCCGACCTCCCTCAGTCTGAGAAAAAAAGGTACTAACATGCTGGCACGCCTGCCGTCGCCGCGTCCTAACGCTGATTTCGGCGGTGCAGAAACACCAGTTGCTCGACCAGATGCACGTCCTGCTCGTTCTTGAGCAGAGCGCCATAAAATGGCGGAATGGCCTTCTTGGGATCGTCACCGCGCAGCGCTTCGGGCGGCAGGTCTTCAGCGACCAGCAGTTTGATCCAGTCCAGCAATTCCGAGGTCGAGGGTTTCTTGCGCAGGCCGGGTGTTTCGCGCAGGCGGAAAAAAGCCGCTAACGCCTCACCTAACAGATCCTGCTTGAGTGTCGGGTAATGCACCCGCACGATTTTCGTGAGCGTGTCGGCATCCGGAAAACGGATGTAATGAAAAAAGCAGCGGCGCAGGAATGCATCCGGCAGCTCTTTTTCGTTGTTACTGGTGATCAGGATGATGGGTCGATGCAGCGCCTTGATCAGCTCGCGGGTTTCATAGACATAGAATTCCATCCGATCCAGTTCGCGCAACAGATCATTTGGGAACTCTATATCGGCCTTGTCGATTTCATCGATCAGCAGCACCGGCTGGACAGCAGAGGTGAAGGCCTCCCACAGGCGCCCGCGCAGAATGTAATTGCTGATGTCATTCACCCGGCCATCGCCGAGCTGCGAATCGCGCAAGCGCGAGACTGCGTCATATTCGTAAAGCCCTTGCTGAGCTTTGCTGGTTGACTTGATATGCCATTCGAACAATGCTCGCTCGAGCGCAGTGGCGATTTCGATGGCCAGCTGCGTCTTGCCCGTGCCTGGCTCGCCTTTGATCAACAACGGCCGACCTAACGTGATTGAGGCGTTCACCGCCATCATCAGATCTTCGGTGGCGACATAGCGCTCCGTTCCCGCAAAACGTGTTTCGGTCATTGTGTCCTCGGAGAAAAGTTCAGCTTATGCTGCGTCGGGCCCGGCAGGAAGGGGGTTGGCCTGCCCTCAGCCCAGTCTTCAAAGCCCGATCTGAAAAAAGGCGACAGTGGATTGCCGCTTTGGCCGCCGGCCAGCTGCAGGTAGCCCTCGGATTCATACCCCGGCGATACGGCAAATCGTTCCGAAGCCCCAAAGCCAGGCGCCTGTACACGCGGCATGTCGCTGTCGCCTGGCAACGGTCGATGGCGCATGTCGAGCCACGCGCCAAGCAACGGTACCGCGGCGGACAGCGGGTGACGCACTGAGGAGCTATTAACATCACCCCAGCGGCAATTGGCGAGCTTCGGGCAGGCTTTCAGGAGTTCTGTCAGCGCTGTGTCGACCTGCGCCAGCATGAATGCGCGCCAGTCAGCATAGTCGGCCGCTAACAAATGGGCTGGCTGTTCATTGACCAGGCGCCATGTCGAGGCGTCGAATCGATGCGGCACGCGAAACTCGCTCGCATCGATACCGAGACCGGACAGCAACATGCGCCAGGTGGCCGCGCTCAACTGGCGCTGAAAGGTCCGCAGCAGCCGGTAGCCCACGGAATCGACCGTTGCGCGCGCATCCCAGCGCTCAACCAGGACGCGCAACTCGGCGCGCGCCGGTTGATTGCGCACGCCGTCATCGTCCAGCACCGCTAACAAAACACCGCGCCAGCGACTGAGGTATTGCGCGCGGTCGTCGAGCTGGATGCGCAGCATATCGGCCGGTGTCGCGGCAGTGGTGATATCGGCGAGATCGTTGCGAATCTGGCGTGCGCGCGCCCCCAAGTCGTAACCGGCGCCCCATTGCCATTCATCGCCGCCGATGGTTTTCTCAGCGTCGCCCGCAACCGCTCGCGCATTCGCGGACCACACCGCGCCTATTGGCGGGTCGACGATTGACGGATGGGGCCCCTGCGGTGTGGCCCCGATAATCGTCCAAGCGAGATGCCCGGCGCGGTCACCGACCACCATATTCTGCTGCGGAATAGCAATATCGGGAGCCGCAGCTACCGCTTCAGCGACACTGCGAGCCCGGGTCAACTTGCGAATATTCAGATTGATGGCTGCCGGACTCAGTGCCACCCAACTAACAAGCGTGCACTCGTGACGCGCCGAATTCTGCGCATAGACAATTTCGCCGGCCGCTTCACGCACTTTCAAGATCTCGGCGGCGGCGCCCTTGACCAGAATCCTCTCGTCGAACACCGCAAAAGGATGATCGCCATCGGCCGCCTGCCAGCGGTTGCGCTGCAGATCACAGCTAACACGGCGCAGGTCGATCCAGTCGCCATAACTGTTGGTGAAACCCCAGGCAATATCGCCATTCGATCCTGCCACCAGGGATGGCACGCCAGGCAAAGTCACGCCGTTCTGCTCCGGCTGGCCCGCAACGCGCAGACGTGCGCGGTACCAGACTGGCGGCACGCCGAGACCGAGATGCATGTCATTGGCGATCAGCGCCGCGCCAGTCGCGGTTCTAGATCCAGCAAGGCCCCAATTGTTACTGCCTGGGAAATCCGCTGCGGACTCGCGCGGCAAATCTGCCACGGGTGGCGAAGGCAAGCGCCGAGTGCGCAGATCCCACTGCTCGGGCGTCGGCAATGGTGGCAACTCGACACTGCCAGCCGTCGGCGCATCCGCCAGGTTTTCCAGCATCGGCGCATCCCATTCGACCGGTCGCGGCATCAGCAAAGCTGAGATCGCCTCGGTGCGGTGACTGGCAGCATCGCCGGCTTCCGGCGCAACTAACGCCGCCGCCAGTACCAGGCGGAATTCTTCCGTCGCGAGTTCCCCCGCCTGCAATTGCCAGGCCATCGACATCGGCACTAACAAAGCATCTTCGGCGCGCCAGGGCTCAGGCTGGGTTCGCAGCAGCCAGTATTCGAATGGACGACTCGTGAGCGACTGCAAACCGGCATTGACGCCGCGAGTATAGCTGTCCAGCCAGGTCCGATCGCTGGCGGATGCGGCCCGCAGGAACGCGCGCGCCCGAGTTCGAAAACGAAACATACGTGTGCGACGGTCTTGTGCCAGCAATCTTGCGCCAAATAACGCCGCCAACTCACCGGCGGCGAGGCGCCGCGCTGCATCCATCTGAAAGTACCGGTCCTGACCGTGGGCGTAACCGAGCCCGAATGCGACATTGTTCTCGGTCGCGCCGCTCACTGTCACGATGCCTGCCGCATCGCGTTCCAAACTGAGCTCGCCGATCAGGCCGGAAATTTCGTTAGCACCATCGAGCTCAGGTAACGACCCTCGAACCAGCATCCAGACAGTGACGGCCGCAATCAGGCTCAGGATCACCACCGCCACCAATATGCGGCGCAGCCAACGCATACGCTAAGTGCGCGTAACGGCCAGGATCTGCAGCGAATTCGTTCCGCCGGTCACGCCGCTCAACTCACCCTTGGTCAGAATCACCAGATCACCGGTTTCGACCAGACCCAGGCTCAGCAACATGGCAAAAATCGAGCCGTAAAGGACCTTGGTGTCGCCGGGCATGATGTCGAACGAAATGGGGTAGACGCCGCGATACAGAGTGACGCGGCGGCGTGTGTGTTCGTGACGCGTAAATGCGTATATCGGAATGTCCGAACGAATGCGCGACATCCACAGCGGCGTTGAACCCGATTCCGTCAGAGCCACAATCGCTCGCACCCGCATGTGACTCGCGGCATACATGACCGCCATGGCGATCGCTTCTTCGGTACCTTCGAAATTACGATCAACCCGCAAAGTGGCGCGACCATGGGTAACCTGATATTTCTCCGCGCCTTCGATGACTTCGGCCATCGCCTGCAAGGCTTTGATCGGATGCTTGCCGGTCGCAGTCTCTGCCGAGAGCATGACAGCGTCCGTGCCATCCAACACCGCGTTGGCGACGTCACTGACTTCCGCGCGTGTCGGCACGGGATTCTGGATCATCGATTCCATCATCTGTGTCGCGGTGATGACAACGCGATTGCCCGCACGCGATCGCTCGATGATCGTCTTTTGCAGCCCGGTGATTTCGGCGTAGCCCATTTCGATGCCGAGATCGCCGCGCGCGACCATCAGTCCGTCCGCAGCGACGATAATTTCATCCAGTTCCTCGATAGCCTCGTGACGTTCGATCTTGGCGATCACTCGGGCGTCACTGCCCGCATCACGCAGCAACGCCTTGGCTTCGCGAATATCCTCGGCATCACGCACGAACGAAAGCGCAACGTAATCGACTTTGTTAGCTGCCGCAAAGCGGATGTCGGCGCGGTCCTTGTCGGTCAACGCGCCAGCGGAAATGCCGCCACCCTTGCGATTCACGCCTTTGCGATTCGACAGCTCGCCGCCTGCAACGACCAGGCATTCGATCCGTGTGCCGCGCACCGCGCGTACCTGCAGCGTGATCAAGCCATCGTTCAGCAGCAGAGTGTCGCCTTTGCGAACATCCTTGGGCAGGTCAGGATAGGCGACACCGACAACGTCGACATTGCCTTTGCGCGGATCAAAGGCCGCATCGAGCGAAAATATCGCGCCGTCCACCAGCATGACCTTGCCATCGACAAAACTTTCGATGCGAATTTTAGGGCCGGCAAGATCGGCAAGAATACCGACATAGCGCCCCGCTCGCAGCGACGCCTCGCGCAGCAGTGCCAGACGGCGCAACTGGTCTTCGTGGGTACCGTGGGAAAAATTGAATCGTGCAACATCGAGCCCGGAACGGCACATTTCCTGCAGCACTTCGGGTTCGTCAGTGGCGGGACCCAGGGTCGCAACGATCTTCGTGCGGCGCAACAGCATTTCCTTGTCTGGCATCGGAGTATCAGCCGGCACGAGCTTCAAGTGCAGCCACTGCCGGCAGCACCTTACCTTCGACAAATTCAAGAAACGCGCCGCCACCGGTAGAGATATAGGAAATCTGGTCTTCGACTCCGTATTTCTCAATCGCCGCGAGCGTATCGCCGCCGCCCGCCAGTGAAAAGGCCTTACTGCGCGCGATCGCATTGGCAATCGCCTTGGTGCCTTCGCCAAACTGGTCGAACTCGAACACACCAACCGGACCGTTCCAGACAATGGTGCCCGCCTGCTGCAGTATTTTGCCCAGCGCATCGGCCGTATCGGGACCGATATCCAGAATCATCTCGTCGGCACCCACAGCAGTTGCGGCACGCACGTCTGCATGCGCGGTGGCCGCAAACTCACGCGCCACCACCACGTCGGTCGGTAGCGGGATCGCGGTACCGCGTGCTTTCGCCTTGGCTAACAATTTGCGCGCCATCTCGAGCATGTCGGCTTCGTGCAATGATTTGCCGATCGTAATGCCGGTGGCTGCCAGAAAGGTATTGGCAATTCCGCCGCCGACGATCAGCTGGTCTACCTTATCGAGCAGCGATTCGAGTACCGTAAGCTTGCTGGAAACTTTCGAGCCAGCGACGATCGCGACCATCGGCCGCGCTGGCTTGAGCAGCGCGCGTTCAAGCGCATCGAGCTCGCCGATCAGCAGCGGGCCGGCACAGGCAATCGGCGCGAACCGGGCCACGCCGTGCGTGCTCGCCTCAGCGCGGTGTGCGGTACCGAACGCGTCCATCACGAACACATCGCAGAGCGCGGCCATTTTGCGCGCAAGATCTTCCGAATCTTTTTTCTCGCCTTTATTGAATCGCACATTCTCACAAAGCACGACTTCACCAGGCGCGCAGTCGACGCCGTCCAGCCAGTTCTGCTTAAGCGGCACGGATTTGCCTAACAAATCGGATAACCGCACCGCTACCGGCGCCAGCGAAAACTCGACCGCTGGTACGCCCTCTTGCGGGCGACCCAGATGCGACAATAACAACACACGCGCGCCCTTTGATAACGCCAGTCGAATGGTTGGCAATGCGGCACGGATACGGGCGTCGCTCGTGACCTTGCCTTCGTGGACCGGCACATTCAGGTCTTCACGGATCAGGACCCGCTTACCCTGCAGATCCAGATCCGCCATGCGCAAAACTCTCATTTTGCGCGGGCCCAGGCCAGCGTCGTATCGATCATGCGATTGGAGAAGCCCCATTCGTTGTCGTACCACGAGCAAACTTTGACCAGATTGCCGTCGATGATTTTGGTCATGGTCGCGTCATAGGTGGAGGACGCCGGATCATGGTTATAGTCCACCGACACTAACAATGCTTCGGTGTAGTTCAGCACACCTTTGAGTGGACCGTCCGCAGCGGCTTTCATCAGTTTGTTGATTTCCTCAACACTGGTCGCACGTTTCGGCGTGAATGTCAGGTCGACGAGAGATACATTGATAGTCGGCACGCGCACCGCAAAGCCATCGAGCTTGCCTTTGAGTTCGGGCATCACCAGACCTACCGCCGCTGCAGCGCCGGTCTTGGTCGGAATCATCGACATGGTGGCCGAACGGGCGCGTCGGATGTCTTCGTGAAACACGTCGGTCAGACGCTGATCGTTGGTGTAGGCATGAATGGTCGTCATCAGGCCGCGCTCGATGCCGACCGAATCATTTAACACCTTGGCGATCGGCGCGAGGCAGTTGGTGGTGCACGAGGCATTGGAGATCACGGTCATTGCGGACGTTAGCACCTGATGGTTGACGCCATAGACGATGGTCGCGTCGACATCCTTGCCGCCGGGCGCCGAAATTACGACTTTTTTAGCGCCACCAGCGATGTGCTTGGCCGCATCGACCTTGGTGGTGAAGAAGCCGGTGCATTCGAGCACGAAGTCTGCGCCGACTTCGCCCCAGGGGATTTTGCTGGGATCGCGCTGCGCAAACACCTTGATACGGTCCCCGTTGACAACAATGGCATCGCCATCGACGCTGACTTTGCCCGGGAATCTGCCATGTGCCGTGTCGTATTGCGTCAAATGCGCGTTGGTCGCTGCATCTGCGAGGTCGTTGAGAGCGACGACCTGGATTTCCTGGTTGCGCCCGCTTTCATAGATCGCGCGCAGAACATTGCGGCCGATGCGGCCGTAGCCATTGATGCCAACTTTTACTGCCATGGGATTCCTCTGTGTTTCACTAACCTAACAAACCCAACACGGCATCGCGCGCCACCTGGGCCGTGATGCCAAAATGCCGATAGAGATCCGCGGCCTTGCCGGACGCACCAAAGCGATCCAGCCCGACGATCGCGCCATCCATGCCAATGAAGCGGTGCCAAGACAAGCTGGCTGCGGCTTCAATCGCAACACGGCGCCGCACGGCCATTGGCAGCACCGCTTCGCGATAGGCGGCGTCCTGCGCCAGAAATACTTCACAGTTTGGCATCGACACTACTCTCACCCGGCGACCTTTCGCGTTGAGCTCGTTAGCCGCCTCGACCGCCAACGACAGTTCGGAGCCCGTGCCAATCAGAATCGCTTCCGGTACACCGGCGCAATCAACCAGTGTGTAGCCGCCACGCACGATGGCCGCCGTCTGCGCTGCCGAACGCGTCTGTTGGGGCAACGCCTGGCGGGTCAGCACCAGGCAGGTGGGTCCCGTGCTGCGCTCGATCGCCGCTTGCCAGGCCACCGCAGTTTCGGTCGCATCGCACGGACGCCAGACCGACATGTTAGGCATCGCGCGCAGACTCGCCAGGTGCTCAACTGGCTGGTGGGTCGGACCGTCCTCCCCGAGACCGATCGAATCATGGGTGTAGACCAGTAACACGCGCAAATGCATCAAAGCGGCGAGACGCACGGCGTTTCGCGCGTAGTCCGAAAACACCAGAAATGTGCCCGCGTAGGGAATGAAGCCGCCATGCAGCGCCATGCCATTCATCATGGCGGTCATGGCGAACTCGCGCACACCGTAATAAATGTAGTTGCCGGCGACTGACTCCGGGGTAACGGCGACCGAATCCTTGCGCAGCGTATTGACCGAACCCGTCAAATCCGCCGAACCGCCTAACAGTTCCGGCATGCTTGGTCCGAGCGCATTGAGCACAACCTGCGACGATGCACGCGTTGCCTGCGGAGCGTTGACAACGGCAGCGGCAGCCATGGCGCCTGCGACAGCCGCCGCCCAATTGGCTGGCAGACTGCCGTGCATGCGCCGCTCATATTCGGACGCCAGCAACGGATGTTCGCGGCGATAACGACTGAGACGACGGCGCCAGGCTTTCTCAGCGCGGCCGCCAGCGGCTCGCCGGTCCCAGGCGGCGCGCACATCATCAGGAATCTCAAAAGGTGCATGCGGCCAGCCAAGCTGCACACGTGCCGCCGCAACTTCATCCTTGCCGAGCGGTTCGCCGTGCGTGGCTTTGCTGCCCTGCTTGTTAGGCGCGCCGAATCCGATGATAGTCTTGCAGCAGATCAGTGTCGGTTGATTCTTGTTGGCGCGTGCGCGACGAATGGCCTTGCTGATCGCCTCCGCGTCATGACCGTCGACATCGCGGATGACCTGCCAACCGTAGGCTGCAAAGCGTTTTGGCGTGTCGTCAGTCAGCCAGCCCGCGACCTTGCCGTCAATCGATATGCCATTGTCGTCGTAAAACGCTATCAGCTTGCCAAGCTTGAGAGTGCCTGCCAGCGAACACGCTTCGTGGGAAATGCCTTCCATCAGACAGCCGTCGCCCAGAAACACGTAGGTGTGGTGACCAACCACTTCGTGGCCGGGCCGGTTGAACTCGGCAGCTAACAATTTTTCCGCGAGTGCCATGCCGACGGCGTTTGCGACGCCCTGACCTAACGGTCCGGTGGTCGTCTCGACACCCATGGCGTGGTCAACTTCCGGGTGCCCCGCGGTGCGCTGCCCAAGCTGGCGGAACTGGCGCAGTTCGTCGATCGAAACGTTGAAGCCGCTCAGGTGCAGCAGCGAATACAAAAGCATCGAGCCGTGGCCATTTGACAATACAAAGCGATCGCGCTCATGCCAACGCGGGTTGGCCGGGTTGACCCTGAGGAAATCGCGCCATAAAACTTCTGCAATGTCGGCCATGCCCATGGGCGCACCGGGGTGCCCCGAATTGGCCTGTTGAACAGCGTCCATGGCCAAGGCACGAATGGCGTTAGCGAGGGTTCGTCGGGAAACAGCAGTTTGGGTGGACATGCGACCTGGCGGGGAAAACCCCTGAAAAAGGGCCGGCATTCTCCAATACCCCGGACCAGAGGGCAATGAAAATGCCAACCAAATCCCGCTCTTGGCCCGGCAAGCCTGCACCCTACGGGTATAATGGGCGGCCAACCCTGACAATACGGAAACTCGCGCATGTCGAACAGTTATCTCTTCACGTCGGAATCTGTGTCTGAAGGTCATCCGGACAAGGTCGCTGATCAGATTTCGGATGCGGTCCTGGACGCTATCCTGGCGCAGGACAAGCGCGGACGAGTGGCCTGCGAGACGCTGGTCAAGACCGGCGTGGTCATCGTGGCGGGCGAGGTCACGACCGACGCCTGGGTAGATATTGAAGCCTTGGTCCGTAAGACCGTGCTGGACATTGGCTACAACTCCTCTGACATGGGTTTCGACGGCGGCAGCTGCGGCGTGCTGAATATCATTGGCAAGCAGTCCCCTGACATTGCGATGGGCGTGGACCGCAAAGATGAACGTAAACAAGGCGCGGGCGACCAAGGCCTGATGTTTGGCTATGCCAACACGGATACCGACGTGCTGATGCCAGCGGCTATCACGCTGTCACATCGTCTGGTGCAACAGCAGGCCACCGTCCGCAAGAAGGGCAAGCTGCCGTGGCTGCGTCCCGACGCGAAGAGTCAGGTCACGCTGCGCTATGAAAACGACCGACCTGTGGCGATCGAGGCCGTGGTGCTCTCCACCCAACACAGCGACGATGTCTCCACTAAAAAGTTGCGCGAAGCGGTGATGGAAGAAATTCTGGCACCAGTGCTACCGAAAAAGTGGCTGCACAAAGGCACCAAGTACCATATTAATCCGACCGGTCGGTTCGTCATCGGCGGTCCAGTGGGCGACTGCGGCCTGACTGGTCGCAAGATCATTGTTGATACCTACGGCGGCTTTGCACGTCACGGTGGCGGCGCATTCTCGGGCAAGGATCCCTCCAAGGTTGACCGCTCGGCCGCCTACGCGGCGCGCTATGTCGCCAAGAATATCGTCGCGGCGGGTCTCGCTGAGCGCTGCGAAGTGCAGGTGTCTTACGCGATCGGTGTTGCAGAGCCAACCTCGATCATGGTGGAGACTTTCGGCACCAGCAAACTGCCGCGCGAGAAACTGACGGCGCTGGTTCGTCGACATTTCGATTTGACGCCCTACGGGCTGCGTGAAATGCTCGATCTGGTGCGTCCCATTTACCAGAAGACCGCTGCCTACGGCCATTTCGGCCGCAAGGAAAAGGAGTTCACCTGGGAAAAGACTGACAAGGCGCAGGCGCTGGCCGCTGACGCCCCGAAAAGTGCGCGAGGTAACCCGCGCGGTCGCTAATTTTTGATACTGCCCGTGGCGAGGGGCGCTGCAGTGGGAGCTGACGATCAGTCAGCTAACATGAGGCTCGTCGCGAGGCAGATTGCCAACGGCGCCCGTTAAACTTCATTTAACGGAGCTTTTATGAATGCTGTTGTCGAGATGAAATCCGGCGCCAAAGCCGGTGATTACAAAGTAGCGGATCTTGCGCTCGCCGATTGGGGTCGCAAGGAAATCCGTATCGCTGAAACTGAAATGCCGGGCTTGATGGCCATCCGCCAAGAGTTTGCGCCTACCCAGCCGTTGCGCGGCGCGCGCATCACAGGCTCGCTGCACATGACGATCCAGACTGCCGTGCTGGTCGAGACGCTGCAGGCGCTCGGCGCTCAAGTGCGCTGGGCCTCATGCAATATTTTCTCCACGCAGGATCATGCAGCGGCGGCCATTGCCGTGCGGGGCACGCCGGTATTTGCCTGGAAAGGCGAATCGCTGGTTGATTACTGGGACTACAGTCACCGCATTTTTGAATGGCCAGACAACGGTTTTTCAAACATGATTCTTGACGACGGTGGCGATGCGACTCTGTTGCTGCATCTGGGCGCCAAGGCCGAACGTGATATCTCGGTGTTAGGTACGCCGACCAGCGAAGAAGAAGCGGCGCTGTTCGACAGCATCCGCGCGACGCTGAAGCGTGACCCGAAGTGGTACAGCACTCGCCTTGGCATGATCAAAGGCGTGACCGAAGAAACCACGACCGGCGTGAAGCGCCTGTACCAAATGGCGAAAGAGGGCCAGCTGGCCTTCCCGGCGATCAACGTCAACGATTCGGTGACCAAGAGCAAGTTCGACAATCTCTATGGCTGTCGTGAATCTTTGGTCGATGGCATCAAGCGCGCTACCGACGTCATGGTCGCGGGCAAAGTTGCCGTGGTTGCCGGGTATGGCGATGTCGGCAAGGGCTCCGCTCAGGCACTGCGCGCGCTGTCGGCCCAGGTTTGGGTCACGGAAATCGACCCAATCTGCGCCTTGCAGGCGGCGATGGAAGGCTATCGCGTAGTGACCATGGACTACGCGGCCGACAAGGCCGACATCTTCGTATCCGCCACTGGCAATTTTCATGTGATCACGCATGAGCACATGAAAAAGATGAAAGACCAGGCGATCGTCTGCAACATAGGTCACTTCGACAACGAAATCGATTGCGCCTCGTTGAAGCAATACAAGTGGGAGAACATCAAACCACAGGTCGATCACATCATCTTCCCGGACGGCAAACGGATCATTCTGTTAGCTGAAGGCCGGCTGGTGAACCTTGGCTGCGGCACCGGACACCCGAGCTACGTGATGAGTTCTTCGTTCGCGAACCAGACCATCGCGCAGATCGAAATCTGGACCAACCCTGGGAAATACCCGATCGGGGTTTACGTTCTACCGAAGCATTTGGATGAAAAAGTGGCACGCCTGCAGCTCGCGAAATTGAATGCGCAGCTGACAGAATTGTCGGACCAGCAAGCGCGCTATATCGGCGTAGCCAAGCAGGGTCCGTTCAAACCGGAAAACTACCGTTATTGAACTTGACCTGCTAACTTGATCGGGCCGCCGCGGCGTCGCGGCGGCCTTTTTTTTGACAAAACTTGTCACCGGAGGTACCAGCGTGAATGAGCGGCAACTGCGCCCGGTGGACCGATTTCTTCAGGTCACGGTATTAAACTGAGCCGTGCGCCTCGTTCAGTTCACCGACACACATTTGTTCGGCAACCCGCGGGAAACGCTGCGCGGGGTCGACACACTGGCCACGCTGCGACAGACACTGGCGCACGCGGCTGCCGATGTACGGATGGCGGACGCCGTGTTGGTCACGGGCGATCTTGTGCAGGACGATCCATCGGGTTACCCGCATTTCCGACAGGCGTTTGCGGCGCTGGGCAAGCCAGTCTGGTGCCTGCCAGGCAATCATGATCTTCCGGACGCGATGCACGACTCACTCGCGGGTCCCCCTTTTCTGGTATGCGGCAGTGTTGACCACGGCGACTGGCGCATCGTGTTGTTAGACAGTTTCCTGGCCGGCTCGGCCGGCGGCCTGCTGAGCGCCGACGAATTGCAACGCCTCGACGCCTCGCTGGCATCCTGCGACGGCCGGCATGCACTGGTGTGCGTGCATCACCAGCCGGTGCCCATGCAAAGCCGCTGGCTCGATAGTGTGACGCTGGCGAATGCGGCGGAGTTTCTGGCACTGGTCGAGCGTTATCCGGGTGTCACTCGCGGCATACTGTGGGGCCATGTGCACCAGGCTTACGATGGATACCGACGCGGTGTCAGACTGATGGCGACGCCATCGACCTGCGGTCAGTTTCTGCCGGGTGCGGATGAGTTCGCAGTCGATGACCGGCCACCTGCATACCGTCGCATCCACTTGTTGCCACAGGGTGAGATTGAATCGGAGGTTATCTGGATTACCTAAAACGTCAACTGCCCCGTCTGTTCGCGCGAACCGGTGTCATCGCCGCCGCCGCTTTGTTAGCTGCCGGACCGGCATGCGCCGATAGCGGGGTCTGGGTAATTCAGGGGGCCAGCAATCGCGTCTATATCGCAGGCTCGATCCACCTTTTGCGACCCGGCAACGACGCTCTACCCAGCGCGCTGCAGCGAGCGTATGCAGATGCCGAGCGGCTGGTGCTGGAACTCGATCTGGATGATCTTGACCAGATGCAGGTTGCTGGCGAGATGATGCGTGCGGGCATGCGCACCGACGGCAAGACCTTGTCGGCGTCCCTGTCTGCCGCGCAGGCGGCGCGACTGACGCGCAAGTCCGAGGAACTAGGCCTGCCTATCGCCTTGCTGGACGGTTTTGAACCCTGGCTGGCTTCGCTGATGCTGACTTCTGTCAGCTTGATCAAGCAGGGCTACAGCGCGGAGTCTGGCGTGGATCAACAGCTGGCCAGCCGAGCGCGCGCAGATCGCAAATCCGTGACCGGACTTGAAACGCCTGCGCAACAGTTCGCAGCCTTCGACCGGCTCAATGCGAGCGCGCAACTTCATCTGCTCACCATGACGCTGGACGAGCTCGATAAGGGTGGCGCCGAACTCAGTGCGATCGAACAGGCCTGGCGCTCCGGCAACACGGAAAAAATGGCACGCGCGCTGGGTGACGAGATGGCGGACTTTCCGGAGCTCGAAGCGGCCTTGCTGACCAACCGCAATCGCATGTGGTTGCCGGCCATCCGCGCCATGCAAAGCGGCTCTGACGACGTGTTGGTGGTGGTTGGCGCCGCTCATTTGTTAGGCGACAGTGGCATCATCGCCCTGCTGCGCGCTAGCGGTCAGAAACCCCTACCGTTCCCGAAACCCTGACGCTCGATGCTAGCGTTCGCAAAGTTCTTCGGCCTGATATTGCTGGGACTGGCGTCAATCGCCGCATTTGGCTATCCGGTTTGGTCGTTGCTGACGCCCACGTTCGACTTTCCGTTTCACCGTGTCGCCGGTCGGGTTGCGATGTTGGGCGTGCTGATCGGGTTTGTCTGGCTGGCGCGTCGCGAACATCTGGCTAACAAAACGAGCCTTGGCTATGGGCTGCCGCGGCGACTCTGGTTGCGGGAGGCGGGCATCGCCTTTGCGTTGGGCGTCGCCACCATGCTGCCTGTGATGCTCGCGATGGTGCTGCTCGACATGCGCAACTTCAAACCGGATGCGTCTCTGGATGCAGCCACGCTGCTGGGACTGGCGGGCAGCGGCATCATGAGCGCAATCACGGTAGCTTTTATTGAAGAGACCTTTCTGCGCGGCGCCATGTTCAGCGCCATTGCTCGTGAATCAGGTCCACGACTGGCTATATTCCTGCCGTCGCTCATCTATGCGGCCACGCATTTCATTGGCCGGTTCCGCATACCGCCTGAGCAGGTCGGGCCTGGCAGCGGACTTGACCTTCTGGCTGGCATGTTGCGGGACTTGGCCCATCCTGGGCAGATTGTCGACGCGTTCATCAGTCTGTTCGCGGTCGGCGTGCTGCTGGCAATGGTGCGTCACCTGACTGGCAGCATCGCCGCCTGCGTCGGGTTACACGCGGGCTGGGTATGGGTCATTCTTTTCATGCGCAAAACCACGGTGCCGGATGCCACTCACCCTGCAGCATTCTTGTTGTCGTCATTTGACGGCGTCGTCGGTTGGCTGGTGCTGGGCTGGACGCTGCTGTTAGGCGTCGTGCTGTTCCGTTTTTACCAGCGACGCCAGATTTTGCAGCGCGTGCCCAGCGCTGTCTGATTCGAGTAGTCGTTGCTGCAGCGGCGGCGGCAACGGCAGCACCTGGGCCAGACGCGCGCAGACCCACGCCGCATCATCAAAACGCGGCGACTCGGTGCCAAAGTGTTCGGAAAACTCCGCCCAGTTCTGCCGCAACAACTCTGCCAGGCGGCGGGCCTCGGCAGGCACCGTTTCAGCGGACCAGATGGGAAGATATTCCACCTCGCCTACATTCAACCCGTCGTCCTGTTTCCAGGCGCGCAGCAATTGGAAACGCCGCTCGCCGCTGCATTGAATACCTAACAGACCATCATCCAAGGCACTGAAATCAACAATCCGCGCGGTGGTACCAATGGCAGCGATGCTGTCAACCGCACCGGTTTCGCCGCCGCGCTGAATCAGCACCACGCCGAACGCGGTGCCCTCACGCATGCAACGGCGCACCATATCGGTGTAGCGGGTTTCGAAAATCCTGAGCGGCAAGTGGCCCTGCGGAAAAAGCACCGTGCCGAGCGGAAACAGTGGCAGTTCAGTCGTCACGGCCCCAACGCTTGAGCAGATCAGAATCGATACCCACCTGATCGAGTATGCGTGCGACCACGAAATCGACTACATCATCGACATTGCGGGGACGGTTATAGAAACCGGGATTGGCGGGCAGAATCAGCACGCCAGCGCGCGCAAGTTTCAACATGTTGTCGAGATGAATCACGGAAAACGGTGTTTCGCGGGGCACCAGCACCAGATTGCCGCGTTCCTTGATGACGACATCGGCGGCGCGCTCCAACAGATTGCCACTCGCGCCGTTCGCAATGTTGGCCAAGGTCGCCATCGAACAAGGGCAGACAACCATAGTGCGCGGCGCGCCGGATCCGCTGGCGGGCGGTGAGGTCCACTCTTCCTCGCCACAAACGCGAATCTGACCGTCGCGAGCGCGGAAATGCTTGCTCAGAAATCGGCTCTGTTCGGCGCTGCGGCCCGGCAGTTTCAGGTCCGTCTCCGAGCCCACCACAATCTGCGCTGCTTTGGTGAAAAGCAGAAACACTTCGCGGTCCGCGAGGACCAGGCATTCCAACAACCGCAGTCCGTATTGGATGCCGGAAGCTCCCGTCATCGCCAATGTGATAGATCGATCTGTGTCAGACGTCATTCTGTTAGCCCTCCCTGGCTGTCAGTGCTGCCAGCAGTTTGTCATGCAGGCCGCCAAAACCGCCATTGCTCATGATAAGCACGTGGTCGCCGGGGCGTAGTGCGGTCAGCAGGCCGGCCAACAGCGCATCCAGTGTAGCCGCAACCTGTGCGCGCGCGCCGAGTGGCACGGTCACCGATGACAGATCCCAGCCAAGATCTGGCGGCGACAACATCCAGACAGCATCGGCCTCAGCGAAAGATGCTGCCAGCGTGTCCTTGTGCACCCCGAGACGCATGGTGTTAGATCGCGGCTCGAGGACAGCGACCAGACGGCCGGTGGCGCCGAGACGACGGCGTAATCCGGCGATCGTGGTGGCGATGGCGGTCGGATGGTGCGCAAAATCGTCGTACACAACCACGCCCGCCGCAGTGCCGCGCAATTCCATGCGCCGCCGGATGCCACGGAACTCAGCCAGCGCTGCGCACGATACCGCCGGCGGCACGCCGGCATGCCGCGCGGCGGCGATCGCCGCCAGAGCATTGTCAACATTGTGCAGGCCTAACATCGACCAGGTGACACGGCCCAGCTCGCGACCCTGCTCGACGACCGCGAAATCGCTGCCATCGGCGTTGAGCAAACGCGCCGCAATACCATGGCGCGCGCTATGCCCAAAATATTCGCTCTGCGACCAGCAGCCGAGCGCCAACACCCGTGCGAGGTTCTGGTCCGCGGCATTGACAATCAGCCTGCCGCTGCCTGGCACGATGCGCACCAGATGATGAAACTGGCGCTCGATGCTAGCGAGGTCGGGGTAGATGTCGGCGTGGTCGTATTCCAGATTGTTGAGAATCAAGGTGCGCGGCGGGTAATGCACGAACTTGGCACGTTTGTCGAAAAATGCCGTGTCATATTCGTCGGCTTCGATCACAAAAAATGGCGCCGCGCCGAGTCGCGCACTGCTGTCGAAATTGCCGGGCACACCACCGATCAGAAATCCGGGGTTGAGGCCTGCGTATTCAAGCATCCATGCTAACAAACTGGAAGTTGTGGTCTTGCCATGGGTACCCGCAACGGCCAGCACCCAGCGATCTTTCAGCACGTTGCTGCAGAGCCACGCCGGTCCGGACATATAAGGTATTCGGCTCTCCAATAAAGCTTCGACCACGGGCTGGCCGCGGGACATCACATTGCCGACCACCACTACATCCGGCGCGGGCGCAAGCTGCGCGGCCTCGAAGCCTTCGGTGAGTTCGATCCCGAGAGCTGCGAGCTGTGTGCTCATCGGTGGATAGACGTTGCGGTCGGAGCCAGTCACACGGTGACCGGCGGCACGCGCTATGGCGGCAATGCCGCCCATGAACGTACCGCAAATGCCAAGGATATGGACATGCATTTGTTAGACTCCGGCAGCGGCGGGTGCGCCCTGCGGTCCTAACAAAATGGTGCCGACTAGCATCACGAAAACTTCCAGCGACAGAACCATGATGAAAGACAGTGCCACCGGCCGCTCGATTGCCTGCGATAAAATCCAGGCTTTCGCATAAAGATCATAGCCAGACACGACAATCACGGTGATACCCACGATGGCGCGCAAACCGACAGCATCCGCTGGCATTGCCAGGCCCAACAGCAGCGCAATCAGCACCGCGGCGCCCGTGAACAGCGAAATGCCGATAATTGCGGTAATGGTCTGTATCGCGCGGGGCATCTGCTTGAACGCCCGTAGCAATGCCGCGTACGCGAGCCCACTGAGAGCCACGACGAACGGCACGATCACATAGCTGGGGGCGCCTGGTTCGAGCGTGGCGGACGGTTTGGCGGCGTTGGCCGGCGCCTTCAGCTGCAGCTCTTGAAACTCCAACGCGGCCAAATTGAGGCCAATGCCAATCGCCACCGACGCAACGGCGGCGATGCCCAGTAGCGCGGGCGAAAAGGGCAAATCCGACGGCGGACGGCGGCGCCAGAGAATATCCCAAAAGTATTGCAGGGTTTGCAGCATAATCGCGCCGCATTTTGGCATATGAACACAACACCAACACTGATTGCCGATCGAACGCAGCTGGAATCGCTGGGCCAACTCGCCCGCGACGCACCTTTACTGGCCATAGACACCGAATTCATGCGCGAGAAAACCTATCGCGCCGAGTTGTGTCTGTTGCAGCTGGGAAATGAGGGATGGCGCAGCTGTATCGATCCGCTGGCCCTGAATCTCGATTTGGACGCAGGATGGCTGGCCGCTCGCTGGCAATCCGCCGACTGCCAACTCGTCATGCACGCAGCTCGCCAGGACCTGGAAGTGCTGGCACCCCGGCTGGGCCCGCCACGTAACATATTCGATACACAGGTTGCCGCGGCACTGAGCGGTTTGCCGCCCCAGATTGGTTACGCCGACCTCACCCGCCGGCTGCTCGGCGTCGAACTCAGCAAGGCCGAGACACGCACCGACTGGTCGCGGCGCCCATTGTCTGCCGCGCAAATTGACTACGCTTTGGATGACGTCCGCTATCTGCCGGCACTGCGCGCCGAGTTGCTAACAAAACTCGCGGCGCAAGGACGCACTGACTGGCTTGCGGAAGAACTCGGCGGGTTTGACGATCCGGGCCTGAATGAGATTCGACCGGAACACGCCTGGCAGCGTCTGAAGGGATTGTATGGACTGGATCCGGCCCGATTACGCTTGGCGCAGCAACTCGCCAGCTGGCGCGAGTCGCGAGCCATGCAGCGCAACCGGCCGCGCGGCTGGATTCTGGACGACGCAGTATTGCGCGCAATGATCCAGTCACCACCGCGGGACCTCGCCGCGCTGCGGGCGATCCCTGACATGCAACCGGGCGTTGCCGATCGCGCTGGCACCGACCTGCTCGCCGTCATCGACGCATGCGAGCTACCGGGGGAATTGCCACCGCTACCGAAACGCACGCGGCCTGATCCAGCGTTTGAAGCGCAGGTTCGCAGACTCGGTGAACTCACGAAAACCGTTGCGAGCAGCCTCGACATGGCTCCCGAGATGCTGGCAACTCGCAAAGACCTTGAACAGGTAGCGCGGGGCGATGACTCGGCCGCGCCTCTGAACGGTTGGCGGCGTGCAGTCGTCGGCGCAAAATTGTTAGCTGTCGCTTAATGCCGCGGTAACACGTGCCGTGACTGATTCGAGACTGCCTATCGCTTCGACTTCCCGCAACAAACCACGCGCACGGTAGTAATCGGCAAGCGGCCAGGTGTCGCGTTCATAGACCGCCAGTCGCTGCACCACAGTCGCTTCCTCGTCATCCTTGCGTTGCGTCAACTGCGGCGCCTTGCACTGCCCCGAACACGGTGGCGGGATCGGCGGCGGCGCGGTGTAGATGTTGAACACCCGCTGGCAGTCGGCACAGGTACGACGCCCCGAGATGCGTTTCACCAGATCGTCGTTAGGTACCTTGAACAGAACCACATGGTCGAGATTCAGTCCGAGACCCGCCAGCATGGTTGCGAATCCTTCCGCCTGTGGCAAAGTGCGCGGAAATCCGTCGAGAATGAACCCGCGTGCCGCATCCGACTGCTTGATGCGATCGCGAACCATGTCTATGACAGTCGCGTCATCCACCAGATCGCCACGCGCCATGATGCCTTCGACGCGCAGTCCTAACGGCGTGCCGCGCTTGCGGTGCTCCCGGAACAAATCGCCAGTGGATATTTGCGGCACACCCAGAGACTCGACTAGTCTTTGTGCCTGCGTGCCTTTGCCGGAGCCCGGCGGGCCCAAAAAAACTACTCGCATCGCAGCCGCCCTAACCGATAGCAGCGCAGGCCACACGTGCGCCCGCGTTACCGGCGGGTTGGCTGGTAAAATCGTCAGGCTTAGCGTGGACAATAATGGCGCGGCCTTTGATTCCCCTGCCGCCGTCCCAGTCCATGCCATTCAGCAACGCGTCGACCCGCGCCACACCTTGTCGGTTGGCGATCAGACTGGGCAAATCGCCCGCATGGTGCGGCACTGCACCATAGCGGCCATGGGCACTGCCGGTCGGATTGAAATGCGCGCCCGCGCTGGACGCGTCGGCGGCGCTGCAATCCCCTTTCTCGTGAATGTGAAAGCCATGTTCTGAACCGGGCTCAAGACCACTGACCGTGGCGCGCAAGCGAATCTGCCGGCCGTTGCGCGACACACGCACTGAACCGACCACCGAACTGCCGGAACGCGCTTCGAAAGAGGCCGCCATAAAGCTGCGATTGCCGCTGCCCGAGTTGGCGCAGCCAGCCAAAACCGATATGGCCGCCGTGATAAAGACGGCTCTAACAGCTGACAGGACCATGGTGTGATTTCTCCTTCACATCGAGTCTACCCGATGCGCCGTTCAGCGTCTTGCAGGCAGCTAAGCGCCGCCACTTGCCTTAGACTCTGCCACCATGAAAAAGCCTGCAAAAAACCCCTCCAAACCCCGGAACGCGCTCTATGCGCAATCGGGCGGCGTGTCGGCAGTCATCAATGCTTCGGCCGCCGGCGTGATTGAAACTGCGCGCAAGTACCCCAGGTATATAGGCAAGGTCTATGCGGGTCGGCATGGCATCGTAGGTGCGCTGGAAGAGGACCTGATCGATACCAGCCGTGAATCGCGCGAAACCATTCGCGGTCTGTGCCACACACCCGCCGGCGCCTTCGGCTCGGCGCGTTTCAAACTCAAGGGCATCGAGCAGAACCGCGTGGAATACGAGCGCCTGATCGACGTTTTCAAGGCGCACAACATTGGCTATTTCTTTTACAACGGCGGCAACGATTCCATGGACACCGCCCACAAACTCTCGCAAATTGGCGAGTCGTTGGGCTATCCCATCACCTGCCTCGGCGTCCCCAAGACCGTCGACAATGATCTGCCGTTCACCGATTGCTGCCCCGGGTTTGGCTCGGTCGCCAAATATGTCGCGATCTCAACACTCGAGGCCTCGCTCGATGTTGCCTCGATGGCGCGCACGTCGACCAAAGTATTCGTGATGGAGGTCATGGGCCGCCATGCCGGCTGGATCGCCGCAGCGGGCGGTCTGGCGGGTCGAAATGCTAACGAACCACCACACATCATCCTGTTCCCCGAAATTCCGTTCGAACAAGAGAAATTTCTGGCGAAGGTCAAACAATGCGTCACTGATTTTGGTTATTGCGTCATCGTGGTCAGCGAAGGCACGGCAACTGCCGATGGGAATTTCCTCGCAGACGCCGGCACACTGGACGCGTTCGGACACAAGCAGTTAGGTGGCGTGGGCCCGGTCATCGCGAACATGATCAAGCAGGCCCACGGTTACAAATATCACTGGGCGGTCGCTGACTACCTGCAACGCGCCGCCCGCCACATAGCCTCCAAGGTCGATGTCGAGCAGGCATATGCCATGGGCAAAGCTGCGGTGGAGCTTGCAGTGCGAGGCGAGAACGCGATGATGCCGACTATCGTGCGGAAATCCTCGCGACCCTACCAGTGGACCGTGGGCTCCGTGCCGCTTGCCAAAGTGGCTAACGTTGAAAAGAAAGTTCCGCGAAGTTTCATCACCGCGGATGGCTTCGGAATCACAGCCAAATGCAGGCAGTATCTGTCGCCGCTGATCGGCGGCGGCGATCCGCCGCCCTACAAGAACGGCTTGCCCGTGTATGTACGCATCAAGGGCATCAGTGTGAAAAAGAAACTACCGCCCTTCAAGGTCTGAAGCAACACCATGGCCGCAGACCCGCAATGGAGCGACGTCGGCTCTGCCGCCGAACTGGCGGCGAAGCCAGTCCAAGTCATTGCACTGGGCAACAGTCGCATTGCACTAACGCATGTCGGTGGTACTTTTGGCGCCGTATCCAACACCTGCAATCATGTGGGCGGTCCGCTGGGCGAAGGCCATCTGGATGGCGACTACCTCGTCTGTCCCTGGCATCAATGGAAATTTCATCGCTGCACGGGCCAGGGCGAACCGGGCTATGAAGGCGATCGCGTGCCACAGTATGCGGTCCGCGTCGCCGACGGACGCGTGCTTGTTAGTATCAAACCCATCAGCCCGCGTGGCCGGTTGCCGCACAAACCTCACCCACTAGCACGCACCATCGAGCGCGCTCAGGGTCCGGTCCGAGTGGTTGGCATTTCCACCACGATCATGCAGGCGGATCATCCGCGCTTCTCCACCTCCGAGTCGCTGCTCGAGACTGCGCTCGATCATGCTCGCAACGTCGGCGCTGAAACTCAACTCATTAAATTGCGCGATCTTAGTTTTCGCGCCTGCGAGGGCTATTACTCACGCAGTGCCAAAGCCTGCACCTGGCCTTGTTCGATCACGCAGAGTGACCCGGGCGATCAGCTGGATCGCGTCTACGAAGCCCTGGTGCATTCTGCAGATGTCATTCTCGTGGCAACGCCTATCCGCTGGGGCGCTGCCAGCTCGCTCTACTACAAAATGGCTGAGCGCATGAACTGCATCCAGAATCAGCTAACAACCCATAACCGCGTGCTGATTCAGCGTAAGGTCGCAGCCTTCATCATTACCGGCGGCCAGGACAACGTGCAGGCCGTGGCGGGTCAGCAACTCGGCTTTTTCGCCGAGCTGGGCTTCGTGTTTCCGCCGTTTCCGTATGTTGCGCATTCGCTCGGCTGGACTGCGGAAAACATGGAACGCAATGTCGAGTTTGTTCGCTCCAACGAGCCGCTGCGAAACGGCGCTCGGGAATTGGCCGATCGGTGCCTGCAAACCGCACGTGAACTGCTCGCAACAACGATTGACAAAGTTCCTGGAATCGCCCGCGGCGGCCGCAAGGCTCACGGCCAGCCGTGACGGCGCTGCGGATGAGGTCCGTCAGTACCCTGTGATATAGTCGCCGCCCCTTCCGGGGGACCCGTTGGCAATAGCCCGCCAGCAGGCCGATTAACAACATAACTTATTGTTTTTGGGGAGAATTCCTGATGGATGCCAGCACCTGGCTGTGGCTCGCGATCGGCGCGGGCGTGCTCGCCGTTTTGTACGGCGTAGTTTCAAGTGTTTCGATTTTGGCGCTGCCCACCGGCAACGCCCGTATGCAGGAAATTGCGGCGGCCGTGCAGGCTGGCGCCAAGGCCTACCTGAATCGGCAGTACGCAACCATAGCCGTCGTCGGTGTGGTGCTGTTTCTGATCATCGGCCTGACAAAACTGGGCTGGCCGACCGCCGGTGGCTTCGCGGTGGGTGCCATTCTCTCCGGACTTGCCGGCTACATCGGCATGAACATTTCCGTGCGCGCCAACGTTCGCACAGCCGAAGCAGCTAACAAAGGGCTGAATGCAGCCCTGCAGGTTGCCTTCAAGGGTGGCGCCATCACCGGCATGCTGGTCGTGGGTCTGGGCCTGCTCGGCGTTGCCGGTTATTTCATGGCCACCCGCGGCAGCCTGGGCGATGACGGCGCGCTGCATGCGCTTGTCGGTCTCGCCTTCGGTGGTTCGCTGATTTCCATCTTCGCGCGACTCGGCGGCGGCATTTTCACCAAGGGTGCCGACGTCGGCGCTGACCTGGTCGGCAAGGTCGAAGCCGGCATTCCGGAAGACGACCCACGCAACCCTGCTGTTATCGCTGACAACGTCGGTGACAACGTCGGCGACTGCGCCGGCATGGCCGCAGATTTGTTTGAGACCTACGCCGTAACGTTGGTCGCCACTATGTTGTTAGGTGGCCTGGTAATGCAGGACGCGGGTATCAACGCCATCATCTACCCGCTGGCGCTTGGTTCGGCCTCGATTATCTCATCGATCATCGGCACCTTTTTCGTCAGCACGAAAGACGGCGGCAAGATCATGAACGCGCTCTATAAAGGCGTGATCGTATCCGGCATCGTCTCGGCGATCATGTTCTGGTTCATCACCAAGTCCATCATGCCGAACGACTTCAACGCGCTGTTTGGCTGCGCGTTGATCGGCCTGGCGCTGACGGCCGCGATGATCGTCATTACCGAGTACTACACCGCGACCGAGTACAGCCCGGTGCGCAAAATCGCCGAGGCCTCGCAGACCGGCCATGCGACCAACATGATCGCCGGACTCGGCATCAGCATGAAGTCGACGGCCCTGCCCGTCATTGCAGTGTGTATCGCTATCTGGGGTGCCAATGCCCTGCATGGACTGTATGGCATTGCGATTGCGGCTACCGCGATGCTGTCGCTGACTGGCATGATCGTCGCGCTCGACGCTTATGGGCCGATCACCGACAACGCCGGCGGCATCGCCGAAATGGCGGGGCTCGACAAGAAAATCCGCAATATCACTGACCCACTGGATGCCGTAGGCAACACCACCAAGGCCGTGACCAAGGGCTATGCCATCGGCTCGGCCGGTCTCGCGGCGCTGGTGCTGTTCGCAGATTACACGCACAACCTGGAAGCGCATCTGGCGGCAACCGGGCGTGCGATGGTCGAGTTCTCACTGTCAGACCCGGCGGTCATCATCGGTCTGTTCATCGGCGGCATGGTGCCGTATCTCTTCGGTGCGATGGCCATGGAGGCTGTCGGCCGCGCTGCAGGCTCGGTGGTCACGGAAGTGCGCCGCCAGTTCCGCGAGATCAAGGGCATCATGGAGGGCACGGCCAAGCCGGACTATTCCAAAGCTGTCGACTTGCTAACAAAAGCGGCGATCAAGGAAATGATCGTGCCATCGTTGCTGCCGATTCTGGTGCCGGTCGTGGTCGCCTTCGGTGTCACAGCACTGATGGGTCCTGGTGAAGGCATCAAGGCGCTCGGCGGCCTACTGATCGGCACCATCGTGACCGGTCTGTTCGTTGCGATCTCCATGTGCACCGGCGGCGGTGCCTGGGACAACGCCAAGAAGTACATCGAAGAAGGTCACTTCGGCGGCAAGGGTTCGGACGCGCACAAAGCGGCCGTCACCGGCGACACCGTCGGCGATCCGTACAAGGACACCGCCGGACCCGCGATCAATCCGCTGATCAAGATCATCAACATTGTTGCGCTGCTGCTGATTCCGTTGCTCTGATCGTTGACACTGCTCGCAACTTGCAAGACCCGGCCTCGCGCCGGGTCTTTGCTTTTTGGCCGCGGAACCTGAAACAATCGGCTGGACTGGCCGGTCTGTCCAATGTCAGATGTACTGACAACGGAAAAGACCCCTTCATTCAAGGAGAGCGATGATGACTTCAACCAAGATGATGCTGGCTGCCGCCATAGGCAGCGTGATGTTCTGCAACCTGGCCGCCGCGGCTGACATGGCCGCCGCCACACCGGCCATGGAGAAATGTGCTGGCGTCGCCAAAGCCGGCAAGAACGACTGCGCCGCGAATGGCCATTCATGTGCCGGTCTGGCGAAGAAGGATGGCGGCGCGGAGTGGATCAAGTTGCCGAAGGGCACTTGCGAGCGCCTCGCCGGCGGCAAAGTCGTCAAGTAAGCACTGCAGCGCGACGTGCCAACGCCGAGTGAATCGTCACCGCGTTGGCCGTCGCAATCTATGCCGGCGCGCGCCGGTGTCGGTCTTCGCGCGATCCACCATGACGCATTCCTGAGCACCCCACCGGACATCGGCTGGGTAGAGGCTCATGCTGAAAACTATTTCGCCGCAGGTGGCGCGCAACTCTGGTACCTCGAGCAAATCCGCAGCCGCTACCCGCTGTCGCTGCATGGAGTGGGTCTGTCGATTGGATCAGCGGACTCACTGGATTCTGTGCACCTCAGGCAGTGGCAGCGCCTGATTCAAAGGTTCGATCCCATGTTGGTCTCCGAACACTTGTGCTGGAGCAGTGCCGGCGGCATTTTCAGCAACGATCTATTGCCAC
Organism: Gammaproteobacteria bacterium; assembly: GCA_043769085.1. GTDB lineage: Bacteria > Pseudomonadota > Gammaproteobacteria > Steroidobacterales > Steroidobacteraceae > UBA964. Next base: position 33,855 of record JAYVJR010000061.1, read on the forward strand.
TGCCGTATTCGCGCGAAGCGCTCGACCATCTAGTCGCGCGTGTCGGCCAGGTACAGGAAGCTTTCGGCCGGCAGGTGCTGATCGAAAACGTCTCCTCATACCTTGAATTCACGCACAGCGAAATGCCGGAGTGGCTGTTTCTCGCGGAACTCGCACAGCGCAGCGGCTGCGGCATTTTGTTAGATGTCAACAATGTCTATGTCAGTGCCTGCAATCACGGATTTGACGGCCGCGAGTTTGTCGACGCGATGCCGAAAAATGCAGTCGCGGAAATTCACCTTGCCGGTCACAGCATCAATCAGTTCGATCAACGTCAAATCCGCATTGACACGCACAGCACACCTGTCTGCGACGATGTCTGGGCGCTGTATCGTTACACCATCGCCAGGTTGGGCTACGTGCCAACGCTGATCGAATGGGATAGCGACATTCCGGCGCTCGACGTGCTTGCGGCACAAGCGACCCGCGCCGACCAGCACGCGCGCGACGCGCGCACGGCCTGAGCCATGCCGCTAGCGCGTCTGCAACAGGATTTCTTAGATGCGCTGCTCGCCGACGATGCTGGGTCCGCCGATGTGCTGTCCACCATTCGGGGCGGGGGGCTGTCACCCCTGGAGCGGCTCAGTATCTACCGCAACAATCTGCGCGAGAACTTCAGTAAAGTCCTGGCCCTCGAATTTCCGGTGACCCAGCAACTGGTGGGCGCCGACTATTTCCGACAAACAGCTCAGCAGTTTTTGCAATCGGCGCCCTCGCAGAGCGGCGACCTGTTTCATTGCGGCCGCGAGTTTCCGGGTTTTCTCCGCCGTCAGTTCGCGGACAGCGATTTTGCCTATTTGCCGGACGTTGCGGCATTGGAGTGGGCGGTCCAGGAAGCAGTCATTGCCGCAGATGACAACTCAGTCGTTGATGTAGCAGGTCTTGGGCGACTACCCGCTGACTCCCATGAAGGTTTGCATTTGCGCCCGCATCCCGCGTTACGTGTGGTTCGCTCGCGATTTCCGATTGTTGCCATCTGGAATGCCCATCAGTCCGACAGCGCCTGTCAGGACATCGCGCCCATAGATCTCGCGCAAGGCGGCGAAAACGCTCTGCTCTTACGGCCCATGCGCTCCACTAGCGTCGCGACCGTCTCCGCGGGCGTTGCGTTTTTTCTGCAGGCCGTGATCGCTGCTAACAGCCTGGGCGCTGCGCTGGAGCAGGTGCTGCGCGAAGATCCGGGCTTTGACCTACAGGCGCATTTGGGACCCTGGATCCGCGACCGGACCATTGTCGGTTGGTCGTCCGACTGACAACCTGCACTGCTACTGGCGACGACTACGCTGCGGCGGACAGCGGAGCTGCTTTGGCTATCACATTGCCTTGGACAAAATCGACACCCATACGACGCAGATACTCAAGCGCCGCGTTGTCCTCTACGCCCTCGGCAATCACCGCAAAATTCAGCGTCCGTGCCATTTCAATCATGGCAGCGACCATCGCCTGACTCACGGTATCCCGGGCCAGATTGCGCGTGAAGGAATGGTCGATCTTCAGATAATCGAGTGGCAAATTCTTGAGGCTGGAAAATGAGCCCACACCGGAACCAAAATTATCCAAAGCGAAGCGGCAACCCATGCCGTGCAACACGCTGGCAAAACGCCGCGTATGTTCGAGATTCGCGACCGCTGCAGTCTCGGTGATTTCGAAGCACAGCTGTGACGGCGCGACGCCCGAACGGTCCAGGCAATCGACCACGAACTCCAGAAAACTGACGTCGCCCAGAGTTTGTCCGGAAACATTCAATGTAATGCAGCGCGATCGTGGTATCTGCAATACGCCGCTGGCTAACATCTGCACCGCATTTTTGACCACCCAACGATCGATGTTAGGCATCAGGCGATAGCGTTCGGCGGCCGACAGAAAATCCAGCGGCTGCCAGATACTGCCCGCTTCATCGCGCATTCGCAGCAACAACTCCATCGCCGGACCGTCGGTGCTGGCCACAGTAGCGGGCACGATCGGTTGCTGGTAGAGCTCGAAAGATTCGTCGCGCAATGCCGCCTGTAGTTTTTGTAACCACTGAATGTCACCGCTATTGCGCGCGATGGAGGCATCGTGCGCGGAATAGACCGCGACGTTGCCCGAACCCTGAGCCTTGGCAACATAACAAGCGCTGTCAGCTGCTGCGAGCACCTCCTCTACCGTACCACTCTCGCGGCCAAGCTCGAGCAAGCCGACGCTCGCACCGATACTGAAGACTTTGTCTTTCCATATGAACCGATATTCGCCTATGGCCCGGCACAGATCGCTCGCGATCTGATGCGCCTTATCGAGTGGGCAACCGATCAGCAACAGCCCGAACTCGTCGCCTCCCAGGCGCGCAACGGTATCCGAGTCGCGCACCGCTTCTCGCAGCAAATTGGACACTTCGCGCAGCAGTGCGTCCCCAGCCAGATGACCGCTGGTGTCATTCACGGCCTTGAAACGGTCGAGATCGATAAAGCAGAGCACATGCGTGCCGTCGCCACGGCGTGCGGTGGTCACCGCATCATCCACCTGGCGCTCGAATTCACGCCGATTGATCAGACCGGTGAGTGCATCGTGGCTGGCCTGGTAGGTCATTTGCCGCGCGATACCGCGCATGTCGGTCACGTCGTGCAGCAGCAACACGGCGCCAACAGTCTGTCGATCAACACTGCGCAATGGCGCGGCAGAAATCTCCACCGCACGTTCCGTGTCATCGCTGCGAACCACCGTGACAGCACGACGACCAAAAGTTACAGGCTGCCCCGTCGCGAGCGCACGCATGACCGGATCCGATAGTTTCCTGCCCTCGTGGTCATCAGCCAGGCGCAACAGCTGCTCCATGGTCCGGCCGATTGCCAGACCAGCAGTTACACCTAACAGCTGTTCGCCTGCCGGATTGACGTACTCGATCCGGCCGGCAAGATCCGTGGTGACAATCGCCTCGGCAATAGATTCGAGCGCCAGACGCTCTGCGCTGTCGGTTAGTCGTCGGGCCGCGAGTGCCGGGACGATGTCGGTATCCGCGCTGGCGAGTCCAAGATCCGTTTCGAGTAGTTCCGCAGGCGGTAGTGGCAAGCTATCGTCGGCTTCGTGCTCGCCGTCGAGGGCCTCCTGTTCCCACTCAAGCTGCTCCGCATCCAACAATCGATCCGCTTCGTAGAGTTCTGGACCGGGCTGTTGCAGCTCGGCGGTATTCGCCGCGGGCAAGACTTCGACGCCGGTAAATAGCAGTGCCGGGCCGCCTTCCCAGTCAATCTGGCGTGAGTTCAGTTCCAACCGGCTGTACTGCGCCTGAAAGCCGACGATCTCCAGTTCGAAACGCTCGGCGGCAGCGGCGCCTTGCAGCCGGCGACGAATATTGTCCTGCAGAAATTCGGCAAACTCGGGCGCGACCAGTTCATCGAAACTGCGTCCGGTCAGCTCTTTGCTATCAATGCCCACCAACGAACCGAAGCGACGATTCGCATACAGAATCGATTGGCGGTGGACGATCACAATGTCGCGCACTCGATCGGCAAGCTCGCCGAACAACTGACCATGGCTCGATTGCCGTTGCAAAAGGCTGCCGTGGCGGTTCAGCAATTGGTTGATATCGGTTTTTAGTGCCAGCGCTGCCGGACTTTCCGTAGCGATACGCACGCGACCCGTCGCCTCGCCCGAGAGGTTCTTTACGATACGATGAAACTGTCTTGTTAGCTCTTCGACCTCGATCAGCTCGCGGCGCTGACGACGGTAAAAAACCAGCAGCAACCCGCCAATTACAGCGAGTAGAAGACATGTCACGCCTAAGACAGTCATGTAAAGGCCCGGTTCCTGTTGTTGTTATGTGTCACGGCCGGTGCCGAGTCAATGCAGGAGCTTAGCGGAGCGGCACGTCGCGCAGACGGACAATTGACCATATGATGAATTTGCCTTGTAGCTGCGTCCGAATTGCTTAAACTTGGCGCGCCGCGCGGTCGGCGCAATAAGTTCAATGCGGAGTGGATATGAATTGGCAGGAAAGCGCTCGTGAGCAAATGATTCAACAGCAGGTGCGGGCCTGGGACGTTCTTGATCCGGAGGTGCTGGCGACTTTTGCGCAAGTGCCACGCGAGCGCTTTGTGCCCGCTGCCGAATCTGCGCTCGCTTTTGCGGACGTTGCGTTGCCACTGGCGGATGGCCAGCACATGTTGGCGCCAAAACTGGTCGGTCGGATTCTTCAAGCGCTCACTTTGTCTTCCAGCGATCGCGTTCTTGAAATAGGCACCGGGTCAGGATTTCTCACCGCCTGCCTGGCTCGCCTGGCTGGCCCGGTGACGAGTCTCGAGATCCGCTCGTCAATGGCTGAACAGGCGCGCCGCAATCTCGCCACGGTGCGCACCGGAAGCATCGAACTCCGGAACACCGACGCATTTGCCGCCAACAGTCTGCAAGGCGAATGGGATGCAATCGTGCTGACCGGGTCATTGCCGGTATATGACAGCCGTTTCGAGCGTTTGTTAGCCCCCGGAGGTCGACTATTCGTCGTCGTGGGCGCGACGCCGCTGATGAGCGCTCGCCTGATTACGCGAACCGCTGCCGCATTTGCCACTCGAACGCTGTTCGAAACCGATATCGATGCACTCACGCACGCGCCCCAATCGTCCAAATTCTCCTTCTGAGTATGCCCGCGGATATCACGCCAACAGAACTCAAGGCACTGTGGGACCGCGGCGAGTCCCCTTTTGTGCTCGACGTCCGGGAACCCTGGGAACTTGAGATCGTGCGCCTGCCCAGGATCGTTCATATCGCAATGAACGCACTCCCTGAACGACTCGCGGAACTGCCCAGAACCTGTCAGATTATCGTGATGTGCCGCTCTGGGGCCCGGTCCCTGCGGGTGGCGCATTATTTGGAACAAAACGGGTTTCCGGAGGTCGCTAACCTGTCGGGCGGGATCCTGGCCTGGCAAGAACAAGTGGATCCCACTATCCCCGTTTATTGACCCGTGTTGGCAGGGACTGCGGGCACGTGATATAGTGATATACAACACTAGTTGAGGTAGGACGCTGCTATGAACCCGTGGAAGGCTTTGGCTGTAGGCGCTGTGGTTTTTTCGTCATCTGTTCAGGCGGATGACCTGATGTCAATTTATCAGCGAGCGCTGGGTTCGGACCCGCAAATCCGCGAAGCGGATGCCAATCGTTTGGCGGCCCGCGAGTCCAAACCACAGGCCTTGGCGGCATTGCTGCCGAACCTGGCGGGTTTCGGCCAGTATTCCAAAGTGGACCGATCCGGCACCACCTTGGTTGGCCAGAACAATGTCAACTCATCCACAGACACCAAAGACAAAGTCTATTCGTTAACACTTCGCCAGTCGGTGTTCTCGTGGTCCGATTGGGTTGGCTTACGCCGGGCCGACAAACAAGTCGCGCAAGCCGAGGCAGACTTCCAAGTCGCACAACAGGATTTGATCACGCGCGTCGCTGAGCGTTATTTCGACACTCTGGCCGCACAGGACACTGTCGATGCGCAGTCGGCAGCCTTGCAGGCGATCGCCCGCCAGCTCGAACAAGCCGACAAACGATTTGAAGTGGGTTTAATTGCCATCACCGATGTGCAAGAAGCGAAGGCGGCTCGTGATAACGCGGCAGCAGGCGTTATCGCCGCCAAGCGCGCGCTGGCCAGCGCCGAAGAGCGCCTGCGTGAGGTGATCGGCGTAAAGCCTGAACAATTGGCCAAACCCAGCAGTGGACTGGCTCTGAAGCCCCCAGACCCTGCGGACGAAGCCAAATGGGTTGAAACTTCGATGGATCAGAACCTGGCGCTAACTTCCAGCCGCATCGCCGCAGATATAGCGCGGGAGAATGTGCGCGCCACGTTTGGTTCCCATTTGCCGGACATTGACCTGGTGGCGCAGCGAGGCAAGTTCAATTCCTCCGGCAGCCCCAACGTGGACACCGATAGCACGACGACCCAATATCAACTGCAGTTGAACGTGCCGATTTTTGCAGGTGGCGGCACACAGTCGCGCGTGCGCCAGAGCGAATACCAGTGGCAAGCCGCAAAAGAGCGCCTGGTGCGTGTATCACGCCAGACTGAGCTCGCGGCACGTGATGCCTATCTGGGCGTCATCAGCGAAATCTCGCGCGTGAATGCGCTGCGCCAGGCGTTGGAGTCGAGCCAAACCGCGCTGAAAGCGACTGAAGCCGGCTACGAGGTCGGCACGCGTACCGCAGTCGATGTACTGGATGCGCGCAAGAACCTGGTGCAGGCGCAAACCAACTACGCGCGCAGCCGCTACGACTACATCCTCAATGTGATCAAGCTGCACGCTGCCGCAGGCGACCTTGATCGCAAAACGCTCGAGGAAATCAACGGCTGGTTGGAGGCAACCCCGCCGAAGTAATCACGGGCACTAACAGCGCGAGCAATCTCGCCAGTGCACCGCGGTTGCTTTCAATGAATGCCTGGCCGCGCTCGCCAAGCTCGCGGCGCAAGTCTTCGTTGGCTAACAAGGCCGCGACCTCGCGGCTCACATCAGCGGCATCATGCACGACCCGCGCCGTGCCGTTGCCAATCATCTGATCGGCAATATCTGCGGCATTAAAATTGTGTGGCCCGGTCAGCACTGGCACACCCAGTGCTGCAGGCTCCAGCAAATTGTGGCCACCAATCGGCACCAGACTGCCGCCGACGAAGGCGACATCCGCCGCGCCATAAAAAGCCTGCAACTCGCCCAGCGTATCTACCAGCAATACCTCCGTGTCTGCGGCAGGTTCGGCGTTTGACGATCGCGTTATGAAGGCGATTTTTTCCTTCTGCAGCCAGGCAATCACCTCGGCGAATCGGCTCGGGTGACGCGGCACCAGGATCAGTAGTGGCTGCCACCCGTTGGCCCGCAGCAATGTTTGCGCGTCTAATAAAATCTGTTCCTCGCCATCATGGGAACTGCCGGCAATCCAGACTGGACGCTCGGGCGCATAACGCTGACGCAGAGAATGACCGGATGCCTTGATTTCGTTGGATATGGATATATCGAACTTGATGTTGCCGGTCACGTGGGTACGCGCGGCATTCGCGCCGATGGATTTGAACCGTTCCGCGTCTGCCGCGCTCTGGGCGGCAATGAAGATACCGTGCGACAACGTTTCGCGAAACAAGCTGGCGAGCGCGCGATAACGGCCGATCGAGCGCGGCGAAATCCGGGCACTCGCCAGCACCAACGGCACTTTTCGACGACCACACTCATGGTAAAGATTGGGCCAGAGTTCAGTTTCCAAAATGACCGCGATACGCGGATTTACCGCATCGAAAAAACGCCGCACCGAACCGATCAGGTCGTAGGGCACGAAACGCACGTCAATCTGTGCGCCAAACAAGCGCCGCGCATGCGCCGCACCCGTGGGCGTTACGGTCGTCAGAACCAGCGGAACGTCGCTGAACACGACCAGCAAGTCGCGTATCAAAACTGACGCAGCCTGCACTTCGCCGACCGACACCGCATGGACCCAGATCGCCGCCCCACCCTGCACCTTGGCGCCGTAGCCGAAACGCTGGCTCATACCGTGCAGATAGCTGCGGTCGCGAATGCCACGCCACAGCATCGCCAACACCATGACTGGGGCCAGCAGATACGTCAGCAACAGATAGAGGATGCGCACCTCAGGTGCTCGCCGCGGCCCGGTATCCAGCTAACAAAGAGTGCCAATCGGTCTCGGAGAATCGACCGCCGGGCAACGAGTCGGTGACCTTGTCAATCGAGCGACGCAGGCGCACCAAATTGGAATCGCACCAGATGCCAGGTCCGCTGCGCAGATGCCCGCGATCAAAATCGATGACATACACATCGGCTTCGCCACGCAAAAGGATGTTATGGGCATTGAGATCGGCATGGAATACCAGCGCATTATGAAATCGGCGCAGACAACGGCCGATGGCCACCCAGGCCGGTATAGACACCGGGCCCTGAGCTAACAACTGTGCCAAAGAATGTGTGCCCACCAGACGCCGCGTAATCAGGTCACCTCGATACCAGCCATCCCTCAGGCGATAACAGGCCGCTACGGGCTGCGGCACCGGCAGACCGCGCCCATGCAACAGTGCTAATAACGACCATTCGCGAAATGGCCGCGTGTTGTCAGCGCCCGCGAAGCGGTAACGATCGCCGAGGATTTGCGCGACCAGGCCGCCGCGTCGATAGTGGCGCAGGACCAATTGATCCGCGTCCGATCTGACAAACCAGGTCGTGCCACGGCCAACGGCCTTGCCTTCAATGGCGTTACGCCCGCGCCAGAAATCCGGATCGAACCAGTCGGCCGTCAAATTGCCGCGCCAGTCGGCCTCGTATAGCATGGCGCCGCCCTCTATAGCGCTGCGCTCCGCCGCTGGTCCTGCTGCTACTGGATGGCGCAAGGGCCCCTCTAACAAAATGCTGATACCGTTTACCGAGCCACCACGCAGCGTCTGCCTGCTGCGACTTTCCGCCATCGGCGACACCTGTCACGTGGTGCCGCTGCTGCGCGCATTGCAAGATGCCTGGCCAGACTGCCGCTTTACCTGGGTAATCGGCCGAATCGAACAACGCCTGATGCGACTGCTGCCTGAGGTGGAGTTTATCATCGTCGACAAGCGCACCGGCTGGCGATCGTTCGCGGCATTGCGCCGCGCCTGTCGGCATCGCAGGTTTGATCTCTTGCTGCATCTGCAACTCGCGCTACGCGCCAGTTTGTATGCCAGCCAGATTCCGGCGCGTGTCAAATTGGGTTTTGACCGTCCGCGGGCGCGGGAACTGCAATGGTTGTTCACCAACGCGCGTATCGAAGCGCGGTCCCGCGAGCATGTGCTCGATAGCCTGCTGGGGTTTGCGCATTCGTTAGGTGTGTCGCCGGGGCCACCGCGCTGGGATATTCCGCTACCAAAGGATGCCCGGGACTATGCCGCCGCAGCGCTGCCGGACTTGCTGTCGGCACGCCCTGCGCTGGTCATCAGCGCCTGCTCGAGCCACGCTGCGCGCAATTGGCGGGCGGAACGCTACGCCGCGGTTGCAGAGTACGCGATTCGGCGTCACGGAATGCGGGTACTGCTAACAGGCGGTCCAGCGCCGATTGAACGCCAGGTGGCTGACAGCATTATCGCCGCCTGCACCGAACCGCTGCTGGACACGGTCGGCCAGGACAGCCTGCCCCAGCTGCTGGCCGTGCTGGCGCGCGCCAAGGTGCTGTTGACGCCCGATTCAGGCCCGGCCCACATGGCCACCCTGGTTGGCACGCCAGTCATCGGCTTGTACGCCGCTACCAATCCGGCGCGCAGCGGCCCCTATCTTTCGCGCCAATGGTGCATAGACGCTTACGACCGCGCGGCTCGAAGATTCGCTGGCCGTCCCGCAGCGGACCTCGCATGGACCGCCAAGATCGAAGAACCCGGCGTCATGGATCTGATCCAGGTCGACGAAGTCTGCGCGATGCTGGATCGACTGATGTCGCAACCTGCTACCAGTCATCCTGCTAACATATCGGCATGAAGGACATCATGGTTCCGATCTCCCCGGGGGAGTTGCTGGACAAGATCACCATTCTGCGCATCAAAGCGGCGCGCATCCGGGATAGCGCAAAACTGGCCAATGTTCGCACTGAGCTGGAATGGCTGGAACGCGTATGGCGCGACAGCGGCGCTGCAGTTGCAGCGATCGCCGACGACGAAGCGCAGTTGCAGCGCGTGAACGAAGCACTGTGGGACATCGAAGACCAGATTCGCGACAAAGAGCGAGTCGGCGCATTCGACACCAAGTTCATAGAACTTGCGCGCGCTGTCTATGTCACCAACGACGAACGGGCTGCCGCCAAAAAGCGTATCAACTCTGCGCTGGGCTCGCGGATTGTCGAAGAAAAATCCTATTCGGACTACCAGCGCTAACGCGCAGCATCGAGAAACGCCCGCAATCGCCCCGCCACCGCCGCTGGATACGCATCAAAGAGTCCATAGGCCCAGTCAGGCTGATCCTCGAGTTGCGCATTCGGGATCAGCTGCCGCGCGGCGACAGCCGCGTCCCATAGGCCATCCTTAGGCCGCAGCAGCAATACCGGCAGACGCAGACTTCGTAACTCCGGCTCCGGATCATAGAGCGACAGAGCCTTCATGGCCCAGCCAGCCTGCGCGCCAGCACGTTGTTTCTCGGCAACGATGCGCGCCGCTTGTTCCACAGACTGCCCTGGCGGCCGCACACCCATGGTGCTACGCCACTCACCTAACAGGGCGGATCCGTCTTCGAGTATGGGTGCGTCAGTCTTCAACTGTGCGCGTCGCTCCGGCGAAAACAGCGGATAGGAAATGAGAATCAGCCTACGCACCGACTGCGGGTAGCGGGCTGCTATGTGCGCCGCTAACAAAGCACCTGTGTGGTAGCCCACCAAATCGACGGGTTCCTTGAGATCAGCGATGAATGCCTGCAACGCAGCGCCGTAGTCCGCGACGCCTGGAGAGCCTGCGGGCAGCGCGCTTTCGCCGTAGCCCGGGATATCCGGCGCATACACCACGCGATCGGCGGCGAGTTGCGGCAGTAGCTCGCTGAACATACGGCCGGACAATGGTGATTGGTGCAACATCACGACCGGCGTTAGATTGCCTGCCGCCCGTCGTGGTGCCGCCCGTCGATAATGCAGTTGCCCGGTCGGGCCATCGAAAAACCCGCGACGCACCACCGCCTCGGCGCCGACGCTCGAGGTTGTCTGTTGGGCCGCACTAACCGGCTCACGCTGGTTGATTTCCAGCATGTGGCCGTCCGGATCCCAGGCGAAGAGAAAACGCGCGTTCCAGCGAACCCCACCGGCGCCGGTGACCATGCTACTTTCCGGCTCGCGATAGATAGGTGTGCCGGCCTTGCGCAGTCGCGCATGGATATTGTCGAGATCCTGAGTCTCGATCATCAACACCGCATCACCGGGCCGCAGTTGTTTGGGCACAGTGTTTTTTGCCAGTCCTGGTGCCAATCGAGCTGCCCCATACTGCAGCAGACCGATCATGCCCAGCCACGGGTGGCGGCCCTTCATGATCATAAAGTGGCTTGGGTCACCCGGTTTCGCGCTGTTAGGTAAGCTGCTTGGCGTTACCGTGCCTGTATTTTCGAGCCACAGCTCGAAGCCAAGCACATCCCGATAAAAGCGCATCGATGCGTCGGCATCATGCACGATCAGCGTCGTGCGTCGCACGACATCGGTGGCCGCGCCGGGTTCGGCGGCGCGCGCTGCCTGCATGCCGGTCACAGCCAGCATCGCCAGCGCGCCCGTGCTCAGCAGAGCGCCGAAGAGTGATCGCGCGTTATTTGCGCTGGCCATCGCCAGCGCGTTTTGAATCGACGTATTTCTTGAACACCGTCCACGAGGTTTCGTTAGGCCGTGGATCATCAAGCGGCGGTGGCTCGCGATACTGTGGGTAGTTCAAGTCGATTTCATTGCGCACGACTTCGGGTAGCTGCGCGAAGTTGTCGAGTCGCATACCAGCGGTATGGAAGATCACCAGACCTTCGCGATCACCCATTTTCATCCAGGGAATCCACCGCGAAATTCGACCCCACGAAATGACCGAATCATTGAAATCGGTGATCGCGGCATTGCGCGCCGATGCCAAGGGAATCGCCGTTGTCCCGAATTCCATCGCGTGATACATGCCACCGACATAGTCCTGATATTCGCCCGCGAGCGGGTTCTTGTAAAAGAGTCGCGCTGCGGCACCGCCTTCAAGCACCACATCGTCCTTCACCATCATGCCATCGCGCACGACCGGTTTGCCCTCCTCGTCACGAGCGCAAATAAACCGACTGGTCGGTTGCAGGTTGACCGGATCGTTGGCGACATGGAGCACAGGAACGGTTTCGCCAGTCCAGGGATTCTTCCACTCACGCAGTATGGTGTTAGTTTCAGGATCCAGATAGAACATGACTTCGCGCGATACCGAACGCCAGCAAAGACCCTTTTTTGGATCAGTCTTGATTTCGCAGCGCCGGGTATTCATGCCGTGGACGTTGAACAGCAGTCGGTCTTTTTCACCGGGTACACGCGAATACATGCGGCCGCTCCACCAGTAGAGCGTGGCTTTGCCACTGACGGTCGAGCAGCTCGCCTTGATCTGAACTTTGAAAAGTTCGTCCGGAATGCTCAGATCCAGCAGTTTGGATTTTCCACCACCGGCGGCCAGAGCCAGTGGCGACTGGCTCGACAGCAGAACTGCCAAAGCAGCTAACATACCCGGCACGAATCGGTTTTGCATTTTCATTGCTTGATCCTCACTGGGTTTGATTTTCACTGGGCATGCGCGCGCGGCGCGTCGACCATCTTCTTGATGTAAGTCCAAGAAGTTTCGTTAGGCCGCTGGTCATCCAGTGGCGGTGGCGCCAGATAGGTCGGGTAGGTGCTGCGGATTTCGCTGCGCAGCGGCTCGGAGAGATCGTCGATGGTGGCCACGCGCTTGCCGACCGTGGTGAATACCACCAGGCCAGGCCGGCCGCCCATTTTCATCCAGGGAATCCACTCTGACACCCGCGCCCATGAAATGCTAACGGACGGCAGGGTCTTCAAATTACGATCCAGCAGCCACTTTGCATCGGTGAAAGAGTTCAGCATCTCCATCGCGTGGTATTTGTTGCCCACCATGTCCTGGTAGCTGCCTGCCATGGGATTGTCGTAATAGAGGGGCGCTTCGCCGCTGGTCCAGACCTTGTCCTTGACAAATATGCCGCGGAATTGATGCGGTTTGCCCTGCTCGTCCCGCGCATAGCTCGGTCGGCTCATGTTGACCGGGTCGTTAGCGACGTGAATGACGTCCACTTCTTGGCCTGTCCACGGATTTTTCCATTTGCGCAGTACCTGATCGGTGGCCGGATCGAGATACAACATGACTTCGCGCGACACCGAGCGGTAGCCCGGACCTCGCTGCGGGTCACTGACGCTGCCGCACTGGCGGATATTCATTCCCTGGACGTTGAAAAGCACGCGGTCGCGCTCCCCGGGAACGCGGCTCATCATCGAACCTTTCCACCAGTGAATGATGGCTTTGCCATCCTCCAGCGTGCAGGTCATCTTGCGCGACATCTGCAGAGCATCTTCAGCGACAGTGGCATCGAGCGGCTTGGCACTGCTGCGCGCTGCATGGCCGGATGGCGCCGCCAACACCAACCCGAATAAGAGAGCCAAACTCGCAACGCCAGTCTTGTTTTTCATGCTCATGAATTCCCCTGGGTGACCAATAACTCGTAAACGTCAGCGTCGCAGTAGATATTCCGCACCACAATATGGGCATTTGACTTCACCGGTCTTCTCGATGGCCAGATAGACGCGTGGGTGGGAGTTCCACAACTGCATCTGTGGCATCGGGCAGCTTAGAGGCAGGTCTTCGGAACCGACCTCGTAACGCTTCTGTGCATTGGGTGTCAGCAGCGTCGCAGAGGGGGTTCGGGTTTCCATGCATAGATTATAAGGCCAGGTCGCCGAAAGTGGCATGCCAAATCCGCGTGACCATGGTGCGCTCAGCGACAAACTCGCCGACCGCTACCGACGCCGCTTCGTCCCGCAACGAGCGGTGATGACCGCGAGTGCGGTAGGCCCGGTAGGCGTTTGTTAGCACATCGACCTCTTGCTGCGGAACCAGAGCATCCGAGGCGAGCGATTCGAGCTGGCGAATCGTATCGGAAAACCAAGCTACCGGCGGTCGCGCCGCAGCGTGCAATAGCGCCCAGTACTGAGCCAGGAATTCAATGTCGGCGATGCCGCCCACGCCCTGTTTCAGATCGAATTCGCCGCTACCTGATTTAATCAGTTCGCGTCGCATGCGTTCACGCATGGCACGGACATCTTCGCGCAGTCGGTCGCGACGCACAAAATGCATCACGACTTCCAGCCGCAGCGCCGCCACCCGTTGCCGTAACTCTGCATCGCCAGCCACAGCTCGCGCGTGCAACAGCGCCTGATGCTCCCAGGTCCATGCATCAGTGCGTTGGTAGTCGCGAAAAGCCTCGATGCCAGTGATCAACATGCCGCCTTTGCCGCTGGGCCTAAGTCGGACATCGACCTCATACAGCCGACCGGCCGCCGAATGCATGCTGAGCAGATGCAGAATCCGCTGCGCGAGCCGTATGAAAAACACCTGATTGTCGAGCGGCGATAAAGCGTCCGTTTCCTGCCGTTCACCGGCCGAATCATGGACAAAAACAAGATCCAGATCGGAGGCGTAACCGAGTTCGAAACCACCCAGTTTGCCGTAGCCAATGGCGCAGATACGCACGGCGCGACGAGTCGCGCCATCGCCACAACCGGGTGTACCGAATTGCGCTGTGATCTGGCGCCAGGCGAGTTGCATGGACTGCTCGACAATCAGCTCCGCTATGTCCGTTAAACGGTCGCTCACCTGCATCAGCGGGAGTCGCCCGGACAGGTCGGCGACCGCCACACGAAACTGCGCCGCGCGTTTGAACTGGCACAGTGCTTCATGCACGCGCTCGTCGTCCGTGGTATCGACGCGCGCCACCCGCTCAGCCAGATCTGCGGTTAGTTCGTCGCGACTCGGGGTCATGGCGAACAGCCGCTCGTCGAGCAACTCATCTAACAACAAAGGAAATGCTGCTATCTGCGTTGCCAGAAATTCACTGGCGGCGCACAGCTCGACGAAACGGCGCCGCGCCGTCTGGTTTTCGACCAACAATGCAAAGTAGCTGGACCGCTGACCGATCGATTCAAGAATCTGCAGAACGCGCCGCAACACCACCAGCTGGTGTGCAGCAGCCTGCGCCGCGATCGGCGGCAAGATACTGCCAAGCAATGCCGTCAAGCGGCGCTCTCCCATCGCATCCAGACGCCGGATGCGCGGCCCACTGCGAAATTCTGCCAGCAACCTTTGCGCTTCGACCTCGTCGTGAAAAGTGGCCTCTGCAGTCTGCGAAATATCGACGCTGGTTGATTTGTTGCTGGCCGCACCCAGCGCCAACGCCGCGAAATGGCTGCGCACGATCTCGCGATGACGATCGAGATTGAGCAGCAATTCCGCCCAGGACTTATGGCCCATGGCAGTACGCAATCGGTCTCGATCTGCCTCATCGGTAGGCAGCTGGTGGACTTGTGCATCATGCAGCATCTGCAGTCGGTTCTCTAAGACCCGCAAATGACAGTAGGCCTCATGCAGTTGCGCAATCGTGGCTTCCGGCAGCAGTCGACCCCCTGCGAGCTGCGGCAGTACTGCCAGCAGACTCGGTCGCTGCAACCGCGCATCCTGGCCACCGCGAATCAGCTGCAACGCCTGCACAATGAATTCGATTTCGCGAATCCCGCCTGGCCCCAACTTCAGGTCATCCTGTAGTTCGCGCCTGGCAACCTGCTTTTCGATCAGCGTTTTCATCTCGCGCAGACTTTCGAAAACGCCAAAATCAAGATAGCGGCGATACACGAACGGGCGAATCGCATTGGCGAACAGTTCCGCATATTCGCTCACTCCGGTGACCGCGCGCGCCTTGACCCAGGCATAACGCTCCCAATCGCGGCCATGCTGCAGCAGATAGTCCTCGAGCGCGGCAAAACTGCAGGCCAATGGCCCGGAATCGCCGAAAGGTCGCAGTCGCATATCGACCCGGAACACAAAACCGTCAACGGTCGGGCTAGCTAACAAATGAATCAGCTTCTGACCCAGTCGAATGAAAAACTCGTCGTTGCTGACTGGCTCCGCGTGCGCGGTTTCACCGCCTTCGGGAAACAGAAAAATTAGGTCAATGTCCGAGGAAAAATTCAGCTCGCCGCCACCGAGCTTGCCCATGGCGACCACCACCAGAGGCGGTGCGGCGCCTTGGAGGTCGCGCGGCTCGCCATAGGCCGCCACGGTGGCTGCCCAGGCATGCTCATAGGCGATCTGAATGGCGGCATCCGCAAAGGCAGACAAATGCAGCAGCGTTTCCTGGACCGTCGCCAGCCCGGCGAGGTCACGATAGGCAATGGCTGCCATCTCGCGTTGCCGCCAGCGGCGCAGCCAGCGCATCGCGTCGTCGACCGAAGCCCCACTCACGAGGGGTGGCGATCCTGGGTAACAGCGGCCGAAGCCCTGTTCCGCGGTCCAGCCTTGGCGGAGAGCGCCGCTCTGTTCCAGGTCCTCCCACAGAACGGGGTCATTGTTAGCTGCTTTCGCCAGGAACTCACTGACGGCAAAACAGGATGGTTGCAAACTCACACTCCAAGACTGCCATAAGAACCGAAGCTGCGGTACGCTGGCGGCACATGAGCACAGTATTGATAACAGGTGCGAGCCGCGGCCTTGGCCTTGAGATGGTGCGACAATACGCAAGATCCGGTTGGGATGTCATCGCCACCTGCCGCACACCGGATAAAGCCGCGGAGCTACAGACCTTGCGTCGCCAGTGGCAGGGCTCGGTCAGTGTCGAAATGCTCGACGTGACTCATCAGGCACACATCGAGTCGCTGGCCGGCAAATATGCTAACAGCGCCATCGATTTGCTGATCAATAATGCCGGCGATATTGGGCCGCGGGGCGCCGCGCGCGAGCTGCTCCACAAACAAATTTTCGGCAGCCTGGACTACGACGCCTGGCAACGAGTTTTTGCCGTCAACACGCTGGCTCCCATGCGGGTCGCCGAGGCTTTTGTTGCACATGTCGAACGCAGTGCCATGAAAAAGATGGTCTTTATGTCGAGTACCACCGGTTCCAATGCTGAGGGCCAGTACAGCGTATTCGCCTATTGCTCGAGCAAGGCGGCACTCAACAAGTGCGTCACTATGCTCGCACGGGACGTCAACGGTCGCGGCATCATTGCCGCCGCGCTCTGCCCCGGACACGTGAAAACCGATATGGGCGGCGCTAGTGCACAGATTGAACCGTTGGAGTCTGTCACGGGTCTGCGCAAGGTTATTGCCGCACTGACGATTGCCGACAGCGGCGCATTCTTGCGTTACAACGGCGAGCGTATCGCCTGGTAAAGCAGTAGCCCGTCACAGCAGCGGCAACCGATTGCCGTGTGCCGCCAAGATTCAAGCGCAGGCTCCGCGTGGCCGATAACCGGCATCATGGCGGATACCCGCAATAGTCCCGTGTCCGCGTCGCTGGCG
>JAYVJR010000062.1:0-2532 GCA_043769085.1 Gammaproteobacteria bacterium
GCAGCATCACATCACCTTGCCACTATGTGACAAGATCGATTATTAACGCCTCATCAATGACACGTAGATATCACACAGAATACCGAGATAATTGCTCACAAGCGACTGTCTCCCGCACCGCTTACTACGCGCGCATTGCGCAACAACATCTCGCTCCGTTATGGGAAGTGCTGCATGCGCTCGTGCCACAGTCGCCACGGCCCACTTGCGTGGCGGCCCATTGGCGCTACCGTGACGTCAGACCGCTGGTTCTCGAATCGGGCGGTGTTATCTCGGCGCAGGAAGCTGTCAGGCGCGTACTGGTCCTCGAAAACCCCGCATCCCCGGGCGCGGCGCGGATCACGCAATCGTTGTATGCGGGCCTGCAACTCATTTTGCCGGGCGAAGTCGCACCGAGCCATCGCCACACGCAGTCGGCGATGCGGTTCATCCTCGAAGGGGCAGGGGCCTTCACTGCGGTCGATGGCGAGCGGGCGTACATGAACCGCGGGGACCTGATCCTGACGCCCAACTGGGCGTTCCATGATCACGGCCATGAAGGCGTGGAGCCGATGATCTGGCTGGATGCGCTCGATATTCCGATGGTTGAATTCTTCAGTGCCGGGTTCGCCGAGTCGTTAGGCGCCAGGCAACAGGCGCAGTCGCGGCAAGCCGGCGAGTCGCTCGCGCGCTTCGGCGCCAATCTACTGCCGGTGGATCATGTCGCGCGCTCGCGCACATCGCCGGTGTTCTGCTATCCCTACGAGCGCACGCGCGCAGCACTGGACACGCTGGCGCGCGCCGCCGACATCGATCCTTGCCACGGTGTCAGGCTGAAGTACGCCAATCCGGTGAACGGCGAGCACGCCGTGCCGACAATGGCGGCATTCATTCAATGGATGCCGCAAGGATTTGCAGGGCAAACCTACCGCTCGACCGATGGTTGTGTGTATGTCTGCGTCGAAGGCCGCGGCCGCACGCGCATCGGCGATCAGACCTTCGCCTGGGAACCTAACGACGTGTTCGTCGTGCCGAGCTGGGAGCCGTATTCGCACCAAATTGACTCGGACTGCGTGCTCTTCAGTTATTCGGATCGCGCCGCACAGGAAAAGCTCGATTTGTGGCGCGAAGAGCGTGCCGCCGCAGTCGGTTAGGGGTTCGAAGTCACAGCGCTCGATCGAACAACGGAATCTGGGGCCCAGGGCCTGGCGCGATGGCGGGCGCACCAGTGGGTGTCCCGAGCAATTCGCGCACGGCGCGGATGGCCTGATCCATGGCGCTGTGCGCATAGGCATACGCCCCCGAGTCTGCATTGGCGATGGCGATTCGGCCCAGCGGCCGGCGAGCGACCTCGATCGGCAGCGGGCCGTTGGGCCAGTACGCGTCCCAGGGACGCATGTATTCGTACGCGTAGCCATGCGACCAGCGGTTCACGCAAATTGCTTCGATGTCGCGCGCCGGATCGAAACCGCCTGTGACCAGCGCTCGTGCTAACAAATCACGAATAGAGCGCTCCAGCTCGGAAAATGTCAACGTGCCGATGCGAACACGGCCGGCGGACGCCTGCTCTCGCGGTGCAAGCCCCGGCATGGTGGGAACGGCCGCCATGTGCAGCAGTACCGGGTCGTCGGCGCTCTCGGCAAACCGATAGTCGCCCATCGAAACCGGAAAATCGATTTCCGCGCTGCGCCAGAAATGGCCGGCCGTATGTATGGCATTCACACCCAGTCTGTTGAGCGCCGTCCAATTCCGTATCAGGACGTTGGTGTAAATCAACGGCACTTTTCGTTGATCATTCAAGGCCTGAACTTGCTCTTGGGGCAGTTCGCTCCAGATATGGGGAATCACCCGATGCCAGCAAGCCAGGACGACGTGCTTGGCTCGGACGCTTTCCAGGCGGCCGGCGCAGGCATAGCTGACCTCGACATCGGGCGCCGAGCCAACCTCGCCCCGATGTTGAACCTTCACGACCGTCGACTGCAGGCGGATACGGACTGTACTGCTGGAGTCGTCCAGGCGGCTATAGTCGACCGCGGTCGTGACCAGGTCCGACATGGATCGCGCCGGAAATGCGCGGAAGTTCAATTTGGCTAACAGCGCACGAGCCAGACCGTGATTGCCATCGGGGAAATGATAGATGTAAGGATCGGGGTCGGTGTAGGCCAGTCGACCGGTGGGACTCATCGCGGGATCGGCGAGCGGCCCGAGATTCATTGCCGCGAATCCAGGGTTGCCATTCGCGCAGGCATCCAGCGCGGAGGTGGCGTCGATCCCGACGCCGAAATAGCTGCTGGTGGAGTCCTGGAAAAATTGGACCAGTTGTGGGTCCGCTCGCGCGACTTTTGTTAGGAAGGTCGCATAGCTGATCGATGCCAGCAGTGCGCGCTTTTCTCCACGTTCGAGCTGGGAGAGGTAGTCGCGCGGCGAATCGATCAAGGAAATCAAATCGAGCTTCGCGCGGGAGTTCAATGGCGTGTTGGGAACCCAGTCCGCCGCCCGGTCGGTGATGCGCACTAATGCATCGCTGCCAAATTGTTCGCGACAGAAGAAGTG
>JAYVJR010000063.1:0-2850 GCA_043769085.1 Gammaproteobacteria bacterium
GTCCACCGGCAACGGGCAACCCGAAGCGTCCACCGCCGTCCCCGCAGGCGTCCCGGGGCAACGATCAATGTCGTCCGTCACACCATCACCGTCGGAGTCAGCAGGCTTGACGACCGGGGGCGGCGCTTTTTCGCCAGCCATTTTGTATTTGGCGGTAAACATGATTTCAGCCGGCGGCAGCTGCAGATAGCCACCGAGGAAGCCACGGCTACCGACATAGATCTTCTTTTCGTTAGCGACGTTCTTGACCGCCAAACGCGTTTCCCAGTTATCGCCAATATCGAGACCCAAGAAGGTATTGAATCGGTCGTAACCGGTGATCACGAAGTCGTTGGTCGCCGCGGTGATGTAATCGTCCGTCTTGTACCAATCGGCGCCGAAGCGGAACACTTTGTTGTCACCAAACGGCTTGGCGTAATCGAGACCTAACGAAATGGTTTTATCTGGCAGCTGCGGCGGCTCGGCCTGCACGCCCAGACGATTGTTGTTCACGAACAAGGGCAGGCGTGGCAACGATGCCACCGCTGGTGCACTGGTCGGGTTCAGCTCGTTATACTTGCCGGTTAGGATCGACGCGTTCATGAAGAACGTCAGGTTGTCCGTCGCCACGAAGGTCGATTCAACTTCGAGACCCTGTACCGTGACCTTGCCCGAGTTCTGCACCGGGAAAGAAGCCACACCCGTCATCGGATCGATGACGGTCGCGTTCAAAGTCAGATCCTTGATCTTCGCCACAAAATAGTTGGCGTTGAGACGAAACCGGTTGTCCAGCGAATCCATCTTCGCGCCGACTTCATAGGTCCAGTTGGATTCCGGGCCATAGGCCGACTTCGAATCTTCCGCGCTGGTGATTGCAATTCCGTTGTAGCCGCCGGACTTGAAACCACGCGCGGCCGAGAAATACAACAGCAGGCTGTCGACAGCGTCGCTATTGACCTGGTAGTCGAGGCCGAACTTCGGCGTGACTTCCGTGTAAGTGTTGCGCAGCGCAATAACCGTCGCGGGAATCGGCGCGAACAGCGCCTGCCAGCGCATATCGAACGCCTTCTTGTCCTGTGTCCAGCGGGCGCCTAACGTCGCCTTGAATTGATCCGTAAACTGATAGGATCCCTGGCCAAACACCGACACCGACTTCGAAGTCGCATTCGAGGTACTCGACGACACTGGGCCGACATTAAAGAACGATCGCGTGATGTTCCAGCCAAAATCCTGCGAGCCCTTCTCATCGAACCAGTAGACGCCGGCCAGGTAATCCAGCTTGTCGTCCATCGCCTTGCCAGTGATCTGCAGTTCTTGCGAGTACTGCCGCGCCGTCGGATTGGATGCGCCTAACACCTGGCCTTCGCCGCTGAAATCGGTGCTAAAAAAGTCTGCCATCTTCACATAGCCTGTGATGGAACGGATGGTATAGGCGCCCATGTCCCAGGACAGGTTCGCCGCGGCGATGGTCTGCTTGGTCTCACCGCGGGGTTTCTTGCCGATGATGGCGGGTAACACGTTGTTGTACACCGTGCGATTCGCATAATCGCCGTTAGGCAGAACCACGTTGTCGGACGTGTAGCGCTGGTTCGCCGGAACAGACGGCGAGATGCCAGGTACCAATTGCAGGGAATCATTGGTGCTGTCCGCGTAGGCCAGCGAGAACACGGCATCGAACCGCTCGCCACCGATGTAGTGCAACTTGACGCGGCCCGCGAGATTTTCCTCTTCGCCCACATGTTTGCCGGTGACCAAGTTGGTCACTTGGCCGCCCTTGCGATTGGATTGCGCGGAGAACGAAGCCGCCCAGTTGTCGCTCAGCTTGCCACCCGTGCTCAGGCTGGCTACGAATTGACCCCAGTTGCCGACGCCTGCTTTGACGTCGAACCAGGCGTTGTCGGCATTCGGCGTGCGCGAAATGAATTTAATCGCGCCGGCCAGCGTGTTACGGCCGTACAACGTGCCCTGCGGGCCACGAAGCACTTCGACGCGCTCGATGTCCGACAGCGTGATGTTGTTGCCGTTCAGTCGCGCGATATAAACGTCGTCGACATAGATGCCGAACGGCGATTCGGCAACCACCAGCGACGCATCCTGTTGCAGCGAGCCGCGCAGTGAGGGCGAGATGTTGGTCGGCGAGGTGATGTTGTTGCTCATGCGCAAACTAGGCACATAGCGCTGCAGATCTCGTGCTTCCGTGACCTGCCGTGATTCGAGCGCGGCTTCACTCAATGCCGTGACTGAAATCGGAACGGACTGCAGGTCTGCTTCCTTGCGCTCGGCTGTGACAGTGATTTCTTCGAGAACACCCTCGCCAGAATTGTCCCTGCCGGACTGCGACAAGCCGACTGACGGCATCAAGGCCAGGCCGCCCGCGAATGCGAGCCATTTATTTCGTTCCATGCAAAACTCCCAAGAGGTGACCGGCGAGCGCGACTGCTCTCGCAAGGGCCGACAAGCTATAACAAAGTCGAGCACTTGGGTACCCTGTAGTGGCAATTCTCCTCTGTACGGACCGGGTTTGTAGCGTGAATACAACAGTCGCTAGAATGCCCTACCAGGATCAGGCCGCCGCGTGACACACCCTTCAGACAAAACCAGCGTCGATTTCGGTTACGAAAAAGTGCCTGCGGGCGAGAAGCAGAACCGCGTCCGTGGCGTATTTGATTCAGTCGCGGGCAACTACGATCTGATGAACGACTTGATGTCGGGAGGCCTGCACCGCGCCTGGAAAGAATTCACCTTGTCGCTAACGCATCTTCGCCCAGGTCAGACAGCACTCGACGTTGCAGGCGGCACCGGCGATCTTGCGCTGGGCATGCACAAGCAGGTCGGTGAACGCGGTTTGGTGGTGTTGTCGGATATCAACGC
>JAYVJR010000064.1:0-10584 GCA_043769085.1 Gammaproteobacteria bacterium
TACAGGAACGGCCCTCGACTGGGTGCTGGTGCTCGGCCGGGCGGTGGGTGTGCCCATGAATCATGAGTTCGGCGCCGCTCGCCGCGAAGACTTTTGTGACGGTGTCCGGATTGACGTCCATGATGTCCGGGCGCGCGCGCGCCATGTGTTTGCGACTGCCGGCCCGCGCAATCGCTGCCAATGCGCCGCGGGTCGCAGTGCTGAGTTGTAGCAATCCACGTCGCCACACGGGGTCGGTTGCCAGACTGCGCAGTTGCTGGTATTGGACGTCGTCCGTGCACAGCAGATCGCCATGTGTTAGCAACGTCAGTGTCCCATCCAGGTGCACCAGCACCGGATCCGGCAACAGCTGGACGCCGGTTTGTCGAGCGAACTCGACATCCAACAGGAAATCGCGGTTGCCGCGCATGACAAACACCGGTACGCCGCTCGCCGTCAATGCGCGCAGGGCAGTGCAAATCTGTTGCTGCGGCGCATCGATCAAATCGTCCCCGAGCCAGGATTCGAACAGGTCGCCCAGAATATAGAGTGCTGTTGCGCTGCGGGCTTTGGCACCCAGGAAATCGACGAAAAGATCGATTGCCTGCGGCTGTGCGCCGTCGAGATGCAGATCGGAAACGAATGCGTAGGCCACTAGGGCAGCTCTGCACAGGTAACGCGAGGCGCGTTAGGCCGCAAATGCCCGGATACCAGGCGCGACCGACGCAGCATGGTCATTCCATGTAAGGAGGAAGCAACGCCGTAGCCGGGCATTTACGGCCTAACCCCTTGGGGCTGGACGGATTTTTCCGCTGGCTGCGTCCATCCTCGCTCATGTATCTCGATACACTGCACTCGTCTTTCCTTGCCAGTGAAAAAATCCGCCTCGGCCGCGCCCGCGTTACCTGTGCAGAGCTGCCCTAGGATTTCTCGCGCCGGAGTTTAGCCTACCGGGCGGGCTGCGACACCCGTAAAATGGCCCGATGAGCGCTGCAGTCCATGTCACCCGTTTCGCCCCCAGTCCGTCCGGTGAGCTGCACCTGGGCAATGCCCGTACTGCCTTGTTCAATTTTCTGCTCGCGCGGCAAACTGGCGGCCAATTCCTGCTGCGCATTGAAGACACCGATCGTGAGCGCAGCAAGGCTGAATTCGTCGACGCACTGCAGCGGGATCTCGAATGGCTGGGCCTGACTTGGGACGGCGCCCCTGTCCACCAGTCTGCGCGCGCCACTATTTACGACGCAGCCTTTGCGCAACTGGCGGAGCTGGGCCGAGTCTACCCGTGCTACTGCACGGCCCAGGACCTGGAGTTCTCGCGGCGCGCACAGCTGGCCTCGGGGCGCGCGCCGCGTTATGCCGGCACCTGCCGTTTGCTAACAAACGAGCGGCGCTCGGCACATGAGGCGGCGGGCCGAAAACCCGGTTGGCGTTTTCAGGTGCAGGCCGGCGAGCGCATTGAGTTTGAGGACGTCGTACACGGCAAGCAGGTATTCGCCAGCGAGGATATCGGCGACTTCGTGATTCGTCGCGCCGATGGCACCGCAGCGTTTTTTTTCTCGAATGCCGTAGACGATGCCGAGATGGGGATTACGCTGGTGCTGCGTGGCGAGGATCATCTGGCTAACACGCCGCGACAGCTGATGCTGCTGCGCGCTTTGCAATGTTCTGTGCCAGCCTATGCGCATGTCGCCCTCATCAATGGAATCGACGGCACGCCGCTGTCGAAGCGCAATGGAGCGCGCAGCATTGCGCAGTTGCGGGATGAGGGATATTTGCCGGAGGCCATCAACAATCTGCTGTTCCGTCTCGGTCACGCCAGCGCCGAGGGTGAGCTGATGGATCTCGCGGCCATGACGCGCAAACTCGATGCACGCCATTTTGGCCGCGCGCCGGCGAGATTTGACTCCATACAGTTGCTGTCCTGGCAAAAACAGGCAGCGCATGGGCTCAGTCCGGCGCGTTTGCAGGCATGGCTGTCTGGTGTGGCGCCGCCACTCGGCGATGCGGTCCAGCGCGATGCCTGGTACAAAGCCGTGCAAGCTAACACGGTGTTGCCGCGGGATGCGGCGGTCTGGGCCTCCGTGCTCGCCGGCCCCGCGCCTGCGCTGGAAGAGCAAACGCTGCAGCAAGTTCGTGCCGCCGGTGTGGGTTTTTTTGCCGCTGCGGCCGGTGCCGCGCGTCAGCAGGGTGCGAACTGGCAGTCGATCTGCAAGGCTGCGCAAACAGCCTCCGGCGCCAAAGGCGCGGCCCTATATCGTCCATTGCGCCTGGCGCTGACGGGTCATGAGCACGGGCCGGAGCTGGGCACATTTTTGTTAGCCATGGCGCCGGCCATTATAGAAGAACGACTGCAAAGATTCGCGATATGAATAATCACCCGCCGCACGTTTCGATTTTTAACAGCATGACTGGCCGCGAACAGTCATTGGTGCCGCTGCAGCCGGGCGTTGTGCGGATGTACGTCTGCGGTGACACGGTTTACGATTTCTGCCACATCGGCCACGCGCGCTCGAAAGTGGCCTTCGACATCGTGCGGCGCTATCTGCAATGGCGCGGTTATCGCGTGGTGTTTGTGCGCAACATCACCGATATCGACGACAAAATCATCCAGCGGGCGGCCGAGCGCAGCGAACCCATGGCAACATTTACCGCGCGCTTTATCGATGCCATGCATGCCGACTATGATCGTCTGGGCCTATTGCGGCCGGATCACGAGCCGCGTGCTACTGAGCACCTGCCCGGCATCATCCGTATGGTGCAGACGCTGATTGCAGGCGGGCACGCCTATGTAGCCGCGGACGGCGACGTGCTGTATTCCGTGAGCTCATTCGCCGAGTACGGCCAACTCTCGGGCAAGAAGCTCGCAGACCTGCGCGCAGGCGCACGCGTCGAGATTGATGCGGACAAACGCGACCCGCTGGATTTTGTGCTGTGGAAGCGCGCCAAGCCGGGCGAGCCCTTCTGGGAGTCGCCCTGGGGGCCTGGCCGCCCGGGGTGGCACATCGAATGCTCAGCCATGTCGAACGAGTTGTTAGGTGCCGATTTCGATATCCACGGCGGCGGCATGGATCTCAAATTTCCGCATCATGAAAACGAAATCGCACAGTCCTGCGCGGCCACGGGCGGGCGGTTTGCCAGCATTTGGATGCACAATGGCTTCGTCAATGTGGACAATGAGAAAATGTCCAAGTCGCTCGGTAATTTTTTCACGATCCGTGAAGTGCTCGATGCGCGTGACGAGGCTGGCGCGCTGCGAGTGCGGCATCCCGAGGTGTTGCGCTACCTGTTGACGGCCAGTCACTATCGCGGGCCGATCAACTATTCGCTCGCAATGCTCGATCAATCCGATGCCGCTTTAGGTCGTTTGTACAATGCTTTGCGCGCCGCGCCGGCCGACGCGCCCATGGTGCCCGGCGAAGCCACGGCGCGCTTCAGCAAAGCCATGGATGCGGATTTCAACACGCCGCAGGCGTTAGCTGTCTTGCAAGGCCTGGCGACAGAGATCAATCAGGCGCTGACGGCGCAGGATTCGGCGCGGGCAGGGACTTTCGGCGCGGAATTGCGTGCGCTCGGCGCCGTGCTCTGCCTGTTGCAATTGCCGGCTGAGGAATGGTTCCGGCTGCGCAAGGCAGGCGATGGCGTTATTGGCACGCAGTTGCCCGCGCCCGAAATAGAGCGCTTGATCGTCGCGCGCCGCGACGCGCGCGCTAACAAGGATTTCGCGGGAGCAGACGCGATCCGACAGCAGCTCAGCGGCGCTGGTGTGGTGCTGGAGGACAAACCGGGCGGCACGACTATTTGGCGATATCAATAGACCGTTTTCAAAAGACGAGAGCTTTATGCAACGACGTACCTTGCTTCAGACCGCCGCTCTGGCCACGATGGTTGGAGCCGCACCACGCTGGACTTTCGCCGGAGCGCCCGCCGATTTGTCGGCCGTAACCGGCGATGGCAAACCGATTACGATCACCGCCAAACTTCTGACTGATTTACGAGCCAGTCTGCGTGGCAAGCTGCTGCTGGCCGAGGATCCGGGCTACGAGCAGGCCCGTCAGGTCATCAATCCCGTGATTGATCGCCGCCCGGCGCTGATCATCCAGCCCGCTGGCGTCGCCGATGTGCGCTCGGCGGTGAATTTTGCCCGTTCGTTAGGCCTGCTGGTCGCGGTCAAATGTGGCGGACACAGTTTTTCGGGGCAATCGACCTGCAATGGTGGCATGCAGATTGACTTGTCGGCGATGCGTGGCGTGCGCGTGGACCCGCAACGCCGGCGTGCCTGGGTGGCGGGCGGTACGCTGTTAGGGGCTATTGATCACGAAGCCATGGCTTTTGGTCTTGTGACCCCTTTGGGCACGGTGTCGCACACGGGCGTTGGTGGTTTGACGACCGGCGGCGGCTTCGGACGTATGGCGAGGCGCTTTGGTCTCGCGTTGGACAATGTGACTGCGGTGGATATAGTCACTGCGGACGGTGTTTTCCGGCGCGCCAGCGCCAAAGACAATGCTGATCTTTATTGGGCCGTGCGCGGTGGTGGCGGCAATTTTGGCATCATTACGGATTTCGAATTCCAGTTGCATCCGGTGGAGCGCCAGGTCATAGGCGGGACACTGGTATTTCCTATCGAACGCGCTCGCGACGTGCTCAGTCGCTACGCAGAATACACACCGCGGGCGCCAGACGAGTTGTATCTCGACGCCTGGTTCGCAAGTCCGGCCGGTCGGCCCCAAGTCTGTGGCATCAACGTCTGTTACTCAGGGCCGGCGCGCGATTTCGAGCGTGCCATGGCGCCGATTCGCAATATCGGCACTCCCGTAGCTGACCGCGTGGCCGCGGTCGACTATGACCGGCTGCAGCGTGCCAGTGATCAGTCCGACGCGCGTAGCGAAGGCAACTACAGCAAGAACGGCTTTGTCAGCAGCATCACGGTAGCTAACGTCAAGGACGTGTTAGCCGGTTTTGGCAGTGATGCGCGGCGTACGAGCATCGTGTATTTTCAGCATGCGGGCGGAGCTATCGGCCGCGTAGCTACCAACGCGACAGCCTTTCCGCATCGTCACGCGCAGGCCAATATGATGGTCATGGCCAATTGGCCGGTCAACGACGATGCTAAACCTCATATTGAATGGGCACGCCAATGCTGGAAGACGTTGGAGCCTTATACGCACGGCTTCTATGTCAACGAGGTCGAAGGCAATGAAGGCGCCGCGGTGCTCAACGCCAACTACCTTGGCAATTATCCACGGCTGGCCCGGATCAAGCAGCAATACGATCCCGGCAATCTGTTCCGTCTCAACGCCAACATTACACCGGTCGGGAAAACTATTTCCTAACTAGACTGGTGCCTAACGAGACTGGCGACGCACGCTGGCTTCCAGCGTGTTCTTCATCAGCATCGCGACGGTCATCGGTCCGACGCCGCCCGGAACCGGGCTGATCCAGCTGGCGCGTTGGCGCGCGGTTTCAAAGTCTACGTCGCCGGTCAGACGGCCGTCCGCCATCCGATTGATTCCGACATCGACCACAATCGCGCCTTCCTTGACCCACTCGCCGCGGATCAGGCCCGGCTTGCCGGCCGCGGCGATCAGCACGTCGGCCTGGCCCACGTGGTGTTGCAACTCTGTGGTGAAGCGATGAGTCACGGTGACGGTTGCGCCCATCAACAGCAATTCCAGCGACATCGGGCGGCCGACGATATTGGAGGCGCCAACCACGACGCAGTGTTTACCTAACAGCGTCACGCCGATATGATCGAGCATGCGGATGACACCAAACGGCGTACACGGTCGAATCAGCGGTTGGCGTTCGGCGAGCCGGCCAATGTTGTAAGGATGGAAGCCGTCGACATCCTTGGCGGGGTCGATACGCTCGACGATTTCGGACTGACGGATATGCTCGGGCACCGGTAGCTGCACCAGGATGCCGTCGACCGTTGGGTCCGCGTTCAGCCCTTCGATGACTGACAGCAGTTCGATTTCAGAGGTGGACTGAGGCAGGTCATGGGAGACCGACGTGATGCCGCAGTCCGCACAGGCCAGGCGCTTGTTGCGGACATAGACGGCGGACGCCGGGTTGTCACCCACCATGACCACGGCCAGGCCGGGCCGACGACCGCCACGAGAAAGCAGGGTGTCGACCGCAGTTTTCACCTCGGATTTCACTTTTTTGGCAATGCTTTTGCCGTCAATAATCTGGGCTGTCATGGGCGTTTATTCTCGCATGCCGTGCAAAATCCAGCGCAAACGGCCATTCATTGACGCTGGCAGGACTCCGCCCGTATGATGCGCGCCCCTTCGCCGGGAACCCCTTGGCACTCGTCGTAAGGGGACGGTGCGGGGCATGGCGCAGTCTGGTAGCGCATCTGCTTTGGGAGCAGAGGGTCGCAGGTTCGAATCCTGCTGCCCCGACCATGATGAGACGGAATTGCGATAGGCTTTAGCCGCTCGAGCGCCCGTAGCTCAGTTGGATAGAGCAACGGCCTTCTAAGCCGTAGGTCGCAGGTTCGAGTCCTGCCGGGCGCGCCAGTTCAGCGACGCTTGTCGGGTGGATGATTCGATGGTGGGCGTAGCTCAGCTGGTAGAGCCCCGGGTTGTGATCCCGGTTGTCGCGGGTTCGAGCCCCGTCGCTCACCCCATCGATTTTTGTACAAGAAAAACGGGCCGTTAGCTCAGCTGGTAGAGCAGGAGACTCTTAATCTCTTGGTCGTAGGTTCGATCCCTACACGGCCCACCAATAAAAACAATAACTTACGAGTAACTAAGCCGTCAGTCACGCTCGAATCCCACACTAATCCCACAGTTGGGGTTGGTTTTGTGGTAGGTTCGGGCCATCAGTCGCCACCTGTTGTGAGGTACTGCATGGCCACTATCCGCGAACGGCTCCGCCAGGACGGCAGCCGGTCCTACGAAGTACAAATCCGCCTTCGCGGCAATCCATCGCACACCAAGTCATTCCAGCGAATGACTTATGCCAAACGGTATGTGCAGGACTTTGAGAGCGCAGCGCGGCAGCGGCGCGCGTTCAGGTACGTCGAGGGAACCCGGCACACGCTCGCTGACGCCATCGACCGTTACCTGTATTTGCCCGCAGATGACGCAGCCAAACCGCGCAAGGGTGCTTCCAAAAAGCAGCTTGTGGGAAAGCGCGAGCGCGAATTGGTGCCCTCCATAGCCCGCCTCAAAGACGTCGCGGCCCGTAAGCGGTCGTTGCTCTGGTGGAAAAAAGAATTGGGTAGCCGGTTACTCGCGGACGTCACGCCAGCAGTACTGGCGGAAACCAGAGATCGACTGGCCGCTGAGCGTACGGTTCGCGGTGGGCTGAGGGCTCCGGCGACCGTGAACCGAACATTCGCCTACCTGAGCGCGGTCTTTTCAACAGCGACCAAGGAATGGCAGTGGGTTGAGCAAAACCCCCTGCGTTCATTGCGGCAATTGAGCGAGCCGCGCGGCCGCGTGCGCTTCCTGAGTGATGCTGAGCGCATCAAATTGTTAGATGCCTGCAAGAAAAGCGATCTGCCGGAACTGTATTTGTTGGTTGTGCTAGCGCTGTCGACGGGGGCGCGGCGCGGGGAAATTGAGTGGCTGCGCTGGAAGGACGTTGACCTGGGGCGGGCGACGGCGACTCTGCATGACACCAAGAATGGCGAAACTCGGACGATGCATTTGGCTGGACCTGCGCTCGAACTGCTGACGGCACGCGCCAAGGTCCGGCGCATTGACTCTAGCTTGGTGTTCGCAAGGGCCGACGGAAAAGCGCCACTGGCGACGGAAAAGTACTGGCGGAAGGCAAGGACGGCAGCCGACCTAAAAGACTTCCGATTTCACGATCTTCGGCACAGCGCGGCCAGCTATCTTGCGATGAATGGCGCGACGTTAGCGGAGATCGCAGCAGTGCTTGGGCACAAAACGCTGGCAATGGTGAAACGTTATAGCCACCTGAGCGATCAGCATACCGCGGGTGTTGTTCAACGCATGAACGACAAGATTTTCGGTGGGCGGTGTTGAAACGACGACGGCCCACAACTAGGTCGCAGCGCATCCAGACACACGCCATCCGCGTTACGCTAAATCTTGCTAAGCGAAACAGCACAAAGGGGCGCGCTGCAAGGCGAGAACTGTATGCAGCGTACCTATCGGCCCCTGTCGATTCTATTGCGCGGGAGCGTTACTTGGCGGCGGAGAAATTCGTAAAGCAGTGCGTCCGCCGAATTCTTGGCGGTGAAAATCCGGCAGAAGTGTTTAGTTGCGGATTGCCTGGGCGACCCAATTCTGCCGAGAGTGGCGCAAAACTTAAACGGGCGCGCGCAGTGCAAAGTCTGATGGAGAATGGTAAGAAACAGCACGTCGCAATCGCGACAGTCGCGAAGGATTTCTGCAAAGCCCGCAAGACAATTCGCGGCGACCTTCAGTTCGCAGAAGAGCGCGCCAATTTCGACAAGATGCTGGGCGAATTGGACGAGGACTGGAACGCCGGTTAATTTGTCCAATTAAATCTAGGGGTAGTTTTTCGACTCTTATTTTGCTGGTGCGGCCGCCTACTGCAATTCAATCTTGGCACATGCTAACAGTTGCAGCGTGAGGTAAACATGGCCGCCGAATGTAGGTTAATTCCCGTGCCGAAATGGCCCCATCCGTGGCCAACAACCGCAGGCCTTCGGTGGTTGATATTCAACGAACGCAAAAATGGTGCCAAGGCCTTTGTCCGCCGAGTCGGCCGCAGGGTGCTGATCGACGAAGCCGCGTTTTTTGAATGGGTGCAGGCGCAAAGCGGAGAGCGTAATGACTGATACTTACCCGCGCGATCCATTCGCAATTGAATGCCGCAAGCTCTACGTCGACACCGGATTTTCGATCGACGATATCGCGACTACACTTCGTCGACCCTCGTCGCAAATTGCCTTCGAGTTGTCCAACCTCAGCGATGCGGACAAGCTGGCAGCCGCGAATTCGCAGATTCGACTCTGCGCAGCTCGGCCGATTGGAAAATGAAGCCACAACGGGCGGAGAATTTCGCAATTTCTCGTCTGGAAGACATCGCGGACGAGACCCGACCGTACGTTGTTAAACGATCGATTGAGTCGTGCACAGTCGCTGCCGTTGGGGGTGAATGGCGCGACCAGCTTTCTAGGCGCGGTCATGGATTTGCAGGCGATGAGCGAAACGTATTGATCGCGTTACGTTCCGCGCCTGAGTTGGCTGGTCTTGTGCGATACAACGAGTTTTCCCTAGACGTCGAAGTCACGCGGGCACCGCCTTGGCGAAAATGCCTCCCCCGTACCGCATGGATCGATGCCGATGACACTGCTATAGCGATCTGGTTACAACAGCATGACATACAAGTGCGCGGCCGCCCTGTTGTTGCGGATACGGTGTTGCTAGCAGCCAGGGACAATTCATTTCATCCTGTTCGCAACTACCTAACAAGTGTCAAGTGGGACGGCGAAGAGCGATTGAAGAATTGGCTGCGTTGTTTCTTAAGCGCAACGGATCAAAAAGACGATTATTTGCGAGCGATTGGTACGCGCTTTCTTGTTTCTGCAGTCGCTCGTATTTTTCAACCTGGGTGCCAGGTCGACCATATCCTCGTGCTTGAGGGTTCTCAGGGCGTAGGAAAGACTTCAGCAGCGCGTGCGCTTGCAGTTTGCCCAGAATGGTTCGCCGGCAATTTGCCAGACATTCACAACAAAGATGCCGCGCTGCAACTTTGCGGCCGATGGGTCGTGGAAATTGACGAACTAAAGGCGATACGTCATTCGCAAGTTGAAGCTATCAAGAGTTTTCTCAGCGAGACCGTGGATACTTTTCGTCCGCCCTATGCGCGCAGGACAGGTCAGTTTCCTCGGCAATGCGTTTTCGTTGCCACGACCAACGAATCTCAATATCTTCAAGATCGCACGGGCAACCGGCGGTACTGGCCTGTCCGCTGCGGCAAAATTGACGTTGAAGCGCTCGTGACAATTCGTGATCAGCTTTGGGCTGAAGCGACAATCCTGTATCGCAACGGTACCGCGTGGCACCTAACGGACGTCGAGGCGACCCTTGCATCGAATGAACAGCAGGAGCGCGTTCGAGTCACCGAGCTTGAGACGGATGTTGGTAGGTACCTGGATAGGCTCTTGAATATGGGTGTCAGAGACACCTCGGTTCGCGATGTGCTAATTCATGGGTTGCATCTTGATCCTGATCACTCTTCGTATACGGAAGTTGCGCGTAGAAATGGAAGCGCAGTCGCCGACGCAATGGAGCAAGCGGGGTGGAAGAAGGTCGGCCGTCAGGGACAACAACGGCACACGATTTACCGCTTCGAAAAGTCTGCAGGGTGACAAGGATGACAAGGCATTAAACAAGACCATTACGCGCGCGCAGGTATATAGCACGAGAACGCGAGATTTGGGTTGTCACCCTTGTCTGGTGCACGGAACGACGTCGTCAACAAAGACTGGAATCCAGCTCTAATGTAGTCGCCCCTGAAAATCTCTTAAAAGGCTATATTTATAGGGAATTAAATCACTATTCAGGGGTCTGATATTGCAGGATAATGTTGTTAGGCCTGCAATAGCTGGAGGAATAGGATGCGACCCCGAGAGACTGCCCCGACGCCGCAGAGGGA